>NZ_JARRIR010000002.1:42649-706154 GCF_029601685.1 Rhizobium sp. YJ-22 | reverse complement strand
GTGACCCGGAAGTCATCAAACGCATCATGGCAGACGAGCCGAAATCATAAGCCCCGCGGCCTTCGCCGGATGGATACGCCGAGAACGTCATGCAGCTCTTTAGACAATGATGGCTACAGAGAACTGAAGCCGCTTCTAGGAGCAGGGAAAATGGGGGCACTGGCCCCCCAAAATTACTTATAAAACAATGTTTTAATAACAGAACTCGTATCGCGGTCGTTGCCATTACCAAACATGCTCTTATTGCTCTCCAAGAGAAACCTTATGTCTTCTTCAGAATAGCCGGCATTCTTCAGATGGCGGCCAGCAAGGAAGAAATTTTGGTTTCCTTTTCCTTGCCCTGGCGAAACAGCCCAGTAATTGAGAATATCGTCAGCGCATTGCGTATTTGGACTGCCGGTAAATTGTTTTGGCTTCGTTATCTTGGTTGATACTTTTATATTCCGCGAAAGTTCCCTCGAGACACTGAGAAATTTCGGCATATCGACGAATTCATTGACCTTAACAGTACCGTCAATAAATATATCGCATTCGAAATGAGATCGTGAAGGCAGAAAAAACCACTTAGTTATGTTCCTGCAGTTGTAGTCAATTGGATATTGATAGGGATAGGTCGCATTTATATCTAATTCCAAATTATTCAATATCTGCTTGTAGTTATTTTTATTAGCAGCCTCGTCCATGGGAATGATCACTCTGAAGCTGTTGTAGTTATTTTTTCGTGAAAACGAATGCACGATAAGATGAGTTATATTTTTTTTCTTTAGAAAGATCGACAGCTGCTCCGGACTTCCCTCTGCATCGTCGATGTCGAGAATTAACAAATTGGAAGAAAGAATATTATCTTTTAAAGTGGGTTTGTTCACGTCCACAAAATGACCCTCCCGAAACAGTTGGCACGCTTTCTTATGGTCACTGTGTTTTGCGTTATTTAAATTCGAATGTACTTTGATTTTTGAATAATATAAAAGCAAATTGACAATGTCATTCCATTTGCATGTGTATGTCGTGGGCTTGACGTCATTAAAATTCGTCCATATCCTTAAATCGAAATCGGTATACTGAAATGTTGTACCGTGATCATTTGCAATCTCTCTCTTCCTTTCGCGCAGTGCTTTTTGCCGTAGTCTATTATATTCCTTCTTTTCCGTTGCGGTGCGTACTTTCTTCTCTTCAATTGCGTAAAGTTCTGGAATGGAGAGGTCGATGAACTCGGGATCGGCGCAACCAATTAGATCGCGTTGATGAAAGGCTGCGGCCTTGTCGAGAAAAATAAGTACAACAGGCTTCTGGCAACTCATGTCGCGCAACGAAGTACGCCCGAGAAATTGGTGCTGGCGCTCATATGTCCTAGCAATTTTCACTGTTCGGCTATCTAAATTGTAGAAGTCCGCCAAGAAGGAGAACGAAGCTGGGTCGTCATTCAGATTGGCGAGATGTACGGCCATATTGAAGTGACTGTATTTGTCCTCGCCCCGAGGATCAGGCGAAATTCGTGTTCCGCTCGGTAGGGGCCAAACGAGCTCTCCATCATCTCCCTTCTCATTGTTTAAGCAATAGATATGAGGCTGTTCTCCGAACTTGTGCCTGATTGCTTTGGCTGCTTCGTCGAGAAACTTTTGATATCCAATTGCGTCCATCAATCGTCGGCTCATATCGACCTCCGACAGATAGAAGATGCTCGTGAGAGCGGCTTTATGGCTCAAGTTGCCATAACGCAGCGGAGCAGCAAGTTGAGTAAATCCAACTTGACGTGACCACAGCTGGTAGAAAATGGAGTCGGTGAAATTTGCGCCAGCGACGGTCAGTGATCGGTATTGCAACATTGTAGGCTGCATGACGACGTGAGCTTGGAGCTGTTCTCTCTTGCCTTGCTGCAACTCGTTAAAATGCGCTGCATTGACGTAAACGTGGTTGTATTCATTGCAGATTTTCTGAAACAAATTTTGCAATGCCGTACGGCTAATATGTTCATCATCTCGCGCTGTAGCGAGACTGCGCATTTTATCTGTTGGTGCAAGGCGATAATATCCAGAGTTGCTTGTACTGGCATATGAAAATGCAGAAGCCCAGTAGGCTGCTGTGGCATTCATTTTGTTGATCTTGATGAAGCTATAGGGGTCTGGAATTTCGTCAAGAAATACCGCTCGATTGGTGCTCGGAGTATTGAAAACGACGTTCTGGTTCGCGATGATGACACGCTTTGTGTTGAGGCTCTTTTGGTAAGAGTGATTGACTTTTTCGACGGTCTCGGTCGAGATTATTTTGTTCTCCACCTGCCCCAGGCGTCTCTGATATTCGTTGCTCAACGCGTTAGTTTGCGTTCCTACTGTTGTTTTTTCAGGCGACTGCTCAATCGTGTCGATAATGAAATGAGTTTTTCCTGAACCGATTGGGCTATCTATATAATTTATATTCAACATTGTTATCTCCAAAATAAATAGGATCAAATAGCGGCCTGATGAGCACCATTTGATCCTAAGTATTCGGAATAAATGGATGAGCAACCATTGTTGACTTGATTGGAACAAGTCAGTACATCAGGCTGCTGTCCATATATGTTTATTTATCATAAATTTTGTGGAAAACTCAAGATAAATCGAATTGCGCGACGTCAGCATCGCTTCGCGGCTGACATCGACGGCGAAACGCATAATGCTTTGTATTTTCTTCGCTTCGCTCATAAAATACACGCATTACGACGTTTCGTCTTTGGATGTGCTTCTTGTGCTTTCTTGTTGCGAATAACGGTTCAGAAAATGAATTGTCGCAAAGGGCTTATATATTATTAAGGGTATGTGCGACAGGTCATTTCCGCATAAACCATATGGGTCATATATAAGAACAACAGGATGCGTAGCATCTAAATAATCGGTGGTGCGCCAGGACCGCGGCATGGGAATTGCTGTGCCCTTGAAAATTGGCGTGTCCTTCAGAAGCCAGCGGATTACACCTAGGCCTGGATCAGATTAAACGCGCTGGTTAAATGTTCCGTAGAAATTGCTTTCCTGGCGTCTATGCTCAATTGGAACAATGTCCAATAACGAACGTATTTGAACAGTGGAAATGTGCAGTATTTCACTGTTCAAAAACCATTTACTTTGGTTTTGAACACGGGTACATTTTGCCCATCGATTTTGAACGGGTGAATTGATGAGCCGCACTTTTGCCTATTGCCGTGTTTCTACAAACGAGCAGACAACTGAGAACCAAGTCAGGGAAATCGAAGCCAAGGGTTTCCAAATTGAGAAGCACAGGATTGTCACGGAAACGGTTTACGGTTCATAATCCGCGTTGGAGCGCGCAGGCTTTAAAACGCTGCTGTTGAAGCTTGAGAAGGGTGATCGCTTAATCGTTACCAAGCTCGACCGCCTTGGAAGGGATGTTGCAGACGTCAACCGGACAATGAGCCATCTTTCCGATTTGGGTATTGAAGTCCATTGCCTTGCCCTATCTGGCTTCGAATTGCAGACGGCTATCGGCAAGATGATGCTCAACGTAATCATGGCATTTGCCCAGTTCGAAAGGGAATTGCTTGTCGAAAGAACGCATACTGGTTTGAAAAGAGCTTAAGCGGAGGGAAAGACACTCGGAAGGCCAAAGGCTCTCTCAAAACGGGAATGCGACGAACTGATCGCGGGATCAGCAGAAGGCGTAACGAACTCAGAACTGGCAAGACGTTTGGGCGTAAGCCGGGCGACGGTTATGCGTGCCCTTCAGCATTATCGTTGATAGCAGGTGCCAATGGGGCTGTAATAAAGATGGCTGCTCACAGCTTGTTTACCCAGCGCTTTGGCGGCTTGCTAAAGTTGCGCGTAATGTGCTCTCAAATTTCATTTAAATATTAAGTGAGTTTGCAAATTACAAATTGATCTTTTGCTTCTTGGCTGTTCTATGTTTTCAAATATTTTTTAAGTTTGAAAATCAATATTTATTTTTTTGCACAATAGCTCTATTTTAAATGGACCAGCACCCCAATTCGAAGAATTGGGGTGCTGGTCCATTCGCTTATTATTCGAAATTCAAATTGGAGAAATTTCGAAAAACAATATGGTTCAAAGGCTTAGCCGAGGGCGCGCTCTTTAATGAATAAAAAGTAAAAGGCGAAAGCCAATACAGCCCAAAAGACAAGCGAGTACCACACCTCCATCACCACATGGCCCTTTTGACGTGCTGAGACAAGCACGCGGCCATTCGACGGATTAAGGTATTGCAACCACAAAAAAAGTTGTCCAGGTGCGCGAAATAGCAGCCAACCCAAACCGCGTTTGTCGTCTACAGCTTCATATTCCTCATCAATAATTTCGGATTTTACCTGCTTCAGCGTTTTCGGCTTTTGTCGTTTCGCCATATCTCACCTATTGCTCCCAAATACTCGGTATGCTTGCATAGCATAGCTTAGCGTGAAAGCAAGGCATCCCCTTTGCGTTCTCCCATTAAGCAACTGAAAATATGAATATTTTCAATTTTTGGACATCGAGACTATGCTCGGATCGCGTTATTGCGAAAGCTTGTGATGAAAGGTAATGAGGCGGACGGACTGTAAAATCGGCGATACGAAACGGAATTCTCCGATGCTAAATGGAGAATAGTAGGACGCGGTATTCCAGTTGGAAATTTGGAGGTCGTTGACAAACAACCAGTACACGCGGTGATTTCAACGCCATTTCACATTTGCAAACCTTGGGAGCCAGCGGTGCGTATTCTCGCGTGAATTTCCTTCTCGGCACACCGCTATCGAAATATCGATTCACCGCGTGATAACGGTTTCATCTGAGCCGCCCAGTAATCCAGCTACGCATTTTCATTGAGTCTTCTGCAGGCTTACAGACACGCTTTTTGCATTGCTTCTTGCGACACTTTATGCCACACTTCTGTCGAAGTTGTGATTGAAGTCATTGGATTTTTTCGCATTTTGCCCACCTACTTTTGTAGGCGCCCAGGATCGTAAACATCCATCGGATGCCACGGATCGCACTTCATCTTCTTTCGGGCCGTGGGTGCCCCGAAACCATCCATTCGAAGAGGCGAGCATGGTGATCCGGCCCTGGACTGCGGACGGCAGGCGGACGATTCACCGGGATCGCTGGGTGGATCTGTCGGCCGAGCGGGTGACGACGGCGACCGGCGCGGTGCTCGATCCCTATTATACGCTGGCCTATCCCGACTGGGCCGTCGCCTTCGCGCTGACGCCGGAGGGGCAGGTGGTGATGATCCGCCAGTATCGCCATGCGGCGGCGCTGATCGACCTGGAACTGCCGGGCGGCTGCGTCGACCCGGAAGACGCCACGCCGCTGCTCGCCTCTCGCCGCGAATTGCGCGAGGAGACTGGATACGATTCCGACGAGGCGGACTATCTCGGCCGCTTCGCCGCCAATCCGGCGCTACAGACCAATTACGTGCATGTGACGCTGCTGCGCAATGCGGTCCGCATCGGTGAACCCGCCCCGGAAGCGGGGGAGGAAGTGGCGGTCGAGCTGATGTCGGTGGAGGCGGTGGGGCGTGCCGCCGTGTCGGGCGCCATGGCCAATGCGATGCACATCGCCGCCGTGTTCCTCGTGATGGGCAGGCTGGGAAAATTGCAGTTCTAGTTTTAGTTTTTCGCAATCCCGGCAGCAGAACCGCTCCACACTTTTGCTGGAATTGCTTTGGGCGTTAACCGGCCTCCCGCTTGCTGCATGGCTCCCCTCTGGTATTGTGCGTTGCACAATTTTCACGCATCCGCGAGTATGCAGCCATACACAGCAAGGAGACCTGTCATGACCAATCGTCAACGTCCCGTTCGCGGCGGCTTCCTCGGTCGTGCGATCGCCGTTTTCGGCGCTGCCGCCTCGGCAGCCGCCGCCGTCGAAGCTCATCGCAGCCCCAGCGGCCGCGATCTCGACATCCTCGGCATCGATGCCCGCAGCTTCTCGCGCATCCAGCAGCGCTGATTGAGCATTTTGTCCGCAAAGGCGTCGCATCAACGCCTTTTCCTCTGCGTCCGCGTGGTTAGAATGTCGCCCGGTGTGGGGGGCAGGTGAATGACGCTGAAAGACGAAAAAGGCCGGATACGCAAGGAAAGACTGGAGGCGCGCGATGCGCTCGCCGTCGATATGCGCATCGAGAAAAGCCTCGATATGGCCGCGCATGCCGAGACCGAGTTGCGTTTCGTGCCGGGCACGATCCTCTCCGCCTTCCTGCCGATCCGCTCCGAGCCGGATCTGCGCCCGCTGATGGCGCTGTTGCGCGAGCGGGGGGCGCGGCTCTGCGTGCCCGTCATCCTCGACAAGGAAACCATCGTGTTTCGCGAGCTGCTGGCCGGCGCCGAGCTCGTCGGCAACGGTTTTGGCACTTTGGCCCCCGGGGCTGATGCTCCCGAACTCGATCCCGACATCATGCTGGTGCCGCTCTCGGCCTTCGACCGCCTCGGCAACCGCATCGGCTACGGCGGCGGTTATTACGACCGCGCCATCGACCGCCTTCACAAAAAAGATATGGACCCGCAGCTGATCGGCATTGCCTTCGATTGCCAGGAAGTGGCATTTGTGCCCGCGGAACCGCATGATATCGGCCTGAACGCCGTGCTCACCGAAAGCGGGGTCCGGCGGTTCAACAGGCGGGTGGAATAGAATGCGACTGCTTTTTCTCGGGGACATGGTCGGCAAAACCGGACGCACGGCGGTCTGGGACCGCCTGCCGGGCCTCGTCTCCGATCTGAAGCTCGACTTCGTCATCGTCAACGGCGAGAACGCCGCCGGCGGCTTCGGCATCACCGAGGATATCTTCCTCGAAACCATCAATGCCGGCGCCGATGTCGTCACCACCGGCAACCATGTCTGGGACCAGAAGGAAGCGGTCGTTTTCTGCGAGCGCCACGATCAGTTCCTGCGCCCGGCGAATTACCCCGCGGGCACGCCGGGGCGCGGCTCGGGCCTTTATTACGCCCGCAACGGCGCCCGCGTGCTGGTCGCCAATGTCATGGGCCGCGTGTTCATGCACCCGGAACTCGACGACCCGTTCAAGGCGGCCGAAGCCATTCTCGACGCCGCGCCGCTGAAGGAACAGGCCGACGCCATCGTCTTCGATTTCCATGCGGAAGCCACCAGCGAGAAGCAATGCTTCGGCCATTTCGTCGATGGCCGCGCCAGTTTCGTGGTCGGCACGCACACGCATGTGCCGACGGCCGATCACCAGATCCTCAATGGCGGCACCGCCTATCTCTCGGATGCCGGCATGTGCGGCGATTACGACTCCTCCCTCGGCATGGACAAGGAAGAGCCGCTGAACCGGTTCATCTCGAAGATGCCGAAGGGCCGCTTCGAGGCAGCCTCCGGCCCGGCGACCATCTGCGGCGTCGGCGTCGAGATTTCCGACTCGACCGGTCTTGCGGAAAAGATCGCCCCGTTGCGGCTCGGTCCGCGCCTTGCCGAAACCATCCCGGATTTCTGGCGCTGAGAGACCGCTAACGCAATTGTGAAGCTCCGGGCGGCTGGACCGCGCGGCATGTGAGGCGCATCCTCGGCGCGGATAACGGCTGGGGAGACGGCATGATGCTGCGAATGCTCGCCCTGATCTTTTCGATCCTTGCCATGACCGGCACCGCCCTTGCCCAGTCGGGTGGGGCGAATCAGCCCGTCAGCCAGTGCCAGGCGATCGCGCAAGGCCTGCCGCATGTCGTCTTCGCCCGCTTTTCCCCGGCTGCGGTGAAGGACGAGCCGGTGAAGATCTCCTATCTCGGCCATTCCACCTTTTTCCTCGAAACGCCCGGCGGCGTCACCATCGCCACCGATTACAACGGCTGGTACCAGCCGCCAGTGACGCCCGTCGTGGTGACCATGAACAAGGCGCATTCGACCCATTACACGCTGACGCCGGACCCGGCGATCCGTTACGTGCTGAAGGGCTGGAGCGACGTGCCCGGCGAAAAGGCCGATCATGACGTGGTTGTCGGCGATACCTATATCCGCAACGTCACCACCGATATCCGCGCCTTCGGCAGCGGCGCGATGGAGCATGACGGCAATTCGATCTTCATTTTCGAGACCGCCGGTCTGTGCATCGGCCATCTCGGCCATCTGCATCACGAGCTGACCGATGCCCATTATGCCGAAATCGGCCGGCTCGACATCCTGATGGTGCCGGTCGACGGCGGGCTGACCATGGGGCTCGACAGCATGAGCCGAGTGGTGAAGCGCCTGAACGCGTCCATCATCCTGCCCATGCACCGTCCCGGCCTGCTCGACCGCTTCCTCGACATGTTCGACGGCCGCTTCGACGTGGCGCGCAGCGAGACGGATGTCGTCACCGTCTCGCTGAACAGCCTGCCGAAACGGCCGCTGATCCTCATCCCGCGCGGGTTCTAGGCGCCTGTCAGGCGAAGCGCAGGCGGTTGTGGACGCCGACATCCGGCGTCTTGTGATCTTCCAGATTGGCCTTGGCGATTTCCCAGCCGAATTTCAGGGTGCTGTCGGTCGAGGCCCAGATCTCGGCGTCGTCGACATGCATGGCGAGCATGGTGAGGCGCGGATCGTTCTTGCCGTCCTCGTACCAGGCGGCGACGACGGAATTCCAGAATTCATCGATGCGGGCCGGATCCCTGCGCTGCTCGATCTGGCCGGCGAGGCAGGCATGGTAATCGTGATCCTTGCCGACGATGCAGAAGGTGGCGCGCGCGCCCGGCTTGATTGCCTTGACGATCTCGGCGTCCGTCTTGGTATAGAACCAGATGGTGTTGGTCTTGCGGTCGGTCTGCGGCGCCATGGGCTGCATCAGAAGGCCGGAATTCTCGATGCCGAGCATGCCGGCATGGATCTTGTCGATTTCATCCCAGAGCTGTGTGGCGGGCGCTTCCCGTGCGTCGGTAAAACTGGCCATGTGCGTGGTCCTTTCCCATTGGCGTCGCGCTCTCAAACGTGGCGAAAACGGAAAATGTTCCGGCCGTCGCCGACGCCGCAACCCGCCGTTTTTGAGCGAATTTTGCGGCAATGGCGTGGTTTTCACCGGTTGTTTGTCGCAATTGCCGGCAAAACGGCTTCACAGCTTCGCCGGAATTGCTCTATAAGGCGCCATTCCCAAACCAAGAAGACCTGGATCAAAGGTGCCATGGCTGGCCATTCACAGTTTAAAAACATCATGCACCGCAAGGGCCGTCAGGATGCCGTGCGGTCGAAAATGTTCTCCAAGCTGGCGCGCGAAATCACCGTCGCCGCCAAGACGGGCCTGCCCGACCCGACGATGAACGCGCGTCTGCGCCTGGCGATCCAGAACGCCAAGGCCCAGTCGATGCCGAAGGACAATATCGAGCGCGCCATCAAGAAGGCCGCCGGCGCCGACAGCGAGAACTACGATGAAGTCCGCTACGAAGGCTACGGCCCGGGTGGCGTCGCCGTCATCGTCGAGGCCCTGACCGACAACCGCAACCGCACCGCCTCCAACGTCCGCTCGACCTTCACCAAGGCCGGCGGCGCGCTCGGCGAAACCGGCTCGGTATCCTTCTCCTTCGATCATGTCGGCGAAATCGTCTACAAGCTCGCTGCCGGCAGCGCCGATGCGGTGATGGAAGCGGCCATCGAAGCCGGCGCCGATGATGTGACCACCGACGAGGACGGCCACACGATCATCTGCGGTTTCGAAGCCATCGGCGAAGTCTCCAAGGCGCTGGAAGCCACCCTCGGCGAAGCCGAAACCGTCAAGGCCATCTGGAAGGCGCAGAACACCGTGCCGGTCGACGAGGAAAAGGCCCAGTCGCTGATGAAGCTGATCGACAGCCTCGAGGACGACGACGACGTCCAGAACGTCTATTCCAACTTCGAAGTCTCCGACGAAGTCATGGCGAAGCTTTCGGCCTGAGCCGACCTCGCCATTTTTCCAAAAGGCCCGGCTGTCTCACGACCGCCGGGCTTTTCTCGTTTCAGGCCGCAGCCTTAGAGGCGTCGCGCACGTCTGCAAACAGCTCCAGCGAGCGCAGCCGCGCCTCGACGTCGTGGATCGGCATCGAGACGATGATCTCGTCTGCGCCCGTGGCGGCGGTAAAGCGGTCGAGATGGTCCGATATTGTCGCCTTCGAGCCCACCGCCGCATAACGCAACGTATGCTCGACATTGATCCGCTCCTGCTCGCTCCAGATCGCGTTCATGTCACGCACGGGTCTGGGGAACTGCGTGCGGATGTTGCGGCGCAGGTTGACGAATTGCTGCTGCGACGAGGTGAAGAGATAGCGCGCCTCCTCGTCGGTTTCCGCCGCGACGCCCATGACGCCGGCCATCACATAGGGTCGGTCGAGTTCGTCTGACGGCGTGAAGCGTTCGCGATAGACGGAGATCGCATCGAGCAGCAGATCGGGCGCGAAATGCGAGGCGAAGGCGTAAGGCAGGCCGAGCATGGCGGCGAGATGGGCGCTGTACATGCTCGATCCGAGCAGCCAGATCGGCACATTGGAATTCGCGCCGGGCACGGCGAGGATCGCCTGGTTTTCGACCGGCGCGCCGAGCAACTGCTTCAGCTCGAGAATATCCTGCGGGAAACTCTGGGCGCCGGCTTCGAGATTGCGGCGCAGCGCCTGGGCGGTGCGCATGTCGGTGCCGGGCGCGCGGCCGATGCCGAGATCGATGCGTCCCGGAAACAGCGCTTCCAGCGTGCCGAACTGCTCGGCGATGACCAGCGGCGAATGGTTCGGCAGCATGATGCCGCCCGAGCCGATGCGGATTTTCGACGTCGCCTGGCCGACATGGGCGATGACGACGGCGGTCGCGGCGCTGGCGATGCCCGGCATGCCGTGATGCTCGGCCAGCCAGAAGCGGGCATAACCCAGCTCTTCCGCCTTGCGGGCCATGCGGCGCGTGTCGTCCAGCGCCTTCGTCAGCGTGCTGCCTTCGGCAACCGGCGAGAGATCGAGAATGGAAAGGCTGACCATGAGGATGTTCCTGAAAAAAATAAGCGTTGCTTCCTATCTAGGGAGCGTCAGCCCGCAAAACAAAATTGCCGCGCAAAGTTTTTCACTCCGCACGGCGATTTGGATAGAAAAGGGGAGGGCGGAGGCTTATCCCGCCATACGCCAGCGCTCTTCGGCGAGCACGAACTGGCCGAGCTGGCGGTCCATCTCGCCGGCTTCGCTGGCGAGGCGATGGATGGCGCTGGTGGTATCCTGCACCATGGCGGCGTTCTGGCGGGTCATGCCATCGAGCTCGGAAACGACGCCGTTGACGGCGCGCAGCGTTTCAGCTTCGTCGCGGGTCGAGGCCATGATCTCGCGGATGCGGGCGTCGATCGCTTCCACCTGATCGCCGATGTTTTTCAGCGCGCTGCCAGCCTTTTCGACCAGCGACACGCCGGTTTCGACCTCGGCAGTCGATTTCTTTAAGAGCTCGGAAATCTGCTGGGCGGCGGCGGAGGAGCGTTGCGCCAGTTCGCGCACTTCCTGCGCGACGACGGCGAAACCCTTGCCGCTTTCGCCGGCGCGCGCCGCCTCGACCCCGGCATTCAGCGCCAGAAGATTCGTCTGAAAGGCGATGTCGTCGATGACGTCGATGATCTGGTTGATCTGTCGCGACGAGGACTGGATGGCTTCCATGGCCGAGATGGTGTCGGTCATGATCTTGCCGCTGTGCAGCGTATCGGCCCTGGCGGCGGCGGCGATCTTTTCCGCCTGGCTGCCGCGCTCGATCTGCGAGCGCACGGCCTGCGAAATCGTGCCGATGGCGGTCACCGTCTCGGTGATCGAGGCGGCCTGGCGTTCGGTGCGCTGGGCGAGTTGGTCGGCGCCGCCGCGCATCTCCTCGGAATCGCGATGTACGGCCAGAGAATTTCCGCCGATGGCCGACAACGTCTGGCGCAGCGTCTCGATGGCATGGTTGAAATTGACCCGCAGCGGTTCGAGTGCGGCCGGGAACTGGCCATCGATGCGATAAACGAGATTGCCGCCGGCGAGGTTGCCAAGGCCCTTGTCGAGTTCGGCGACGACGTCTTGCAATTGGCGCGCCTCGGCCTCGCGTTCGGCGAGGCGTTGCAGGCGCTCGGCCTCGGCGCGTTCGCGGTTTTCGATGCCGGCGGCTTCGAGTTGGCGCTGCTCGGTCAGCGAGCGGCGGAAACTTTCCAATGCCCGCGCCAGCGTGCCGATCTCGTCCTTGCGGCTCTGGGCGCCGATCTCGACGTCGAGCTTGCCGGCGGCGACGGTTTCCGTCAGCCCGGCAAGACGCGCCAGCGGCGCGAACATGCGGTTCGAAAAGACGCTGACCACCAGCGACAGCAGCGCCAGCCCGATCAGGCCGCTGACAACCAGCAGGCCGGCGAGTTGCAGCGAGCCGGCTTCCAGCTCCGAAAGCAGGATGCTTTCGACCACCAGCATGGTTTCGCCGCCATAGCCGACCGAACGGGCATAGCTGCGCGCCGCGCCATCGGCGCGGGTGAAATCGGTGACGGTCATCGCTTCGCTGGCCGTAGCGACGGCGGGCGCCTTGATGCCGGTCAGGCGGCCCTGACCGTCGAGGCCGATGGCGCTGCCGCCGGTGCCGACGATGGCGGAGCGTTCCGAGCTTTGCGGATCGATGCCCTTGGCGAGGATGGCGGCGATCAGGTCGTTGCGCACCTGGAACAGGATGACGCCTTTCGGCGCGCCCATCTTGAGGACCGGGACGCCGAAGAAGATACCGGGCTCCTTGCCGGTGGCCTCGGCCGTCAGGCCGGAAAAGCCGGCCGGGGCCTGGTCTTCGCCGGCCTTGGCGGCATTGTCGGCGGCGCGGCGGAAGGCGTTGCCGAGCGCGGTGGAGGCCAGTTCGCCGGAGGCGACATTGCGGGCGAAAACGTCGCTCTTGCGGTAGGAATAGATGATGTTGCCGTCCATGTCGGCGATCATCAGGTCGCTGAAGGCGGAGCCCTTGAGGTAGCCAGCCACTTCCGGCTGCGCCTTCTCATGCGTCGAATAGTAGAAGCCGCTCGGCCCCTCCGGTTTCACCAGCGCGGCGCGGTCGGCATTGGTGTTTTTGGTGATGAAGACGTCGATCAGTTCCTTGCCGGCATTGCCGGAATTCTTCTCGATGGTTTTCCAGCCGCTGCGGAAGGAGGTGATCGCCATCTGCAGCGATTCGATGCGGGCGATGGAGACGGCCTGGCCTTCCATCTGCGCCAGCTGGTCGCGCAGCATGTCGCCGCGGAAGGTCAGCACGCCCTTCATCGCTTGCAGCTTCTCGCTCTGAAAGATCCCGCTGCTGCCGATATAGGCGGTGACGTTCAACACGCCGACCGAAACCACGGTCAGGAGCAGGAAGATCGCCGTGACCTTGAAGGCCAGAGAATGTCGTGTCTTGTGCATGGTTCCCAACTGTTCCGCATCGGAGCCGGACTTTGGCTGTCATGTTGGGTGCGCATCCTTAATTCCCCGTAAATGGTGGGGGTCGAGAAGGGTGTTTCTGGTTTGTTCACATTTGTCTGGCACTGCTCGATAAGGACGGATAGGATTGGCCATGCAGAACACGATTCGAATCATCGGGATCGATCCCGGCTTGCGGCGCACCGGCTGGGGGGTGATCGAGGCGCTCGGCAATTCCCTGCGTTTCGTCGCTTCGGGCACGGTGACGTCGGATGGGGACGCTGATCTCGCCTCGCGGCTCTGCCAGCTCCATGACGGCCTTGCCGATATCATCCACGCGCACAAGCCCGACGAGGCGGCGGTGGAGCAGACCTTCGTCAACAAGGATGCGGTGGCAACGCTGAAGCTCGGCCAGGCGCGCGGCGTCGCCATGCTGGTCCCGGCCCGCGCCGGCCTGCCGGTGGCCGAATATGCGCCGAATGCGGTCAAGAAGGCGGTGATCGGCGTCGGTCATGGTGAGAAGCAGCAGATCCATATGATGCTGAAGATCCTGATGCCGAAGGCCACCTTCAAGGGCAACGACGCCGCCGACGCGCTGGCGATCGCCATCTGCCACGCCCATAATCGCGGCGCCGCACGCCTGCGCATGGCGGCGCTGGCGGCGAGCGCATGATGAGACCTATTCCTTGATTTCTGTTGGGGGCATTTCGCGATGATCGGCAAGCTAAAGGGCACGATCGAGGAGATCGGCGACGATTATGTGCTGGTCGATGTCCATGGCGTCTGTTACGTCGCTCATTGCTCCAGCCGCACCCTGTCGCGGCTGGGCTCGCCGGGCGAGGCGGTGGTGCTGTTCATCGAGACCTATGTGCGCGAGGACCAACTGAAACTGTTCGGCTTCCTCTCGGGGCTGGAGCGGGAATGGTTCAACCTGCTGCAGAGCGTGCAGGGGGTCGGCTCCAAGGTGGCGCTGGCGATCCTGTCGACGCTGACGCCCTCCGAGCTTGCCAATGCCATTGCGTTGCAGGACAAGGCGTCGGTGGCGCGTGCGCCGGGCGTCGGCCCCAAGGTCGCGACCCGCATCGTCACGGAACTTAAGAACAAGGCCCCGGCCTTTGGTGGCGAGGCGGCGCAGAATATCGGGCTGAAGCAGGAACTGGGCGAGGGCGTCGCCCCCGCGCCGGTCGCCGATGCCGTCTCGGCGCTCACCAATCTCGGCTATTCGCGCGACCAGGCCGCCAATGCGGTCGCCGCCGCGTTGAAAAATGCGGGTGAGGGGGCGGATAGCGCCAAGCTCATCCGCCTTGGCCTGAAGGAATTGTCGCGGTAGACAGCTTGATGATTTCCAAGTCGAAAACTTCTCCTTCGTCATGCTCGGGCTTGTGCCCCAAGCATCTGCAAACGGCCGATTTGACGATAGGTCGGCAGATCCTCGGCACAAGGCCGAGGATGACGTCGTGCGGAGGGCAGGTTGTCGTCGATCTCGTAAGGCGTTTTGCTTTTGCTCTGCCAGTTGCTATGAGCAACGAATGCCGTGATCGCTAGGGAAAGTGAATGCCATGAGTGATGCAGACCGGCTCATTTCGCCGGAAAAGCGCGGCGAGGATCTGGATACGGCGCTGAGGCCGCAGACGCTGGACGATTTCACCGGCCAGGCGGAGGCGCGCGCCAACCTGAAGATCTTCATCGAGGCGGCGAAGAACCGTGGCGAGGCGCTCGACCATGTGCTGTTCGTTGGCCCGCCCGGCCTCGGCAAGACGACGCTGGCGCAGATCATGGCCAAGGAACTCGGCGTCAATTTTCGCTCGACCTCCGGCCCGGTCATCGCCAAGGCCGGCGATCTCGCAGCGCTGCTCACCAATCTCGAAGAACGCGACGTGCTGTTCATCGACGAAATCCATCGCCTCAATCCGGCGGTCGAGGAAATCCTCTATCCGGCGATGGAGGACTTTCAACTCGACCTGATCATCGGCGAGGGGCCGGCGGCGCGTTCGGTGAAGATCGACCTGTCGAAATTCACGCTGGTCGCCGCCACCACCCGCCTTGGCCTGCTGACCACGCCACTGCGCGACCGGTTCGGCATTCCGGTGCGGCTCAGCTTCTATACCGTCGATGAGCTGGAACTGATCGTGCGGCGCGGGGCGCGGTTGATGAACCTGCCGATCACCGATGGCGGCGCCCGCGAGATCGCCCGCCGGGCGCGCGGCACGCCGCGCATCGCCGGCCGCCTGCTGCGCCGCGTGCGCGATTTCGCCGAGGTGGCGCGCGCCGAGGCGGTGACCCGCGAGATCGCCGACGAGGCGCTGACGCGGCTGCTGGTCGACAATATCGGCCTCGACCAGCTCGACACCCGCTACCTCAAGATGATCGCCGTCAATTTCGGCGGCGGCCCGGTCGGCATCGAGACCATCGCCGCCGGTCTTTCGGAGCCGCGCGACG
This sequence comes from Rhizobium sp. YJ-22, assembly GCF_029601685.1. Lineage (NCBI taxonomy): Bacteria > Pseudomonadati > Pseudomonadota > Alphaproteobacteria > Hyphomicrobiales > Rhizobiaceae > Rhizobium > Rhizobium sp. YJ-22. Next base: position 690,430 of record NZ_JARRIR010000002.1, on the reverse strand, counting down.
CCATCGAGGACATCATCGAGCCCTACATGATCCAGCAGGGCCTGATCCAGCGCACCCCGCGCGGGCGCGTGCTGACCGCCAATGCCTGGAAGCATCTCGGCCTGCAGCCGCCCAAGGATCTGGAGGCGGCGCAGTTCCGCCTGTTCCAGCAGGACGATGAGTGACCCCATGGCGAAGAGAACGCTGATCCGCCTGACCAGCGGCAGGCGCCGCTTCAACTATCGCATCGCCGGCCTCGGTTTTCGCGATCGCCATGTGCTCGTCCACCGCGCCACCCACGAGACCTTCTGGACCTTTCCCGGCGGCCGGGCCGAGATCGGCGAGACCTCCGCCGAGACGCTGCAGCGCGAGATGGTCGAGGAACTCGGCGTCGACGTCGAAGTCGGGCGGCTGCTTTGGGTGGTCGAGAATTTCTTCCATTTCGAAAAGCGCCGCTGGCACGAACTCGGCTTCTATTACCTGATGACCGTGCCGGAGAGTTTTCCTTTCGCGCCCGAGGGCATCGTGCATCGGGTGCAGGACGGCGACAACGATCTCGAATTCAAATGGGTGCCGGCGACGCGCGCCGCCCTCGAAGCCTTGGATATTCCGCCCTATTTCATTGCCGCCGAGATCGAGAACCTGCCGCAGGAGACGCGCCATCTCGTCTGGGACGACGGCAAGCTGCCATAAAGTCGGCCAATCCCCGTGGAATCTGGCGGCTTGGAAAGTCAGGGGCGACGCGTCCCAAGGAGTACGCATGACGGAAATTCCGACCCATCTCAGCGGCGAGATGTCCGAGGCCGGCCACCGGCTGGTGCAGCGGGTGTATTATGAAGACACGGATTTCTCCGGCCTCGTTTACCATGCCCGCTACCTGCATTTCCTCGAACGCGGCCGCACCGATTACCTGCGCTGTCTCGGTGTGGAACAGAGCCGGCTCGTCAGCATCGACGAGGAGGGGCTGGTCTTCGTCGTCCATCGCATGGAGATCGATTTCAAGAGCCCGGCGCGCATGGACGACATCGTCACCGTGCTGACCTGGACCGAGAAGGCCGGCGGGGCGAAGCTGGTGCTCGGCCAGCAGATTTTACGCGGCGAGACGCTGCTCATTGCCGCCCGCGTGACCATCGCCGTCATCAATGCCAGCGGCCGCCCGCGCCGCCTGCCGGAAGGGCTTTCCGCCCAGTTTCTGGCCCGCGCCACGCTCTGAGCCGCATATTTTTTGCGTTGCAGCGAAAGCCTGCGGCGTTGCGGCTCTTGCAAATAAAACTAAACCGTGAAAGTAAAGTTTTGTGGCGCAAGCCGCATCCGCAGCGATGTGGACATTTCTGGATCCGCCGGCCGCGCCCGGAAAAGGCGCCGGCCGGCCCTGCTGTCGCGGACACTAACACTCTTTTAACGATAATAGTGTCTTACTGGCCCTGTAAGGATATTGTGCGCCGCACGCCTTCCTTTAACCAAATTTGACAGCAAGAAGGCGAGGCTGAAGCTTTCGCTTGGAAACCAAGGTGACCACAAGTCGCGGCCGGGTGCTTTCTTGCAGGTTTACTTTGGAGCCGCCCGGTCAAGCGCCGGGCGTTTGGATTCGGGGATTTTACATCTATGGAACAGGTTGCATTGGAAGCAGCGACGCACGACGTGAGCCTCTTGGGCCTCTTCATGCAGGCCGGCTTTGTCGTGAAGCTGGTGATGATCGGGCTGCTCGGTGCGTCGGTCTGGACGTGGGCGATCGCCATCGACAAATATGTGAATTTCGGCCGCGCGCGGCGGCAGTTCGACCAGTTCGAGCAGGTCTTCTGGTCGGGCCAGTCGCTGGAAGAGCTGTATCGCACGCTGTCCGAGCGCCAGAACCACGGGCTTGCCGCGATCTTCGTTTCGGCGATGCGCGAATGGAAGAAGAGCTTCGAGCGCGGCGCGCGTTCGCCCATCGGCCTGCAGATGCGTATCGACCGGGCGATGGACGTGACGCTTGCGCGTGAATCGGAGCACCTGATCGCGCGGCTGTCGTCCTTGGCAACCATCGGCTCGGCCGGTCCCTTCGTCGGCCTGTTCGGCACCGTCATCGGTATCATGACCTCGTTCCAGGCGATCGCCGGCTCGAAGTCGACCAATCTCGCGGTCGTCGCCCCCGGTATCGCCGAAGCGCTGCTCGCCACCGCCATCGGCCTCGTCGCCGCTATTCCCGCGGTTATCGCCTACAACAAGTTCTCGGGCGATGCCGGCAAGCTGACGGCACGCATGGAAGGCTTCGCCGACGAATTCTCCGCGATCCTGTCGCGCCAGATCGACGAGAAGTTGCAGCCGCGCGCGGCTGCCCAGTAAGAACTGGTTACGGGGAGTAACGCGCATGGGTATGAATCTCGGTGGACAGGGCGGCGGCTCGGGCGGCGGACGACGCCGTCGCGGCTCGCGGCATGGCGGGGCCATCAGCGAAATCAACGTGACGCCGCTCGTCGACGTCATGCTGGTGCTGCTCATCATCTTCATGGTGGCGGCGCCGATGATGACGGTCGGCGTGCCGATCGACCTGCCGGAAACGCAGGCCAAGCCGATGAATTCGGATACGCAGCCGATCACCGTCTCGGTCAATCCGGCCGGCGAAATCTACCTGCAGGAAAGCAAGATCGCCATCGAGGAGGTCGTGCCGAAGCTCGAAGCCATCGCCACCACCGGCTACAACGAGCGCATCTATGTGCGCGGCGACACCAATGCCGGCTACGGCACGGTGATGCAGGTGATGGCGCGCATCTCGGCCGCCGGTTTCAAGAATATCGGCCTGGTGACGCTGCAGGAACAGAGCAAGTAACAAAACAAGGACGAAGGTCGGGATAAGGGTCGGGGCAAGTCAGGGCGTCATGAGAAGTAGTGTCATCACATCCACCATATTGCACTGCGTGGTGCTGGCATGGGCGATACTTTCGATCAGTGCTCCGGCATCGTTCGAAGTCGCCGATGTCGAGGCGCTGCCGGTCGATATCGTGCCGGTGGAAGAGCTGACCCAGACGCAGCAGGGCGCGGAAAAGGCCGAGAAGAAGGACGTTTCCGCGCCGATCCCGACGACCCGCCCGCAGACCGTCGACAATGCCCAGAACATCGGCGACAACGACGTCGACCTGAAGAGCGCGCCGACGCCGATAACCAAGCCGACCAATGTCGAGCAGGCTGCCGCCCCCGAAAAGGTCGAGAAGGTCCAGCCCAAGCAGGACAACGAGACCAACGACGTCAAGGACGTCCAGCAGGAGCAGGAAGCCGCTTCCGAACCGCCGCCGCCGCAGGAAATGGCGAAAGCCGAGCCGGTGGTGAAGCCCGAGCCCAAGCCGGAAGTGACGCCGGAGGCCAAGCCCGAGCCCGCGCCGGAAAAGCCGGCGGAGGAAGCGCTGCCGACCAACGTGCCGGTGCCGGAATTCAAGCCGAAGCAGGCGGAAGCCAAGCCCGAGACGAAACCGCAGGAAAAGCCGGTCGAGAAGCCGCCGGAAAAGAAGGTCGAGGAAAAGCCGGTCGACAAGAAGGTCGAGCCGACCAAGACCGCTTCGATCAAGAGCGACAGCAAGAGCAAGGACGACAAGAAGAAGCAGGAAACGGCCAAGTCGAAATCCTCCAAGGAGAGCGATTTCAACGCCGACGATATTTCCGCGCTTCTCAACAAGACCGATGCGAAGTCGAGCGGCGCCAAGCGGTCGACGCAGACGGCCGCGCTCGGCACCAAGAAGAGCAATGGCGGCTCCAAGCTCAGCCAGAGCGAAATGGATGCGTTGCGCGGCCAGATCGAGAACAACTGGTCGATCATCTCGGGGATCGACGGCGCCCAGGGCGTGACCATCAAGGTCACCATGCGCCTCGACGAGAACGGCGATATCATCGGCGATCCGCAAGTGGTCGCCTCCGGCGGCTCGGATACGGCCCGCCGCACACTGGAAGGCAGCGCCCTGCGCGCGATCATGAAGTCGCGGCCCTTCAAGGGCCTGCCGCGAGACAAATATGATGCCTGGAGCGAAGTCGTCGTCAACTTCGACCCCAGCCAATTGCTTTGAGTGAAGGCCAAGGATGATGTTCAAAACCAACCTGATCCGTCTTTTCGCCCTCGTGGCGGGCTTGATGGCGGCATATGTCGCGCCCGCTTATGCGGTCGTCGAGATCAATATCAACAAGGGCAATGTCGAGCCCCTGCCGATCGCGATCACGGATTTCCTGTCGAACGGCGATCTCGGCGCCCAGGTGTCGGCCGTCGTTGCCGCCGACCTGAAGCGCTCCGGCCTGTTCGCGCCGATCAACAAACAGGCCTTCATCGAAAAGATCGCCGATCCGGGCCAGGTGCCGCGCTTCGAGGACTGGAAGGTCATCAATGCGCAGGCGCTGGTCACCGGCCGCGTCACGCGTGAAGGTGATGGTCGCCTGCGTGCCGAATTCCGCCTGTGGGATACGTTTGCCGGCAAGCAGATGGCCGGCCAGCAATTCTACACCCAGCCGGAGAACTGGCGCCGCGTCGCCCATATCATCGCCGATGCCATCTACAAGCAGATCACCGGTGAGGACGGCTATTTCGATACCCGCGTCGTCTTCGTGTCCGAAAGCGGCCCGAAGACAGACCGCAAGCGCCAGCTCGCCATCATGGATCAGGACGGCTTCAACGTTCGCACGCTCACCAATTCCAACTCCATCGTGCTGACGCCGCGGTTTTCACCGAACCGCCAGGAAGTGACCTACATGTCCTTCGAAGGCGACCAGCCGCGTGTCTACCTCCTGCAGCTCGAAACCGGCCAGCGCGAGGTCGTCGGCAACTTTCCGGGCATGACGTTTTCGCCGCGCTTCTCGCCGGATGGCCAACGGGTCATCATGAGCCTGCAGCAGGAAGGCAACGCCAACATCTACACCATGGATCTGCGCTCGCGCACCACGACGCGCCTGACCTCGACGGCGGCGATCGATACCTCGCCTTCCTATTCACCCGATGGCAGCCAGGTGGTGTTCGAGAGCGACCGGGGCGGCAAGCCGCAGCTCTATGTCATGGGCGCCAACGGCTCCAACCAGCACCGCATCTCTTTCGGCGACGGCTCCTATTCGACGCCGGTCTGGTCGCCGCGCGGCGACCTCATCGCCTTCACCAAGCAGGCGGGCGGAAAATTCTCCATCGGCGTGATGAAGCCGGACGGTTCGGGCGAACGCATCCTGACCACGGGTTTCCACAACGAGGGCCCGACCTGGGCGCCGAATGGCCGCGTGTTGATGTTCTTCCGCCAGTCGGCGGGCGCGGGCGGTCCGCAGATCTACTCCATCGACATCACCGGCTATAACGAGCAGCCGGTCAAGACCCCGGGTTATGCATCCGACCCTGCCTGGTCGCCGCTCCTGGAGTGATGCGCGGCCTGACACCTTGGCGCGTGATGCGGCCAGAATGAAACAATGCGGAGGCGGGGCCGGCATGGCCGCGCCTTCTGACGTGAAAAAACCGGAACTGGCAGCGTCGAAAAATCAAATTGTCAGTTCGTTAACCATACTCGTTGAGGGCCGGTTAACCGAGATTGGTTAAAGTCTGGCAACGCTGAATTTGAAGTTTTCAAGGAGACCCGAGGCCATGAGCCGAACGATTACCCCGGCATACAGCCGCATGCAGTCCATCGCCCGCAGCCCCGCTTTCGTCGCCCTGGCGCTGTCTCTGGCTCTTGCCGGCTGTGCATCGAAGAAGAACCTGCCGAACAACGCCAACGAGCTCGGCCTCAACGGCGCCAATGGCCTGAACGGCGCGGGCTCCGCCACCCCCGGCTCGCCGCAGGACTTCACCGTCAATGTCGGCGACCGCATCTTCTTCGATACCGACTCGTCCTCGATCAATGCCAGCGCCGCCCAGACGCTCGACCGTCAGGCCCAATGGCTCGCCCAGTATCCGAAATATGCGATCACGGTCGAAGGCCATGCCGACGAACGCGGCACGCGCGAATACAACCTGGCGCTCGGCGCCCGCCGTGCGGCCGCCGCCAAGCAGTATCTGTCCTCGCGCGGCGTTCCGGCCAACCGCATGAAGACGATCTCCTACGGCAAGGAACGTCCGGTCGCCGTCTGCGACGACATCTCCTGCTGGTCGCAGAACCGTCGCGCCGTCACCGTCCTCGGCGGCGCCGGCATGTAATCGCCAAGAAGCGATTTTATCTTTTCGAAAGACCCCGCCGCGTTCCGCGCGGCGGGGTTTTCTCTTTCCGGCGGCGGGACCTCCAAAAACCGCATTTTTTACCATACTTTGGCCGAACTCCGTTGCTTTTTGGCGGTAATTGGAAAACTCTCCAGCCGCGCCATCGATGGCGCGCCGATTCACGATGACAGGAAAGAGGGACATGAAAAGACTTGTCGTGGCGGGAATGATGGCTCTGGCGGCCTCCTGCGGTTTTCAGGCCGTGGCCCATTCCGCGCCGCTCTGGGTGCCTGGCGCACCGGTAAAAGCTGGAGAGAGCAATCTGCCGGTCATCCGCGTCCAGAGCGCCACCATGGAGGTGCAGCAGCTTCAGGAGCAGATCCGTTCGCTCAACGGCCGCATCGAGGAAATGAGCTACCAGCTCCTGCAGATGCAGGAGCAGATCCGCAAGTTCCAGGAGGACAACGAGTTCCGCTTCCAGGAAATCGAACGCAAAGGTGGCAATGCCAACAAGAAGTCGGGTTCGCTGGAGACGCCCTCCCAGAAGCCGGCGGACGACGTTGCCCGCATCATCGAGGAGCCGGGCGCCGCGTCCGGCTCCGGCCAGGCGCCCGCGACCGACGGCAACACGACGGCCGCAACCGGCACTGCCGGCGGCAAGCCGGCCATGGAACTCGGCTCCATCGAGATGGATGCCGGTGGAAACCCGGTCGGCGCGACGATCAACAAGAGCGGCGAAAATGCCTCGGCTCCGCTGAGCGACAGCGGTTCGGCGTCGAGCGGTGAGGTTGCGTCACTCAGCGGCAAGGAAGGCCAGGATTATCAGGCCGCCTATGGCCATGTGCTCTCGGGCGATTATTCGGTCGCCGAGAAGGAATTCCAGGATTATATCGCCAGCTACCCCTCCAGCGCCAAGGCGGCGGACGCCAATTTCTGGCTGGGCGAGGCTTTCTACAGCCAGGGCAAATACAACGAGGCGGCAAAGACCTTCCTCAACGCTCACAAGAGCTACGGCAAATCGCCCAAGGCGCCGGAAATGCTGCTGAAACTCGGCATGTCGCTGGCCGCGCTCGACAACAAGGACATGGCCTGCGCCACGCTGCGCGAAGTGCCCAAGCGTTATCCGAAGGCATCGCGCGCCGTCATCGGCAAGGTCGCGGCCGAGCAGAAACGCCTTGCCTGCTGATTTCCGGTGACGTTTTCCGTCACGCCGCAAGCGGCGGTCGACCGCTTTCTCTCCAGCCTCACCGAACCCGCTCGCCTGATGGTCGCCGTTTCCGGCGGCGGCGATTCGATCGGACTGCTGTTTTTCCTGCATGAAGCGATGCGCGACGGCCGCCATCCGCATGTCTCGCTCTGCGCGGCAACGGTCGATCACGGCCTGCGGCCGGAATCGTCGGCGGAAGCCGCCGCCGTCGCTGCCTTCTGCGAAGAACGCGCCATTCAGCATCGCATCCTCGTCTGGGAAGGGCCGAAACCGGTCAGCGGCCTTGCCGCCGCCGCGCGCGAGGCGCGCTACGGCCTGCTGGCCGATGCCGCCGAGGTCTTTGGCGCCGGCCTGATCCTCTCCGCCCACACCGCTGACGACCAGGTCGAGACGGCCGCGATGCGGGCCGAGCGCAACGGCGATGCCTTGAGCCCCGGCCTTGCCGGCATGGCCCCGGCCGTGCTGCTCGGCGGCCGCGTCTGGCTCGTGCGCCCGCTGCTCGATTGCCGCCGTGCCCATATTCGCGCGCTGCTCGAAGACAGCGGCATCGGCTGGTTCGACGACCCCTCCAACGACAATGCCGCCTATGAGCGTCCCCGCCAGCGCCGCCGCCTTCGGGGCGCCGACATGGCGGCCGCGCTGGACGACATCCGCCGTGCGCAACGGCGCCGCTACGCGCTGTCGGCGGCGGCGGCTTCTTTCATTCGCGATGGCGTGACGGTGCATGGCGGCGCGGTCGCGGTGGTGGAGCGCACGGCCTTGCAAGATGTGGACGACGATGTGCTGGCCTATGGTCTTGCCGCCCTTGCCGCCGTCATCGGCGGCCGGCCGCATCCGCTGTCGGCGAACCGCATGTTGCAGGTCGTCGGCCTCTGCCGCACGGAGGAACTGACCCGTCTCAACATCGGCCGCGTCGTCTTCGACCAGCGCCGCGAGGCGCTGTTCCTGACCCGCGAGGCGCGCGGTATTTTGTCGCTGACGCTGGCGGCAGGGGGCAGCGGCATCTGGGACGGACGCTACCGTGTCGAAAATGCAGGCGATTCTCCCGTCACCGTCCTTGCCGCCGGCAGCCCAGGGCAAAGGATCGCGCCGAGCCTGTTTCCGGACGTGCCTTCCGGCGTCGCCCTCCGCGCCGCAGCGGCGCTTCCTGCCTGTTCCAGCGCGGCCGGGCCCGTTCCGCTCACCGGGCCGCCCCGGCCGTCATGGTTGACGGTCGGTTATTTTCTCGCCCCCTTCGACCGCTTTTTGCCATTGTTCGATGCGATGCTCGCCCGCGAGATTGCCTTGAAATTCGCCCGGCCATGCGCCGGCATACCGTTTCGCGGCCTGTCGACGGAAAACGAATGTTGACATCCGCTTATCCTTGGCAATACCTCGCCGGCACCCTATGTTAAGGGCCAAGTATTGTGCCTGACACAGGCCGACGTTTCACGCTTTGGGGAGTTCGATGAACCCAAATTTCAGAAATATCGCATTATGGGCGATCATCGCCCTCTTGCTGATTGCGCTTTTCAGCATGTTTCAGACCGCGCCGGCGCAAACGGGTTCTCGTGAAATTCCCTATTCGCAGTTCCTCCGCGAAGTCGATTCCGGCCGCGTCCGCGATGTGACCGTCACCGGCAACCGCGTCGTCGGCAGCTATGTCGAGAACGGCACGACCTTCCAGACCTATTCGCCTGTCATCGACGATTCGCTGATCGATCGCCTGCAGAACAAGGGTGTGACCATTGCCGCCCGGCCGGAAAGCGACGGTTCTTCCGGATTCCTGAGCTATATCGGCACGCTGTTGCCGATGCTCCTGATCCTCGGCGTCTGGCTGTTCTTCATGCGGCAGATGCAGGGTGGTTCGCGCGGCGCCATGGGCTTCGGCAAGTCCAAGGCCAAGCTTTTGACCGAGGCGCATGGCCGCGTCACCTTCGACGACGTCGCCGGTGTCGACGAGGCCAAGCAGGATCTCGAGGAAATCGTCGAATTCCTGCGCGATCCGCAGAAATTCCAGCGCCTTGGCGGCCGCATTCCGCGCGGCGTGCTGCTTGTCGGCCCTCCGGGCACGGGTAAGACCCTCCTGGCGCGTTCGGTCGCGGGCGAGGCCAATGTGCCATTCTTCACCATTTCCGGTTCGGATTTCGTCGAAATGTTCGTCGGCGTCGGCGCATCCCGTGTCCGCGACATGTTCGAGCAGGCCAAGAAGAACGCGCCCTGCATCATCTTCATCGACGAAATCGATGCGGTCGGCCGTCATCGCGGCGCCGGTCTCGGCGGCGGCAATGACGAGCGCGAGCAGACGCTGAACCAGCTGCTGGTCGAAATGGACGGCTTCGAGGCGAACGAGGGCATCATCCTCATCGCCGCCACCAACCGTCCCGATGTGCTCGATCCGGCGCTCTTGCGTCCCGGCCGTTTCGACCGCCAGGTCGTGGTGCCGAACCCCGACATCGTCGGCCGCGAGCGCATCCTCAAGGTGCATGTCCGCAACGTGCCGCTTGCCCCGAATGTCGACCTCAAGGTTCTGGCACGCGGCACGCCCGGCTTTTCCGGCGCGGACCTGATGAACCTCGTCAACGAGGCGGCCCTGACGGCGGCGCGGCGCAACAAGCGCGTCGTCACCATGCAGGAATTCGAGGACGCCAAGGACAAGATCATGATGGGTGCGGAGCGCCGCACCACCGCCATGACCGAAGCCGAGAAGAAGCTGACCGCCTATCACGAGGCCGGCCATGCGATCACCGCGCTGAAGGTGCCGGTCGCCGATCCCCTGCACAAGGCGACGATCATTCCGCGCGGTCGCGCGCTGGGCATGGTCATGCAGTTGCCGGAAGGCGACCGCTACTCGATGAGCTACAAGTGGATGGTCTCGCGCCTCGTCATCATGATGGGCGGCCGCGTTGCCGAGGAACTGACCTTCGGCAAGGAGAACATCACCTCCGGCGCCTCCTCGGATATCGAGCAGGCCACCAAGCTTGCCCGCGCCATGGTCACGCAATGGGGCTTCTCCGACGAACTCGGCCAGGTCGCCTATGGTGAAAACCAGCAGGAAGTCTTCCTCGGTCATTCGGTTTCGCAGTCGAAGAACGTCTCCGAAGCTACGGCCCAGAAGATCGACATCGAAGTGCGCCGTCTCATCGACGAAGCCTATTCAGAGGCGCGCCGCATTCTCACCGATGACCACGATGCGTTCGTTGCCATCGCCGAAGGCCTGCTCGAATACGAAACCCTGACCGGCGACGAGATCAAGGCGCTGATCCGCGGCGAAAAGCCGGCGCGCGATCTTGGCGACGACGCCCCGCCCAGCCGTGGCTCAGCCGTGCCGAAGACCGGCGCCAAGAAGGACGGCCCGGTCGCCAAGGGAGACGAGCCCGAAGGCGGTTTCGAGCCGCAACCACGTTGATCCCCGGTTCTCCCGGACGCCCGCCTTCCCGGCGGGCGTTTTTTTTCTGCTCTGCTGTTCCCTGGGTAACGGGATGTAAGCGGGATTGACGTTATTTTACGTGCCGGCTCCGGTGCTTTGTGGCATGAGAGCATGTCTGAGGGGCGCAGGTACTGCGTCGCCCTTTTTTCGATTTCGCATCCATGCTCCGGCTTTTTACCGTCGTGACGCCGGATTTGTGACCTTTTGCGGCGCCGTTGCGCTGCTCCTTTTCGGGGGCCTTCATGAAAAGACGTTATTTCGGGACCGATGGCATCCGGGGACAATCCAACACGTTCCCGATGACGCCTGATCTCGCCATGCGGGTCGGCATCGCCGTCGGTACGATTTTCCGCCGCGGCTCGCATCGCCACCGCGTCGTCATCGGCAAGGATACGCGCCTGTCCGGCTATATGCTGGAGAACGCCATGGTCGCCGGCTTCACCGCCGCCGGTATCGATGCATTCGTTCTCGGCCCGATCCCGACGCCGGCCGTCGCCATGCTGACGCGTTCGCTGCGCGCCGATATCGGCGTGATGATCTCCGCCTCGCACAATCCTTACGAAGACAACGGCATCAAGCTGTTCGGCCCTGACGGTTACAAGCTTTCCGACGATCTCGAAATGCAGATCGAGGATCTGCTGGAAAGGGATCTCGGGCCGCAACTCGCCACCGCCGACAATATCGGCCGCGCCAAGCGCATCGACGGCGTGCATGACCGCTATATCGAATTCGCCAAGCGCACGCTGCCGCGCGACGTGACGCTGCAGGGCCTGCGCGTCGCCATCGATTGCGCCAACGGCGCCGCCTACAAGGTGGCGCCTGCCGTGCTCTGGGAGCTGGGCGCCGACGTCGTGACCATCGGCAATGAGCCCAACGGCACCAACATCAACCTGAATTGCGGCTCGACCCATCCCGCCGCCTTGCAGAAAAAGGTGGATGAGGTGCGCGCCGATATCGGCATCGCGCTCGATGGCGACGCCGACCGCGTCATCATTATCGACGAGAACGGCGACATCATCGACGGCGACCAGTTGATGGCCGTCGTCGCCGAAAGCTGGGCCGAGGACGAGACGCTGAAGGGCGACGGCATCGTCGCTACCATCATGTCCAATCTCGGGCTGGAGCGCTTCCTGCAATCCAAGGGCCTCAATCTCGCCCGCACCAAGGTCGGCGACCGCTATGTGGTCGAGCATATGCGCCAGCACGGTTACAATATCGGCGGCGAGCAGTCCGGCCATATCGTGCTGTCCGATTTCGGCACAACCGGCGATGGCCTTGTGGCCGCCTTGCAGATTCTCGCCTGCGTCAAGCGCACCGGAAAAACGGTCAGCGAGGTCTGCCGCCGCTTCGAGCCGGTTCCGCAACTGCTCAAGAACGTGCGCTATTCCGGCGGCAAGCCGCTGGAGGATACGATCGTGCGCCAGGCGATCGCCGATGCCGAGCAGGAGCTTTCCCGCCACGGCCGCCTGGTGATCCGCCCATCCGGGACCGAGCCGCTGATCCGCGTCATGGCCGAGGGCGACGATCGCAACCAGATCGAACGCATCGTCAACGACCTCGTCGGCATCATCGCCAACGTCCGCACCGCAGCCTGATCGCGAAATTCATCGCGTAGATCTTTTCGATGGCTGCCCCTAGAGCATTCCGGTGAACACTGGTTTCCCGGAAATGCTCTAACTTTTTCCTTTTGCCGCATTGTCCGACGCCGAAGCGATCACGCCTCGGCTGGAAATGCTCTCGGGCGGCCAGTTGCAGTCGAAACAGGACCAAACCGGCGGGCGGGGCAGCATAAGGGAATGGCTCTGCAGCAAATTAACAAGGTGCAGGAATTCTTTCGCTGACGAACCGCAAATCGTCGTTGTCGATGCTTGCGAAGTTATCCGAATATGGCAAATTTGTGGTAAAGACACTGTGATTGGAATATCTCCGGATCCGGAATGAGTACAGAGACTGCTGCCGATCTCATCGATGCCATCTATGAAGCCGCTTTCTTTCCCGAAAACTGGCTTTCCATTCTCGATGACATGGCCCGGATGAATGGCTTTCACGGCACGGCGCTTTTCAATGCCAGTGCGCGCGGTAGCCGCGCCTTGGCATCGAGATCGCTTGACGACATCACCCAGAAAATCCTGGCCGAGGGCTGGATGACGCGGAATACGCGGGCGGCACATCTGCTCAATATCGAGCATGACGGTTTTGTCGATGAGGCCAGACATTTCACCGAAGAGGAATGCCAACGGCATCCCATCATCATGGAGGTTTTTCGACCCCTGGGTTACGGTTTCGGCACATCGACGGTCATCAATGTGCCCAGCGGCGATAAGATCATTTTCGCTTTGGAAAAGAAGAGCGTGACAGGCCCCGTCGAAGCCTCCGCCATTGCGTTTCTGGACGGTATCCGTCCACATTTGGCGCGAGCGGCGATGATGTCCAGTCGCCTGGAATTCGAAAGGGTTCGAGCTGCGGTCGAAACACTTGCCATGACCGGCTTGCCATCGGCGGTTCTCGGTATGGACGGCAAGCTGATGGCTTGTAACGCATTGATGGAGAATTTTGCGCAAGTGCAGATCGGAGCCTCCGATCGCCTGTATTTTCGTCACGCGCCGGCCAACGATCTGCTCAAGACCGCTCTTCTGCGCTCGAAGGAGGGGATTGCCAGCAAGGATTACCGCAGCCTGTCCTTTCCCTTACCGGCCCATGAAACGCAAATGCCGGCTGTCGTTCACCTCGTACCTGTGCGCGGCAATGCCCGGGATATTTTCACACACGCGGTTTTCTTCGTGATCATTACGCCGGTGGACCGTTCGCTCGTGCCGACGGCCGAAACTATCCAGGGGCTTTTCGACTTGTCGCCGGCAGAAGCGCGGGTCGCCAGACTGCTGGCCGGCGGTGTCGATGTGAATGCTGCCGCGGCACAGATCGGCGTCAGCCGCGAAACGGTTCGAAGCCAGGTCAAATCCATTCTGACCAAGTCCGGTTTGAACCGACAAGCCGACTTCATCGCGGCCGTGGCCAGCATTCGAATGATTGAATAAGGCCGCCGCCATGCCTGGTGGCAGGGAAGATTCTCGGTAAACGAGCGTAGTTAATCGGGTCTTAACCTTTTCATTTCATTATCCAAGACAAATGGGACAGTTGGCTGGCCGCGGCTTTGCCAATCCACACATCGTCTTGGAGTCGAAGCCATGAAGAAAAGCCTGATCGGCATTTTTGCCGCTCTTCTTGCCAGCAGCCCGGCGCTTTCAGCCGATCTGTACCAGCCGGAACCCGTTCCCATGCAGCCGATCGAGGAGCCGGTCCAGGTCGCCTCGACATCGGGCTGGTATCTGCGCGGCGATGCCGGTTATTCCTTCAACCGCCTTCGCGGCGCCCGCTTCTTCCAGGGCAGCAACGGCTATGAGCGTGATTTCGATCACGTCAAGCTGCGCAATGCCTTCACGGTCGGCGCCGGTGTCGGTTACCAGGTCAATTCCTACCTGCGCACCGATCTGACCTTCGACTACCTGTCGCGGTCGAAGTTCGAAGGCTCGACCAGCGGCGGCGGCGCCGATTTCGGCGCCTGCTTCGATCGCTGCACCTCGCGCGACTATGCCTCGCTGACCGCCTACAGCCTGCTGGCCAACGCTTATGTCGATATCGGCACCTATGGTTCGGTCACGCCTTATGTCGGCGCCGGCATCGGCGGCACCTATGTCAAGTGGAGCAACCTCAACAACACGTCCTGCGCCGACGGCGATCCCACCAATTGCGACGATTCCGTCTCGCATGACGGCAAGGGCGGCTGGCGCTTCACCTATGCGCTGATGGCGGGCGCCTCCATCGACGTCACCTGCAATCTGAAGGCCGATGTCGGTTATCGCTACCGCCACATCAACGGCGGCAACATGTTCGGTTATGCCGAGAGCGGCGGGCCGGGCTACGACAAGAGCATTTCCTCGCATGAAGGCCGCGTCGGCATGCGCTATATCTTCAACGGCTGCGACCAGCAGGCCTATGTGCCGCCGGCGGAAATCCCCATGCAGCCGCCGGTCTACAAGTAAATCCTGCGCATTCGACTGTCCGAAACGGCCGTCCGGAGGTTCCTCCGGGCGGCCGTTTCGCGTCGGGATCGTGGTTTCCATAGGCTTAAGAAATATGGTTAACGCATCGTTAACCATTTGCGCCGATACTGAAGCCATTCCTGAAACGGTGCGGGGTGTTTCGATGGTCCGGTTGGCGACGATTTCTCTGGCGGCGGCATGTGCCGTCGGCTTCTGCCATGGCGCATCGGCGGCGGACCTAGCCCCGGAAATCACCCTTGCCGAAGCCGGCACGGTCAGCGCCGGCACCGGGCCTTACCTGCGCGCCGATCTCGGCTTTGCCGGCTGGACCGCCGACGAGGATGCCGGTCTCGTCGATGGCGCCGGCACTTATCGCGGCTTCGACGAAGGACGCTTCTCCCATCCCGTCTCCTATGGAGTCGGCATCGGTTACCAGGTGACCGACGTGCTGCGCGCCGATGTCACCGTCGATACGTTCAAGGACCGGTTCGGCGCGGAGGGCAGTTGCGGCGTGGCCTGCTCGGCAAGCTATGGCGCAGATTATCGCGGCATCGGCGTCATGGCCAATGGCTATGTCGATCTGGCCACCATTGCCGGCTTCACGCCCTATCTCGGCGCCGGCCTGGGTGCGACGCGGCTGAAATGGTCGGATGCCGAGGCGACCTATACCTGCGGCGCGGTAAATTGCGGCGGCGAGTCCTTCGACGGCAATGCCGACTGGCGCTTCACCTACGCGCTGATGGCCGGCGTTTCCTATGCGCTGACCGACCGGGTCAAACTGGATCTGGGCTACCGCTACTCCGACATGGCCGGCGGCGATATGTTCCGGGCAGGCGCTGCCCGTGGCGAGGATGACGGCTTTGCCCGTCACGAATTCCGCGCCGGCGTGCGCGTCGCGCTCTGGTAAGAGTTGCTTCTTACGGCGTCACGCGCTCGATCAACCAGGAATAGCTTTTCGACACCACATGCGTCGGCCAGCGCACCACCGCGCCGCCTATCGAGGCGGCGCTGCTGCCGGCGCCGGAGACCAGCGTCATCGCATGGGCGATCAGCCCGGGCTCTTCCGCCTGCGCCACTGGCTGCGGGGCGTTTGCAGCCAGCGGCTGCGGCGCAGGGGCCGGTTTTGCCGCTGCGGTCTCTTGGGCCGCCTTCGCCTCGCGCTTCTCGCAAACGGCGACCACGCTTGGATAATTGACATTGCCGACGCGCGACAACTCCTTTTGCGAGGCGGCGTCGCACAGTTCCACCGACGCATATTGCTTCGGGGCGGTGGCGATGTAGTGGCATTGCGTGACGGCGTCGTCGCAGCCGAGAATCGTCATGGCAATCAGCGCGATCTGCATCCCTGTCTCCAAAGAGTCGATTATCCCTGTCACCTTTTGATGCGATCAAGG
Source organism: Rhizobium sp. YJ-22 (assembly GCF_029601685.1). Classification (NCBI taxonomy): domain Bacteria; kingdom Pseudomonadati; phylum Pseudomonadota; class Alphaproteobacteria; order Hyphomicrobiales; family Rhizobiaceae; genus Rhizobium; species Rhizobium sp. YJ-22. Next base: position 674,274 of record NZ_JARRIR010000002.1, on the reverse strand, counting down.
CGGCGCAAGCATGACGCGTCTGCGGCCTTTCCGGGGCATGCCGAGCTTTCCTGCCGGTGCCGGGCCTCTTGCGAAATTTTCGCAGGCGCTGCGAATTTCACTTGCGCCTCTGCGCCATTTTCTATAGCAACGGCGTCAGGACACTCCTCCCTAACGAGGAGCTACTATCTGGAAGGATAGATCATGACGACGACAGTGAAGCCGGACATCCGTCCGGGCAATACCCATTTTTCTTCTGGCCCCTGCTCGAAGCGTCCCGGTTGGTCGCTCGAAGCCCTGCAAGATGCAGCACTGGGCCGCTCCCACCGCGCAAAAATCGGCAAGACCAAGCTCAAGCTGGCGATCGACCTCACCCGTGAGGTTCTGAACGTGCCTGCCGATTATCGCATCGGCATCGTGCCGGCTTCCGACACCGGCGCCGTCGAAATGGCGCTTTGGTCGTTGCTGGGCCAGCGCGGCGTCGACATGGTCGCCTGGGAAAGCTTCGGCTCCGGCTGGGTTTCCGATGTCGTCAAGGAATTGAAACTTCCCGATGTTCGCAAGCTCTCCGCCGACTACGGCCAGCTTCCGGACCTTGCCAAGATCGATTTCGACCGCGACGTGGTCTTCACCTGGAACGGCACCACCTCCGGCGTGCGTGTGCCGAACGGCGATTTCATTCCCGCGGAACGCCAGGGCCTGACGATCTGCGACGCCACCTCGGCCGCTTTTGCCCAGGACATGGACTTTGCCAAGCTCGATGTCGTCACCTTCTCCTGGCAGAAGGTTCTGGGCGGCGAGGGCGCGCATGGCATTCTCATCCTCAGCCCCCGCGCCGTCGAGCGCCTGCAATCCTACGAGCCGGCCTGGCCGCTGCCGAAGATCTTCCGCCTGACCAAGGGCGGCAAGCTGATCGAAGGCATTTTTGCCGGCGAAACCATCAACACGCCCTCCATGCTCTGCGTCGAGGACTATATCGATGCGCTGCAATGGGCGAAGTCGATTGGCGGCCTCAAGGCCCTGTTCTCCCGTGCCGATGCCAATGCCAAGGTCATCTTCGATTTCGTCGAAGCCAATGACTGGATCGCCAATCTGGCCGTCGATCCGGCGACGCGGTCCAACACCTCGGTCTGCCTGAAGATCGTCGACACGGACGTCACCGCTCTCGACGCCGCCGGCCAGGCCGATTTCGCCAAGGGCGTCGTCGCCCTTCTCGAAAAGGAAGGCGTGGCCTTCGATATCGGCGCCTATCGCGACGCTCCCTCGGGTCTGCGCATCTGGGCCGGCGCCACGATCGAGACATCGGACATGCAGGCGCTGATGCCCTGGCTGACCTGGGCCTTCGAGACCCAGAAGGCGACCTTGGGCAAGGCTGCGGCCTGAGCCTCTCCTGCTTCGCCCTGATAGGGCGAAGCCTTTGATCTTCTTTTCCAATCGATAGAATTCTTGAGGAGGCCGTCATGGCACCGCGCGTACTCGTGTCCGACGAACTGTCGGAAACCGCCGTCCAGATTTTCCGCGATCGCGGCGTCGAAGTCGATTTCCAGCCGAAGCTCGGCAAGGACAAGGACAAGCTCGCCGAAATCATCGGCAATTACGATGGTCTCGCCATCCGCTCCGCCACCAAGGCGACCGAGAAACTGATTGCGGCGGCGACCAATCTCAAGGTCATCGGCCGCGCCGGCATCGGCGTCGACAATGTCGATATCCCCGCCGCCTCGCGCCGCGGTATCATCGTCATGAACACGCCCTTCGGCAATTCGATCACGACCGCCGAACACGCCATCGCGCTGATGTTCGCCGTCGCTCGCCAGCTTCCGGCCGCCGATACCTCGACGCAGGCCGGCAAGTGGGAAAAGTCGAAGTTCATGGGTGTCGAAATCACCGGCAAGACGCTCGGCGTCATCGGCGCCGGCAATATCGGCTCCATCGTCTGCTCGCGCGCCATCGGGTTGCGCATGAACGTTCTGGCCTATGACCCCTTCCTTTCGGCCGAGCGCGCCGAGGAAATGGGCGTCACCAAGGTGGAACTGGACGAGCTGCTCGCCCAGGCCGATTTCATCACCCTGCATGTGCCGATGACCGACAAGACGCGCGGCATTCTCTCCCGCGAGGCGCTGGCCAAGACCAAGCCCGGCGTGCGCATCGTCAATTGCGCCCGCGGCGGTCTCGTCGATGAGGCGGCTCTGGCCGATGCCATCAAGTCCGGTCATGTCGCCGGCGCCGGTTTCGACGTCTTCGAGGTCGAGCCTGCCACCGAAAGCCCGCTTTTCGGCTTGGCCAACGTCGTCTGCACGCCGCATCTCGGCGCCTCCACCACGGAAGCCCAGGAAAACGTCGCGCTTCAGGTCGCCGAGCAGATGTCGGATTACCTGATGAAGGGCGCGGTTTCCAACGCCATCAACATGCCCTCGATCACTGCGGACGAAGCGCCGCGCCTGAAGCCGTTCATCAGGCTTGCGGACGTGCTCGGCGCCTTCGTCGGCCAGGTGACGGAAAGCGCGATCAAGGAAATCGAGATCCTCTATGACGGCGCCACCGCCGGCATGAACACCAAGGCGCTGACGTCGGCGCTGCTCGCCGGCCTCATCCGCCCGCAGGTGGCGGACGTCAACATGGTTTCGGCCCCGGTGATGATCAAGGAAAAGGGGGTCATCCTTTCCGAGGTCAAGCGCGACAAGACCGGCGTCTATGACGGCTACATCAAGTTGACGGTGAAGACCGCCAACCAGACCCGTTCGGTTGCCGGCACCGTGTTCTCTGATGGCAAGCCGCGCTTCATCCAGATCAAGGGCATCAACATGGATGCCGATGTCGGTCCGCACATGATCTACATCACCAATACCGACGTGCCCGGTATGATCGGCTTCATGGGCACCACGCTCGGCGAAGCCAAGGTCAACATCGCCAACTTCCAGCTCGGCCGCGAAAAGGAAGGCGGCGACGCCATCGCGCTTCTTTATGTCGACGGTCCGGTCTCCGAGGAGGTGCTGGAAAAGCTGCGCGCCAATCCGGCGATCCGCCAGGCGAAGCTGTTGAGCTTCAACATCGATTGATCGGTCGAAGTCCTTTGCATCGAAGCCCGGTCGTCCGTCAGGACGGCCGGGTTTTGTCGTTGAAAGCCGGTTGCTCTTGCGCCGTCGCCCCTTCCTTTCTATATCCGGGCGACAATTTGCCTCCGGCCCGAGGGCCGGTTATGATTTCCTCATGACATCCCGTGGAAAAGGCCCATTGCCGACCACGAAGACAAGGATTGGCGGAAAGCCCCGTGAATACGCTCGATTTCGACAAGAGGCCGGAGGATACGCGCGTCGTCGTCGCCATGTCCGGCGGCGTGGACAGTTCCGTTGTCGCCGGTATTCTCAAGCGCGAGGGCTATGACGTTCTCGGCATCACGCTGCAGCTCTACGATCACGGCGCGGCCGTGCATCGCGCCGGCTCCTGCTGCGCGGGGCAGGATATCGACGATGCCCGCCGCGTCTGCGAAACGCTCGGCATTCCCCACTACGTGCTGGATTACGAGGCGCGCTTCCGCGAAACCGTGATCAATCCTTTCGCCGAAAGCTATATTGCCGGCGAAACCCCGATCCCCTGCGTCGCCTGCAACCAGACCGTCAAGTTCGCCGATCTGCTGGCGACGGCGAAGGAGCTTGGGGCTGACGCGCTGGCGACCGGCCATTACATCCGTTCGCGCCCCAACCCGACAGCGAATGCGCCGGGCCGGCGCAGCCTGCACCGGCCGATCGATAGTGATCGCGACCAGAGCTATTTCCTGTTCGCGACCACGCAGGAGCAGATCGATTACCTGCGCTTTCCGTTGGGACATCTCTCCAAGGCCGAAACGCGGGAACTGGCCGAAGAGATGGGGCTGGTCGTCGCCAAAAAGGCCGACAGCCAGGACATCTGTTTTGTGCCGCAGGGCAAATATTCCGATATCGTCGCCAAGCTGAAGCCGAACGCGGCGCTCTCGGGCGAGATCGTCCATCTCGACGGCCGCGTGCTCGGCCGCCATGACGGCATTTTGCATTACACCATCGGCCAACGGCGCGGCATCGGCATCGCCACTGGTGAGCCGCTCTATGTCGTCTATCTCGACGCCCGCTCGCGCCGCGTCATCGTCGGTCCGAAGGAGGCGCTGGAAACCCATCGCGTCTACCTGCGCGACGTCAACTGGCTGGGCGACGAGGCGCTGGAGATCGATGCGGCCGAAGGTTTCGCCTGCTTTGCCAAGGTGCGCTCGACGCGCCCGCCCGCGCCGGCAATCCTGCATGCCGATCAACGCGGCGTCTATGTCGACCTGACGGTCGGTGAGGCCGGCGTCGCCTCCGGCCAGGCCTGCGTGCTCTATTCGGCTGAAGGACCGGACGCCCGCGTCTTTGGCGGCGGGTTCATCGACCGCTCGGAACGCTCGATGGAAGCCGAAGCATCGCTGCAGGCCATCCTCTCGACACCGGCCGCAGCCTGAGACCGCTCCTCCGGGCCTGTTCCCAAGGCCTGGAAAAAACCATGATTTTTTCTGGAAAACCATGCTTGACACCAATGTGAAAGCCGCCTTATAAGCCGCTCATCGCACCACGGCGACGCCTTCAACGGCTTCGCAGCGACAGGTTGGCGGGGTAGCTCAGGTGGTTAGAGCAGCGGAATCATAATCCGCGTGTCGGGGGTTCAAGTCCCTCTCCCGCTACCAAGTCTTTAAAGTCGCCATGCGTCGGATGGTCGAGCCGGGTCGTATCCCTTCTATTTCATTTGATGATCCTCGTCTGATCGGCGAAGCTGTGCGCCTGGATGACAGTTCCCGATGGATGCGGCGAGGGCGAGAGTGATGCCGGGTGAGCGTGAAAAGATGGCGGCGGGGGAGTGGTATTGCTGCCTCGATCCGGAACTCGACGCGTTGCGCGATGCGGCGCGGGTCGCTTGCCATGTGCAGAACACGATGCCGCCGGGGGAGCGAGGAGCGATGGCGGCAGGGCTTCGGTCGCTTTTGGGAGGTGTGGGCGAAGGGGCTTATCTGGAGGCTCCGTTTCACTGCGCCTATGGGTTCAATCTGTTCCTCGGGGAAAGCGTCTATCTGAATGCCGGCTGCGTGGTTCTCGACAATGCGCGGGTGACGATCGGGGATCGTTCGATGCTGGGGCCGGCCGTACAGATCTATTGTGCCGATCATCATCGCGATCCGCTGTTGCGCAGCCGTGGGATGGAACGGGCGCGACCGGTCACGCTCGGCCAGGATGTCTGGATCGGCGGCGGGGCGATCCTGCTCGGCGGCATCACCATCGGCGATGGCGCTATCGTCGGGGCCGGCTCGCTGGTGACCCGCGATGTCGCGGCGGGCACGACGGTTGCCGGAAACCCGGCCAGGCCGATCGTCCGGCGCGATTGACGGCGGATCGCGCTGCGTTCCGTCGCAGCGGCGTGCAATTTTTCTGGGCATGAATTCGGCATCGGGTTGGTAAGGTATGAGCCTTGCCGCGACGGCGCTCTTACCGCCCGTAAAACTCCCGATACCAGTCGATGAATTTCGCCACGCCCTCTTCGAGGCCGATCTGCGGGTGAAAACCGGTGAGGGCATGCAGGAGGTCGGGAGAGGCATAGGTGCGGGGGACGTCGCCCTGTTGCATAGGCAGCATGTTGCGCAGCGCCGGGCGGCCAAGCGCCGCTTCGACGGTTTCGACGAAGCGCATCAGTTCGACCGGCTGGCCGCCGCCGATGTTGACGATGCGGAAGGGCGCCTGTGGGGAAAGCGTGTCGGTGACGCCGGGGGCGGTGACGCGGGTTTCCTCGCTCGGAATGATGTCGGCAAGGCGCAGGATGCCTTCCACGAGATCGTCGATATAGGTGAAGTCGCGGCTCATGCGGCCTTCGCCATAGATGTCGATCGGCCGTCCGTTGAGAATGGCGTCGACGAACTTGAACAGCGCCATGTCCGGCCGTCCCCAGGGGCCGTAGACGGTGAAGAAGCGGAAGGCGGTCGTGGGCACCTTGTAGAGATGCGCATAGCTGTGCGCCATCAGTTCCATGGATTTCTTCGAGGCCGCATAAAGCGTCATCGGCTCGTCGGCGCGGTCGCTTTCGGCAAAGGGGATCTTCTCGTTGGCGCCGTAGATCGACGAGGTCGAGGCGAGCAGCAGGTGGCGCGGGGCGATCGCCTTCGCCAGTTCCAGCATGTTCCAGGAGCCGATGAGGTTGGACTCCACATAGGCCCTCGGATTTTCGAGGCTGTAGCGGACGCCGGCCTGCGCTGCTAGGTGGATGATGATGTCTGGCTCGGCAAGTTCGGCTGCCCGTTCCAATGCGCCGGCATCCTCCAGCATGCCGATGACCGGGCGAAAACCGTTGGAGCGCGCGAGGCGCGCGTGGCGTTCTTCCTTCAGCGCCGGATCGTAATAGTTGGTCATGCCGTCGAAACCGACGACGAAATGGCCCTCGTCCAGCAGGCGTTTCGCCAGGTGGAAACCGATGAAGCCTGCCGTGCCCGTGATCAGATAACGCATGAATGCCCCGCCCGCCGTGAACATCCCCTATGCCCGATGCCGGCCGGCATGACAATGCGCGCTTTTGTCCGTGCGGCAAGCGTCGTCGACAACAGTCGTGATTTCGCAATCGAAAGCCTATATGGGGATGACCCTATGCTTTATCGCATTTCCGCATGGAAAACTGTTGCGCCCTTTTCCTTGGAAATGCTCTGGAAGGTATCGACTGCGATGAAGATTACGATGATCGGCTCTGGCTATGTCGGCCTGGTTTCCGGCGCCTGTTTTGCGGATTTCGGCCATGATGTCACCTGCGTCGACAAGGATGCGGGCAAGATCGAGGCGTTGAAGGCCGGCCGGATTCCGATCTTCGAACCCGGCCTCGATGGGCTGGTGGCGGCCAATGTCGCGGCCGGGCGGCTTGCTTTCTCCACCGATATCGCCACCTGCGTGCGCGAGGCCGATGTGGTGTTCATCGCGGTGGGTACGCCCTCGCGGCGGGGCGACGGCCATGCGGATCTGAGCTATGTCTATGGCGCAGCCCGCGAAATCGCCGAGAATGTCAGCGGCTTCACCGTCGTCGTCACCAAGTCGACCGTGCCGGTCGGCACTGGCGACGAGGTCGAGCGCATCATGCGCGAAACGAACCCTGAAGCCGATATCGCCGTGGTCTCGAACCCGGAATTCCTGCGCGAGGGCGCTGCGATCGACGATTTCAAGCGGCCGGACCGCATCGTCGTCGGTCTGGACGACGAGCGGGCGCGGGCGGTGATGACCGAAGCCTACCGGCCGCTCTACCTCAACCAGGCGCCGCTGCTGTTCACCACGCGCCGCACCTCGGAACTGATCAAATATGCCAGCAATGCCTTTCTGGCGCTGAAGATCACTTTCATCAACGAGATGGCCGATCTCTGCGAAAAGGTCGGTGCCAATGTGCAGGAAGTGGCGCGCGGCATCGGGCTCGATGGGCGCATCGGCCCGAAATTTCTCCATGCCGGGCCGGGCTACGGTGGCTCCTGCTTTCCCAAGGACACGCTGGCGCTGGTCAAGACGGCGCAGGACTACGATTCGCCGGTGCGGCTGATCGAGACCACCGTCGCCGTCAACGACAACCGCAAGCGCGCCATGGGCCGCAAGATCATCCATGCGGTCGGCGGCGACGTGCGCGGCAAGCGCATCGCCGTGCTCGGCCTCACTTTCAAGCCGAACACCGACGACATGCGCGACAGCCCGGCGATCGCCATCATCCAGGCGCTGCAGGATGCCGGCGCGGCGATCGTCGCCTACGACCCCGAGGGCATCGACAATGCCCGCAAGCTGATCGAGGGCGTCGATTACGCCGACAATGCCTATCACGCCAGCGAAGGCGCGGATGCGGTGGTGATCGTTACCGAATGGAACCAGTTCCGGGCGCTGGATTTTACGCGGCTGAAGACGGTGATGAAGGCGCCGATCCTCATCGACCTGCGCAATATCTACCGGCCGGAAGAGGTCGCCCGCCACGGTTTCAGCTATACCAGCGTCGGACGTGCCGACTGATCGGGCCCGATGGCGATTTCGCGGGGCGGCCTCGCGGACACATCCGCGCTGCGGATGACCCGGCGGCCAGCCTCTCAAGGATCGATCAGCGGCACATGCGGAGCAGCCTCGCGGGCAATGACCCCGCTCAGGCGCGGATCGTCCATCACCTCCACCAGCGTGGCATAGGGAACGAAGCCGGAGCGGCGGTAGAAAGAGAGCGCAGCGGGATGGTCGAGATGGCAGGTATGGACCCAGAAGCGCCGGATCGGCGCGGTCCAGGCTTTTGTGATCGCCTGTTCCATCAGGAAACGGCCGGCGCCCTGGCCAATCGCATCCGCCACCAGGCCGAAGAAGGCCAGTTCGCAATCCCCCTCCTGCCGGAAATCCAGTTCCAGCAGCCCGGCCTGGCGCTCGCCGTCTATCAACATGAAGATCTCGACCTTCCCGTCGTTGAGGATCGCTTCCAGCTCGGCATCCGGCATCACCAGCCGCGACACCCACATCCATTCCGCGCCGATGCGGCGAAACAGCGCTCGGTAGGCCTCGATCGACGGCTTCCAGCGCTCCAGCCGCAGCGAGCCGGCACGAAGGTCGCGTGGCGCGGGACGGGCATGCATTTCGAGGCAGGTGACGACGGTCGCCACCTTGCCGGCGGGAACGGCGGAAAAGCCTATCGGCAGCACCGGAATGTCGTTCATGGCAGCAGCTCCCTTCGCGCAGGATCGAATTTTCGTCGGCGCTACGGGTCGAGCATTGGCGGGCGCATTTGTCAATTGCACGTGGCGTGCCGAGAGCCGCAAAAAAGGGGCGACCTGAAAAACGGGCCGCGGTTCCTCGTGAACCGCGGCCCTCTTCGCCTGTCTCCGCATCGACTGGCGAACATGGCTAATCTGTAAAGTTTTCCTTAAATGCCGGCAATTGGAGGAAATCACCTGTAAATCTCTGGCGTCTTGCTGCCCGGGATGTGCCTGCATACCGGGCGCAATCGTTGCCAGACCGCCGGGATGCTCTTGTTTCGGCAGAGAAAATTTCCGTGAATGCGCCGGATTTTCGCCTTTGTTTGCCCAAACTCCTGCGAAAAGCTCCTGGTCGTCGGTGGCTGCGGGTGGCCGGAAGCGACAGGGGCGAAACGGTCGAGGAATGCGGGTGCCGGGCGAAATCGAAACCTTCCGTTATGTGGCGTTCGAAATCACGGATGCGGGGGAGGTGTTGCAGATGTTTGCACCGCGCCGGGCGGAAAATCGCGACCACGCGATCCGCGCCGCGATGGTGCTGGCCGAAACCTATGCGGGCGCCGCCGCCTGGCGCATGCATGGCGATGGCGGTCAGCCGGAAGTTCTGTTTTCGCGGGGCGCCATCGGTTCGCTGGATGAGGCGTCGTAGGTTCGAACGGTAAATTCGTCGCCGTAGTTTTTCACACGTCTTGGCAAGACTGTGTTATGTGTGGTTCATGTCGCCTGCGCGCATGTCCGTCAACAATTCAAAGAGTGCCTTTTGCTTACCGAGATTCTGATCGTCATCTTCCTCACCGTTCTCAACGGTGTGCTGGCTATGTCCGAGCTGGCGGTGGTCTCCTCCCGAACGGCACGATTGAAGGTTCTCGCCGATCAGGGCAATCGCGGTGCGGCGATCGCCATCCGGCTGGCGGAGGATCCCGGCCGCTTCCTGTCGACGGTTCAGATCGGCATCACGCTGGTCGGCATTCTCTCCGGCGCCTTTTCAGGCGCCACGCTCGGCTCGCGCTTTTCGCAATGGCTGCTGGCGCAGGGCGTCAGCCCCAGCCTGTCGGATGCGCTGGGCGTCGGCACGGTCGTCGTCGTCATCACCTATCTGTCGTTGATCGTCGGCGAACTCGTGCCGAAGCAGATCGCGTTGCGCGACCCGGAAGCGATTGCCGCCCGCGTCTCTCCGACCATGAGCCTGATGTCGAAATTCGGCGCGCCGCTCGTCTGGCTGCTGGATCGCTCCGGCCGGCTGGTGCTGTTGCTGCTCGGCCAGAGCGGCGCTTCCAGCGACAAGGTCACTGACGAGGAAATCAAGACCGTGCTGGCCGAAGCCCATAGCGCCGGCGTCATCGAAACCGAGGAATCGGCGATGATCTCCGGCGTCATGCGCCTGGCCGACCGCACGGCTCGGGCGCTGATGACGCCGCGCCGCGAGGTCGAGGTGATCGACATCGAGGACGATTTCGAGGAGATTCGCGCTCAGCTTCGCTCCACCAACCGCTCGCGCCTGCCGGTGCGCAACGGCAGTTCCGACGAGATTCTCGGTGTCATCTTCGTCAAGGACGCCTATGACGCCTTCTTCCTGCGCAACGAGCGCGACGTACGCGCCGTGATGCGCGAGGTGCCTGTCGTCTCGGATCTGACCAGCGCCATCGACGTCATCCAGGCGTTGCGAAAATCGACCGTGCATCTGGTGCTGGTCTATGACGAATATGGTCATTTCGAAGGCATCATCACCTCGGGCGACGTGCTGGAGGCGATCACCGGCGTCTTCCAGGAAAGCGAAGCCGAGGAGCCGGCGATGGTGGCGCGCGAGGACGGCTCCTATCTGGTGGCCGGCTGGATGCCGATCGACGAATTCGCCGACCAGATGGGCTTCAATCCCGGCGAAGACCCGGAATTCGAAACCGTCGCCGGCCTGGTGCTGGCCGAATTGCGCCGTCTGCCGGAACTGGGCGAACATTTCACCAAGAACGGTTGGCGTTTCGAGGTCATCGACCTCGACGGCCGCCGCATCGACAAGATCCTGCTTTCCAGGGCGGAATGAGCCGCGTCGCCTGTCACGGAACGGTACAAAACGCAGCTTCGATAAAATTGTAGCGATTTACTTAAACGCGTTGCAAAGCCCCGGCGCTATTGTCTCTTTCACGGGAGAACGAAGCGCCCCGCGGCGCATGGTTCTTCATCCTCTCGAATTCGGCGGCTGGTCTGCTGAAGTGACTGCCTGAAGCCTGGCACGGTCTGCGACGCCCTTTGTCCCTTGGGCGAGCGCAAGACCGTGCCCTTTTTTCGTTTATCTCAGGTTCAGCGTGGCCGCCCGCGTTCGGCAATCGCAATGCCGCCGAGCGCCAGCGCCAGCGCGATGACATGGAAGAGTTGCAGCGGTTCGCCGACCATCAGCGAGATCAGCGTGCCGAAGACCGGCACGAGATTGATGAACAGCCCGGCGCGATTGGCGCCGATGCCTTCGACGCCGAGGATGAACAGCACTTGGGCGATCAGCGAGGCGAAGATGCTGGTCCACAGCGCGATCGCCCAACCTTCGGCATCCGGCCAGGTCACCGCGCCGGCGGCGATTTCCCAGCCGACCAGCGGCAGCGCGGCCAGCATGGCGCCGAAAGCCGAAAGCGTCATGACGCTTTTCCAATGCACCGCCGGGCGCCAGCGCAGCAGGATCGTGTAGGCGGCATAGGCGACGATGGCGAGCAGCATCAGCGCATCGCCGCGATTCAGCTCCAGGCTGAGGATGCGCGGCAGGTCGCCATGGGTGGCGGTCAGCGCCACGCCGAGCAGCGCCATGGCAAAGCCGGCGATCTGCGCCAGCGACACACGGGTGCGAAACAGCAGGAAATTACCGAGGAAGATCAGAGCGGGAATGCCCGCCTGCTCGATGGCGACATTGGTCGCGGAGGTATAGAGCACGGCGCTGTAGAGAAAGGCGTTGAAGCCGGTATAGCCGATGACGCCGAGCAGCATCAGCAAGGCCCACTGCCGCTTCATGGCCGGCCAATCTTCCTTCAGTTGCGGCAACCAGATGATGACGGCGATCACGAAGGCCAGCGTCCAGCGCCAGAAGGTCAGCATCATCGGGCTGACGTGGCCTATGGCGATTTTGCCGGCCACGGCATTGGCGCCCCAGCACAAAGTCGCGATGATAAGGTAAACATAGGAGCGGGCGGACAAGGGGCGACTTCCTGCAGCGGGGACGTATCGGGGCGTGCGCAGAAATAGAGCGGCGCAATCGGTTTTGTCACGCAAAAAGCCAAATGTCGCATTCAAATAGGGTCGCTTTCCGTCCCGCAAACCAGTATAGATGCGCGGGTTTGAGATGGCGCAGAGGCGCTCCAGCAACAGGAAATTGGTAAATGACGAGTGTCGTGGTTGTCGGTTCGCAGTGGGGAGACGAAGGCAAGGGCAAGATTGTCGACTGGCTTTCGGAACGCGCCGAGGTGATCGTGCGCTACCAGGGCGGCCACAATGCGGGCCATACCCTCGTCATCGACGGCACCAGCTACAAGCTGGCGCTGCTGCCCTCCGGCCTGGTGCGCGGCAAGCTTTCGGTGATCGGCAACGGCGTCGTCGTCGATCCCCATCACTTCGTCACCGAGGTCGAGAAGCTGCGCGCGCAGGGCGTGGCGGTGACGCCGGAGGTGCTGCGCATCGCCGACAACGCGCCGCTCATCCTGTCGCTGCACCGCGATCTCGACGGCTTGCGCGAAGACGCCGCCTCCAGCAACGGCACCAAGATCGGCACCACGCGCCGCGGCATCGGCCCGGCCTATGAGGACAAGGTCGGCCGCCGCGCCATCCGCGTCATCGACCTGACCGAGCCGGAAACCCTGCGCCCGAAGATCGAGCGTCTGCTGACCCATCACAATGCCCTGCGTCGCGGCATGGGCCTGCCCGAAATCTCGGTCGAATCGATCGAGGAAGAGCTGACCTCGGTCGCCGCGCACATCCTTCCGTATATCGACCGTGTCTGGGACCTGCTGGCCGAGCAGCGCAAGGCGGGCGCGCGCATCCTGTTCGAAGGCGCGCAAGGGGCGTTGCTTGACAACGACCACGGCACCTATCCTTTCGTCACCTCGTCGAACACTGTCGCCGGTCAGGCTTCGGCCGGCTCGGGCCTCGGTCCGACGGCGATTTCCTACGTGCTCGGCATCACCAAGGCCTATACCACCCGCGTCGGCGAGGGGCCGTTCCCCTGCGAACTCGACGACGAGATCGGCAAGCATCTCTCGACGGTCGGGCGCGAGGTCGGCGTCAACACCGGCCGTCCGCGCCGTTGCGGCTGGTTCGATGCCGTGCTGGTGCGCCAGACGGTCAAGACCTCGGGCATCACCGGCATCGCGCTGACCAAGCTCGATGTCCTCGACGGGCTGGACGAACTGAAAATCTGCGTCGGCTACAGGCTCGACGGCAAGGAAATCGACTACCTGCCGGCGAGCCAGGGCGCGCAGGCCCGCGTCGAGCCGATCTACATCACGCTCGAAGGCTGGAAGGAATCGACGGTCGGCGCCCGCAAATGGGCCGATCTTCCGGCACAGGCAATCAAATATGTCCGCCAGGTCGAGGAACTGATCGGCGCGCCGGTGGCGCTCTTGTCGACCAGCCCCGAGCGCGAGGACACGATACTTGTGACCGACCCGTTTGAGGGATAATCTCGCGGCGCTTCGAGTCAGAATAACTTGGTCGGCGGCACGCCGATACTCATGAGAAAGACCTGATGGCAGATTTTGCAGCAGTCATTCGGCGCGCCGTGGATGGGCTGGCCGAAAATACTCCAGAGATGCGGGTGAAGGTTTACGAAAAGGCGCGCGGAGCCGTCCAGCGCCAGCTCGAAAGCATGAAGCCGCGCCCGCCGGAAGACATGTTGCGCCGCCAGCTCGACAAGCTCGAGCTGGCGATCACCGAGGTCGAGAATGAACATGCCGAGGCCTTGCCCGCATCCGGCGAGGACGAGGAAGACCTTTCCGATCAGGACGATGCGGCGGCCTGGGAGGAGACGTCTTCCGAGGCGGACGAGGCCGAACAGCAGGACGAGGAAACGCCCTCCGACGAGCCCGAGGCTCTGGAGGACGAGGACGAGACCTATGTCGCGGTCGAGCCCATGCCACAGCCCGAGCCGCCCGTTCATGCGCAAGAGCCGGAACAGGCTGCACCGGCCGAAGAAGCCCGCGAGCCCTGGGACGAACCCGTCGAGCAGCCGCAGGAGCCGGCCGAGGAGCAATCCTCGACCGGCATGGTGCCCGACGACCGTCAGATCGGCCTGTGGCAGGAGCCGCTGCCGGAAGAGGTGTCCGCGCCCGAACCGGTTCGGGAAGAGACCGTCTATGCCGAGGCGCACGAGGAAACGATCGAGCCTGCCGCCGCCGAGCCGCAGCGTGAGCCCTGGGAAATTGCCCATGAGGCCGCCGCCACGCCGTCTGCCCCGGTCGCCGACGAGGCCTGGCAGGACGAGCCGGAGCCGCTGGCCATCGACGCCCCGCAGCCCGTCGAGCCGGAACCCGAAGCGGCGGCGGTCGCCGAGGCCGAGATCGACACCGCGCCGCGCCCTTATCTCGCCGATCCGCTTCTCGACGGGCTGACCGATCACGAGCCACTGCTGCATGCCGGCCGGGATTTCAGCGTCTCCGGCCATTTCGAGCCGGAAGTGCTGACCGCTGCCCCCAGCGTCGACAGCCCGTCGGAGCCGGCGCCGCAGCCGGAACCTGAATCGGCTCCCGGCAAGGACGAAACCTCGCCTGCGGCCCCTGAGCCGGCGGCGCAGCAACCGGCGATGCCGCAGGCGCTCGACCTGCTGGATTGGGATGAGAGCGCCTTTGACGCGCCGCAGGCCGCAACACCGCAAGTCGCTGCGCCCGACAGTCCGGCCGCCAAGTCGGCAGCGACCGGCGCGCCAAAGCCGGCCTCGACGCTGGATGACGGCTGGAGCGAATTCGACGACCTGATGTCGCCAACCGGCCGCAGCCATGCGCGCACGGCCGATGCTGGCGGGCTTGGCGATGCCGCCGTCGGCGCGCCGACCGTTGCGCCGATCTCCTACCGGGCCGAACCGAAGCGCCGCAATTACAAGGGCATTTTCACCGGCGTGCTGCTCGTTGCCCTTCTCGGTGGCGCCGGTTACGGCGGGTGGCTCTATCGCGATCGCATCGTCGAACTGGCCAAGAGCATGGTCAAGACCGGTCCGGCGCTGCCGGAAACCGCGCAGAAGCCGGCGACGACGCCGGCTGCCAACAATGGCACTGCATCGTCGACCACCGCGCCGGCCAACGGCACTGCCGTCAATGCCGGTGCCTCGAACGGCACGGAAGTCGCCTCCGCCGGCAATACCCAGCCGGAGATCACCAAATTCACGCAGCGCCTGCTGGCGGATGGCAGCGAGAAGGATTCCGGCCCGGCGCAGGTCGCCGGCCAGCCGTCCGCGACCGAAGGCAAGTCGGTCGCCGAGCAGAACGTCGCCGCCAATGTGCCGCCGCCGGCAACCGCCGGCACGCCGACCGCCCAGACGCAAACGCCGACGGCGCCGCAGACGCAGCCCGCCCAGCAGACGCCGCCTGCCGTTCCCGGCCAGGGCGGCAAGATGTTCCTCTATGAAGAACGTCTCGGCCAGTCGGTCCCGACCGCGATCAGCGGCAGCGTCACCTGGTCGCTGCAGGAGGAAGCCGGCGAGAACGGCAAGCCGGAGCCGACCGTGCAGGCGCAGATCAATGTGCCGGAGCGCGGCCTTTCGGCGCTGATGACCTTCAAGCGCAATGCCGATCCGTCGCTGCCGGCGAGCCATCTGGTGGAGATCGTCTTCTCGCTGCCCCCGAATTTCGAGGGCGGCGCCATCGACAGCGTCCAGCGCATCGCCATGAAGACGACCGAGCAGGATCGCGGCAATCCGCTGATCGCCGTGCCGGCCAAGATCACCGACGATTTCCACATGATCGCCCTCAACGATTTCCCGGAGGCGCGCGCCACCAATCTCGAACTGCTGCGCACCCGCAACTGGATCGACATGCCGGTGACCTACCGCAACGGCCGCCGGGCGTTGCTGACCCTGGAAAAAGGCCAGGCCGGCACGGACGCGTTCAACAAGGCCATTCAGGCCTGGAACGCGCTCGGTCCCGTCAGCGCCGACCAGTAACCGGAGGCGCCGGCATGATACGGATCGCCGTCAAGAGGGATGAAGCGGCGATCCGGGCCTGCGCCGAATGCGCCTATGCCCGCTATGTCGCTGCCATCGGCCGCAAGCCGGCGCCGATGACCGCCGATTATGCCGCCCAGATCGCCGCTGGAGACATCCATGTGGCGGTGGATGCCGAAGACAGGCTGCAGGGCTTCATCGCCTTCTTTCCCGAGGACGATCATGTCCTTCTCGAAAATGTCGCGGTGCTGCCGGCGGCGGCCGGGCAGGGGATCGGCAAATCCCTGATCCTTTTCTGCGAGGATACGGCCCGCGCCCGGGGCTTTGGCGCAGTGCGTCTCTATACAAATGAAAAGATGGTGGACAATCTCTCGATCTATCCCCGGCTTGGCTATGTCGAGATCGACCGGCGCGTGGAAGACGGGTTCGGTCGTGTCTATTTCGAGAAGGATCTGACACTGACCGTATAAGATAAAAACCCTCGCGAAGCCGGCTCCGCGAGGGTTTTTTGAATAGAGTGCCGCCGGCATGGATGCCGGCTAAGCCCTTACGCGGTCGCGTCCACCACGCGCAGCGCATTGGCGCGTTCGAGCGCATCCTTGCGCACGGCCTCCTGGACCTTTTCGAAGGCGCGGACCTCGATCTGGCGCACGCGTTCGCGGCTGATGTCGAACTCGGAGGAGAGTTCCTCCAGCGTCACCGGGTCTTCCGCGAGGCGACGGGCCTCGAAGATGCGGCGTTCGCGGTCGTTCAGCACGCCCATGGCGCGGGCCAGCATCCGCCGACGCGTGTCCAGTTCGTCCTGCTCGATCAGCACGGCTTCCTGGCTGTCGTGGTCGTCGACCAGCCAATCCTGCCACTGGCCGGAATCACCTTCCGAAGCCTTGATCGGCGCATTCAGCGAAGCGTCGCCGGAGAGGCGGCGATTCATCGAGACGACCTCTTCCTCGCTGACGTTCAGCTTGTTGGCGATCTCGGTGACGTGCTCCGGCTTCAGGTCGCCGTCGTCGATGGCCTGGATGCGGCCCTTGAGGCGGCGCAGGTTGAAGAACAGGCGCTTCTGGTTGGCGGTCGTGCCCATCTTCACCAGCGACCAGGATCGCAGGATATACTCTTGAATCGACGCCTTGATCCACCACATGGCATAGGTGGCCAGGCGGAAGCCGCGCTCGGGATCGAACTTCTTGACGGCCTGCATCAGGCCGACATTGCCTTCGGAGACGACTTCGCCGATCGGCAGGCCATAGCCGCGATACCCCATGGCAATCTTCGCCACGAGGCGCAGGTGGCTGGTCACGAGCTTATGGGCGGCGTTGCGGTCGCCATGCTCCTGGTAACGCTTGGCCAGCATGTATTCTTCCTGCGGCTCAAGCATCGGAAATTTACGAATTTCATCGAGATAGCGGTTGAGGCCGCCTTCTCCGGCAGTGATCGACGGCAATGAATTGCGGGCCATGATTGCGCCCCCCTTTCGAGATCTTCGGCCCCTCCGGACGGAAAATCCATCCTCTCCGAGCAGGCCTTTTCAAGCACAGGTCTATCCGACCCCGCACTTTTCCAATGTACAGATAAGTACGGCATAAAAGCGATTCAAGTTTCACGGCGCATCACAAGGCCGTTATTCGCAAGCCCGCGAAAGCGGCGCTCAGCCGCTCATGGCGGGAATCTTTTCCCGGTTCTGCGCCCGCCAGCGGCGGCGCAAGGCGTGCCCATGGGCCGCGAACGACATGTCCAGCGGCTCGCAGCGCTCGATCCGATCATGGCGAAAATGCCGGAAGTCGCCACGCAATTCGCAGTAAGCCGCCAGCAACAGGCAATCGACATAATAGAGCATGGCGAGCGGGCAGACAATGCGTTCCGTGACGCGGTCCTCGGCGTCGCGATAGGCAAGCCGCACCTTGCGTTCGTCGCGGATCGCCCGGCGCAGGAGCCGGGCCTCGGTGGCGCCCGGCGGGATCGCGTGCCAGCCGGAAACCAGCGTGCCGCCGAGATCGAGGCAGGG
This sequence comes from Rhizobium sp. YJ-22, assembly GCF_029601685.1. Lineage (NCBI taxonomy): Bacteria > Pseudomonadati > Pseudomonadota > Alphaproteobacteria > Hyphomicrobiales > Rhizobiaceae > Rhizobium > Rhizobium sp. YJ-22. The sequence goes on along the minus strand of NZ_JARRIR010000002.1, from coordinate 656,445 downwards.
ACCGCCCGGTGGCGCGGCGTCGGCGATCTTGGCGAGCGCGCTTTCGCCGGCCGCCGCCAGCAGCGCATCGCCGGTGCGCCCGACGAGCGAAAGGCCGACGACGATCGCCTCCATCTCGTCGGCGGTGAAGCGCATCGGCGGCAGATCGAGAGCGCCGCGCAGCAGATAGCCGATGCCGGCTTCACCCTCGACCGGGACGCCGGATGCCTGAAGTGCGGCAATATCGCGATAGATGGTGCGACGCGTGACTTCCAGCCGCGTCGCCATGCTTTGCGCCGTCAGCGGCGCGCGCGCGGCGCGCAGCATCTGCACGATCTCGAACATCCGCACCGTTCGCGCCATCGCCGCCTCCCGGCCTACAAATTCCGTCTGGGATTAAACCCTGCTGACACCGCGTTGTCAGCAGCAATCTGCTATGACGGGCTTTGTCTGCTTTCTCGTATCGGTCCGCGCATGAAATTGTCCAGCTACACCCTCGGCCTCGTTCTGGTGGCGGTCTCCACCGTGCTGCTCAGCACGGCCGGCCTGATGACCCGGCTGATTACCATGGATACGGCAACGATCCTGTTCTGGCGCGGCGTCTGGGGCGGCGGCGCGGTGGCGCTGCTGATGCTGGTGCGCTCGCCGCGCCGGACGGTGCTGGATTTTCGCCGGCTGGGCCTGCCGGGCTGGGCGATCGTCGTGGTCACCACGGCCAGCATGAGCCTGTTCATCGCCGCCCTGCATCGCACCAGCGTCGCACATGTGGCGATCATCTTCGCCACCGCGCCGCTGATCGCGGCGGCTCTGGGTTTTCTGTTCCTGCGGGAAAAACCGGGCGCCGGCGCCATCGTCGCCAGCTTCGCGGCGCTGGCCGGCGTCGGGCTGATGGTCGGCACGGGTGAGGGCGGCGGTCTTCTGGGTGATGCGCTGGCGCTGATGATGACGCTGTGCATCGTTGTCAACACGCTGCTGGCCCGACGCTATCCCGATATGCCGATGCTGGCGATCGCCACCCTTTCGGCATTGCTCGGCTCGCTGCTTGCGGCTCCCTTCGCCACACCCATCAACTGGCCGGTGCAGGAAATCTGGGTGGTCGCCTTGTTCGGCATTTTCGGTTTTGCCGCCGGCCTGGCGCTGATGCTGATCGGCGCGCGGCTGCTGCCGCCGGTCGAGACCTCGCTGGTCGGGGCGCTGGATGCGCCGCTGGCGCCCTTCTGGGTCTGGCTGGTGTTCGGCGAGTTGCTGGACCGCATGACGCTGATCGGCGGCGGACTGGTGATGGCCGCCGTCTGCCTGCATGTGCTGGCCGATTTCGGCGGCCGGCGGCGCGCCGCTTCTGCCGCCGCCGAATGTTCCGGGATCAATCCTTGAGAGCGTCGATTAATCTTTGCATGTCTTCCGGCATCGGCGCCTCGAAATGCATGACCTCGCCGGTACGTGGATGCTCGAACTGCAGCAGGAAGGCGTGAAGCGCCTGCCGGTCGAACAGGGCAACGACAGCGCGGGCGGAATCCGGCAGCAGGTTCGCCTTGGTCTTGAAGGCGGCGCCGTAATCGGCGTCACCGATCAGCGGATGGCCGATATGGGCCATATGCACGCGGATCTGATGCGTGCGGCCGGTTTCCAGCCGGCATTCCACCAGCGAGGCCAGCGACGTCGCATCCGGGCGCTCGTGAAACCGCTCGATCACCTCGAAATGCGTGATCGCCTCGCGCGCATCCTCGCTCTGCTCGCGCTTGACGGCGCGCTTGGTGCGGTCGGCGCCGCGGCCGAGCGGCGCGTCGATGGTGCCGTGCAACTGGCGCGGCCGGCCCCAGACGACGGCCTGATAGGCGCGCTCCAGCGGGCCGGTGCGGCCGTGATCGGCGAACTGGTCGGCGAGATGGCGGTGGGCGGCGTCGTTCTTGGCGACGACCATGACGCCGGTCGTGTCCTTGTCGAGGCGGTGGACGATGCCGGGGCGGCGCACGCCGCCGATGCCGGAGAGGCTGTCGCCGCAATGGTGGATCAGGGCATTCACCAAGGTTCCGGTCCAGTTGCCCGCGCCCGGATGCACGACGAGCCCGGCCGGCTTGGCGATGACGATCAGATCCTCGTCCTCGTAGAGCACGTCGAGGGGAATGTCCTCGCCCTGCGGTTCGGGATCAAGCGGTTCCGGCAGGTCGATGACAATGAGGTCGCCGGGGCGGACCTTGCGTTTCGGCTCGATCTTGGCGACGCCGTTGATCGAGACCGCGCCTTCCTCGATCAGCGACTTGATGCGGTTGCGCGAAAATTCGCCCTCCAGCATCGTCGCCAGCCAGGCATCGAGGCGGCCTTCAGCGGTTTCGTCCGCTTCCAGGACTTTTCTATTGGCTTCGCCTTGTTTAAAGGGTTCGTTCATTCACGTCATCCCGTGTGTCATCCACCGGTGCTCTGGCTTGCTGGCCTCTCCCCGGTTTCGGCGTCTGCGTCGGGGAAGGCATTGTTCCTTGCGGCCGTCATGAACCGAGACTCGACCCATGTCAAATGTCGAACCAGACGAACAGGAAGAAAAGCCGCTCGATCCGGCGATGGAAAATGTCCGCCGCAAGATGGTGCGCCTTCAGCTCGTTTCCGCCGGCATCATGGGCGTGCTGCTGATGGCCGTGCTGGTGACCATCGGCTACAAGCTGACACGCTCCTCCGCGCCGGCCGCAGCCCCGGTCACGGCCGGCGGCCTTGCCATCCCCTCCGACGAGCCGCTGAAGGCGATGGCCAACCTGCCGGCGGGCTTCGTCATCGATAATACCAGCCTGTCGGGCGCCCAGATCCTGTTTACCGGCCGTCTGGCGGACGGAAAGCGCAAGGCGCTGGTCTTCGACATCGCCGTCGGGCGCATCGTCGCCGATATCGACATCGCCGGCAACTGACGCCGATGCGAGAGACCATCCGCATCGAGGAGGCCGGCGATCCGCGCATTGCCGCCTTTCGCGATATCCGCGAGCGGGATCTGACCGGGCGGCAGGATCGGTTCATCGCCGAGGGCACGGTGGTGCTGCGGGTGCTGGCGGAGGCGCACGCGCATGTCCGGTTTGCGGTCGAGGCTGTTCTGCTGCTCTCCAACCGAGTCGATGGCGTGCGCGACATCCTCGCGCGACTTCCCGATGGTGTGCCGGTCTATGTGGCGGATCAGGCCGTGATGAACGGCATCGTCGGTTTCGACATGCATCGCGGCGTCCTCGCGCTTGGGCGGCGGGTGGAGAAGGCGGGGGCGGAGGCGGTGATCGCCGGCCTGCCGCAGGCAGCGCTTGCCGTCGTCTGCTGCGGCATTTCCAATCACGACAATATCGGCGCCATCTTCCGCAATGCCGCGGCGCTTGGCGCCGATGCCGTGCTGCTCGACGAGACCTGTTGCGATCCGCTCTATCGCAAGGCGCTGCGCGTGTCCGTCGGCGCTGTGCTGGCCGTGCCCTATAGCCGCGCTGGCCGGGCGGAAGACATTCTGGCGACGCTCGCCGCCACCGGCTTCGGCATCATGGCGCTTTCGCCTTCCGGAATGATCGATATTCGCGCGGCCAAGCCGGGCGCGCGCACGGCGCTGGTGCTGGGCACCGAAGGCGAGGGCCTGCCGGCGGAGATTCTGGCGCGTTTCGACAGCGTGCGCGTGCCGCAGGCACCGGGGCTCGACAGCCTGAACGTCGGTACGGCGACGGGCATCGCGCTTTACCAGATCGCCTCGGCCATGGGGCGGATCTGAGTGTCTGCTACGAAGGCAGGTTCATGACGTCGGAAATGCGGTCCGCCAGACTTTGGCGGCTGGCGCGCGCTTTCGGCGGCGCGGCGGAGAGCAGGGAAGGGATCGGCGAAGCCTCGCCCTCCTTCAGAGCCGTGAGCGCCACCATCCGGGCGGCGACGGCGGCGATTTCCTCGCGCATCTCGGCATCCTCGGCGGGCTTGGCCTGAAGCAGGCGCTCGGCGACGCTTACGCCACGGCTGCGCACGGTTTCGGCCAGCATGGCGATGCGGTCGTCGGCGGGATCGAGTTCGGGGGGCATGGGTTCATCGAGCAGTTCGGTTTCCTCCGCCGTGAGATCGCCGAGACCGGCGAGGCGCAGGGCGCGGCCCGCCTGGCGGGCCTGCTGGGTAGAAAGCTTCAGCTTTTCGCGCAGCCGCTTGTTTTCGCTTCCGCGCCGTTCCAGCAGCGTCTCGCGGTCGGCGTTCAGCATCTGCTCGCGCATCAGTCGCTCCTCGAGGCGCAGCGCCTTGTGCTCTTCCTTGTCGAGGCGCATTTCGGCATCGCGAGCGCGCTGCGTCATCAGTTTCAGGTCGCGTCGCAGGTTTTCGCGCTCGTCGCGCAGCGAGGCGAGGCGCGACTGCATGCTTTCCGAGGTTGTGTCGGACGCGGCGAGGTCGAGCTTGAGATTGTCGATATCCATGACCAGCCGGTTGACGCGCTTTTCCAGGGTCTCGATTTCCTGGTTGCGGCCGAAAAGCACGGTTTCGAGATCGCCGAAGCGCGCCTTGAGATGCAGTGCCGCTTCCTCCTCGCGCCGAAGCCGCGAGCGCAGGTCACCGGCCTCGACGTTCATCTCCTCGACAAGGTTGCGAAGGTCGGCATTTTCCGACTGCAGGCGGCCGGCATCCTGTGCGAGCGCATCGCCGCGAAGCTGCAGGGCGATCGCCTTTTCGCTCTCCTGCTTCAACGCATGCGCGATCCTGGCGTTTTCGGAGGCATAGAGGGCGCGCGCCATGTCCTTCTGGGCCCGCAGTTCCTGCGGGCTGATCGGCATGGTGGCGCGCAGCCGCCGCTCGGTGAACCAGACGACGCGCCGCAGCACGAACGGCGCCAGCAGCAACACGATCAGCGCGGCCGTCAGAAAACCCAGTCCGAACAGGATGGCGTATTGAATCAAAGCGGGACCAAAAACCGGCGGTTGGCGACAGAACAGGAGGCGACATAACCATGCCGCCGGACCTGCCGCAAGCTTTCTTCCAAATCAGGCTTAACGGGGAAGGGATGCAAACCGGTGGGTTCAGAAGGGATTCCAGGTCGGCTGGCGGGTGATCTTGAGATAGCCGACATTGACGCCGAGGCGGGCGCCGAGACCGGTGCGGATCGGCACGAGGATGACGTTGTTATTGTGCAGCACGGTCATGCCGACGCCGGCGACGACGAAGGCCGAGCCGCTGACGCCGCCGAAGCGGGCATAGACGTCGTCGATGCTGTCGAGATTGTAGACCAGCATCATGGCGCGGCTGCCCTGGCCGCCATAATCGATGCCGAGCGAGGGGCCCTGCCAGAAGAGATTATGTTCGCCGGCATTCTTGGTATACATCGTGCCTTCGCCATAGGTCAGGCCGGCGATGAAGGCGCCGGAGCCTTCCTGGCCGAGGATATAGCCGTTCGGCAAGCCGTATTGCGAAAAGGCGCGCTCCACCACCTTGGCGAGGCCGCCGCTGGCCGAGCCGAAGAAGCTGTGGCCGGCATCGACGATCTCCTGGGCGGTGTACTGGCTCGAATCGGCCGACCACGCATTGACCGGCAGCGCTGCCCAGACCATGGCGACGAGCGCCACGAGGAAATTCAGACCGGCGAAGAGGCGGAGTGGCTTGAAATGCATGATCTCATCCGTTCGTTGCAATGCGAATCGGGCGTCTGACCGCCGCTTTTCACATTTTGGTCGGTTGGTCTTAACAATCGGTTTACCAAATATGGTGTCATTATGACGCCAGTCGCCGCTCCCCGCAGGGCCGGTGCGGATCGACGCCCCATGTCCGGCGCGGGTCCGCGACCATATTCGCGCAATGCATGTCGGGCAGGATGCAGGCCGAGACGGAAAATCCAGGAGCAGATCCATGCCGAAGAACATCAACCTTACCCTTAACGGGCCTGACCTGGCGGCGCTGTTGTGCAGCCGCGTCTGCCATGACGTCATCTCGCCGGTCGGCGCCATCAACAACGGGCTGGAACTGCTCGACGAAGGCGGGGCCGATGCGGATGCGATGGACCTCATCCGCACCAGCGCGCTCAATGCCTCGGTGCGGCTGAAATTCGCGCGGCTTGCCTTCGGCGCCTCCGGCTCGGTCGGCGCCTCGATCGATACCGGCGAAGCCGAAAAGGCCGCCAAGGATTTCGCCGCCGCCGAAAAGAAGACGGAAGTCTCCTGGAACGGCCCGCGCGCCATCATCGCCAAGAACCGGGTCAAGCTGCTGCTCAACCTGTTCCTTGTGGCATACGGCTCGATCCCGCGTGGCGGCTCGCTCGACATTACCCTGGAAAACCCGGAATTCGACGCCGCCTTCACCATCGTCGCCAAGGGCCGGATGATGCGCGTACCGCAGAAATTCGCCGAGATCTGCTCCGACAGGATGGAGGAGGCGGTCGATGCGCATTCGATCCAGCCCTATTACACCGTGCTGCTTGCCGAAGAGGCCGGCATGGAGCTGAGCTATGAGCAGACGCCGGAGGAGATCATCTTCAAGGCGACGATGGACGCCGGCGAGACGAACGCCGTCTGAACGGTTCCCGAACCGACTCGAAATCCATCAAGGCCGCGCTTCAGGAATGGTGCGCGGCTTTTGCGTGCAACCAGCTCGGGCAGGGCTTCGTACAAACTTAACCACTTCTTAGCATGCGCGGAACTAGAGTTGGCCTTGGGCCGGCGGTCGATCCGGTCGCTTTTTGTATGGAGTTGGTCATGCAGCGTTTGATGATCGCGGATACGTCGGATGTCGTTCGGAAGGTCGGCAAGCGGATCCTGTCGGAACTCGGATTCCTGGTGGTGGAGGCCGGCACCGACCGCGAGGGCCTGCGCCGCTGCGGCGAGGAGATGCCGAACATCCTGATCGTCGATGCCGCCATGGACGGCGCGCTGGACCTGATCGGCGGCGTGCGCGGTCTGCCGGGCGGCGACAAGGTGCGCATCTATTATTGCGTCATCGAGGCGGATCTGAAGAAGATGATGATCGGAAAGCGCGCCGGCGCCAATGACTTCCTGCTGAAACCCTTCGATCGCAAGGTTCTGACCGCCACGTTCGGCACGCTGGCGGCAGCCGCCTGAAACATTTGCATTGCGCTTTTCGAAAACCGCCCTCGGCTCCCGAGCGGCGGTTTTTTCATGCGGGGCGGCTGGCCTGAAAGGGGAGGTTGTGGAAAACAAAAATCCTGCCCGCTCTCGCGGACAGGATCGAATTCGGGCGGCGGCCTGGAGGCGCGGGGATCAGGCCGTTTCGAGGTAATCGCTGCCGTCGGGCTCGCGCAGCACATAGCCGCGGCCCCAGACGGTTTCGATGTAGTTGGCGCCGCCGGCGGCATTGGCCAGCTTCTTGCGCAGCTTGCAGATGAAGACGTCGATGATCTTCAGTTCGGGTTCGTCCATGCCGCCATAGAGGTGGTTCAGGAACATTTCCTTGGTCAGCGTCGTGCCCTTGCGCAGCGAGAGCAACTCCAGCATCTGATATTCCTTGCCGGTCAGATGCACGCGCTGGCCGCCGACTTCGACGGTCTTGGCGTCGAGGTTGACGATGAGCTCGCCGGTCGAGATGATCGATTGCGCATGGCCCTTGGAGCGACGGACGATCGCATGAATGCGCGCCACCAATTCGTCCTTGTGGAAGGGCTTGGTCATGTAGTCGTCGGCGCCGAAGCCGAGGCCGCGAACCTTGTCCTCAATGCCGGCCATGCCGGAGAGGATGAGGATCGGCGTCTTCACCTTCGACAGGCGAAGGGTGCGCAGCACCTCGTAGCCCGACATGTCCGGCAGGTTGAGATCGAGCAGGATGATGTCGTAATCATACAGCTTGCCCAGATCCACGCCTTCTTCGCCGAGATCGGTCGTGTAGACGTTGAAACTTTCCGATTTGAGCATCAATTCGATGCTCTGCGCTGTCGCGCTATCGTCTTCGATGAGTAGAACCCGCATAATTATCCCCTTACCGCCGCTTAAAGGTCGCTTTCGTCCTCAAAGGCGCCACAGAGCCCGTTTTTGCCTGATTTGAAAGCTGCCACGAAATGGTTAACAAATTCTGATTCCCTCTGGCAAGTCGTATCTGGTTCGTTAAAAATTTATACCACTTGCATGTTTTTCAAAGGGAATATGAAATCGAGGCCGCTCAACTCCTGCTTCAACAAACTCCGCTAACCGATTCAGTTGACTCAACCATTCGACAAGCTCTGCACGTCCCGCTTGGTGTTTACCGAGCTTTAAATGATAGGCTGTATCATCGATCATGCCCGTAAACGAAAGGTTACCAGCGGTAGGTTTTCATTAACGCGGAATGAATTTTTTTCGCCCGATCCGGTTCGTATCGGGACGGGCAGGCCAAGAGTTGAGCCGGGGTCTCGCATCACGGGAGTATTGCGTATGAAATCGCGTGAGAGCCATGTTCGCCTGAAAGAGTTTCAGGTGAACGAAAAACGTCGTCAATTGCAGCAATTGCAGTTGATGATGGCCGAATTCGAGAGAATGGCCAAGGAACTGGAGACCCAGATCGTTCTCGAAGAAAAGAAATCGGGAATTTCGGACCCGAATCATTTTGCCTATCCGACCTTCGCCAAGGCGGCGCGGCAACGGGCAGACAATCTGCAGGTTTCGATTCGGGAATTGCGGGTGCAGCAGGAGGCGGCCGAACTGTCGCTGGAAGAGGCACAGTCCGAACATGCCCGCGCCGCCGCGCTCGAGGAGCGCGATCTGGCGGTGCGCGCCCGCGCCTAAGAGGCGCGGGGCGCTCCACCGGCCTCTCCGGGCCGGTGGCTTCGCGGATATCGACAGACACCAGGCGGTGGCGGCGGCAGTCGCCGCGCCTGTGTTTTGCCGTCTGCGGTTGTTGCGGCGCCCCCTCTCCCGGAAGTGCTCTATCTTTTGTTCTTACCGCATCTGCCGACGCCGAAGCGAACTGGCTTCGACCGGAAATGCTCTAGCTGATGACGTCGCGCCATTCGGGATGGCGCTCGACCTGGGCGCGCATGAAAGGGCAGAGCGGAATGATCTTCCAGCCGCCGGCCCGGGCCGCCTCGATTGCATGGGCGGCGAGCGCCTGGCCGACGCCGCGACCGCGCAAGGCATCGGGCACGCCGGTGTGATCGACGATGATCAATTGCGGCGAGCTGCGCGAAAAGGTCATCTCGGCTTCATGACCGTCGACGGTTGCGACATAACGGCCGCCGCTTGGCTTGCCCTCCAGGCGAATATCCATACCATGTCTCCTGCTGCTTTCGCGGCAATCCTATCTGTCCCGATCCGGCTTGTCGATTTCGGGGTTCAAGACGCCGAAAGGCGGCCTGCCCTGTCCGGGCAAGCCGCCTTTCCGGTCCACAACGGATTTCCCCGGAGGTCAGTGGCGATATTGCTGAATGCGCGTGGTGCGCAGGCCCGCCAGACCGTGATCGTTGATCGACGATTGCCAGGACAGGAATTCCTCAACGGTGAGCGTATAGCGCTCACAGGCTTCCTCCAGGCTCAACAGGCCACCGCGCACCGCTGCGACAACTTCCGCCTTGCGACGGATCACCCAACGGCGCGTATTGGCCGGGGGCAGATCAGCAATCGTCAGCGGGCTGCCATCCGGGCCGATGACATATTTCACTCGTGGACGTATCATTTCGGTCATTGGCACTCTCTACACAAACTCAAGACCATATGCGGGCAATCTAGCTTGCCACATTTAAAAATTGCCTAAGCCTTTGCAGCGGATTTTACGGATGTGGCGGATTGAGCACGCAAAGCTATAGCCCGGCGGGTCGCACGCTGCCGGTAATGCATTGTTCGAATTTGATGCAAATGCATGGCTACCATGCGGAAAATGCATTTTTGCCGGGCGTTTCGATAGTATAGTGTGAGCAGCATGAAATCGAGCGGCGTGGCTTGCGCTGTACATACCTGTCGAATTTCACGAACAATGCAGCTTTCCAGTCTTTCTATGCTTTGAAGGACGTGGCTTTTTGTCGGTGCGCGCCATTCTGGGTGTCGCGCCTCTTTTGCGTTGGCATTTTCCTGCCGGCGCATGCCTGAAGGAGTATGTCAATGCCAGCAGAGTCGGTGCCGGCCGCAAGGAAGGCCGGCGGAGACGGGGTCGTGTCCGGAGCCTCCGAGCAACTTGCGCGGCTGGCGCGGGATTTCCGGTTTTCCCATCATCTGCTGATCCGCTTTCCGCTGGGCGACCGCCAGGATTTTTCCGGCAACTGTCTGGCGAGCAACTGGCCGGCGGCGCTGCTCCAGCGTTACGACGCCAGCGACGCCTTCCGCGATTGCGATCTCGTGGCGCATCTGAAGCAGACGATCATGCCGGTCTTCCTGCGCAACGCCTTTACCCGCAGCCCGGCGGCCGGCGAATTGCCGGCGCTGTTTGCCGGCCATGGCCTGTCCGCCACCTGGGCGCTCTCCCTGCACGACCAGCGCCTGCGCCATCATATTCTGGCGCTGTCGGGCGAGCGCGACGCGCCGTCGCCGGAGGAGGCGCGCCAACTCCTCTATCGCGCTCACCAGATCGTCGACGGTTGCGGGCGGCAGGACGAGTGGGATGAGAAGCCGCTGGAGCGGTTGAGCGGGCGCGAGCTCGAATGCCTGCGCTGGTCGGCGGCGGGCAAGAGCAGCGAGGAGATCGCGATCATCCTCGACATCTCCGCCCATACCGTCGCAACCTATCTGAAAAGCGCGATGCGCAAGCTCGATGCGGTCAACCGCATGCAGGCGGTTGCGCGCGCCTGTCGTTACCGGCTGCTCTGAAGCGGTGTTCCGCCCGGAAATGCGAAAACAAGGCCAGCTCAGAAGCCGTTGCCGCCGCGCAGTTCCGAGACGATGGTGCCGGCGGCGATGTGCAGGTCGAGCAGCAGCGAGTAGTTTTCCACATAATAGAGATCGGCGGCGATGCGGGCGCGAGCCCGGTCGGCGCGGTCGGTCGGGCCGCGCAGGCCTCGCATCTGCGCCAGTCCGGTCATCCCGGGGCGCACCGCATGGCGGGCGTGGTAGTCTGGTACGAGCAGCTCGTAGGGCATGCCCGCCGCCAGCATGCCGACCGCATGGCAGCGCGGGCCGATCAGCGACATGTCGCCCTTGAGCACGTTGAGAAGCTGCGGCAACTCGTCGAGATTGGTGCGGCGGATGACGGCGCCGACACGGGTCACCCGCGGATCGTTGGGCACTGTCTGGGTGACGCCGGAGCGGTCGCCGAGTTCGCTGTGCATCGAGCGGAATTTATAGACCTTGAAGACGCGTCCGTTCCGGCCCCAGCGTTTCTGGGTGAAGACCGGGGAGCCCGGGCTTTCCAGCCGGATGAGGGCGGCGAGCGCCAGAAGCAGCGGCAGCAGCACGACCAGCCCCATCGCCGCCAGCAGCAGATCCAGCAATCGCTTGATGGCGAATTGCAGCCTCCGGCCGCCGGCGCGCGATGGCCGATAGCCCGACCGCGCGCCGGGGCAATCGCCGTGGTTGTGGAAATCGCTGACTGTCAAGGGTGCCCTCATACGCGACAAACGCGCCTTTTCGTCGGCGGCGAGTAAAGCACGGTTATGCGAACGCCGCCAGCATGTTAACGAAGGATTAACCCAAAAAGACCGGTCGGCCGCCGAGAATCTAGCCCCTTTCGGGACTGCGCCTTTTGATTGTTATTCGAGTGCGATATGCAACCTTGTTCCGGTTGTGCCATAATGAACCGTCGATGTGCCAAAATGAGACAGGCTGAGCCAATCGCCAGCGGCCAACGAAACCAGTGCGCCGGCAAACGCGGTGGTCTCAAGGCCGGCGGTGGAAATCTTGCGGATGCGCGTCAGACTTGTGCTGCCATTGCGTAGGAGATCGACGCCATGGGCGGCTGTAGCGCTGGAGGCGAGCGTCAGCCCGAGGCGGTAGAGGCCGGTCTCCGGCACCAGCAGCCGAAGCCCGCTGCCGCCGGGAACGGTGGCGCCGAGCGCGACATCGCCCTGGGCCAGCGACAGGCCGTCAAAGCCGACAGCCTCGCCATCGGTACGGATGGCGCTGCCGGCGGATCTGGTTGCTTCGGCGAGCGGTCGGTGAGGCAGGTGGACGCGGCCGTGGCCGGTGAGGGCGAGCGCCGTGCGCCAGCTTGCACCATCGGGACTGACCTTGAAGGACAGCGCATCCTCGCCGGCCAGGCCGATCTCGGCGCGGCCGGACCAGTCGCTCTGAAACAAAAGCGTCGCGGTATCGTCGACCGACGCCTTGTTGATCTTGAGCTGGTGGCCGGCGCCGGCATGGGTCAGCAGCGTCGCCGGCGAGGACAGCGCCAGGCGGTTGGTGGCGTCGGCCCCCGTGGCGATGCCGAGTTGCTGCATCGTTCCGCTTGATGGCAAGGGCGGCTCCACCCAGCCGCTGCCGTCATGCAGAACGGGCGCGGCCGTATCGGCGCGCCAGGCCCGCCAGCCGGCGCGCGGCTGCAGGAACAGCCAGGCGCCGTCCTGGCGCAGCGCCAGCTTGCCCTCCTGCCCGGCCCAGTCTCCGGTGGCGGTGGCGGTCACTGCATAGACCTTGCCTTCGGCGGGCGTGGGCGGCGGCGCGCTGAGCGCTGCCGTGACGACGAGCTGGACCACGGCGTCCAGACGCTGCAGCGCCTCGTTATGGGTGACGTGTTTTTGTGCCTGCGAGGGCAGGATATAGGGGAGGGAAAGGTTTTCGGTCTGCTCGCTCATGCCGGTCTCCGTAAGAGGATAGGGCGTGAGTATGCGGCGCCACGGCGGTGTGGGGATCGAAGGGGACGATTCCCGTTATCTTTTCTTGCCGTGTCTGCGGCTGGAAGACCGCTTCATGCTTCTGCTGGAGATTGGTTACGGCCGGCGGCCGAAGGCGATGAAATGCGGGTTGCAGAAACGCTCGCCGGCTTCGTTCGTCTTGCCGTAATGCAATGGCCTGTCTTCCGAACCGAGCGTCATGCCGCCGGCGGCGCGCAGGATGGCGTCGCCGGCGGCGGTATCCCATTCCATGGTGCGGGTGAAGCGCGGATAGATATCGGCCTCGCCCTCGGCCAGCAGACAGAATTTCAGCGATGAGCCGCTGTAGCGACAGCCGGAAATGCCGCGCGCATCGAGGAAGCTGTCGACCTCGCTCGAATGATGCGAACGGCTGGCGACGGCGACGATCGGCGTGCCCGGCAGGCGGGCATGGATCGGATGGCGGGCGACAATGCGGAAATCCGCGATGTCGAGCCTTTCGGCATGACCGGCCTCGGCGACATAGGCGACATCGCGGGCCGGCGCATACACGATGCCGGCCACCGGCGCGCCATCGCGGATCAACGCGATGTTGACGGTGAAATCCGCATTGTGGGCGATGAATTCCTTGGTGCCGTCAAGCGGATCGACAAGGAAGAATTCCTCCCCCGCGATATCGGGCATGACGCCGGCGGCGACGCTTTCCTCGGCGACGACGGGGATCTCCGGGAAATGCGCCTTGAGGTGGCCGAGGATGATCGCTTCGGCGCGCTCGTCGGCCTCGGTTACCGGCGAGGCGTCGGGCTTGAGGCTGACGGTCGCGCCGGCGCGATAGATCTCGATGATGGCACGCCCGGCTTCCAGCGCGGCGGTTTCGAAAACGGTCAGCATGGACTTTCATGAACTCCGGCGGTCTTGCCCGCGGTCGGCAGCGGAACGCCTTTGCTGATATAGGGAGGGCGAACCGGCTTTTCGATGCGGCATGTCCGTTGCATAGCGCTTTGACGTGGATCGCGCGAAGGGAATTCGGCGGCTTTTGTCCGCGAGGTTACGAATTCTGCGCCGGGCGTGCAAAATCGGCACAGGCTTTCGCCTGCTGCGATGCAGAAATCCCACAGCCCGGCGGCGAGTGCGGCCGCGACATTTTTTTGCCGCTTCAAGACTTGTCGTTTCGGCTTCATGTGCAATGGTGCGGCCATTCTACCGATGGAAATGCCGATGCGTTACTCCGCTCTCTCCATTCTCCGACAGGCCTTTTCGGGCAATCGCGACTGGAAGCCCGCCTGGCGCGAACCCGAGCCGAAGCCCCATTACGACGTCATCATCGTCGGCGGTGGCGGCCATGGGCTGGCGACCGCCTATTATCTGGCCAAGGAGCACGGCATCGCCAATGTCGCCGTGTTGGAAAAGGGCTATATCGGCTCCGGCAATGTCGGGCGCAACACGACGATCATCCGCTCCAACTATCTCTTGGAAGGCAACGAGCCCTTCTACGAACTGTCGATGCAGCTCTGGGAAGGGCTGGAGACGGATCTGAACTACAATGCGATGGTGTCGCAGCGCGGCATCGTCAACCTGTTCCATTCCGATAGCCAGCGCGACGCCTATGCGCGGCGCGGCAATGCGATGATGATTCATGGCGTCGAGGCCGAGTTGCTCGACCGGGCGAAGCTGCGCCGGATGATGCCCTATCTCAATTTCGACCATGCCCGTTTCCCGATCCTCGGCGGCCTCTACCAGAAGCGCGCCGGCACGGCCCGGCACGATGCCGTCGCCTGGGGCTATGCGCGCGGGGCCGATGAGCGCGGCGTCGATATCATCCAGCATTGCGAGGTGACCGGCATTCGCCGTGGATCCGATGGCGGCGTGCTCGGCGTCGAGACGACGCGCGGCTTCATCGGCTGCAACAAGCTGGCGCTGGCGGCGGCCGGCAATACGACCACGGTCGGCCGCATGGCCGATCTGGAGCTGCCGATCGAGACGCATGTGCTGCAGGCTTTCGTCACCGAAGGGCTGAAGCCGGCCATCGACCAGGTCATCACCTATGGCGCCGGCCATTTCTACATTTCGCAATCGGACAAGGGCGGTTTGGTGTTCGGCGCCGACATCGATTATTATTCCTCCTATGCCCAGCGCGGCAATCTGGCGACCGTCGAGCATACGCTGGAGGAGGGGGTGGCGCTGATCCCCGGCCTGTCGCGGGTGCGCGTCTTGCGCGCCTGGGGCGGGGTGATGGACATGTCGATGGATGGTTCTCCGATCATCGATCGCACGCCGGTCGACAATCTCTACCTGAACTGCGGCTGGTGTTACGGCGGCTTCAAAGCGACGCCGGCCTCCGGCTTCTGCTTCGCGCATCTGATCGCCCGCAACGAAAGCCATCCGGTCGCCCGCTTCCTGCGCCTCGACCGTTTTGAGCGCGGTTTTCCGATCGATGAGGGCGGCAAAGGCCCGCAGCCAAATTTGCACTAGATTGTTTTGTCGCATTTCCAGCCGGAAAACCGCTTCACACTTTTCCTGGAAATGCTTCGACCTGCAATACGAGATGAGACGAGCATGGCAAGCCTGATCCCCTGTCCCCATTGCGGCCTCCGCCCCAAGGAGGAATTTTCCATTCGCGGCGACGCCTCGCCGGTTCGCCCGGCACCGACCGCCTCGGACGAGAGCTGGCACCGCTACGTGCATATCCGCGACAATCCGAAAGGCCGCATCGTCGAGCATTGGCACCATGCGCTCGGCTGTCGCCGCTGGCTGGTGGTCGAGCGCGACAATCTTTCCCATGAGGTCTTCAGGGTCACCGATGCGGCGGATTGGGCGAAAAGGAAAGAAGCATGAGCGCGTTTCGTCTCAGCCATGGCGGGTTGGTGGATCGCAGCCGCGGCATCGGCTTCCGTTTCGACGGCGATGACTTGCGCGGCTATGAGGGCGATACGCTGGCCTCGGCGCTGCTCGCCAGCGACCGGCTGCTGGTCGGCCGCTCGTTCAAGTATCACCGCCCGCGCGGCATCGTCACCGCAGGTTCGTCCGAGCCGAATGCACTGCTGACCATCGGCACGGGCGCGCGCAGCGAAGCCAATACCCGCGCCACCGTGCAGGAACTCTATGACGGGCTGGTGGCGAAGAGCCAGAACCGCTGGCCGTCGCTGAAGCACGATTTTGGCGCGATTAACGGCTTGCTGTCCCCCTTCCTCGGGGCGGGTTTCTACTACAAGACCTTCATGTGGCCCGCCGCTTTCTGGGAAAAGGTGTATGAGCCGATCATCCGCCGCGCCGCCGGTCTCGGCCGGGCGGTGATGGAGGCGGACCCGGATCGCTACGAGAAGGCATGGGCGCATTGCGACCTGCTGGTGATCGGCGCCGGCCCCGCCGGACTGATGGCGGCGCTGACCGCCGCCCGCGCCGGCTTGCGTGTCATCCTCGCCGATGAAGGATTCCGGCTCGGCGGCTCGCTGCTGTCGGAGCGCGTCTCCATCGGCAATGCCGCCGCTGCCGATTTCGTACGCGATGTGCTGCAGGAACTGGCGAGCCTCGACACTCTGACGCTGATGCCGCGCACTACCGTTTTCGGCTGGTATGACGACAACGTTTTTGGCGCGGTCGAGAAGGTCCAGAAACATCTGGCCAATCCTTCACCCGATCTGCCGGTCGAGCGCCTGTGGCGCATCGCCGCCAAGGCCGCGATCCTCGCTTCCGGTGCAGAGGAGCGGCCGCTGGTCTTTGGCGGCAACGACCGGCCGGGCGTGATGATGGCGAGTGCGGCGCGCACCTATCTCAACCGTTTCGGTGTCGGCGTCGGCCGCAAGGTTGCCGTCTTCACCAATGGCGGCAGCGGTTATCAGGCCGCGCGCGACCTGGCATCCCAAGGAGCCGAGATCGCCGCTGTCATTGACGGCCGTGCCTCCGCCTGCGAGGCCATGCCGGCGGGAACCCGAATGATCGTCAATGCCGGCGTGACAAAGACGCTTGGACGCCACCGCATCGAGGGGCTGGTGGTCGAGCGTTCGGGGCATGAGGAAACCATCGACTGCGATGCGCTGCTGATGTCCGGCGGCTGGTCGCCGGTCATCCATCTCGCCTGCCAGCGCGGGGCAAAACCGGTCTGGTCGGAAGACCACCAGGCCTTCGTCGCGCCGGATGTCGGGCCGCGCCTGCGGCTTGCCGGCTCGGCCGCCGGTCTCTCCGGGATCGGCGATTGCCTGCGCGACGGCGCGGCAAAGGCGCTGGACTGTCTGGCCGCGCTCGGAAAACCCGTTTCGGCGCCGGAGATTCCCGAGGTCGAGGGCGAATACGACGCCGGTTTCGCGCCGCTCTGGTATGTACCGGGCGCCAAGGACAAGGCCTTCGTCGATTTCCAGAACGACGTGCATGTCAGGGATCTCAGCCTCGCCCAGCGCGAGGGCTTCGGCCATATCGAGCATACCAAGCGTTATACGACGCTGGGCATGGCGACCGATCAGGGCAAGCTCGGCAATGTCAATACGGTCGGCATCGTCGCCGGCATGAGGGGCGTCAGCCCGGCCAAGATCGGCACCACCACCTTCCGGCCTTTCTATACCCCCGTCTCCTTCGGGGCGATGGCGGGTACGGCGCGCGCCGAACGCGCCCGCCCAACCCGCACCTCGCCGCTGCATGGCTGGGCGAAGAAGAACGGCGCGCAGTTCGTCGATGCCGGCCTTTGGTTCCGCTCCGCCTGGTTCCCGCAATCGGGCGAAAAGGGCTGGCGGCAGAGCGTCGACCGCGAAGTGCTGGTGGTGCGCGCCAATGTCGGCCTCTGCGATGTCTCGACGCTCGGCAAGATCGAGGTCTTCGGCAAGGATGCCGCCGAATTCCTGAACCGCGTCTATTCCAACGCCATGCTGAAGCTGCCGGTCGGGCGCGCCCGCTACGGGCTGATGCTGCGCGAGGACGGCATGGTCTATGACGACGGCACAGTCAGCCGTTTCGCGGAGGATCATTTCCTGATCACCACGACGACGGCCTATGCGGCCGAGGCCATGGCGCATCTGGAATTCTGCGCCCAGGCATTGTGGCTGAACCTCGACGTGCGTTTCGTTTCCGTCTCCGATCAATGGGCGCAGATGTCGCTGGTCGGGCCGAAGGCGCGCCTCGTGCTGGAAAAGATCGTCGAGGACGACGTATCCAATGCAGCCTTCCCCTTCCTCGCCGCCCGGGCGGTGACGCTGAAGGGCGGGCTGAAGGCGCGGCTGTTCCGCATCTCCTTCTCCGGCGAGCTTGCCTATGAGCTGGCGGTGCCGGCCAATTATGGCGAGGCGGTCGCCGATGTGCTGATGGAGGCCGGCCGCCCGCACGATATCTGCCCCTATGGCGTCGAGGCGCTGAACGTCATGCGCATCGAGAAGGGCCATGTGACGCATGCGGAAATCGACGGCCGCACCACGCCGGACGATCTCGGCCTCGGAAAAATGTTTGCCGCTTCCAAGCCGGATTTCATTGGCAAGCGCCTGTCAAGCCGTTTCGGTCTCACTGCCGCCGACCGGCTGCAACTGGTCGGCCTCAGGCCCGTCGACAAGGCGAAGGAATTGACGGCCGGCGCGCATCTGCTGAAGGAAGGTGCAAAACCCTCGATGGCCAACGATCAGGGCCATGTGACGTCGGTCTGCTTCTCGCCGGTGCTCGGCCGCTCGATTGGCTTGGCGCTGCTCAAATCCGGGCGCGAACGTTATGGCGAGCGGATCGTGGTCTGGGACAAGCTGCGCGGCCATGACGAGATCGTTGCCGAGGTCTGCTCGCCCGTCTTCGTCGATCCCGACAACAGCAAGCTGCATCAGTAAAGGACGGGCCTCATGAGCTTTATGCCGCGTCATATCCTGGAAGAGCGTATCGGCGATTTCGGCCGGCCCGTCCATGCCGATCACCTGACGGTGCTGCGCCGTCCGGCCATCGCCTCGGTGCTGGCCGGTGGGCCGGTCGAGGCGCTGTCGGGCATGGCCGAGGTGAGTCTCCGCCCGGTCGGGCCGGGGCAATGGCTGGCGGTGTCGCAAAGCCTGCCGGGGCCGCTGCTGGCAGAGTCCCTCTTCGCCGCGCTGGCGGGGCGGGGGGCGCATGTCGTCGACCAGAGCGACGGCACCGTGCTGATGCGCATCGCCGGGCCGAATGTCCGGCGCATCCTGGCGAAATGCATCGCCGTCGACCTGCATGCGGATGTCTTCGCGCTCGGTCGGGCGGCGGCGATGATGTGCTGCCATGTGGCGGCGAATGTGGCGCGCGTCGGGGTGGATGCCTTCGAGATCGCGGTGCCGCGCTCCTATGCCGACGACGTCTTCGAGGAGATCGTCGAGATGGGTCGCGAATTCTCGCTGACCAGTGCATTCGACGACGCGTGACGCGCGCCGGACATGGAATGTGTTGCAAGCGACATTTCGCTTCGCAGGCCGGACTTTTGAGCCCGGAAAAATCGCATTAGGTTTCTGATCTCCGGAACGTCCCGCATGGGCGCGCCGGTCCCGTTTCCTCGCGCCGTTTCGGAGAATCCCACATGAAAAGCCATGCCAAGGTCGTCGTCATCGGTGGTGGCGTCGTCGGCTGTTCCGTTCTCTATCACCTGACGAAATTCGGCTGGACCGATGTCGTGCTGCTGGAGCGCTCCGAATTGACCTCCGGCTCGACCTGGCATGCCGCCGGCGGCATGCACACCATCAACGGCGATCCGAACGTCGCCAAGCTGCAGAAATACACGGTCGAACTCTACAAGGAGATCGAGGACTATTCCGGCCAGGATATCGGCCTGCACATGACCTCGGGCCTGATGCTGGCGGCCACCAACGAGCGCTTCGACTGGATGAAATCGCTGCTTGCCAAGGGCAAATATGCCGGCGGCGAGGCGACCCTGATCTCCGCCCGCGAGGCGCATGAGATGATGCCGTTGCTCGACCCCGACCAGTTCGTCGGCGCGGTTTTCGATCCGCATGAGGGCCATCTCGACCCCTACGGCACCACCCATGCCTATGCCAGGTCGGCGAAGAAGAACGGTGCGGAGATCGAGCTCCACACCAAGGTCGAGGATCTCGTCCAGCTTGCCGACGGCACCTGGCGGGTGATCACCGACAAGGGCGAGATTCGCGCCGAGCATGTCGTCAATGCCGCCGGCCTCTGGGCGCGCGAAGTCGGGCGCATGGTCGGGCTGGAACTGCCGGTTCTCGCCATGGAACACATGTATCTGATTACCGAGGACATGCCCGAGGTCATCGACTTCAACCGGACGACCGGCAAGGAATTGATGCATTGCGTCGATTTCGACGGCGAGATCTATATCCGCCAGGAACGCAACGGCATGCTGATGGGCACCTATGAAAAGGACTGCCGCCCGTGGTCGCCGATCACCACGCCCTGGGATTTCGGCCATGAACTGCTGGCCGAAGATATCGAGCGCATCACCGGCGAGCTGGAAGTCGGCTTTCGCCATTTCCCGGCCTTCAATAAGGCCGGCATCCGCCGCATCATCAACGGCCCCTTCACCTTCTCGCCGGACGGCAATCCGCTGGTCGGGCCGGTGCGCGGCATGACCAATTTCTGGTCGGCCTGCGCCGTCATGGCCGGCTTTTCGCAGGGCGGCGGCGTGGGGCTGGCGCTCGCCAACTGGATGATCCACGGCGATCCCGGTTTCGACGTCTTCGCCATGGATGTCTGCCGCTACGGCGATTATGCGACGCTCGCCTATACCAATGCCAAGGTGCGCGAAAACTATTCGCGCCGCTTCTCGATCCGCTATCCGAACGAGGAACTGCCCGGCGCCCGCCCGCTGCTGACCACGCCGATCTACGACCGGCTTAAGGAGGCCGGCGCGGTGTTCGGCGCCTCCTACGGGCTGGAAAGCCCGCTGTGGTTCTCGCCGGATGGCGCGACGGATAAATTCTCCTGGCGGCGCTCGACGGATTTCGAGGCGGTCGGCGCGGAAGCGAAAGCCGTGCGCGACAGCGTCGGCCTGATGGAAACCTCCGGCTTCGCCAAATACAAGGTCAGCGGCCCAGGCGCGGAAGCCTGGCTCGACCGGCTGCTCGCCGCCCGCATTCCCGCCATCGGCCGCATGGTGCTGGCGCCGATGCTGAAGGACGACGGCAAGCTGATCGGCGACTTTACGCTGGCCAAGCTCGGGGAAGGGGACTTCCTCGTCATCGGTTCCGGCATCGCCGAGGATTATCATATGCGCTGGTTCGAGCAGCATCTGCCGGCCGACGGTTCGGTGAACGTCGAACCGCTCAATCTCGGCCTCGTCGGCCTGTCGGTTGCCGGCCCGAAGGCGCGGGAGGTGATGCAGAAACTCACCCATCTCGACCTCTCGGACGCCGCATTCAAGTTCATGGATATCCGTCGTATGGATCTCGGCATGGCGAAGACCATCGTCGGACGCGTCTCCTATACCGGCGATCTCGGCTATGAAATCTGGATGAAGCCGGAATATCAGCGCTATGTCTTCAACGCGCTGATGGAGGCAGGCCAGGAATTCGGCATCCGCCTGTTCGGACTTCGCGCCCTGAATGCACTGCGCCTCGACAAGTCTTTCGGAAGCTGGTCGCGCGAGTACCGCCCGCTCTACGGCCCGCTGGAAGCCGGGCTCTCGCGCTTTGTGGCGCTGGACAAGCCGGCCGATTTCATCGGCAAACAGGCGGCGATCGCCGAAAAAGCTTCCGGTGGAACGCTGCGCCTGCGCACCTTCGTCATCGACGCAAAGGACGCCGACGTCATCGGCGACGAGCCGATCTCGTTTAATGGCCAAGTGCGCGGCTGGGTGACATCGGGCGGCTATGCCCATGCCTCCGGCGTCTCGGTGGCGCTCGGTTACGTGCCGAAGGAGATCGCCGACGAGATCGACGGCTGGAGCATCGAGCTGCTCGGCGAGATGCTGCCGGCGCGGCGCCAACCAGTCGCGCTGTTCGATGCCAACGGTTCGCGCATGCGCGCCTGAGCGGTTAATTTATTTTCGGATCTTCATAAGGCGCCGGCGAGTCATCGCCGGCGCCTTATGTTTTCGGTGTTCCGGCGCGGGGCGGATTAGACGAAAGTCGAAGCTGCGATGGCGCATTTTGAAACGCGCCATGTCGATTTGCGCCATCTTGCGCGAGGCTGTGCGCAAAGGCGCGTTTTCTCTTCGCTTGCCCGCTTTTAGGCTTCACATTTTCATCGAAAGCGGTATGGATTTCAAAATACGATAATTCCCATAAGGGAAATTCATACAAGAGATGCGAGTAAAAACAAAAACCGCATCCAGGGGAAATGCAATGGAGTATTTTACGCAGCAGCTCATCAACGGGCTGACTCTCGGTTCCATCTATGGAATGGTGGCCATCGGCTATACGATGGTTTACGGTATCATCGGCATGATCAATTTCGCCCATGGCGATATCTTCATGCTCGGCGGCTTCGCCGCGCTGATCGTCTACCTCATCCTCACGGGTCTGTTTGCCGGCGTGCCGGTGGTCGTGGCATTGCTGGTGATGCTGATCATAGCGATGCTTATGGCGGGATTGTGGAACTGGACCATCGAAAAAGTGGCCTATCGCCCGCTGCGCGGCTCGTTCCGCCTGGCGCCGCTGATCACTGCCATCGGCATGTCGATCGCGCTGTCGAACTTCATCCAGGTGACGCAAGGTCCGCGCAACAAGCCGATCCCGCCGCTGGTTTCCACGGTCTATAACGTCTTCGGCCTGTCAATTTCGCTGAAGCAGGTGATCATCATCGTCATCACCGTCGTGCTCCTGTCAGTCTTCTGGTACATCGTGCATCGCACGCCGCTGGGACGCGCTCAGCGGGCGACCGAACAGGATCGCAAGATGGCGGCGCTGCTCGGCGTCGACGTCGACCGCACCATCTCCGTCACCTTCATCATGGGCGCGGCGCTCGCGGCGGTCGCCGGCACCATGTACCTGATGTATTACGGCGTCGTCACCTTCACGGATGGCTTTATTCCCGGCGTCAAGGCTTTCACGGCGGCCGTTCTCGGCGGCATCGGCTCGCTGCCGGGCGCCGTTCTCGGCGGTCTGCTGATCGGCCTGATCGAATCGCTGTGGTCTGCCTATTTCTCCATCGCCTACAAGGATGTGGCGACGTTCTCGATCCTGGCGATCGTGCTGATCTTCAAGCCGTCCGGCATCCTCGGGCGTCCGGAAGTCGAGAAGGTCTGAACCCATGGCAAATACGATGTCCAATCAAGACAACGCCGCCGGGAACCTGACGGCGCGGGCTTTCCGCGAGGCCTTTTATGCCGGCGTGATCGCGCTCGGCCTGTTCGTTCTGTTCATCGGTCTGAAGACCGATCAGAACATCCACAACGAGCTGGTGCTGGTGCAGCGCTGGGGACTGCTGGCGATCTTCGTGATCCTCGCCATGATCGGCCGCTTCGTCATGGTCGCCTATATCCAGCCGATGATGGCCTCGCGCAAGGCGATCCAGGCGGCCGAGGGCGAGGCTGACAGCATTGCCTCGAGCTTCTTCCGCCTGCCGTTCGTCGCTATCGCGCTAGTGCTGGCGGTCGCTCTGCCTTTCCTCGGCGCCTCGCTGTCGCCGACCGGGGCGGCCTATGTGACGATCCTGCGCGGTGCGGCGATCATCTATGTGCTGGCGGCGGTTTTCTATCTGTTCCGGCCGTTCATCCAGGCGCATTTCGCCAAGCTCGCCATCGTGGCGCTGCTGCTCTATCCTATCGTCATGGTCGCGATCTTCGGGGCGCAGGGCTCGCTGAAATGGGTCGATAACTTCGGAATCCAGATCCTCATCTATGTGATGCTCGCCTGGGGGCTCAACATCGTCGTCGGCCTCGCCGGCCTGCTCGATCTCGGTTATGTCGCCTTCTACGCGGTCGGCGCCTATTCCTATGCGCTGCTGTCGGACAAGTTCGGACTGTCCTTCTGGATCCTGCTGCCGATGGCCGGCATTCTCGCCGCCTTCTGGGGCATGATCCTCGGCTTCCCCGTGCTGCGCCTGCGCGGCGATTACCTCGCCATCGTGACCCTGGCCTTCGGGGAAATCATCCGCCTCGTGCTGCTCAACTGGACCGAGGTCACCAAGGGCTCGGCCGGTATTTCCGGCGTCGCCAAGGCGTCCGTCTTCGGCATCTGGTCCTTCGACGTCTCGGCGCCGAACAATTTCGCCAAGGCCTTCGGCCTGCCGATGTCCTCCGCCTACTACAAGATCTTCCTGTTCTACCTGATCCTGGCGCTGGCGCTCTTGACGGCCTTCGTCACCATCCGCCTGCGGCGCATGCCGATCGGGCGTGCCTGGGAAGCCTTGCGCGAGGACGAGATCGCCTGCCGCTCGCTCGGCATCAACACGGTGACCACCAAGCTCACGGCCTTTGCCACGGGTGCGATGTTCGGCGGTTTCGCCGGCTCTTTCTTCGCCGCCCGCCAGGGTTTCGTCTCGCCCGAATCCTTCGTCTTCCTCGAATCGGCCGTGATTCTCGCCATCGTGGTTCTCGGCGGCATGGGTTCGCTGGTCGGCATCGCGATTGCGGCGGCCGTCATGGTCGGCGGCACGGAAATCCTGCGCGAGCTGGAATTCCTGAAAAATATCTTCGGCGACGATTTCACGCCGGAACTCTATCGCATGCTGCTTTTCGGCATCGCCATGGTGGTGGTGATGGTCTGGAAACCGCGTGGCTTCGTCGGAAGCCGTGAGCCGACCGCCTTCCTGAGGGAGCGCAAGGTGGTCTCCGGCAGCTTTACCAAGGAAGGGCACGGCTGATGTCCTCCGGAGCGAATGCGATGAACAACGATACGATCCTCAAGGTCGAACATCTGTCGATGCGCTTCGGCGGGCTGATGGCGATCAACGACTTCTCGTTCGAGGCCAAACGCGGCGACATCACCGCGTTGATCGGCCCGAACGGGGCAGGCAAGACCACCGTCTTCAACTGCATCACCGGCTTCTACAAGCCGACGATGGGCATGATCACGCTCAACCAGAAGTCCGGCAAGCAGTACCTTTTGGAGCGCCTGCCGGATTTCGAGATCACCAAATATGCAAAGGTGGCCCGCACCTTCCAGAACATCCGCCTGTTTTCCGGCCTCACGGTGCTGGAAAACCTGCTGGTCGCCCAGCACAACAAGCTGATGCTGGCCTCGGGCTTCACCATCCTCGGCCTTCTCGGCCTGCCAGGCTACAAGAAGGCGGCGAAGGAAGCGATCGAGCTCGCCAGCTTCTGGCTGGAAAAGGCCGACCTGATCGACCGCGCCGACGACCCGGCCGGTGATCTCTCCTACGGCGCCCAGCGCCGCCTGGAGATCGCCCGCGCCATGTGCACCGGCCCGGAGCTGCTGTGCCTCGACGAGCCGGCCGCAGGCCTCAATCCGCGCGAATCGCTGGCCCTCAACGAGTTATTGCGCGGCATTCGTGCCGATAGCGGCACCTCGCTGCTGCTCATCGAGCACGACATGTCGGTGGTCATGGAAATTTCCGACCACGTCGTGGTTCTCGAATACGGCCAGAAGATTTCGGATGGCACGCCCGAGCATGTGAAGAACGACCCCAAGGTCATCGCGGCCTATCTGGGTGTGGAAGACGATGAGGTTGAAGAGGTGATTTCCGAAGTCGAGTCCCTCGATGGAGGCGTGAACTGATGGCCGAAACGCTTCTGAAAGTGCAGAACGTCGAGACGTTCTACGGCAATATCCGCGCGCTCGGCGGCGTCAGCGTCGAGGTCAACAAGGGCGAGATCGTCAGCCTGATCGGCGCCAACGGCGCCGGCAAGTCGACGCTGATGATGACCATCTGCGGCAGCCCGCAGGCGCGCCACGGCTCGGTCGTCTTCGAGGGCCACGACATCACCAAGATGCCGACCCACGAGATCGCAAGGCTGCGCATCGCGCAATCGCCCGAGGGGCGGCGCATCTTCCCGCGCATGACGGTGTTCGAAAACCTGCAGATGGGCGCCGGCCTCGACAACCTCAAATATTTCAACGAAGACGTCGAGAAGATCTTCGCGCTGTTCCCGCGCCTCAAGGAGCGTCAGGCACAGCGCGGCGGCACGTTGTCGGGTGGCGAGCAGCAGATGCTGTCCATCGGGCGCGCGCTGATGGCGCGTCCGAAGCTGCTTTTGCTGGACGAGCCGTCGCTGGGTCTGGCGCCGCTGATCGTCAAGAGCATCTTCGAGGCGATCAAGAAGCTCAACAAGGAAGAGGGGCTCACCGTCTTCCTCGTCGAGCAGAACGCCTTTGCGGCGCTGAAACTCTCGGACCGCGCCTATGTGATGGTCAACGGACGGGTGACGATGAGCGGATCGGGCCAGGAATTGCTGGCCAATCCGGAAGTGCGCGCGGCCTATCTGGAGGGCGGCCGCCACTGAAGGCGAGCCCGAGGGGATTTCATCATGCAAGGTATTCTCTACGAAGAACCGTCCATCCTGCAGTTCCTGTTCATCACCGTCATCATCGGCGGCTGGACGGCCTGGCGCACGGGAAAAAGCGTCGCCGAAAACTGGCAGACCTATCGAACGCTGGTCATTTACACGCTGCTGCTCGGCATCGGCATCCGCTTCGTCCATCATGCGCTGTTTGCGGGCACCATGTTTACCCTGCAATACTACGTCGTGGACACGATCGTGCTTTTGTTGTTCTCTACCGCTGGTTACCGCTACTACCGGACCCGGCAGATGGCGAACAACTATTACTGGCTCTACGAGAAGGCATCGCCCTTTTCGTGGCGCGCAAAATAACGAGACCCGAGTTCATCGGGCATTGGTGGCTCCGCCGCAACCGGCGCAATCGTGGTGGGTATTGCGTGCGGGCAATCGAATTCAAACCTGCTTTCTTAAAAATGGGAGTAACAATATGAAGAAGTCTCTCCTGTCGGCCGTCGCACTGACCGCCATGGTCGCTTTCGGCGGCACAGCCTATGCCGATATCCTGATCGGCGTCGGCGGCCCGCTGACCGGCCCGAACGCGGCCTTCGGCGCGCAGCTGCAGAAAGGCGCAGAGCAGGCCGCAGCCGATATCAACGCTGCCGGCGGCATCAACGGGGAACAGATCAAGATCGTGCTCGGCGACGACGTTTCCGATCCGAAGCAGGGCGTTTCGGTGGCCAACAAGTTCGTGGCCGACGGCGTCAAGTTCGTGATCGGTCACTTCAACTCCGGCGTTTCGATCCCGGCTTCGGAAGTCTATGCCGAAAACGGCATCCTGCAGATCACGCCGGCCTCCACCAACCCGGTCTTCACCGAGCGCGGCCTGTGGAACACCTTCCGTACCTGCGGCCGTGACGACCAGCAAGGTGCGGTTGCCGGTGGCTACATCGCCCAGCATTTCAAGGACGCAAAGATCGCCGTCCTGCACGACAAGACCACCTATGGCCAGGGTCTGGCCGACGAAACCAAGAAGGCCATGAACGCCGCCGGCGTCACCGAGGCCATCTATGAAGGCGTCACCGCTGGCGACAAGGACTTCTCGGCCCTCGTTGCCAAGATGAAGGAAGCCGGCGTTTCGCTCGTCTACTGGGGCGGCCTGCACACCGAAGCCGGCCTGATCATGCGCCAGATGAAGGACCAGGGCCTCAACGCCGTGATGATGTCGGGCGACGGCATCGTTTCGAACGAGCTGGCCTCGATCGCCGGCGACGCCGTCGACGGCACGCTGATGACGTTTGCGCCCGATCCGCGCAAGAACCCGGCCGCCAAGGACCTCGTCGAGAAGTTCCGCAAGGCCGGTTTCGAGCCGGAAGCCTACACGCTGTATTCCTATGCCGGCGTGCAGGTGATCGCTGAGGCCGCCAAGGCCGCATCCACGACCGATGCGACGGCGGTTGCCGACGCCATCAAGGCCAAGGGCCCGTTCAAGACCGCCATCGGCGATCTCGGCTTCGACGCCAAGGGCGACATCACCCGCCCGGACTACGTGATGTACAAGTGGGGCAAGGGCTCCGACGGCAAGTACACCTATACGGAAATCGACGCGAAGTAATTCGCGCGATTGCCGCGCCGGCCCTCGTGCCGGCGCGCTCACCATTCGGCCCGGCCGCCTCGCGCAGCCGGGCTTTTTTCATGCGCCGTCCGGCAATCAAGGTGATGAAATATGCGGCGCGATGCCCGTTGTTCAGGCATGCCCAAACTTGGCCTGCCGGTCATACGCTTCGATCTTGACGTTGGTCGGACAGGCATGGAATTTGCTGCGACGATCCTGGAGCATTTCCGCTTTTCTCCGAATCGCGAAAACGCTCTGTCCTTTTTTCGCATTTCCGGACGGAAAACCGCTGCGCATTTTTCCTGGAAATGTCTATGGAGAACGGCAAGTCGATGCGGTCCGGCAAGACAGGAGATGGGGTGTGACGGGGGTGGCGATCAGCCGGCCGCAGCGCGCTTTCGGCGTCGGACGGCTGACGGCCAAGCTGTTTGACGGGCGCACGCGGCTGGCCGAACTCTTCCAGGAGGGTTCGGCCAAGATCCGCCTGCCGCAGACCTTTTCGCCTGAGATGGAGGCGGTGATCATCAACACGTCGGGCGGGCTGACTGGCGGCGATGAGATGGCCTGGGGCGTGACTGCCGGCGCCGACTGCCATGTGACAGCGACGACGCAGGCCTGCGAGAAGATTTATAAGGCGTCCGCCGGCACGGCCGAGGTGACGACACGGATCGCGGTTGCCGCAGGTGCTCGCGTCGACTGGCTGCCGCAGGAAACCATCCTGTTCGACCGCGCTGCCATGGCGCGGCGGCTGGAGGTCGATCTGGACGAGAGCGCGGAATTTCTGGGACTTGAGGCGGTGCTGCTCGGTCGCCGCGCCATGGGCGAGACGATGCGGAACGGGGCGTTTGCCGATCGCTGGCGCATCCGCCGTGCCGGCCGATTGATCCATGCCGAAGATATCCGCCTCGATGGTGCGGTCGCGTCGCTTGCCGCAGCGCCCGGCGTGCTGTCCGGCCGCATCGCTTTCGCCACCATGCTCTATTGCGGCCCGAAGGCCGAGGCGTTTCTCGCCGCCATTCGGGCGGGCATGGGCGAGGCTTTCGGCGGCGCCAGCGCCTGGAACGACAAGCTTGTGGTGAGGCTTTCGGCGGAAGACGGGTTCGCGCTCAGAAAAACCTTGATCCCGCTGATTTCGATCTTGCGCAATGGCGCGCCCGTGCCAAAAGTCTGGAACATCTGAACGAAGGGGAGCGATGCGGACATGAACCTGACGCCCAGGGAAAAAGACAAGTTGCTGATCTCCATGGCGGCCATGGTGGCGCGCCGCCGGCTGGAACGCGGCGTCAAGCTGAACTATCCGGAAGCGATCGCGCTGATTTCCGATTTCGTCGTCGAGGGCGCGCGCGACGGCCGCTCTGTCGCCGAGCTGATGGAGGCGGGCGCGCATGTCCTGACCCGCGCGCAGGTGATGGAGGGCATTCCCGAGATGATCCATGACGTGCAAGTGGAAGCGACCTTCCCCGACGGCACCAAGCTGGTGACCGTTCACGAACCGATCCGCTGAGGAGGCGGCCATGCTCGACCTGCGCCCCAATTGCGAATGCTGCGACCGCGACCTCGCCCCCGACAGCCCGGACGCGATGATCTGCACCTTCGAATGCACCTTCTGCGCCGATTGCGTGACCAACAAGCTCGGCGGTGATTGCCCAAATTGCGGCGGCGAATTCGTGCGTCGGCCGGTGCGCCCGGCGGGTTTGCTTGCCAAGTATCCCGCCTCGACCAAACGCATCCTGAAGGCCGAGGGCTGCCCGCCCGGCCAGGCCGCATGAGGAGACCGACATGATTCCCGGAGAAATCATCGCCGCCAGCGGCGACATCGAACTCAATGCCGGCCAGCCGACCGTCAGCCTCGACGTCTCCAACAGCGGCGACCGGCCGGTGCAGGTCGGCAGCCATTATCATTTCGCCGAGACCAATGCCGGCTTGCTTTTCGACCGCGACAAAGCGCGCGGCATGCGCCTCGATATTCCGGCGGGCACCGCCGTGCGTTTCGAGCCCGGCCAGACGCGCACCGTCACCCTCGTTCCGATCTCGGGCAAGCGCGAGGTCTACGGTTTCCGCCAGCAGGTCATGGGCAAGCTCTGAAAATTCCATAAACGGGGAGAATACGCATGAAAAACTGGGGTGCGGCGCTGGGGTTGATAACCCTTTTCGTCCTGCCGCTACCGGCGCTGGCGCAGGAGGATGCGCCGGAGCTGGATTGCGACAATGCGCAGACGCAGGTCGAGATGACCGGCTGCGCCTCGCAGGATTTCGACGAGGCCGATGCGGCGCTGAATGCGCAATACAAGCAGACCCGCGCCGCCATGCGCCAGATGGACGCCGATTTCGAGGCCGACCAGCGCGGCGCCGAGGAGCAACTGCTGAAGGCGCAGCGCGCCTGGGTGGATTATCGCGACGGCCAATGCGCGGCCTACGGTTTTCAGGCACATATGGGCACGATGGAGCCGATGCTGATCTATCAATGCCAGGCGGAGTTGACGCGCGCCCGCACAAAGGAACTGAAGGAACTGGCGGAAGGGCAAAACAACTGATGGCCGCCCGGCGGATCATGATCGTCGGCAATGGCTCCGTGCCGGAAGGTGCTGCGGGCCTGATCGATGCCGCCGATCTGGTGATCCGTTTCAACGATTGCCGCTCGGTCGGGGCCGGTGGCAGCCGCACGGATATCGTTGCGGTATGCAACACCGGCCGGCCGGGCAAGGCGATGGCGCAGACCGGCTGGGCGGGAAGCCCGCCGGTGCGTGCCGCCGCCGCCATCTGGTGCGTGCGCGACCCGGAAAAATTCGCCGCGATGCGTGAACCGCTGTCGCGCAGCCATCCCGATCTCGACGATTTCTGCGACGATTATACCGCCGGTTTCGCCGGCATCGCCGCCGCACACGGCAAGGCGCATCTCGTGCTCTCCCGCGCCTGCCATGAGGCGCTGGAGGTGGAACTGGCGGTTCATGCGCCGCCGCCTTATGTCGTGCCTTCCAGCGGGCTGGTGACGATTGCGCATGTGCTGTCGTCGCCGGTCTTCGCGCAGGACGCCGTCTGCCTTGCCGGCTTCGGGCATCAGGGCTGGGAATGGCATCCCTTCGCCGCCGAGCGCGCCTGGGTGGAGGCGCATGTCGCGGCCGGCCGGCTGTCGCGCATCGACAGCCTTCTCGGCGCTTCCGTTCTTTCGCATTCCTCTTCCGAACCCGTGAGGTAATCCCATGCCCTACAAGATGTCCCGCGCCGCCTATGCCCATATGTTCGGACCGACGACCGGCGACAAGGTGCGGCTGGCCGACACCGATCTGTTCATCGAGGTGGAGAAGGATTTCACCGCCTATGGCGACGAGGTGAAATTCGGCGGCGGCAAGGTCATCCGCGACGGCATGGGCCAGAGCCAGGTGACGCGCGCCGAGGGCGCGGTCGATACCGTCATCACCAATGCGGTCATTCTCGACCATTGGGGCATCGTCAAGGCCGATATCGGGCTGAAGGATGGGCGCATCGTCGCCATCGGCAAGGCAGGCAACCCGGATACCCAAGCCGGCGTCACCATCGTCGTCGGGCCGGGCACGGAAGTGATTGCCGGGGAAGGCAAGATCGTCACCGCCGGCGGCATGGACAGCCATATCCATTTCATCTGCCCGCAGCAGATCGAGGAGGCGCTGGTGAGCGGCCTCACCACCATGCTCGGCGGCGGCACCGGCCCGGCGCATGGCACGCTCGCCACCACCTGCACGCCGGGGCCGTGGCACATCGCCCGGATGATCGAGGCGGCGGATGCGCTGCCGATGAACCTCGCCTTTGCCGGCAAGGGCAATGCATCGCTGCCGGCGGCGCTGGAGGAGATGGTGCTGGCCGGCGCCACCTCGCTGAAGCTGCACGAGGACTGGGGCACGACGCCGGCAGCCATCGATTGTTGTTTGAGCGTTGCCGATGCATACGACGTGCAGGTGATGATCCACACCGACACGCTGAACGAAAGCGGTTTCGTGGAGGATTCCATCGCGGCGCTGAAAGGCCGCACCATCCATGCCTTCCACACCGAAGGCGCGGGCGGCGGCCATGCGCCCGACATCATCCGCATCTGCGGCCAGCCGAACGTCATCCCTTCCTCGACCAACCCGACGAGACCCTATACCGTCAATACGCTGGCCGAGCATCTGGACATGCTGATGGTCTGCCATCACCTGTCGCCGTCGATTCCCGAGGACATCGCCTTTGCCGAAAGCCGCATCCGCAAGGAGACCATCGCGGCCGAGGATATCTTGCACGATATCGGCGCCTTCTCGATCATCTCCTCCGACAGCCAGGCCATGGGCCGCGTCGGCGAAGTGGCGATCCGCACCTGGCAGACGGCCGACAAGATGAAGCGCCAGCGCGGCCGGCTGAAGCAAGAGACCGGCGACAACGACAATTTTCGCGCCAAGCGCTACATTGCCAAATATACGATCAACCCGGCCATCGCCCATGGCCTGAGCAAGGAAATTGGCTCAATCGAGATCGGCAAGCGCGCCGACCTGGTGATCTGGAACCCGGCCTTCTTTGGCGTTAAGCCGGATCTGGTCCTGCTCGGCGGTTCGATCGCCGCGGCACCCATGGGCGATCCGAACGCCTCGATCCCGACACCGCAGCCGGTGCATTACCGGCCGATGTTCGCCACCCTCGGCAAGAACCTTACCAACTCCTCCGTCACCTTCGTGTCGCAGTCCTCGCTCGACAACGGGCTGCAGAACCGGCTCGGCACCGCCAAACAGATGCTGCCGGTTCAGAATGTGCGCGGCGGCATCGGCAAGGCGTCGATGATCCACAACAGCCTGACACCGCATATCGAGGTCGACCCGGAGACCTATGAGGTGCGCGCTGACGGCGAATTGCTGACCTGCGAGCCAGCCACCGTGCTGCCGATGGCGCAGCGTTATTTCCTGTTCTAAGAGCCGCGCCTGCCGGAATTTGAGCAACCGGCCGGCCACGTCCATGCGCATGGCGCATAGCTGCTATGTGCGACATTTTTGATGCTGCAGTGCGGGAGATTCTTCGCTACGAAAACGAAAACGCAATTGCGGCAACTCCCACGGGACCTGTGCCGCGCGTCAGTTTTCAAGGAGATCATCATGCTGGGCAGAAAAGTTCCCGCCGTTACCTTCCGCACCCGCGTTCGTGACGAGGCCGTGGGCGGCCCCAATCCCTTCCGGTGGGAAGACAAGACCAGCGACGATTATTTCGCCGGCAAGCGCGTCGTTCTGTTCTCGCTGCCGGGCGCCTTCACGCCGACCTGCTCGACCTACCAGCTTCCCGATTTCGAAAAGCTCACGGCGGATTTCCGCGCCGAAGGCATCGACGACATCTACTGCATCTCGGTCAACGACGCTTTCGTGATGAATGCCTGGGGCAAGTCGCAGAACCTGGAAAACGTCAAGCTGATCCCGGACGGTTCGGGCGAATTCACCCGCAAGATGGGTATGCTGGTCGCCAAGGACAATCTCGGCTTCGGCATGCGCTCCTGGCGCTATGCCGCCGTCATCGATGACGGTACCGTCGAGCAGTGGTTCGAGGAAGAGGGATATGCCGACAATTGCGAGTCGGATCCCTACGGCGTTTCCGCGCCGCAGAACATTCTGGCCGCGCTGCAGGGCGCCCGCAAGGCAGCCTGATTGAGAACGACAAACCCCGGTTTTCACCGGGGTTTTTTATTGCAGTGCGGCGATGCATCCGGCATCCTGAGGGACGACAATCACGGGGTTCCTCATGCAACGCGTCACCTCTTATCTCCCCGCCGGCACGCCCTCCGATCCGCCTGTCGGTATCGTCGTCCTGGCCCATGACCTGCGCCATCTGCGCCGCAAGGTGCTGCATCTCGAAACCGGCGACATGGTCATGCTCGATCTCAAGGAGCCGGTGCTGTTCGCCCATGGCGACCGCTTGCAGCTGGAAAACGGCGACTATATCGAGATCCATGCCGCCCCGGAAAAACTGTTCGAGATCCGCGCCCGCGACCGGCTGCACCTGATCGAGCTTGCCTGGCATCTTGGCAATCGCCATCTCGGCGCCCAGATCGAGGAAGAGCGCATCCTCATCCTGCGCGACCACGTCATCCGCGCCATGCTCGAAGGCCTGGGCGCGACGGTGAAGGATGTGGAAGAACCGTTCCAGCCGGTGCGCGGCGCCTACCACAGTCATGGGCATAGCCACCATCACCATGATTGAGGCCGGCAGCGTCCCCGAAACGCAAAGCCTGCTGCGATTGATGACCTGGCTTTCGCCGGCCTTTCCGGTCGGGGCTTTTGCTTATTCTGGCGGGCTGGAGCGGGCGGTCGGGGACGGGCTGGTTGGCGATGCGGAGACGCTGCGTTCCTGGATCGCCCTGCTGCTGGAACGCGGCAGCGGCTGGAACGATGCGGTGCTGTTGGCCGAAGCCTTTCATGCCGTCGCGGATGCCGAAAGGCTGGCGGCGGTGCGGGAACTGGCGGCGGCGCTGGCCGGCTCACGCGAGCGCCATGCGGAAACCACGCTGCTCGGCGATGCCTTTGTGACCGCCGCGCGCGCCTGGCCGCAAGCGGTGCTCGACGGGCTGGCTTCGGGCACGGCCTATCCGGTGGCCGTTGGCGTTGTCGCGGCGGCGCATGGGGTGGCGCTGCGGCAAGCGCTGGCGGCGTTCCTGCACAGCCTCGCCTCGCAGCTTGTCTCCGCCGGCATCCGCCTTGGCGCTATCGGCCAGCGCGATGGCGTTGCCATTCTCGCCGGGCTGGAAGAGGGGATCGGGGCGATTGCGACGCGGGCGGCGGCTTCGACGCTCGACGATCTCGGCAGCGCCATGATCCATGCCGAGATCGTGTCGCTGCGCCATGAGATGCAGGGGACGCGGCTGTTCCGCTCGTGAAACGCTCTATGTTTGAAAGATCGAGGATATTTCGATGAAATCGCAAAACGGACCGCTTCGGGTCGGGATCGGCGGGCCAGTGGGCTCGGGCAAGACGGCGCTGACCGAGAAATTGTGCAAGGCGATGCGCGAACACTTTTCCGTCGCTGTCGTCACCAACGACATCTACACCAAGGAGGATGCCGAGGCGCTGGTGCGCATGCAGGCGCTGACCTCCGACCGCATCCTCGGCGTCGAGACCGGCGGCTGCCCGCACACCGCCATTCGCGAGGATGCCTCGATCAATCTGCAGGCAATCGCCGATCTCAACAGCCGCTTCCCTGATCTTGATGTCGTCTTCATCGAATCCGGCGGCGACAATCTGGCCGCGACCTTTTCGCCCGATCTCGCCGACCTGACGATCTATGTCATCTCCGTCTGCCAAGGCGAGGAAATTCCGCGCAAGGGCGGGCCGGGCATCACCCGCTCCGACCTGCTGGTGATCAACAAGATGGATCTCGCGCCTTATGTCGAAGTCGATCTCGAAGTGATGCGTGGCGATGCCGACCGCATGCGGGCATCCCGTCCTTTCGTCTTCACCGACCTGAAGCGAGGTGCGGGCGTCGATACCATCGTCGCCTTTCTGAAAGAACAGGGCGGTCTTTAATTCAGTTCATCACCGAAAACAAAACGCCGGGCTTTCGACCCGGCGTTTTCCATTTCCCTTACTCTGCGGCCAGCGGCGGCAGGCGCACGACGTTGCTGGTCGGGTGGTCCTGGCCGTCCTTGGCCTGCGCCCTCGATTGTTTTTCCAGATAGGCGAGACGTTCCTCGACGGTCGCCAGCGTCTGCTGGTTTTCGCTGACGGCGGAGGACAGTTCCTCGCGCGACAGCGGCAACTGCTCCTCGTCCTTCTTGCCGACGAGGCGGCCGAAAACCCAGCCGAGCAGGCGCGAAAGGTCGTCCATGATCAGGAAGAAGGAGGGCACGACCACCAGCGACAGCACCGTCGAGACGATGATGCCGCCGATCACGGCAATCGCCATCGGCGCGCGGAACGAGCCGCCTTCGCCGACACCGAGCGCCGAGGGCAACATGCCCGCCGACATGGCGATCGAGGTCATGATGATCGGGCGGGCGCGCTTGCGGCCGGCCTCGACCATGGCCTCGACGCGCTCCATGCCGTGGCGACGCATCTCGATGGCGAAATCGACCAACAGGATGGCGTTCTTGGTAACGATGCCCATCAGCATCAGGATGCCGATCAGCACCGGCATCGACAGCGGATTGCTGGTGACGATCAGGCCAAGCGCGACGCCGCCGATGGCGAGCGGCAGCGAGAACAGGATTGTGAACGGCTGGATCACGTCCTTGAACAGCAGGATCAGCACGGTCAGCACCAGCATCAGGCCCATCAACATGGCGTTGACGAAGCTCTGCTGCATTTCCTGCTGCACCTTGGTGTCGCCGCTTTCGGCAAGCTGCACGGTCGGCGGCAGGTTGGCCTCCTTCACGATCTCGCGGAAGCGCGCCGAGGCCGAATCCAGCGCGACACCCTGCGGCAGATCGGAACCGATGGCGACGACGCGATTGCGGTTGTTGCGCTTGATCGAGCTTGCCCCTTCCGAATAATCGATGTCGGCGACGCTCGACAACGGCACCATGCCGCCGCTGGCCGTCTGAATCTTCAGCGCCCGGATGGAAGCGAGATCGCGGCGGAAATCGAGCGAGGTCTGCACGCGGATCGGGATCTGGCGGTCGTCGAGCGAGATTTTCGCCAGCGCCGCATCGACATCGCCGATGGTGGCGACACGCACGGTCTCGGAGATCTGCTGCGGCGTGATGCCCAGGCGGGCAGCTTGGTCGAGACGCGGGCGAACCTGCAACTCCGGCCGGGGCAGGGCGCCTTCGGCACTGACATTGGCGAGCAGCGGATCGGCGCGCAGCTTGGATTCGAGCACGCCGACGGCCTCGTTCAGATCCTTCTCGTTCTTGGACAGGAAGTTGAACGACAGGTCGCGCTCGCCGCGGTCGTTGAGCTTGAGGATACGAACGTCCGGAATGTCGCGCAGCTTGGCGAAGACTTCCTTTTCGATATCCCATTGCGGCCGCACGCGTCCATGGACCTCGACCTTGGGCAGCATCGGGCCGACCACAGGCAGCTTTCCGAGCACGTCGTTGACCACCTTCTTGACCAGCGAATGGTCGAGTTTCTGCAGCGACAGCGTCACGGTGGCGCGCCGCAGTTCCAGGTCGCCCTTGGGTGAGGCGCCGCCGAGCACGAAGACACTCTCGACGCCGTTGATGTCGTGAACGCGGTCGTAGATCGCCTTGGTGGTCTTGCCGGTCTCGTCCAGCGTCGCGTTCGGCGGCAGCTCGACGGAGAGCACGATGCGCGAGGCATCTTCCGGCGGCAGGAAGCTGCCGGGAACCTGCGAGAGCAAAACCAGCGAGCCGATCAGGAAGCCGATGGCGGCCAGCAGCGTCGCATAGCGGGTGTACCAGCGCCCGGTCGTGCCGCGCACCAGCCTGGTGTACCCCTTCATCAGCAGACCATCATTGTCGTGATGGTCTTCCATCCCGTCTTCGGCGCGCATCAAATAGGCGGCCATCATCGGGGTGATGAGGCGCGCCACCATCAGCGAGAAAAACACCGAGAAGGCAACTGTCAGGCCGAACTGGATGAAATATTGTCCCGGAATGCCTGGCATGAACGAGACAGGCACGAAGACGGCGATGATGGTGAAGGTGGTGGCGATCACCGCCAGGCCGATTTCGTCGGCCGCTTCGATCGCCGCGCGATAGGGCGTCTTGCCCATCTTGATATGGCGGGCAATGTTCTCGATCTCGACGATGGCGTCGTCGACGAGAATGCCCGTCGCGAGCGTCAAAGCGAGGAAGCTGACGAGGTTCAGCGAGAAACCCATCAGGTCCATGATGTAGAAGGTCGGGATCGCCGACAGCGGCAGGGCGACGGCCGAGATCAGCGTCGCGCGCCAGTTCCTCAGGAACAGGAAGACGACGGCGATTGCCAGCAGCGCGCCTTCCACCAGCGTGTGCATGGCGGCTTCGTAATTGCCGTAGGTGAAGTAGACCGAGTCGTTGATCAGTTCGATCTGCACGTTCGGATTTTCGGCCCGCACCTTGTCGAGGCTCTTGGCCACGGTTTCGGCGACGGAGACCTCGCTGGCGCCCTTGGCGCGGAAGACGCCGAAGGTGACGACGGGGGTGTCGTCGAAGCGCGAGAAGGATTTCGGCTCCGCATAGGTGTCCTTGATGGCGCCGAGATCGGAGATCTTGACGAAGCGGCCGTTCGGAAGCGCGATGGTGGTATCGGCAAGGGCTGCGACGTCACGCTTGTCGCCGAGCACGCGGATCGCCTGCTCGGCGCCCGCCACCTGGCCGCGGCCGGAGCCGAGATCGATATTGGTGCCGCGCAGTTGCTGGTTCACGCCGGCGGCGGTGATGCCGTAGGCGTTCAGCTTGTCGGGGTTGAGCTCGATGCGCACCTCGCGCTCGGCGCCGCCGTAGCGGTCGATGCGACCGATTCCCGGTTGGCCCTGCAGGGCGCGCTTGACGGTATCGTCGACGAACCAGGAGAGCTCCTCCAGCGACATGCCGGGGGCCGAGACCGCAAAGGTCTGGATTGCCTGGCCCTCGACGTCGATCTTGGTGACGATGGGCGCTTCGGCATTGGCCGGCAGGTCGCTGCGGATGCGGTCGATGGCGTCCTTGGTGTCCTGCACGGCCTGTTCGGTCGGCACTTCCATGCGGAACATGACGACAGTCTGCGACTGGCCGTCGGTGACCGTCGACTGGATCTCGTCGATGCCGGTGATCGAGGCGACGGCGTCCTCGACCTCCTTGGTCACCTGCATTTCCAGTTCGGCCGGCGAGGCGCCGCTCTGGGTGACGGTGATCGCCACCAGCGGCACGTCGATGTTCGGAAAACGAGTGATCGGCAGCTTGTAGAAGGACTGGACGCCGACGAACAGCAGCAGGCCAAAGGCGAGCAGCGGCGCGATCGGATTTCGGATAGACCAGGCGGAGAAATTCATCGGGTCAGGTCCTCGTCAATTGGTTTGCGCCGCGTCGCGGACCGGCGTGATCTTGTCGCCGTCGCGCACATAGGCTCCGGCCTTGGCGACGACTTCGTCGCCGCTCTGAAGGCCGCTGACAATCTGGATATAGGGGCCGTCCTGGATGCCGGTCGTCACCTTCACCTGCTTCACCGTGTCGTTCTCGATCTTGCGGGCGGTGGTTTCGCCATCGCTGCCGGTGAGGATGGCGGTTAGCGGCAGGGCGAGCGCGTCGGCGGTGTCGATGACGACGGTGGCGCTGCCATACATACCGGCGCGCGCCTTGCCGCTGTCGTCAAGCGCGATGTGCACCGTGCCGAGACGGGTCACGGGATCGATGGTGGGGGAAATCAGGCGAACGCTGCCGGGCAGGACGTCGCGGCTGCCGGCAAGCGCGATCGTCGCCTTCTGGCCGGTCTTGATCCTCAGGATATCGCCTTCGGCGACATCGGCAACCAGTTCCAGCGCCCCGTCCTCGATGACGGTGAACAGCGGCTCGCCGGCGCCGCTGGCGATGGCGCCGACCTTGGCGTTCTTGGCGGCGACGATGCCGGAGACGGGCGTCTTGACGGCGGTGCGGGCGAGCTTCAACTCGGTATCGGCGATCTGACTGTCGACGACCTTGATGTCGGCCTGACCGACGGTGACCGCCTGGCGGGCGGCTTGCAGCCGCGCCTCGGCCACGTCGGCGGCGGCGACCGCCTGCTCGACCTGCGAGGTGCTGGCCGTACCGTTCTTGCCAAGGCGGACCAGGCGGTCGCGCTGGCTGACGGCGTCCTTGAGATTGGCTTCGGCCTCGATCACCTGGGCGCGATACTGGGCAACGCCGGCTTCGGCCTTGGCCTTGTTGGCCTCGAACTGGCTCTTCTGCAGCAGCAAGGCGTCGTCATTCAGCACGGCGAGCGTGCTGCCCGCCTCGACCCGGTCGCCGACATCGACGTTCAGGGCGCGGATCGACAGGCCATCAACCATCGGCTGGATATAGACTTCGTCGACGGCGCGGATCGTGCCGGTGGTCACCGCCTTATCGGTGAGCGAACGCGTCGTGGTCGGCGTCACCACGATCGCCGGATGCGCTTGCATCGCCGGCTTGGCCGGCGTTTCCTCTGCCAGAACCGGCAGGCTTGTTGCCACCATCAACGCGGCGACCGCAGCCATAGTCAACGAACCGAAGCGGATCATCGTCTCAAAACCCCTGCAAAAAGATACTCGGCACCCAGTTGCGCGTGCGCGTCGCGCCAGCCGGGTGCTTCCATGGATCGGGCAGCGATTTTTCAGATCGGCGGGTCCGCTTCTGACCGGTTCCCGCTTCCAGGCGTTCTTCAACGCTCCCACTCCGCGTCTAGATGGGGACGGCCTGGACCACCCGCAAGCGCAGAATTGCAAATACTGCCGTTCGGCAAGTGTTCTACTTGGTGGCGCTGCACAAATCAACGGTTTTTGCGTGATCCGGCCATCAAGGGATTCGATGAATTTTCGCTAAGTTATTGAAAAGTAAAAACGCGCGATGGAAGCCATCGCGCGTTTTCATTAGATATGTGACGAAATTGCCATATCGTCACTTCAGTGCGGCGTCGGTGATCTCATGTGTCCAGGCGCCGCTGGGCTCCTTGGTGATGACCGGATCGGAGCCGCCGCCGAGCAGCGTCTTGACGGTGCGGGTATAGTCGGCCTCGTCAAGCGCGCCGTTGGAGCCGGCGGTCAGCTTGGCGACTTCGGCCATCATGCGCTTCTGGTGCTTTTCGGTCTGGGCGCCGCTGGCGTCGTTTTCGAGGACGATTTCGGCGGCCTCGTCGGTATGCTCCTCGGCATATTTCCAGCCCTTCATCGAAGCGCGGACGAACTTGACCATCTTTTCCTTGAAGGCCGGATCCTTCAGCTTGTCTTCAAGCACGTAGAGGCCGTCTTCCAGGGTCGCCACGCCTTCCTTCTCGTACTGGAAGGTGATCAGGTCGTCCGGCTTGATGCCGGCATCGATGACCTGCCAGTATTCGTTATAGGTCATGGTCGAAATGCAGGCGGCCTGCTTCTGCAAGAGCGGATCGACGTTGAAGCCCTGTTTCAGCACGGTCACGCCATCGGCGCCGCCCGTGGTCGGGATTTTCAGATGCGCCATCCACGACAGGAATGGATATTCGTTGCCGAAGAACCAGACGCCGAGCGTCTTGCCCTTGAAGTCTTCCGGCGTCTTGACGCCGCTCTCCTTGAGACAGGTGAGCATCATGCCCGAGGACTTGTAGGGCTGGGCGATGTTGACGAGCGGCACGCCCTTTTCGCGGGTAGCGAGCGCGGACGGCATCCAGTCGACGATCACATCGGCGCCGCCGCCGGCCAGAACCTGGGGCGGGGCGATATCCGGGCCGCCCGGCTTGATGTCGACATCGAGGCCTTCCTCCTCGTAGAAGCCCTTGTCCTTGGCGACGTAATAGCCGCCGAACTGGGCCTGGGTCACCCATTTCAGTTGCAGCGTCACCTTGTCGGCCGCCATGGCCTGCGCGGCGGACAGCGACATGACGCTTCCCAGAAGCAGCGATATTATTTTTTTCTGCATGTCTGTTCCCTCTCGTTATGCCTGTCCACCACGGACAGACGGATGCCAGAATGTCACGGCCCGCTCGAAGAGCGCGACCACACCATAAAAGGCCGAGCCGGCGACCGCGGCGACCGCGATTTCCGCCCAGACCATGTCGACATTGCTCCGCCCCACCTCGGTGGAGATGCGGAAACCCATGCCGACGATGGGCGTTCCGAAGAATTCCGCCACGATCGCCCCGATCAGCGCCAGCGTCGAATTGATCTTCAATGCATTGAAGATGAAAGGACCGGCGGCTGGCAAGCGCAATTTGGTGAGCGTCTGCCACCAGCTCGCGGCATAGGTGTGCATCAGGTCGCGCTCCATGGCGCTTGCGGAGGCCAGGCCCTGCACGGTGTTCACCAGCATGGGGAAGAAGGTCATGATGACCACGACCGCGACCTTCGACTGCCAGTCGAAGCCGAACCACATGACCATGATCGGCGCAACGCCGACAATTGGCAGCGCCGAGACGAAATTGCCGATCGGCAGCAGGCCCTTCTGCAGGAAGGGCGAGCGGTCGATGAGGATGGCGACGACGAAGCCGAGGCCGCAGCCGGCGACATAACCGGTGATCACCGACTTGAGGAAGGTCTGGCTGAAATCGGCCCACAGCGTCGGCAGCGAATTGATCAGCCGCGCCCAGATCATGCTCGGCGCAGGCAGCAGGATCGACGGAACCTGAAAGCCGCGCACGAAGCCTTCCCAGAGGATGAGGATGGTGACGCCGAACAGGACGGGCACGAAGATGCGCGCCGCCCGGTCCATGGCGGGCGACCGGAAACGCTGGCGCACCAGCCATTCGTTGAAGGCCCAGGCGGCGATCCAGAAGGCCAGCGCTGCGAGGATGGGCAGGTTCATGGCCGCGCTCCCATGCGTTTGAGGACTTGCGTATGCGCCATGCCGACAATGCCGACCAGGATGGCGGCAAGGCCGGCCGCCATGAACAGCGCCGCCCAGATCTGGATCGTCTGGCCGTAATAGGAGCCGGAGAGCAGGCGCGCGCCAAGGCCTGCGACCGCCCCGGTCGGCAACTCGCCGACGATGGCCCCGACCAGCGAGATGGCGATGGCGATCTTCAGCGAGGTGAACAGATAGGGCATCGAGGCCGGCCAGCGCAGCTTCCAGAACACCTGCGCGCCGCTGGCATTATAGGTTCGCATCAGGTCGAGATGGATCTGCTCCGGGCTGCGCAACCCCTTCACCATGCCGACGACAATGGGGAAGAAGGAGAGATAGGTGGAGATCAGCGCCTTGGGCAGCAGGCCGGTGATGCCGATCGAATTCAGCACGACGATGATCATCGGCGCGATGGCGAGGATGGGGATCGTCTGCGAGGCGATGACCCAGGGCATCAGCGAGCGGTCCATGGCGCGGTTATGGACGATGCCGACCGCCAGCACGATGCCGAGCACCGTGCCGATGGCAAAGCCGAGCAAGGTTGCCGAGAGCGTGATCCAGGCATGGTAGACGAGGCTGCGCTTGGAGGTGATCGGCTTGTCGATGGTGGTGTCCCAGAGTTCGGCGACGACCTGGTGCGGCGCGGGCAGAACCGGGCGCTCCTGCGCGAAGGTTTTGGGCAGCACTTCCATGAAGCTGGTGGGCATTCCTGCGCGCGCCGCCTGGTCGTATTCGAAGGGGGCGTTGAGGATGACGACGAAGACATGCCAGACGATCAGGATCGCCAGGACGACGGTGAGGATCGGCAGGACGTGATCCTTGAAGAAACCGGTGCGCGCCATGCTCACACCTTTCCTGTGCCGGGGAACATCATCAGCGCCATCGCCACGACGCCGGTGGCGACCCCGAGCAATTGTAGCGTCGGCAAACGCTCGCCGAAGACGCTGACGGCGATGAAGTTGATCAGCAGCAACTGCACCACGGCGGATATGGAGATCGCCAGCGCCAGTCCGCCCTCGCGCATCAGCCGGATCATCATCAGGTTGCCGATGCAATAGAGGCCGAGCGACAGGACGAGGAACAGGACGTTGCTCGTGGCGATATAAGTGCGCGAGGCGGTGGCGGCCGTGAGGAACGCGGCCGTCGAGGCGCAGAGCCAGAGAAGGAAGGGCAGGCTCATGCGTGGCTCCTTCCCGTGTTTGTCAGCGAAACGCGCGAGCCGGTTTTCCCGAGAAAGACCCACGAGAAAAAATGGCGCGGACAGTGGACGCTCTCAATCCTCATGGATATGCCCCGCATGCAGGCCTTCGCGGACGCGATGGGCGATTTCCAGGAATTCCGGCGTGTCGCGGATGCCGAGCGGCCGGTCCTTGGGCAGCGTGGATTCGATCACATCCGTCACCCGCCCCGGGCGCGGCGACATGACGACGATCCTGGTCGAGAGATAGACGGCCTCGGGAATCGAGTGGGTGACGAAACAGATGGTCTTCCGGGTCGCCGCCCAGAGTTTCAGCAGTTGCTCGTTGAGATGGTCACGGACGATTTCGTCGAGCGCGCCGAAGGGTTCGTCCATCAACAGCAGGTCGGCATCGAAGGCGAGCGCGCGGGCGATGGAGGCACGCTGCTGCATGCCGCCGGAAAGCTGCCACGGATATTTCTTGCCGAAGCCGGAAAGGTTGACCAGCGCCAGCGTCCGTTCGACGCGCTCTTTCTTCTCGGCGCTGGAAAAACCCATGATCTCCAGCGGCAGAGCGATGTTCTTCTCGATGGTGCGCCAGGGATAAAGGGCTGCGGCCTGGAAGACATAACCGTAGGCGCGTGCCTTGCGCGCCTGTTCCGGCGTCATGCCGTTAACGGAGATGCGGCCAGACGTCGGCTGTTCGAGATCGGCGATGATGCGCAGGAAGGTCGTCTTGCCGCAGCCGGAGGGGCCGATGAACGAGACGAAATCGCCCTTGCGGATGTCGAGCGAGACGCCGGTCAGCGCCGTC
Organism: Rhizobium sp. YJ-22; assembly: GCF_029601685.1. NCBI lineage: Bacteria > Pseudomonadati > Pseudomonadota > Alphaproteobacteria > Hyphomicrobiales > Rhizobiaceae > Rhizobium > Rhizobium sp. YJ-22. The sequence continues at coordinate 612,555 of NZ_JARRIR010000002.1, read as the reverse complement.
ACCGGCCCGTCATTGGTCTGGAAGGTGAGCCCCAGCTCCTCGGCGCGCACGACGGTTTCATTGGATAGTGGCATGGTTCCCCGATATGGTTCTTGTAACGCGGCCAGGCCTGCGCGTGATTGTCCTTGAGAACCTGTCAGGTCACCCTGAACCTGACAGACTCTGAATTTCTTTGTTTCCGTTTGCCTTTTCGAGAAAACCGGTTTCCACTTTTCCCTGACAAACTCCTGGAGAGATTATCGATGTCGTCATCCCCCGATTCCGAGTGCAAGCTGATCCGCCCGGCCGCGCCCTATGACGGCAAGCAGGGCTTTTCCTATCTGGAAGGCATTTCCGCCGAGTCCTGCGGCGCCAAGGGCATTGCGATGATGCTGCTTACCGTGCCGCCCGGCGGCCGCGCAAAGGCGCATCTGCACGAGGCCCATGAAACCGCGGTTTTCGTGCTCTCCGGCGAAGTCGAGACCTTTTACGGCCATAACCTCGAACACCGAATCATTACCAGGGCGGGCGACATGTTCTACATTCCCGCCGGCATGCCGCATCTGCCGGTCAACCGTTCGACGACACAGCCCTGCAGCGCCGTCATTGCCCGCACCGATCCGCGCGAGCAGGAAAGCGTCGTCCTGCTGCCGGATCTGGAAAGCCGCGCGGATTAGCGGAGTTCGTCGCCAGACCCTTCTCATTTGCATCGCTTGTAAGGTCCGTAGGACGAGCCGTCGCCCATCGTCACCTTGACGGCGTCCTTGCCTGTCCTGATGACCTTGCCGGCAATGTCGCCGCCGCTATCCTCGCCTTCTGCCTGGCAGGAGAAGGTGACGTCAGTTGTGTCGCCGCGCGTCTTGCCGATCTTCTTGATCTCGCAGGCGGCGACGGACGTGGTCAGTGCTTCCTTCGTCAGCAGGAAAAAGTCGTCTGCGCCGGATGAATCGCCGGTGCGGGCGTAGATGCAGCCTTCCTTGTTTCCGTAATTGCCGTCGAGCGGCCCGCCTGCGGCCTGCGCCAATGTGGGCGCCGCCATCAGAACCAGAAGTGCGAGAGGGCGGCGCATCATGATCAAACTCCGCTGGCCGGGATGCCGCTGCGCTCGACCTTGCGCGGCGCCGTCAGTTCCTTCCAGGTCGACAGGGCCTTGTTGACCGCCTGGAACGGCTCGCGCTTGACGAACTTGCCGTGGCCTTCCTGGGTCTTGACCGCGCCTTCCTCGATGGCGAGCGCGCCGCGCGTCAGCGTGAAGCGCGGCAGGCCAGTCACCTGCTTGCCCTCGAAGACGTTGTAGTCGATCGCCGATTGCTGCGCCTTGGCCGAGATGGTCTTGGAACGCTTCGGATCCCAGACGACGATATCGGCATCGGCGCCGACGAGGATCGCGCCCTTCTTCGGATAGACGTTGAGGATCTTGGCGATGTTGGTCGAGGTCACCGCCACGAATTCGTTCATGGTGATGCGGCCGGTGGCGACGCCGTAGGTCCAGAGCATCGGCATGCGGTCTTCGAGGCCGCCGGTGCCGTTGGGAATCTTGCGGAAATCGCCGACGCCATAGCGTTTCTGGTCAGTGGTGAAGGCGCAATGGTCGGTCGCCACCACCTGCAGCGAACCGGAGGCAAGGCCGGCCCAGAGGCTGTCCTGATGCTGCTTGTTGCGGAAGGGCGGGCTCATGACGCGCCGCGCCGCGTGGTCCCAGTCCTTGTCGAAATATTCACCCTCGTCGAGCGTCAGGTGCTGGATCAGTGGCTCGCCATAGACCCGCATGCCGTTCTGGCGGGCGCGGCGGATGGCTTCGTGGGATTGTTCGCAGGAGGTGTGGACGACATAGAGCGGCACGCCGGCCATGTCGGCGATGATGATGGCGCGGTTGGTCGCCTCGCCCTCGACCGACGGCGGGCGCGAATAGGCATGTCCCTCAGGGCCGTTATTGCCTTCGTCCATCAGCTTCTGCTGCATGGCGGCGACGACGTCGCCGTTCTCGGCATGGACGAGCGGCAGGGCGCCGAGTTCGGCGCAACGCTGGAACGAGGCGAACATCTCGTCGTCGTTGACCATGAGCGCGCCCTTATAGGCCATGAAATGCTTGAAGGTGTTGATGCCGTGGTCCTGCACCACCGTCTTCATGTCGTTGAAGACCTGCTCGCCCCACCAGGTCACCGACATGTGAAAGGAGTAGTCGCAATTGGCGCGGGTCGACTTGTTGTCCCAGCGCCTCAGCGCGTCGAGCAGCGACTGGCCGGGATCGGGCAGACAGAAATCCACCACCATGGTCGTGCCGCCGGCAAGGCCGGCGCGGGTGCCGCTTTCGAAATCGTCGGCGGAATAGGTGCCCATGAAGGGCATTTCCAAGTGTACATGCGGATCGATGCCGCCCGGCATGACATAACAGCCGGTGGCGTCCAGCACCTCGTCGCCAGAAAGGTTCGGCCCGATCTCGACGATCTTCTCGCCCTCGATCTTGACATCCGCCTTGTAGGTCAGATCGGCGGTGACGATGGTTCCGCCCTTGATGACTTTGCTCATATCCGCTGTTCCCTTTTTCGAATTATGCGGCCGGGCAGATCAACGCATGTCATGCGGCAGCGTTCCTGCCTCTTCAATCTTGTCCTATTGCGATGCCGCGCCACATGTGTCCGGTGACACAGATGCGGATCGGTCACCCCGCGATCTCCGCCGTTTCCAGCACGGCGCGCAGCAGGACATCGGCGCCGGCCGAGGCCCATTCCTTGGAAATATCCTCCGCCTCGTTGTGCGACAGGCCGCCGACGCAGGGGCACATGATCATCACGGTCGGCGCCACCCTGGCGGTCCAGCAGGCGTCGTGGCCGGCGCCGGAGATGATGTCCATGTGGCTGTAGCCAAGATCGTCGGCCGCCTTGCGCACCGAGGCCACCAGCTTCGGATCGAAGGTCACCGGATCGAAATGGCCGACCGCCTCCACCGAACAGCCGACGCCGAGCTTTTCGCAGATTGCGGCTGCTTCCTTTTCGATGCGGGCGCGCATGGCGTCGAGCTTTGCCTGGTCGGGCGAGCGGATATCGACGGTGAACACAACCTTGCCCGGCAGCACATTGCGGGAATTGGGCGAGAAGAACACCTGGCCGACGCCACCGACGCAGCCCGGCTGGTTGTCCATCGCCACCGTCTGCACCGCTTCCAGAATGCGGCCCATGGCAAGGCCGGCATTGACGCGCATTGTCATCGGCGTCGAGCCGGTATGGGCTTCGCGGCCGGTGAGCGTGAATTCCAGCCACCACAGGCCCTGGCCATGGGTGACGACGCCGATCTGCTTGTCCTCGGCTTCGAGGATCGGGCCCTGCTCGATGTGATATTCGAAATAGGCATGCATCTTGCGCGCGCCGACTTCCTCGTCGCCGAGCCAGCCGATGCGCTGCAGTTCGTCGCCAAACGTCTTGCCGTCGGGATCCTTGCGCTCATAGGCATATTCGAGCGTATGCACGCCGGCGAAGACGCCGGAGGCGACCATGGCGGGGGCGAAGCGGGCGCCTTCCTCGTTGGTCCAGTTGGTGACGACGATCGGATGCTTGGTCTCGATGCCGAGATCGTTGAGGCTGCGCACCACTTCGAGGCCGGCGAGCACGCCCAGCACGCCGTCGAACTTGCCGCCGGTCGGCTGGGTGTCGAGATGGCTGCCGATATAGACGGGCAGGGCATCGGGATCGGCGCCGGGGCGGGTGGCGAACATGGTGCCCATCTTGTCGACGCCCATGGTCAGCCCGGCCGCATCGCACCAGGACTTGAACAGATCGCGGCCCTGTTTGTCGACATCGGTCAGGGTCTGGCGGTTGTTGCCGCCGGCGACGCCCGGGCCGATTTTGGCCATGTCCATCAGGCTGTCCCAGAGACGGTCGCCGTTTACGCGCAGGTTTTCACCCGGTGCTGCCACCATGTCATCATCCTCACCAGTTTGCCGCAAGCCGCCGGCCATTGTTGCGCCGTTGTCGGATGCGAATGTCGGCGGCATCTTTTCTGCCGCCCAGACCCCAATCGATATTGCCTTTACCAGCCTTTCGGCGATAATTTGACCGAATGGTAAATTACAACTTCTCCAGCAGCACTCAAGACGGAAAAGATAAAATTCATCGACAAAATGACGGGCAGTTGCACATTATTTCGTCAATGCCGTCCTGCGAGCAAAGCTGACTGAAAAGGTTGAATTTCAAACGGAAACAGGCAGCCCATGGCTATCCCGAGAGCAGCGAAAACGCAACGGCGCACCCGCATTCAGGAAGAGAAAGAAGAACAGATTCTCGAGGCGGCGCTGGAGGTGTTTTCACAGCACGGGTTCCGCGGCGCCACCATCGACCAGATCGCCGATGTCGCCGGCATGTCCAAGCCGAACCTGCTCTATTATTTCCGCACCAAGGACGCCATGCATCGGGCGTTGATCGACCGGGTGCTCGATACCTGGCTCGACCCCTTGCGCGCCTTCGACGCCAACGGCCATCCGCATCAGGAAATCCGCAGCTATATCCGCCGCAAACTGGAGCTGGCGCGGGATTTTCCGCGCGAAAGCCGGCTGTTCGCCAATGAGGTGCTGCAGGGCGCTCCCCATATCGAGGACGAGCTGAAGGGGCCGCTGAAAAGCCTGGTCGACGAAAAGGCCGAGGTGATTCGCGCCTGGGCCGATTCCGGCAAGATCGCCAAATGCGATCCCTACCACCTGATCTTCGCCATCTGGTCGACGACCCAGCATTATGCCGACTTCGACGTGCAGGTGCGCGCCGTGCTCGGCCAGGATCAGGCCGGCGAGGGGCGTTTCGAGGATGCAGCGCGTTTCCTCGAAAGCATGTTCGTCAAGGGGCTCGAAATCCACGAATAGGCCGCGCGGCCTTGCGTGTTTCCGCCGTCGCCCGCCCGGTCTGCGCTTCGGCCAGCAGCCCGTCGAGCTCCGACATATCGTGGACGATCAGCGTTTCCAGCGTGCCGGAGCGGCCGCGGATGGAAATGTCGTGGGTCTCGCAATCCGCTTTCGCAAGGCCCGCGAAGCGCAACACGTCGGCCGAGACCGCGAGCTGCGCATCGTATTCCTTGGCGAAACCTTCGAGGCGACTGGCGGCATTGATCGTATCGCCGACCGCCGTCAGCGACGAGGCGCGGCCATAGCCGAGCTGGCCGATGATCGCCGTGCCGGCATGCATGCCCATGGCGATGCGCAAGGGTTTTTCCAGCTCGGTGGTGACGCCGCGGTTCAGCCCCTCGATGCCGCGGGCGATGCGCGAGGCGGCGTTGAGCGCCTGCAGGCTGGCTTCCTCAATGCCGTTCTTCAGGCCGAACAGCGCCAGGGCGCCATCGCCGATGAACTTGTCGATGACGCCGCCCGAGGCCTCCACCGCCTCGCCGACCGTCTCGAAATAGCGGTTGAGCAAGAAGACGGTATCGAAGGGAAGGCGCTGCTGGGCAATCAGGGTGAAATCGCGCAGGTCGCAGAACAGCACGGCGATGCGCCGTTCGCGCCCGGCCGCTTCCTGCACGCTCGGCTGGACCTTGACGCCGACATTCTCGGCGCCCAGCACCGGGGCGATGGTGAGGTCATGGGTCATGCGCAGCTGGCAGGCGAGACGGACATTGTCGGGGGCGTGGATACGGGCGAGGGTCGCCTGTTCCGTTTCATTCGGCGGTGGCTGTTCCGCTAGCCCCTCGGTCACCCGCACGCGGCAGGTGGAACAGCGCCCGCGCCCGCCACAGGTCGAAAGATGCGGGATGCCGGCGGCGCGGCTCGCCTCCAGAACGCTGTAACCGCGCGGCACCGCGACGGTGCGGTCGGGATAGGTAACCTTCACCTTGCCGCGCACCGGCACGAGGCGGGCGACCAGCGTCGCGCCGATGCCGCCCCAGAGGACGCCGAGGATGGCAAGGCGGATGGCATTCAGCGTTTCGGCATCGCTGCGCGGCGGCTTGAACCACATGTCGGAGGCCGGCGGCAGCGAGCGGGCGCCGGCGGCGAAGCCGAGCAACGCCAGAAGCGGCACCAGCAGGGCGAAGGAATAGAGAAACAGCGCATAGCGCGGATACCAGTCGCGGGCGCGTATCCAGAACCAGAAACCGAGGCAGCCATGGAACCAGGCGAGCAGCAGTGCCACCGACTGCCGGGTCGCGAAGGCGGGATCGGCCCACATCTTCGGCAGGACATCGTAATAGCCGTCGCCGCTGCCGGTCAGTACCCATTCGATGCGGGTGCCGATGACATGGTTGACGAGCAGGAACGGGAATGTGAGGCCGAACAGAATTTTCAGCGCCTCGCGTAGCGGCATGCGCAACGTCCGGCGGCGATAGAGGCTTTCCAGCGCCAGCAGGAAATGGGTCAGCAGCGAGCCGTAGAGCAGGACGGTGCCCGGGGCACTGCGCCAGAGGAGATTGAAGACCGTTCGCGCTTGCTCCATCGCGTCGACGGAGATCAGGCCCAGCGCATGATTGAGAAAATGCGTCAGCAGGAACAGGCCGAGGCAGAGCCCGGTCACCAGATGCAGGCGCTTGCGTGTGCGCGAGGAAAGAACCTTCAAGCGGACATTCCCGTTGGCGGCGTAGGCGGCTTTTGCCGTCCTGTTCCTTATCCGCGACTTCGCGTTTGCGGGCAACGCACGTTTTGGAGACGATGTGTTTATCGGTGGGGCACCGCTGCACAGGCCGGCGGCTGTAACGTGAACGCACCGTCCATGGCACGCCGGTGCCGTACACCTCCTTCTCCCCTCGGGGGAGAAGGAGGCACGAAGGGCCGGATGAGGGGGCGGCGAAGCCGAATGCCTCATCGATAATGTGCCTTCGGCATCCCCCTCATCCCGCTGCCGCGAACCTTCTCCCCGAGGGGAGAAGAGGCTTTGCGGTGATGATTTTATGCCATCAGAATATCGGCCGCTATCGCGCGGCCGGCGCCGTCCGGTTTACTCGGCGGCCTGGCGGGCCATCGGGTTGTTGGGGTGGGTCGTCCAATTGGCGTAGTTCGGGTCGACGTTTTTACCGGTGCGCTGGTCGAGGGCGCCGGCGTCGAGGGCGACCATCGAGATGCAGTTCTCGACCGGGCAGACGTTGACGCAGAGATTGCAGCCGACGCATTCGTCTTCCATCACCTCGAAATGGCGCACGCCATTAACGAAGCTGGTGATCGCCTGGTGCGAGGTGTCCTCACAGGCGATATGACAGCGGCCGCACTTGATGCAGGCATCCTGGTCGATATGGGCCTTGGCGATGTAGTTGAGGTTGAGATACTGCCAGTCGGTGACGTTCGGCACGGCGCGGCCGGTGATGTCGTCCAGGCTGCGATGACCCTTGGCGTCCATCCAGTCGGACAGACCGGTGATCATTTCCTGCACGATCTTGAAGCCATAGGTCATGGCTGCGGTGCAGACCTGCACGTTGCCGGCGCCGAGGGCCAGGAATTCGGCCGCGTCGCGCCAGGTGGTGACGCCGCCGATGCCGGAGATCGGCAGGCCGTAGGTTTCCGGATCGCGGGCGATCTCGGCCACCATGTTGAGCGCGATGGGCTTGACCGCCGGGCCGCAATAGCCGCCATGGGTGCCCTTGCCGCCAACGGTGGGGTTGGGCGCAAAATTGTCGAGATCGACCGAGACGATGGAGTTGATGGTGTTGATCAGCGACACGGCGTCGGTGCCTCCGGCCTTTGCGGCGCGGGCCGGCTTGCGGATGTCGGTGATGTTCGGCGTCAGCTTGGTGATGACCGGCATGCGGGTGTATTGCTTGCACCAGCGCACCACCATCTCGATATATTCCGGCACCTGGCCGACCGCAGCACCCATGCCGCGCTCGGACATGCCGTGCGGACAGCCGAAGTTCAGCTCGATGCCGTCGGCGCCGGTCTCCTCGACCAGCGGCAGGATCGCCTTCCAGCTTTCCTCCTCGCAAGGCACCATGATCGAGGCGATGAGCGCCCGGTCCGGCCAGTTCATCTTCACCTGCTTCATCTCGCGCAGGTTCACGTAGAGATCGCGGTCGGTGATCAGCTCGATATTGTTGAGGCCGAGCAGGCGGCGGTCGGCGCCCCAGATCGCGCCGTAGCGCGGGCCGTTGACGTTGACCACCGGCGGCCCTTCCTCGCCCAGCGTCTTCCAGACGACGCCGCCCCAGCCGGCCTTGAAGGCGCGCTCGACGTTGTAGGCCTTGTCGGTGGGCGGTGCGGAGGCCAGCCAGAAGGGATTGGGGGATTTGATGCCTACGAAATTGTTGCGAATGTCAGCCATGGTCGTGTTCCCTTCAGGCGACGGCAGCGGTTGGCTGCGCACCGGCCAGCAGCGCGCGGTGGATCGACTCGGCGGCATCGCGGCCATTGGCGACGGCGGCGACCGTCAGGTCCTCGCCACCGACGACGCAGTCGCCGCCGGCCCAGACGCCGGGCATCGAGGTGCGGCCGTCCGAATCGACGACGATGCGGCCGCCTTCCATGGCAAGGTGGCCAAGGCCCGAGGCCTCGAAGGTCTGGCCGATGGCCTTGAACACCTGATCGGTCGCGATCACGCCGGTCTCGCCGGTGCCAACAAGACGTCCTTCGGACAGTTCGGTATATTCCACTTCGATGCCGGCGACGCGGCCGTCGCGGGCGATGATCTTCTTCGGCGCCAGCCAGTGGCGCAGGATGACGCCCTTGGATGCGGCGAGATCCTGCTCGAATTCGGAAGCGTTCATGTGCTCCTTGCCACGGCGGTAGCAGATGGTGACTTCCTCCGCGCCGAGCAGCTTGGCCTGAACGGCGGCATCGACCGCCGTCATGCCGCCGCCGATGACGACGACGCGGCGGCCGATCTCGACCGATCCCTTGTCTCCCGCCTGGCGCAGCGCCGCAATGAAGTCGACCGCGTCGACCACGCCTTCCAGTTCCTCGCCCTCGGTGCGCAGCGCATTGACGCCGGCAAGACCGATGCCGAGGAAGACGGCGTCGAATTCGCCGGTGAGATCGGCAAGGTTGAAGTCGCGGCCGAGCTTCTGGCCGTGCTTAACCTCGATGCCGCCGATCGAAAGCACGTAATCCACCTCGCGCTGGGCGAAGTCGTCGGTCGATTTATAGGTGGCGATGCCGTATTCGTTGAGGCCGCCGGCCTTTTCGCGGGCATCGAAGATGACGACCGAGTGGCCGTTGACTGCGAGGCGATGGGCGGCGGCGAGGCCGGCGGGGCCGGCGCCGATCACGGCGATGCGTTTGCCGCTCGAGGCCGCCCGGGCATAGAACTGCTTGCCCTGCTCCATGGCGATGTCGGTGGCGTAACGCTGCAGCCGACCGATCTCCACGGGGCGATGCTCGGCGGTGTTGCGCACGCAGGCCTGCTCGCACAGGGTTTCAGTGGGACAGACGCGGGCGCACATGCCGCCGAGGATGTTCTGGTCGAAGATGGTGTTGGCCGCGCCGATCGGATTGCCGGTCGAGATCTGGCGGATGAACAGCGGAATGTCGATCGAGGTCGGACAGGCCGTCATGCACGGCGCGTCGTAGCAGAAATAGCAGCGATCGGAAGCGACCAGCGCCTCGTGGTTCTCGAGGCGCGGGTGAAGGTCGGAAAAATTGGCGGCGTATTCGGCCGGCGACAGCCGGCTCGCCTTTATCCCAGTGTCCAGACGTCCCATTGAAGTTCCCTCTTTTAGTAAACGGCCAGTGATATGGAGCGTAACTCAGGAAAATTTATTTATCAAACGGTAAAATTTTAAACCGAAGCGAGCTTTGATGGGCCGTCCTGCCCATCTATGCGAATGAAAAGTCTCGCATTTTTCAAGGTCAAGCCTTCAGCGACCAAGAGAGCGCCCAAACCGGAAGCACCGGGATCGCGTTGTTTTAAAATTATACTTTAAAACTCATATTTTGAAAACAGGAGTGCGGCGGCGCAAAAAATTCAAAAAGTTGGCCGAGGGTCGGAACCTTTCCGGTGAGACGCCGTTTTATTCGTATCCGACGGCTTATCGCATCGACCCCAATGCGCGCCCCAAGGGCCCTCGGATCTTCACTCACGGTTCCCCTCCCGGTGAGTGTCAAGGCAGCCAGCGCACCCCAATCGCTGGCTGCCTTTACTGTTTCGAGGGACAGCGCACGGGCTCTGCCCAATGCGATGCCGGCCGTTTCAGGCTGAACGCGTCAGGATCTCGAATTCGGCTTCGGGCACGGTCAGGCTGTATTCGATGCTGTGCGGCGTCATCTGGAAGCTGGCAGAGCCGGCGACCGAGGTCGGCACGACGCGTTCGAGCACGGTGCGGCCGAAACTCTTTTCCTCGAATTCGCTACCGCTGCGGCTGAGGCCGAGCAATTCGCTCCAGACGATCTGGATGGCCACGCGGCCTTCGGTTTCGATCTCGCGGCATTCCAGCGAAATGCTCGACGCTCCCGAGGCGATGGCGCCATGGGCGGCGGAATTGACGATCAGTTCATGCAGGGCAAGGCCGATATGCACGGCGGCATTCGGGCTCAGATGCGCATTGACGCCCTGGACGCGCAGCGGCGAGGCGCGATCCGGCCAATAGGGCGCGAACTGCTTTTCGGCTAGTTCGAAGAGATAGGCGCCACGCCAGCTCGAATCGGTGATCAGATCCTGCGAATGCGACAGAGACTGCAGCCGGCCGCGAAATTTCTTGAGGAAGAAATCCAGCGAGATGGTGTTGCGCGCCGTCTGCATGGCGATCCCCTGGATGATGGCCAGCAGGTTCTTCGAGCGGTGCGACAATTCGCGCAGCAGCGATTTCAGCACGCGCTCGCGGTGGCGGGTATCGGTAACGTCGGAAACGACGGAGAGCAAGCCGAAGCGGCCGTCCTCCAGGATGCGTTCGATCTTCAGTTCGTAGATGCGAACGCCCTCCGACGTCGTGCTTTCGACTTCGGTCACCGCCGGTTCGCCGTTGCGCAGAACCTGTTGCTTGATGGCGCCGAGACGGACGCCGTCGACCTCGCCGAACAGGGCTGCGTCGTCGCGCCCCAGCGTCGCGGAGGAGGCGGCGAAATGCGCCGGCAGATTTTCGACGTAACGGATGCCGAGCGTATCATCCTGCTGGATGACGCCGATTCCGGCACCGGAAAGAGCTTTTTCCAGGATGAGCGTTTTCGATGCGGTGCTGAATTCCGGCCCCGAAATTGAATGACTACTCACATAACAGCCTTTCCTTGACCCCGCCCGTGCCGCACCATGGGCGGGTGTCAAACATACCCTGCGGCGGAGACACGAGCCGACCCCGAAACTCGGGGTCGACGCCTACCGCCTTAGAACGGCGGTTGGCGCTGCCGGTTCCCGGTTCGGCGAAAAAGATATTACGCCGCTGCCTTTGTGCTTTCGTTAAAGAACAGGGCCTGGCTGATCAAGGCCTTGACCATGTCCGGATTGAACGGCTTCGTGACGAGGAAGGTCGGTTCGGGACGTTCGCCGGTCAGCAGGCGCTCGGGGAAGGCGGTGATAAAGATCACCGGGATGGAGCTGTTCTTGAGGATGTCGTTGACCGCATCGATACCGGAACTGCCGTCGGCGAGCTGGATGTCGGCCAGCACCATGCGCGGCTGGGTGCTGTTGTAGAGCTTGACGGCTTCGGCATGGGTGCGGGCGATGCCGGTGACGCGATGGCCGAGGCTTTCCACCATCTGCTCGATATCCATGGCGATCAGCGGCTCGTCCTCGATGATCATGATGTCGGTTGCCACCTGACGGGAGATCTCCTGCGAGGCCTCGTCGAGCAGGCCGAAAACCTCCTTCTCGGACTGGCCGAGGATCTCGGCGATCTCGTCGATGCGGAAATTTTCCACCGAGGCGAGCAGGAAGGTCTGACGGGCGAGCGGCGACACTTTTGCGAGGTTGAGCGAGGCGCGCTGCTCCCAGGCATAGGGCGATACCGGTTCGGGGATGGAGATGACGGCGGAACCAAAGAGGTCTGTGTAGAGTTTGTACAGGGCGACACGATCGTCGGAGCTGCTCGGGAAGATGCTGATATCGGCGATGATCGCCTCGAGGACGGCGGCGACATAGGCATCGCCGGAGGTCTGGCTGCCGGTCAGCGCTCTAGAATAGCGCCGCAGATAGGGAATGTGCGGCGCGATTCGTGTAGACAAAGTCATTGATATGCTCCCGTAAATATACCCCGTACGCGGGTACTGATGAGCCAGAAACGCAAGCTTGGCAAAAAAGTTCCGCAAAGGCTGGAACTTTTTTGCCATAACGGGATTATCCCCGTTACTTGCAGTTCATGATCGTGCGCAGATGACATCGATCCTCTGACGGATTTTGGGGCGGCGCTCGGCGCGGACGGTGGATGATGTGTCCATGACCGCATCTTCGGCGTGGAACTGTAACGGGTAACATTCATGACGCAACGGACAAGAGCGAAACCTTGATGATGAACAGCAAGAAAGAGGATCGGGAGCTGCCCGCGCAAAGCGGGCGCGTCGCGGACATCCTGGATCCGAACAACCAGATCGGCATTCGCCTTCGGTCCCTGTATGCTGCGGTGCAGGAAGAGGTCATTCCCGATCGCTTCCTCGACCTGCTTGAAAAGCTCGACCATGTCGAGCGCCTGGCAACCGTCCAGACGGGCAAGGAGTGAGGCGCCCATGGACGACAATTCGCAACCGAGCTTCAAGCGCGAGATGCTGGCCGCTCTTCCAAGCCTGCGTGCCTTCGCCATCTCGCTCATTGGCCGGCACGACCGCGCCGACGATCTCGTCCAGGACACGATCATGAAGGCCTGGGCGAAGCAGGATCATTATCAGATGGGCACCAACATGAAGGCCTGGCTGTTCACGATCCTGCGCAACGAGCTGTTCAGCCAGATGCGCAAGCATGGCCGCGAGGTGCAGGACAGCGACGGCGTCTTCACCGAATCCATGGCGACCCATCCCTCCCAATACGGTTCGATGGATCTGCAGGATTTTCGCCGCGCGCTGGAAAAGCTTCCTCCGGACCAGCGTGAAGCCATCATCCTCGTCGGCGCTTCCGGCTTCTCCTATGAAGAGGCGGCTGAAATCTGCGGTTGTGCCGTCGGCACGATCAAGAGCCGCGTCAACCGCGCGCGCCTGCGCCTGCAGGAAATGCTCCAGGTGAGCGGCGAGGGCGACTATGGCCCCGATGCGACCTCCGCCCCCCTGACCTCCAAGGCCTTCGCCTTCTAACGCGACGGCAATCTCCCACACGCAAGCCGATATTTTGACGGCCGCCTGCTGACTGTGGGCGGCCGATGTCTGCGTTTGCGCGTTGTCAATGGGCAGGCCCTCACCCCACCCGCCGCCGTCATGCTCGGGCCTGTCCCGAGCATCTACCAACGGCAAAATATCCCATTAATGTCAATTGCTTAGCGTGCGTGTTCAGATCCTCGGGACGAGCCCGAGGATGACGAATGTGGCGGCGGGGTGCCAAAAAATAAGGCCGCTCCGGTTTCCGGAACGGCCTTATTCTCCGTATCGTCTTAATGACGCGCTACGCGTCGTCGTCCTTCCTGCCCCCGAAAAGGGATGCGGCAAAGCCGGCGGCAAGCGCTGCCATCAGCATGGGCTGGGATTGCAGCAGACTGAGGCCGAAGGCGATATTGGCCTGCATGTCGAGGCGCCGGCGACGGGCGCGGCGATCCTCGATGCGGTTCCAGATCATCAGCGCCACCAGCACGATCAGCCCGAGCAGCAGTGCGCCGCCGGCGACGAACAGGGTGGCGACTTCAGGCGGATGATGCCGCGCCAGCCGCAACGCCAGCGCGATCAGACCGAACATATAGGCGGTGAGGAAGAGGAGGACGGAAATCCCGATCATGATGCCGCTGCGCTTGGCGCGCGCAACGGTTCTCGTGACGTTCAAGGCGGCGATCTGGCCGATCAGGCCGAGCAAACCCTTCATGGGGATCAGCGCCGTGCGAGCAGGGCGACGACCAGGCCGAACGCCGCGGCGGCGCCGATCGTCGCCAGCGGATGCCGGTGCACGGTGCTGCGCACCTGTGCCTCGCTGCGGCCGTAGAGGTCGCGCAATTCGCCAAGAATTTCCTCGCCGGACTGGATGAGGTCGTCGACGCCGGCTTCCGCCTTGCGGCGGGTGCGCCGGCCCTGGTCGCGGCCGCGCTCGCGCAGATTCTTACTCAGCGAGGCCAGTTCGGCCTTCAGTGCCTCAACCTGATCCTCAAGCGTTTCCTCGATCGAATCCAGCGTGCCGGATTTCTTGCTGCCGCGAACGGATTGAAGGATGGACGGTGCCATGGGGAGCGCTCCTGAACTTGGGGCCACGAAGGGGCGTGAAACTCGACATCCGGCGCGACCTCGGCAGGCCGGCACTGACGGATGCGCGAGACAAACGCACAGATCCCGCAAAAGTTCCGGCCAGCCGCCGCTTTCTCAGGCGATGGCGCTTTGCGGCAGGACGAAGGGCGAGCGATCCGCCGGTGTCTGGTTCACCTTCAGCGCGCAACCGAAGACATGCTGGAGGATATCGGTGTCGATAACTTCGGCCGGCGTCCCGGCGGCGGCGATCTCGCCCTTCTTCAAAAGGATCAGGCGATCGGCAAAATGCGCGGTCAGGTTGAGGTCGTGCATGACGGCGATGACACCGCCGCCCTGCCGGCAGAAGGTTTTTGCCAGCGCCATGATCGTCAACTGGTGGCTGATGTCGAGGCTGGAGACCGGCTCGTCGAGCAGCAGCCAGCAGGGCTCGCCGTCGCGCACGGCCTGCGGGATCTGACAGAGCACGCGGGCAAGCTGCACCCGCTGCTGCTCGCCGCCGGACAGTTCCTGGTAGTAGCGGCCCTCGAAGCCGGCGAGATCGACCGCGGCCAGCGCCTGGGCGATTTGCCGCGCCGCCTCGGCATTCGGCCGGGCGCCGCCGGCGGTCAGGCCGAGGCCGACGACCTCGCGGGTGGTGAAGGGAAAGGAGATGGTGCTCGCCTGCGGCAGAACGCCGCGCAAGCCCGCCAGCTTCCAGCCGGGCAGGTTGCGGATGTCGGCGCCGTTGATGCGCACCGTGCCGCCATAGGCTATTTCGCCGGTGATCGCCTTCAGCGTCGTGCTCTTGCCGGAACCGTTGGGGCCGGCGATGGCGGTCAGTTCGCCGGGGCGGGCCTGCAGGGACAGACCATGCAGGGTGCGCCGCCCGCCAAGCGTGACGGTCAGGTCTGAAACGTCGATCATGGGGATTACATTCCCAGCCGCGCGCGGTTGCGCAGCAGGATCCACAGGAAGAAGGGACCGCCGACGGCCGCCGTGATGATGCCGATCGGCAGTTCGGCAGGCGCAACGACGGTGCGCGCCAGCATGTCGGCGCTGATCAGCAGCGTGCCGCCGAGCAGGGCGGAGGCCGGCAGCAGCGCGCGGTGATCCGGGCCGATGGCGAGCCGCAAGAGATGCGGCACGACGATGCCGACGAAACCGATGCCGCCGCTGACGGCCACCGCCGCACCGGTGGCGGCGGCGACGCCGACGATGGCGACGTTCTTCAGGCGTTGTACCGGCACGCCCATGTGGAAGGCGGCGGCTTCCCCCAGCGCCATGGCGTTCAGCCCGCGGGCGAGGAAGGGCATCAGCAAGAGCGAGGCGGCCATGATCGGGCCAGCGGTGGCGATCTTGGCCCAGGTGGCGCCGGCGAGCGACCCCATGCTCCAGAAGGTCAGGTCGCGCAACTGCTTGTCGTCGGCCATGAAGATCAGGATGCCGGTCAGCGCCATGGCGAGCGCGCCGAGCGCGATGCCGGCGAGCAGCATGGTGGCGACCGACGTCTGGCCGCCTTGCGTCGCCACGCGGTAGAGAATGACGGTCGAGACCAGACCGCCGGCAAAGGCGGCGAGCGGCAGCGCGAAGCTGCCGAACATCGCGACAACGGGAGCGACCATGCTGGTGCCGAGCACGATGACCGTGACCGCTCCCAGGCTGGCGCCGGAGGAAACGCCGATCAGGCCGGGATCGGCCAGCGGATTGCGAAACAGTCCCTGCATGACTGCGCCGGAAACGGCGAGCGCCGCGCCGATCAGAAAACCGAGCAGGGCGCGGGGCAGGCGGATGTCGAAGACGATGATGCGGTCGCGGGCGCTCATCGCGCCGTCGGCGGCATTCGGATCGGCCATGGCGCGCAGCACATCGATCACGGAAGCATCGGAGGCGCCTGTCGTGATCGACATCAGGATGGAGAAGACCGCCGCCGCCAGCAAAGCGACAATGGCGATGCGGGCGATGCGGGTGCGGTCGCCGTCGCGATATTCGCTCATGGCGCGCTCGAAAAACCGCATGAGCCCGCGCTCCCCATCCGCCGCCTGCTGGTAGGCCATGGCTTATCCTCCGTAGACGCGGGCGATCAGGTCGCGGATGGCGATTGCGGTGCGCGGGCCGAAGCTGAGCAGATGCAGGCCGTCCATCCGGATCACCGCCTTGTGGACGGCGGCCGGCGTCAGGCCGAGCGCCGGATGGGCGACGATTTCCTGGACTGTGGCGTCATGGTTGCCGCCGCGCTCCATCATCAGGATGACATCCGGTTTTGCTTCGACGATCGCCTCGTCGGTCATCGCCTTGTAGCCGGGGAAATCGCCGGCGGCGTTGACGAGGCCGGAAAGGCGGATGATGCCGTCGGCGGCGGTGCCGGTGCCCGATGCCATGACCTTGCCGTTCTGCAGGCTGAGGATGAACAGCACACGCTTGCGCTCGGCCTGCGGGCGCGCTTCGGCCGCGGCGATCGCCTTGTCGAGATCGGCGGCGACGCTGTCATGCAGCGTCTTGGCCTTCTCCTCGACATGCAGGACGGCGCCGATGGTGTCGATCTTCTCCAGGATGCCGTCTCGGCTGAACTTGTCCGGCACCATAGCGACGGGGACGCTGGCGCTTTTCAGCACGGCCAACGCATCCGGCGGACCGGAGCCCTCGATGGCGAGGATGGCGGTCGGGTTTGTGGCCAGCACGCCCTCCGGCGAAAGCTGGCGCATGTAGCCGACATCCGGAAGCTTCAAGGCCTCGGGTGGATAGAGGCTGGTCGAATCGCGGGCGATCAGCCGCTTTTCCTCGCCGAGCGCATAGACGATCTCGGTGACCGCGCCGCCGATGGAAACGATGCGGGAAGTGTCAACCGGCTTTGCCTCTTCGGCATGGGAGACGAGCGGCAGCAGCGCCAGCGCGGCTGTCAGCGCGAGCGTGCCGAGGCGGGAAGAGATGGATGGGGAGGATCGCATCTGGCCGCTCTACCTCAGGCCGCGACGCTGGTCTGCGCGCGCGGCAGCGCCTCGACGATGGCGCGCCAGTCGGCGCGTTCGCCGCCGCCTTCCTTGCGCTTGTCGAAGAACTGGATGATCATCTCGCCCTTGGCGTTGAAGGCCTCGAAGGATGTGACGGTGCCGTCGACGGTCGGTTTGCGCACCGCCCAGGCCTCGGCGATGTGATCCTGGCGCAGATGCAGGTGGAAGCTCGGATCCATGATGTTGATCCACGGCCCCATCGGCTGGACGTTGGAAATCGGGCCGCCATGGATCTGCACCATGCCGCGATTGGCGACGAAGCACATGATCGAGGTGCCGGCATCGGCTGCGGCGCGCAGCATGTCGGCGACGGCGCCGTCCGCCAGCTTCCAAGCATAATCCTCGCCGACGATGCGGATGGCGCGGGCACGGCCGATCTTCAGCTTCTTCAGCATGCCGAAGAACTGGTGGGTGTCGGTCATCTTGCTCCACTGGTCGCGCAGGCTTTCCTGTGTCACGGACGGATCGTCCTCCTCGCTGCTGGCAAGCGTCTCGGCGGTGAAGTCCTGCGACTGGTCGTCGAGACACAGGTCCGCGACGAGGGCACGATAGGCGTCCACGTTCGACGTCGGCCGCAGGTGCAGCTTGAAGACGGCATCGCCGGCCTTGTCGAAATATTGCAGGCTGAGGCGCTCGTTGTCGCCATCCTTCTTGGTGACGGCGAAGCCGTGCGCCCAGACAGTGTTGAAGATGCGCATGTCCATGTTCTCGCCGAGCGTCAGCGACACGTGGTCGGCGATCTTGATGGTCTCGAACTCGCCGATCTTCTCATGCACGGCGCTTTCGTTGCGGGTGAGCGCCATGACCTCGCCCAGTTCCTTGACGCGCTCCAGCAGACGGTTCGGATGGGAGTCGATGCGGGTGGCGGTCAGCCCGACTTCCGCGGCGACCAGCGCTGCTTCCGAAATGCCGAGATTGGCGGCGATGTCGCGCTCGCGCAGCTTGGCGTTTTCGGCGCGGTAGGCGCGGATGTCGGCGGGCGTGGGGGAGATCTGTGCAGTCATGATAAACCTATTTGTTGAGAATGAGCTTGCCCTGGCGGGTGATCTTCATCCGGTAGACGGACCCTTCGTGCAGGATGGCGATTTCCTTGCCGCCGCGAAACAGCTCGGCGGCCTCGATGACCCGCATGTCGCGGGGGAGGGCGGCTGGTGAAACAGGAGCCTCGGGGGCATCGGGGGCATCGGCAATCATATCGCTGTGGGTATCTCCGGCGCGCGGCCGGCAACGGACGCGACAGGGTGGAAATTATCTTGATTTCATAATTCATGTTTTTTAAGGTGGCAATACAGGACTTGAGTTATCAACTTTATCGGCCGCGCCCCGGGGATCGTCCCGGCTCGCGGCCATGACAGCGTTTAGAGGGACATATGAAGACGTTTGCGATGCAGGCCGCCGCGATTGCGCTGGCGATCTTGCCGGCGGCCGGTGCTGGCGCCCAGGAAGCCAAGCCGGGGCTGGAAGTCGAGCTGAACGCGCTCGCGCCGTCGCAGAAGGGTTGCATGATCACCTTCGTCGCGAAAAACGATATGCCCACGGCCATCGGCAAAATCTCTTTCGAACTCGCCTTCTTCAACGAAAAGAACGTGGTCGACCGCATCACGGTGCTGGATTTCCGCGATCTGCCGGTTGGCAAGAAGCGCGTGCGCCAGTTCGACATGCCCAACGTCAAATGCGAGAGCATCAGCCGCATCATCGTCAATGACACGCCGGTCTGCGAAGGCCCGGCCGCCGGCGAATGCATGAAAAGCCTGACCACACGCTCGCAGATTTCTGTGCCGTTCGAAGGTTGACGCGGCCGGGCGCAGGCCCGGCGAGGTGATGGCGGCAGGCGGGCCGCCCGTGTTGAAAGGATCGAGGATGGTCTATTCCAGGAAAATGCGGGCGGACGCCGTTGCCGTTCACACTCTGCCGACCGGGCGGGGCGTCAACGACAATATTCCCGGCCTGGTGCCGGGGCACCAGATGTCCGATCTCGATGGCGTTCCACGCCAGCCCGCGGCCGAGACCGTCATCCATTACGCCCGCATCGCCCAGATCGGCTCCTTCCCGGAAAACGCGGCCGATGCGCCGACGCAGCCGGCCGAGACGACGATGCCGACGCTCGATGACGGCGCGGAACGCGAGGCGGCGGCGAAGCCGAAGCGCGGGGCGCGCAGCATCGCCGCCGGGCTGATGTCCTGCCTGGCCCATGCCGCTGTCTTCTCGCTGCTGGCCGTGACCATGGTGGCGGTGCCGGAAGAGCCGGTGGAAGAGGCGGGCGCCGTCGTTTCCGTGACCATGCTCGGCGAAAACGAATTCGACCAGCTTGCCGCCGGCGACCCTGAAATCGTCGAATCAGAGGAAGTGCAACCCGAGGAGCTGACGCCCGCCGAGCCGGAGCCGGTGGTGACCCAGCCGGTGCAGGCAGCGCAAGCTGTCGCGCCGACCGAGGCACAGCCGGAAACGCCGCCGGTCGAGCCGCAGGAGCCGATGGTTTCCAACGAGCCGGACGTCCTGACTTCGATCGTTCCGGCCGAGCCGATGGTCGCCCAGGCAGCCCCCGTCATGGCGCCGGCCGAACCGGTCGAGCCCGTCGAGGCGATGACGCAGACCGCGGTCGCGCCGGTCGAGCCGCAGGACATTCAGCCTCCGGAGCCGGAAAAGCCCGTCGAGCAACCCGTCATCCAGAAGCCCGAACCGAAGAAGCCGGTGGCCCGCGAAAAGCCGGTGGAAAAGCCGAAGCCGAAGAAGAAGCCGACGCCGAAAAAGGCTGGCTCGAAGGGTGACGCCGCCGAAGATCGCAAGCGCGGTTCGGCCGACGGTTCCGAGGCCGCAAACGCCAATCGCGACGGTTCGCGCACTGCGGGCCGCAGCGCCACGGGCGCCGGCAGCGCCGCCGTCGCCAACTATCCCGGCAAGGTGCAGTCGAAGATCCGCCGCTCGGTGCGCGTTCCCTCCGCCTTCCGGCGCGAGCGTGCCTCGATGAGCGTGCGGGTACGGCTGACCATCGTTTCCTCGGGCCAACTCGGCGGCGTTTCGGTGGCGCGCAGCTCCGGCGTTTCCGAGCTGGACGAAGCCGTCGTCAACGGCGTGCGCCGCGCCGCGCCCTTCCCGCCCTTGCCGCCGGAATGGGGCAAGCCGAGCTGGACCTTCACCCAGGAAGTTCAGGTGACCGGCCGCTGAGCGCGGCCGTCACAGGGATGAAAATTCTAAACCTGCGCTGCTTTCGGCGCAGGTTTTTTGTTTTAAATCAATGTTATAAAATATGAGTTATTCGTTCCAGTTTATACTTTACTCCTATAATCAAGTTTAATATGGTGCGCCCGTGCCCGGCCGAGAGTCGGTGGAGCAATTCCCGTCGGAATTGCGTTTGAGAGAGATCGCGGACGGAGAGGGTATGGCCAAGAAATTGCGCAAGCAGAACAACCGCCAGGCAGCGGCGGCGGGCGGCGAGATGGCGGACAAGCGCGGCGGGGCCAGCAGCCTGGACGGACGCAGCTTCCTTTATGTCGGCGGCCGCGACTGCCAGGTGGCGCATCTGAGGGAAATCGCCAGCCGCCACGGCGCCGAACTCATCCATCATGATGGGGGCCTGCGCGAAGCGGTGTCGCGCATCGATACCGTGCTTCCCTCGGTCGATTGCGTCTTCTGCCCGATCGACTGCATCAGCCACGACGCATGTCTTCGGGTGAAGACCGGTTGCAAGAAGTTCGGCAAGGCGTTCATTCCCTTGCGCAACGGCAGCAAGTCGAGCCTGGAGCGGGCTTTGTTGACGATTCAGGAACGGGAAGCGAACAATGGATGAGAGCAAGCTGACCGGCTTCGGGTTGCTGGGGCTGCATCGCCTGGTGGCGAGCCGCGGCGACGGGCTGGTGCCGGAGCTTTACGATGCGCTGATGCGCGAGGCCCTTTGGCGCGAGGATCATCCGAACGTCGTGAAATTCCCCGCCTGGGCGACGCGCCGTCCCGGCGATGCGGCGGAAACGCCGGTCGAGGCCAAAGTGCTTGCCTTTGCGCTGCCGGTGGTGGAAAAACGGGATGAGCGCCAGGCCCGCTGATCGGGCCGAGACGGAATAGAGTTGGAGGACGAAGGCATGTTCGTGGCGATGAATCGTTTCAAGGTGGCGACGGGTCAGGAAGAGGCTTTCGAAGCCATCTGGCGCAACCGCAATTCGACGCTGAAAGACATGCCGGGTTTCGTGCAGTTCCACATGCTGCGCGGCAAGACGTTTGCCGAAGACGGCTATACGCTCTATGCCTCGCACACCATCTGGGACAGCGAGCAGCATTTTTCCGACTGGACGAAGTCGGAAAATTTCCGCGCCGCCCACCGCAATGCCGGCGACCACAAGGCCATCTATCTCGGGCCGCCGGTCTTCGAAGGGTTTAATGCCGTCGAAGGCATCTGAGTTGTTTCGTTCGGCGCATTTCCGAACGAAAAACCGCCTCACACTTTTCCTGGAAATTCTTTACGGCATCCGTGGCCTGAAAAGGGCCCCGACGCCGACCGCCAGCCAGCCGGCCATCATGACGATGCCGCCCGTGGGCGCCGCCATCGGAAACAGGCCGTTGCCGGATGAATGGCGATAGACCAGATCCCCCGCAAACAGCACCGTCCCGAGGCCGAGCAGCAGGCTGGCGGCATTGCCGGTGCGCAGACGCTCGCCGGCGGCGTGGATGGCGACCAGCGCCGGCGCATGCACGAGGCACATCTGCGCCGCATTGCCGAGCAGATGGCCGTCCCCGAGATGCGAGGCGGCCGCGGCAAGCGCCACGCCGGTGATGCCGAGCAGGCCGGCCAGCAGCAAAGAGGGCGAGGGCGAGGCGGTGGACGGCATGGTCATTCCCTGTTCTGCATGTGGTGGGCAAGACGCTCGACCGGCGCCCAGATGATATCGCGCAATTTTGCGTTGGCGATGGTCTCCTCCATCGCCAAGCGGAAGCAGAGCAGCCATTCGTCGCGTTCGGCCGGTCCGATTTCCGCGATGAAATGCCGCCGCCGCAGCATCGGATGGCCATGCTTCTCGACATAGACGGGCGGGCCTCCGAGATAGCCGGTGAGATAATCGTAGAGCTTTTGCTGGGAACTGCCGAGATCGGCGGGGTGAAGGGCGCGGCAGCGCGCCGCTTGCGGCAGCGTGTCCATCAGCGCGTAGAAGCGCTCGGTGAGCGCGCGCACCGTCGCATCGCCGCCGATGGCTTCGTAAAGCGTGATGGTTTCTGTCATCGCCCCGTCCGTTTCATCGTGTTCATATGGCTTACATGCCGTCTTCTCGGCCTGCATTCAATGGAAAAGCGTCAGCTGCGACCTTTCGGCGAGCCGGCCTCGCCCAGGCGTCCATCTTGACAAAACCGTCCAGACGGTATCTTTATACGATATGTCAGAATCGCACCGCCGCAAGAAACAGCCTGAACGTGTCCGCCGGCAACTCGTCGATGTCGCCGCGCGCATCGCTTCCGAGCAGGGGGTGGGCGCCGTCACCCTCGACGCCGTGGCCCAGGCCGCCGGCGTCAGCAAGGGCGGGCTGCTGCATCATTTTCCCGGCAAGCTGCCGCTGCTCGACGGATTGTTCGAGCATCTGGTCGAGGAATTCGATCGGGCGCTGGCCGAGGAAATGCGCCAGGATCCGGTGGCGCAGGGGCGATTTTCCCGCGCCTATCTGCGCGTCGTCGCCGACCTGCGCGACAACCCGGTCGAAAGCCGGCAATGGGCTGGCCTGACCATGGCGATGCTGAACGAGCCGCATCTGCGCGAGCGCTGGCGGGCTTGGGTCGAGCAGCGCAACACCGACTACGTCGGCACGGATTCCTCCGTTTCCGCTCTCATCGTCCGACTCGCCGCAGACGGGCTCTGGCTTGCGGACGTCACCGATTGCCAGACGATCGACCCGGAGGCGCGCAAGGCGCTGGTCGAGCGACTGGTGGCGATGACGCTGGCCTGACGGATTGGAGCAAAGGCCGATGAGCCCGACGATGTTGTATGCCCTTTTGTTCACCGCCATCGGCCTCGAAGTCGCCGGCACGTCGGCGCTGCAGATGTCGCAGCAGTTCACCCGGCCGTTGCCGACGCTGGCGATGATCCTTTGCTATGTCGCCTCCTTCTATTGCCTGTCGCATGTGCTGCGCACCATTCCGGTCGGGCTGACCTATGCGATCTGGAGCGGGCTCGGCATCGTGCTGATCTCGGCGGTCGGTTATTTCTTCTTCCGGCAGACGCTGGATCTGGCGGCGATTATCGGCCTCGGGCTGATCATTGCCGGCGTGCTGGTCGTCAATCTGTTTTCCAACAGCATTTCGCATTAAATTGCCGCTGCAACCTCAAGTCCCTCTTGCGTGGCGGTTGCGCATGGCTATTCGATAGCGATGGACCACGGACGACGGGAACAAGTTGCCGCCTCATCGCTTTGGCCCTGACAGCAATTTTTTCCGCATCGCAAATGTCAGAGAGGAGGCCGTCGTGATGGCCATACGCACCGTGGTCTGGGGTGAAAACATCCACGAGCAGACGAACGAGATCGTCGCCGGCATCTACCCGAAGGGAATGCATGTCACCATCGCCGAGGCGCTGAACGCCGATCCGGCCATCGAGGCGACCACCGCGACCTTGCAGGAGCCGGAGCACGGCCTCAGCGAAGAGCGCCTCGCCCGCACCGACGTTCTCACCTGGTGGGGCCACAAGGACCACGGCGCGGTTTCCGACGAAGTGGTCGAGCGTGTCGCGCGCCGCGTCTGGGAAGGCATGGGCCTGATCGTGTTGCATTCCGGGCATTTCTCCAAGATCTTCAAGCGCCTGATGGGCACGCCTTGCGCGCTGAAATGGCGCGAGGCCGGCGAGCGCGAGCGGTTGTGGGTCATCGATCCGCGCCATCCCATCGCCGCCGGCCTCGACGAGAGCTTCGTCGTCGAATACGAGGAAATGTATGGCGAGCAGTTCTCCGTGCCGGAGCCGCTCGAAACCGTCTTCATCTCCTGGTTCCAGGGCGGCGAAGTGTTCCGCTCGGGTCTCACCTGGCGGCGCGGCGCCGGCAATGTCTTCTATTTCCGTCCCGGCCACGAAACCTATCCGACCTACCACGACGCCAATGTCCGCAAGGTGCTCGTGAATGCCGTCAAATGGGCCTACAATCCGCAAGGCGACCTGAAATCGATCAACGAGGCTCCGAACGTCCCGGTGGAACAGGCGCTGGAGCCGATCGAGGAGCGCGGACCGAGATTGCACCAGGCCGGCGAGGCCGGTTATCGCTGAGGGAACTTCCATGCGTCTGGTCATTCTCGGAACCGGCGGCATGGCCAATAGCCATGCCAAGAATTTTCAGGCGATCGACGGCGTCGAGGTCGTCGCCGCCGTCGATGTCGATGCCGCGCGCGTCAACGCCTTTGCCGACCTGCACGGCATCGAGCGCCGCTTCACCTCGCTCGACGAGGCGATCGCCTGGGGCGGCTTCGATGCGGCGACCAATGTCACGCCCGACCGCATCCATCATCCGACGACGCTGGCGCTGATCGCCGCCGGCAAGCATGTCATGTGCGAAAAGCCGCTGGCGGAGACCTATGAGAAGGCGCTGGAGATGACGCAGGCGGCCGAAGCCGCCGGCATCATCAATATGGTGAACCTCACCTATCGCAATGTCGCGCCATTGCAGAAGGCCCGCGAGATCGTGCTTTCCGGCGAGATCGGCGGCGTCAAGCATGTGGAGGCCTCCTATCTGCAAAGTTGGCTGGTGTCGCGCGCCTGGGGCGACTGGCGCACGGAATCGCAATGGCTGTGGCGGCTCTCCACCGGCCACGGCTCCAATGGCGTGCTCGGCGATATCGGCATCCACATCCTCGATTTCGCCTCCTATGGCGCGGCTGCCGACATCGAACACGTCTTCGCGCGGCTCAAAACCTTCGACAAGGTTCAAGGCGGGTCGATCGGCGACTACAAGCTCGATGCCAATGACAGCTTCACCATGTCGGTGGATTTTTCCAACGGCGCGCTCGGCGTCGTCCATGCCAGCCGCTGGGCGACCGGCCATCTCAACGAATTGCGCCTGCGCATCTATGGCGAGAAGGGCGGGCTGGAAATCAGCCACAGCACGGAAGGCTCGTCGCTGCGCGGCTGCCTCGGCGCAGACGCCGAAACCGCCACCTGGCGCACGCTCGATGCCGGCACGGTGCCGACCAATTACATGCGCTTCGCCGAGGCAGTGCGCACCGGCATTCCGCCCGATCCCGCTTTCCGCCACGCAGCCGACCTGCAAAAAATCCTCGATCTCGCCATCCTCACCGAAAAGGAACGTTGCGAGCGCGGCATCGTGTAGCAGCGCCCGTCATCCGGTTGAAACAGGCTTGCGATAGCCTTGCTCTCGTGCGCATTGTAGCCGCGGTGCGCAGTCGATCTCAGCAACGATTCGTTTCACGCAGCCAAGCTGCCGGACAGAGGATGATGCCCCATGTCCTATACACCGATTCATCGCGTCTTGCCCGCCCTGAACCCGGACGACCTTGCGGTCGTCGCGCGGGTTTTCGAACGGGTCTGCGCCGATTGCAACGAGCCGACCAGCAGTTCGGTTGCCGCGCGTTGCGCCGGTACGCTGATCCGCTCCTTTCAGCGCGGCATCGCCGAGGAGGAGATGCTGCTCGATATCGGCCATGCGGTGTTGCGCTCCTGAGCTTGTCCCGGCACGATTGCGCACGGACTCGACGCAATCTTCGTTTGGCAAATGTCGCCGCTGCGGCTATGCAAGGGCCATGTCCGACAACGTCATCAAATTTCAGCCCCGCCCGAAACCGCAGCCGCCGCGGCAGACGCCGCCCTGGGCGAAACGCCTGCTGGTGGTGCTGGCCATCGCGGCCTTCTTCATCGCTGCCTATGTCTATTTCGCGCTGACGGGTGCGGCCGCCGGCGTGTGATGTTCTTCAGGAAAACAGCGGGATGTAACGTTTTACGCAAGCAATGCGAAAGCGCTCGATCGATATTCAGCGGTTTTGGCAAGCGCCATGGTATGGCCGCTTTGGCGGATCGACGGCTCGCCGGCAGCCGCGGATTAAAGCAGCGCGTTCACCTCGCCGCTTGCTTCCATTCCTTCCGCAGGATGGCTACTGAATCGTGTTCCCGTAAATGGGAATGCCGCCGTCGTCTTTCTTGAACGATACGAATTCCTTGAGCAATCCTTCCCGGTGCATTCCCAGTTTCTCGCATAGCCGCTGGGAGGACGTGTTGTGGTCCTCCACAGAGGCATAAAACCACCGCGCTGCCCGCGCTGCGAAAAGATGGGCGAACAGCGCTGTCGCGGCTTCGAAGGCATAGCCGGCTCCGCCGAACGCCGGATTGAAATTCCAGCCGACGGAGAAGGTATCGCCGTCTTCGTGAACCGCGAAGAGATCGCCGACAAGCTTGTCGGATTCCTTCAAGAATAGACTAAGCAAAGAAGCCGGGACGTGGAATAGTGGCGCACCCGACAGGATTCGAACCTGTGACCTTTGGAATCGGAATCCAACACTCTATCCAGCTGAGCTACGGGTGCATCCGTGAGCGGCGAAGATTCGCCGTCGTGCTGATGTAGGGTTCTTAGCTCAGGATGGGCGGGGCTTCAATCTGAAAATGCCTGCCGGATGCGATTTACGGTGGGTGGAATGTTACCGTAAAGTTCGTCCGGGTGTGCAGCGCGGGATTTCGTTTGAAGGCGTTCCGGGGTAGAGCTGGGAAAACGTCCTTTCGGGAAGCCAGTGCCATGCAGTTGATCGATCCGAGCCATCCGTTCTACCGACCGCTCTGGATCCGATTGCTGGTCGTCGGGTCCTGTACGGCGTGGACGGCGGTCGAAGCCTATGCGCGGCAGCCTTTCTGGGCGGTCATCACCGGGGCTGCGGCGGTCTATTCAGCCTATATGCTGCTGTTCACCTACAAGCCGGCCCCTGAAACGCCTGCCGCGCCGCCGTCTTCAGACAGCAACGGGCCGGAGCAGCCCTAACACGCGACGCTTCTTGGACCGGAAAACCGCCGCACTTCTCCTGGAAATGCCTTAACGGCCTGGCTGGAGGCGGCGCAGGGCTTCGTCGACCATCAGGTTGGCGACGGTCATGCGGATATTGGCCTTGTCGCGATAGGGTTCGGAAAAGCCGTCGGGATGGTTCTTCCTGGCAAAGGCGCGACGCTTGTCCTGAAGGATTTGCACCGTATCGTCGGAGTCTAGGGCCAGATCCTCCGATATCTCGGCAAGCGTCAGGCGCAGCAGGTGCGGCGGTATTTGCGGTTCGGGTGGCGGCGGGGCGTCGATCCCGTCAAGCGCGTTGCGATAGCCGTGGTCCAGGCTGCCGCAATGGTCGGAAGCGGGTTCGAAAACGGCGCCGACAAAGCTGCCGCCGAAGGCGGAAAGGCTGGATTGGGCGGCGGGCATTCCGTCTTCGTCCTCCGGTTCGCTCTCCTGCCTCAGCCGGTCGAGAACGGATTCGAACAGCGATTTTCCAAACAGCACGGGCCGCTTCCTTTCTTCCCTGTGAAGCGACGCGAAGGCTAAGAGGTCAAAGTGGCGCGAAACTGGTGGTTTCGGACAGGATGCGCGACTGCTCCAGGATCATGTCGTAAAGCAGGCGGGCGCTGGGCGGAAGCGCGCGTTCGCGCATGGTGATCAGGCTGTAGGGCTTGACGGTGATGTCGAAATCGGCAGGCAGGATGCGGATTTCGCCGGCGCGCGAACTCTGCCCGACCAGGAACTGCGCCATGTCGAGGGCAACGGGAGCGATGGCGTTGGAATCGCGAATGACGGCGACCGTCAGCAACAGCGAGGTCATGTTGATGATGTTGGCCGGCATCGGCAGGTCAGCGCGCACGAAGATATCCTCCAGCGTGCGGCGCAGCAGCGTGCCCGGCGGCTGGAACACCCAGTCGTAGCGGGTCAGGTCAGCAAGGCTTGCAAGCGCCTGCTTCAACAGCGGATGGCCGCTGCGCACGATCAGGCAGGCGCGCTCGACGCCGATCTCATGCATATGGAATTGCTGGGGATTGATGTCTTCTGGAATGCGGCCGAGGATGAAATCGTGGCGCGCCGCCATCAACTCGCGGGCGAGAATGTTGCTGGTTTCCACCTGAACGTTGATCTCGATGCCGGGATAGGCCGAGGTCACCCGGCGCACGGCAGGCACGACAAGGCTGAGCGCCGGCGCGGTGACGGCGCCGACGAAGACCGAGCCGCCGCGCCCGGTGCGCAACTCCGAAAGCTCGCGGCCGGCCTCGCGCAGTTCCAGCAGGATTTTTCGAGCGCGCTTGGCAAGGGCGGCGCCATAGGTGGTGAGCACGACGCCGCGGGCGATGCGTTCGCATAGGGGTGCGCGCACGATCGCTTCCATTTCCGAGACCATGCGCGAGGCCGCCGGCTGCGACATGTGCAGCGCTTCGGCCGCCGCCGAGACCTGTCCGAGATCTTCCAGCGCCACCAGCATCTGCAGATGGCCGAGCTTCAGGCCGCTCTTCATCAGGGTGGGGCCGTCACTGTCCTGGCCGTGTGCCTTGCCGGAATTCGCTATCGGGACGTGCATAGTCATGAGAAGGGCTGTTTCCGGCAAATGCCATTTAAAACGTTGCAAACGGAGGCATTATATCAATTTTGGTATGCGATATGCAAGATATCGTATTTGACAGGTATGGGAAAAAAGACGAGGTTGCAAAGTGTGTGCTGGAGCAGCTCAAGCGGCTGGCGGGACGGGGAGACGCTGGCAGACACAGCCCGACGGGCGACGACGCCTTTCGTCACCGGCCGGCCACGGACCGACTTGCGGGCTTTCCGGCCTGTTTATTGCCACTCAGGGAGAGAGACATGAAAACCCTTCTTTCGTTGTTCGCAGCGACCGCGATCAGCGTCGCTTCGTTTGTCATGCCGACGCTGGCCGCCGACAAGGGCGTGGTCGGCATCTCGATGCCGACGAAGACGTCGACGCGCTGGATCTCGGACGGCGAGACCATGGAAAAGCTGTTCAAGGATGCCGGCTACACGCCGGACCTGCAGTTTGCCGATGACGACATTCCCAACCAGCTCGCCCAGATCGAGAACATGGTCACCAAGGGCGCCAAGGTTCTGGTCATCGGCGCCATCGACGGCACGACGCTGTCGGACATCCTGCAGCGCGCCCATGACGCCGGCGTCAAGGTCATCGCCTATGACCGTCTGATCCGCGACTCTGCCAATGTCGACTATTACGCCACCTTCGACAACTTCCAGGTGGGCGTGTTGCAGGCGACGACGCTGGTCAACGGCCTGAAGGCGAATTTCGCCGACACCAAGCCGTGGAACGTCGAACTGTTCGGCGGCTCGCCGGACGACAACAACGCCTTCTTCTTCTATGACGGGGCCATGTCCGTCCTGCAGCCGTTGATCGACAGCGGCGACATCGTCGTCAAGTCCGGCCAGAAGGGCATGGAACAGGTCGGCACGCTGCGCTGGGACGGCGCCGTCGCCCAGGCGCGCATGGAAAACCTGCTCTCCTCGACTTATACCGATGCGCATGTCAACGGCGTTCTCTCGCCCTATGACGGCCTGTCGATCGGCATCCTTTCGGCCCTCAAGGGCGTCGGTTACGGTTCCGGCGACATGAAGATGCCGATCGTCACCGGCCAGGACGCCGAGCTGCCCTCCGTCAAGTCGATCCTCGCCGGCGAGCAGTATTCGTCCATCTTCAAGGACACGCGCGAACTCGCCAAGGTTTCCGTCAACATGGTCAACGCGCTGATGGAAGGCAAGGAACCCGAGGTCAACGACACCAAGACCTATGACAACGGCGTCAAGGTCGTTCCCTCCTACCTGCTGAAGCCCGTCGCCGTCGACAAGTCGAACGTCAAGGACGTGCTTGTCGGCGCCGGTTACTATACCGCCGACCAGATCGACAAGTAATCGCATCTGCAAGCCATGAGGGAATCCGCGCGAGACGCGCGGATTCCCTTCGGACTCGGAGGTCTATCGCCGGCCGGATCGCGCGCATTTCCAGGGAAATACCGGTTTTCCATCGAGAAATGCCCGAACAGAACCGGGCGGTCAGGGAATGCCTGACATGGAAAACATCATTCTCGAAATGCGCAACATCACCAAGACGTTTCCGGGGGTGAAGGCTCTCGACAACGTCAGCTTCAAGGTCAGCGAAGGCGAGATCCACGCGCTGGTCGGCGAGAACGGCGCCGGCAAGTCGACCCTGATGAAGGTTCTGAGCGGCGTCTATCCCGCCGGAACCTATGAGGGTGAAATCCACTACGACGGCAAGGTCCGCGCCTTCAGCACGATTTCCGACAGCGAGGAACTCGGCATCATCATCATCCACCAGGAGCTGGCGCTGGTGCCGCTTCTGTCGATCGCCGAAAATATCTTTCTCGGCAACGAAATCGCCCAGAAGGGCGTCATCGACTGGCGCGAGACCTTCGCGCGCACGAAGGAACTGCTCGCCAAGGTCGGCCTCAACGAGGCGCCGGCGACGCTGATCACCGATATCGGCGTCGGTAAGCAACAGCTCGTGGAAATCGCCAAGGCGCTGTCGAAGAAGGTGCGGCTGCTGATCCTCGACGAGCCAACCGCCTCGCTCAACGAAACCGACAGCCATGCGCTGTTGCAGCTGCTGATGGAGTTTCGCCGCCAGGGCCTGACCTCGATCATCATTTCGCACAAGCTGAACGAGATCAAGCTGGTCGCCGACAAGATCACCATCCTGCGCGACGGCGGCACCGTGGAGACGCTGGACTGTCATACGCAGGACATCAGCGAGGACCGCATCATCAAGGGCATGGTCGGCCGTGACATGGAGGATCGCTATCCGCCGCGCGAGCCGGATATCGGCCCGACGCTGCTGGAGGTGAAGAACTGGAACGTCTATCACCAGCAGCATCGCGACCGGAAATTCCTGCATGACGTCAATTTCCATGTGAAGGCCGGCGAAGTCGTCGGCATTGCCGGGCTGATGGGCGCCGGACGCACCGAAACGGCGATGAGCATCTTCGGCCGTTCCTGGGGCCACAAGATCACCGGCGAAGTGCTGATGCACGGCAAGCCGGTGGATGTCAGCACCATTCCACGCGCCGTCGAGGCGGGGCTCGCCTATGTGACGGAGGACCGCAAGCATCTCGGCCTGGTGCTGATGAACAACATCATGCACAACACCACGCTCGCCAATCTCGACGCCGTGGCCAACAACGGCGTGATCGACGACCGGCGCGAGATGCAGGTGGCGACCGACTATCGCAAGCGACTGCGCATCCGCTCGCATTCGATCTACCAGGAAACGGTCAACCTCTCCGGTGGCAACCAGCAGAAGGTGGTGCTGTCGAAGTGGCTGTTCACCAATCCGGAGGTGCTGATCCTCGATGAACCCACGCGCGGCATCGACGTGGGGGCGAAATTCGAGATCTACTCCATCATCAACGAGCTTGCGGCGGAGGGGAAGGGCGTCCTGATGATTTCGTCGGAAATGCCGGAACTGCTGGGCACATGCGACCGCATCTATGTGATGAACGAAGGCCGCATCGTCGCCGAGCTTGCCAAGGCCGAGGCAAGTCAGGAATCGATTATGCGCGCTATCATGCGCTCCGGGGAGAAACATTAATGGCAACGGCGAGCGAAACCGACGCAAAAAACACGGCTTCGATCGGAAGCTACCTGCGCAACAATATTCGTGAATACGGCCTGCTTGTGGCGCTGGTCGTGATCATGGCGCTGTTCCAGGTCATTACGCAGGGCGTTCTCTTCCGCCCGGTCAACATCACCAACCTGGTATTGCAGAATTCCTTCATCGTCATCATGGCGCTCGGCATGCTGCTGATCATCGTGGCCGGGCATATCGACCTGTCGGTCGGCTCGATCGTCGCCTTCACCGGCGGGTTGTCGGCGATCATGCTGGTCAAATGGGGTATCCATTTTGCCATCGTCGTGCCGGTGTGTTTGATCCTCGGCGGCCTGGTCGGCGCTGCGCAGGGCTATTGGGTGGCCTACCAGAAGATTCCGTCCTTCATCGTGACGCTGGCGGGCATGCTGGTCTTCCGCGGTCTGACCTATCTGGTGCTGCAGAACCGCCCGATCGGCCCGTTCCCGCCGGACTTTCAGAGACTGTCGACCGGCTTCGTGCCGGATCTCTTGTATTTCGCCAATCCGGCCCCGGAAACCATCACCAACTTCTTCGCGCTGGTCGTCGTCGTGGCGCTGGTGGCGGCGGCCGTCTATTTCGGTCTGCGCAACCGCGCGGTCAATGCCAAGCACGGCACCGAGAATGAGCCCTTCGTCTTTTTCGCGTTGCAGATGGTCATCATCGGCGCTGTCGCGATCTTCATCGGCTTCCAGCTCTCGACCTATCGCGGCTTCCCGAACGTGCTGGTGGTCATGGCGCTGCTGATTGCCCTTTATACCTTCATCACGAACCGCTCGACCATCGGCCGGCGTATCTATGCCATGGGCGGCAACGAGAAGGCGGCGAAGCTTTCGGGCATCAACACCGAGCGGCTGACATTCTACGCCTTCGTCAACATGGGCGTGCTGGCCTCGCTCGCCGGCATGATCATCGCTGCCCGCCTCAACTCGGCGACGCCCAAGGCCGGCGTCGGCTTCGAGCTCGACGTCATCGCCGCCTGCTTCATCGGCGGCGCCTCCGCCTCCGGCGGCGTCGGCAAGATCACCGGCGCGGTCATCGGCGCCTTCATCATGGGCGTCATGAACAACGGCATGTCGATCATGGGCCTCGGCATCGATTATCAGCAGCTCGTCAAAGGGCTCGTGCTGCTCGCTGCCGTCTTCTTCGACGTCTATAACAAGAACAAGGGCTGAGGCCCCAAGGCTCCAGCCGCACTGCATACATCATGGAAATGGGCAGTCCCGCCGCATAACGCGGCGGGAACGGACAGGCTTTGCCTGAAGCATACTATATTTCGCATTTCCGGACGGAAAACCGATCTCCACTTTTCCGCGAAATGCTCTGAAAGGAACGAGACAATGCTGATATCGCAGATCAAGGATAAGGATGGAAAGATCGCCGTTGCAGTGCGCGGCGGCCCGGGCGAGGCGGCGCGCATCGTCAATGGCGCGGAGAGCGTCTATGCACTGGCGCTGGAAGCGGCGAATGGTGGCAAGCGCTTCGCCGATGTCGTCGCAACCCATGGGCTCGGCGAGAGCGTCGATCTCGAGGCCGTCTATGCCGAGGGGCGTTTCCTGCCGCCGATCACCCATCCCGATCCGGCGCATCTGCACCTGACCGGTACGGGCCTCACCCATCTGGGTTCGGCTGCGACGCGCGATTCCATGCACAAGAAGGCGAGCGAGCAGGCCGAGGAAACGCTGACCGACTCGATGAAGATGTTCCGCATGGGTCTCGAAAACGGCAAGCCGGCCCTTGGTGAAAAGGGCGTGCAGCCGGAATGGTTCTACAAGGGCAACGGCACCCAGGCGGCAGCCCCTGGGGGCAATCTCGTCTCGCCCTCTTTCGCGCTGGATGGCGGCGAGGAACCGGAAATGGCCGGCATCTACATCATCGCTGACGACGGTACGCCGTTCCGCCTTGGTTTCGCGCTCGCCAACGAATTCTCCGACCATGTGACCGAGCGCATCAACTATCTCTATCTCGCCCATTCGAAGTTGCGCCCGGCGAGCTTCGGTCCGGAAATCCGCATCGGCGCCGCGCCCGACGACATCAGGGGTGCATCGCGCATCCGTCGCGGCGGCGAACTGATCTTCGAAAAGCCGTTCCTGTCGGGCGAGGCGAACATGTCCCATACCTTCGCCAATCTCGAATACCATCATTTCAAATACGACCTGTTCCGGGCGCCTGGCGATGTGCATGTTCATATGTTCGGCACGGCGACGCTCTCTTTTGCCGACGGCATCAAGCCCGAGGAAGGTGATGTCTTCGAAATCGAGGTCGCCGAATTCGGCCTGCCGCTGCGCAATGCGCTAAGCGTCGCCCCCGAGGACGACATCGTCGTGCGCCAGCTCTAACCCATGACAATTTGCCGGCGTTTCCGCTCCCGGGAAACCCGGCAAAACCGAGGATGAAACTCATGAAGAAGAAAGCCGAATGGCCCCGCAAGCTGCGTTCCTATGACTGGTTCGGCGGCACGGGCAAGAACGCGATCATGCATCGCTCTTGGATGAAGAACCAGGGCCTGCCCTCCGATACCTTCGACGGCCGACCGATCATCGGTATCTGTAACACCTGGTCGGAGTTGACCCCCTGCAACGCGCATCTTCGCGATCTCGCCGAGCGGGTGAAGCGCGGCGTCTACGAGGCCGGCGGCTTCCCGGTCGAATTCCCGGTGTTTTCGACCGGTGAAAGCACGCTGCGCCCGACCGCGATGATGTTCCGCAACCTCGCGGCCATGGATGTCGAGGAATCGATCCGCGGCAATCCGGTCGATGGCGTCGTGTTGCTCGGCGGCTGCGACAAGACCACGCCCAGCCTGCTGATGGGCGCTGCGTCCGTCGATATCCCCGTTATCCTGGTGTCCGGCGGCCCGATGCTGAACGGCAAGTGGCGCGGCAAGGATGTCGGCTCCGGCACCGCCGTCTGGCAGTTCTCGGAAATGGTGAAATCCGGAGAGATGAGCCTGGAAGAATTCATGGATGCCGAGCAGGGCATGGCGCGTTCGGCAGGCAGCTGTATGACCATGGGCACGGCCTCGACCATGGCGTCGATGGCCGAGGCGCTCGGCATGACGCTGCCGGGCAATGCCGCCATTCCCGCCGTCGATGCGCGGCGCCGGGTGATCTCGCAGCTTTCCGGCCGCCGTATCGTCGACATGGTCAAGGAAGACCTCAAGCCGTCGGACATTCTCACCAAAGAGGCTTTCGAGAACGCCATCCGCGTCAATGGCGCCGTCGGCGGCTCGACCAATGCCGTGCTGCATCTCCTGGCGCTCGCCGGCCGCGTCGGCGTCGAACTGACGCTGGACGACTGGGATCGCCTCGGCCGCGATGTGCCGACCATCGTCAACCTGCAGCCGTCGGGCAAATACCTGATGGAAGAGTTTTACTATGCCGGCGGGTTACCGGTGGTCATCAAGGCGGTCGCCGAGATGGGCCTGCTGCACAATGACGCGATCACCGTGACCGGCGACACGATCTGGAACGGCGTCAAGGACGTGGTCAACTACAACGAGGACGTCATCGTGCCGCGCGAGCGCGCGCTGACGCAATCGGGTGGCATCGCCGTGCTGCGCGGCAACCTGGCGCCCAAGGGCTGTGTGCTGAAGCCGTCCGCGGCCTCGCCGCATCTGATGCAGCATCGCGGCCGCGCCGTGGTCTTCGAAAGCATCGAGGATTACCATGCCCGCATCAACCGCGACGATCTCGATATCGACGAGAGCTGCATCATGGTGCTGAAATATTGCGGTCCCAAGGGTTATCCCGGCATGGCCGAGGTCGGCAATATGGGCCTGCCGCCCAAGGTGCTGAAGAAGGGCATCACCGACATGATCCGCATTTCCGATGCGCGCATGTCCGGCACTGCCTATGGCACCGTCATCCTGCACACCGCGCCTGAGGCCGCCGATGGCGGGCCGCTGGCCTTGGTGGAGACCGGCGACATGATCGCCGTCGACGTGCCGAACCGCTCGATCACACTGGAAATTTCCGACGAGGACATGGCGCGGCGTCGTGCCGCCTGGGTCAATCCGGTGAAGCCGCTCACCGGCGGTTACGGCGGGCTCTATGTCAAGACCGTGATGCAGGCCGACACCGGCGCCGATCTCGACTTCCTCATCGGCCCGCGTGGTTCGGATATCCCGATGAACCGTGACAGCCATTGAGGTTGTGGCACGTCGGTGCGGAAAACCCCTTCTCCCCCCGGGGAGAAGGGGGTCTGAAAGGGACGGACGAGGGGGTGCGAGCGCATGGAATCCTTGAGGTTTCTTGCCTTCGGCATCCCCTTCATCCCGCTGCCGCCACCTTCTCCCGCAAGGGGAAGGGGCTTTGACGCAACGCTTCTATTCCAGCACCCTTGCGCTCCACTCAGGAAAAACGATTAACCCGCCTCGCGCGCCGTTTCCGGCGCATCCTGCCCTTCCGCCTCGCAAAGCTTGAGGATCTGAGGCCATTTCTCGCGGAAAGCGGTGACGCAGGCGGGGTCGAAATGGGTGCCGCTGCAGGCGAGGATCTCGCGGTAGGCCTCCTCGATCGGCCAGGCCTTCTTATAGGGACGCTCCGAGCAGAGCGCATCGAAGACATCGGCCACGGCGACGATGCGGGCTTCGATGGGGATCTGCTCGCCCTTCAAGCCGTTGGGATAGCCGGTGCCGTCCCATTTCTCGTGATGACCGCCGATGATGGCGACGGCGACGCGGGCAAGTTCGGCGGAACTGTTGCGCAGGATGTTGACGCCGATCGGCACATGCTCGCGCATCTTTTCGATTTCATGCGGCTCCAGCTTGCCGGGCTTCAGGAGCAGGGCGTCGGGGATGCCGATCTTGCCGATATCGTGCAGCGGCGTTGCGAGATAGATGTTGCGGCGCCGGATGCGGTCGAGGCCGATGCCCTCGGCGATCAGCTCGGCGACGCCCGCGACACGCTCTATATGATCGCCGGTATTGCCGTCGCGCCAGGCCATGGCCTGCGCCAGGCACCAGATGATCTCCTGCTCGCGCATGTCGGCGCGTTTCGAGGCGGTGCGTAGCGCCTTGTCGAGATTGTCGGCCTTGTCGGCCAGCGCCAGTTGCGCCTGGCGCAACGCCAGCAGGTTCGAGAGGCGCGCCCTGAGTTCGAGCGGATCGAAGGGTTTGTTGAGGAAATCGGTGGCGCCGGCTTCCAGCGCCTGCAGGCGGATCGAGCGTTCGCGCTCCGAGGTCACCATGACGATCGGCACGTTTTCGTATTCGGGACGCTCGCGCAACGTTTTGATGACGTCGACGCCGTTGAGGATCGGCATCATGTAGTCGACGAAGACGATGTCGAAGGTGACGGCTTCGGCGCGTGCCAGCGCCCGGACCGGGCTGGTATAAGTCTCGACCTCGTCCGTCACGAACTGCCGGACAGCCGTTTCGATCGCCAGAAGGCTGGACCTGCTGTCATCGATGATAAGGAGCGGCATTCGAAACCCCCAAAAAAATCCGTTTCCGCGCTGCCGTCGAACCGAGCGTCAAGCGAAACCCTTCCTCCGAAGGTCGCTTGCTGGCATCGGCGGCGGCGCTCTGAAATATCTCCCAATGTTTCAACCGGAGCCTGCATGGCGCCTGTTAAAATAGTCTTGAGGACGGCATGCTAAATGATGGCGCAGGCCGAAGCCGCATTCCATCGTGCTTAACGAAGGCTAAATTCGGGGCGTAGGATCCGGTTTTACTGCCGGAAGAAACGATGAATGGGCGCCCCATTGCTGCGGCGCGCCGGTTCAATACACGATAATTATATAAGGTTATTCTTTTATACTGTTCAGCTCTGCGACTGGCTCTGGCTCATCGCCGCCTCGACGGAGAGCGAGACGGTCATGGTCTCGTCC
This sequence comes from Rhizobium sp. YJ-22, assembly GCF_029601685.1. NCBI lineage: Bacteria > Pseudomonadati > Pseudomonadota > Alphaproteobacteria > Hyphomicrobiales > Rhizobiaceae > Rhizobium > Rhizobium sp. YJ-22. Next base: position 574,986 of record NZ_JARRIR010000002.1, on the reverse strand, counting down.
GCCTCGCCAAGCCGCAGGCCGGAGATCGGGGCGGCGTCGACATAATCGAGGCCGGTCGCGACGCGCACATAACGGCTGTCGGGGCAGATTTTGTTGGCGACATCGAAGCCGACCCAGCCGAGCCCGGCGACATGGGCCTCCGCCCAGGCATGGGAGGCCGTCTGCTGCGTGCGATCGTCCATCAGCAGGTAACCGGAGACGTAACGCGCGGGAACGCCGAGCAGGCGGGCGGCCGCAAGAAAGATATGGGTGTGATCCTGGCAGACGCCAGCCTTGGCGTCCAGCGCCGCTTCGGCGGTGGTTTCCGTGCCACTCGCCCCCGGTTCATAGGCCACGGCCTCATGAACGGCGCCCATCAGGGCATGCAGGCGCGCCAGAGGGTTGTCGTCAGCGATGCCGCGCGCCAGTTCGCGGATGTGCTTGCCGGGCTTGGTCAGCGGCGTCTCGCGCAGGAAAAGCCAGAGCGGGCAATGGCCGAGATGTTCGCCGAAGACGCCGTTGCGATCCTCGGTCTCGACCTCGCCGGCGGCGACGACGCTGACGGTGTGGTGGTCGCCGCTGATCGACAGCAGTTCGGTCCGGTTGCCGAACTGGTCGTCATAGACGACCTGGGGGTCGGCGCCCTCGACGGTCACGGACCAGTTCAACACCTTTTGCCCCGGCGCGGTCGGCGGCGAGAGGCGCAGCCGCTGCAAGGTGTAGTGCGCCGGGCCGTCATAGGTGTAATGCGTGGTATGGCTGATCTTCAGTTTCATGCCTGTCACCTATCCCCGCCTCACTGGTAGAAGCGGTAGCCCTCGCTGATTTCCTGACCCAACTGATTGTTGCGCTGCACGAAATCCTCGAGGAACTCATGCAGGCCCTTGTCCATGATGTCGCGCACCGACAGCGCCTGCAAGGCGCGCAGCATCGCGTCGGCGGTCTCGTGCGCCGGCAGGCGCTCGTCATATTCCTGTGCGAGATAGCCGAGATTGCTGACGATCTTTTCGTAGCAGTAGCTGAGCGAGCGCGGCATCTGGCCGTTGAGGATCAGGAAATCGGCGATGTTGGCCGGCTTGTACTCGGCGTCATAGACCCAGCTATAGGAGCGATGCGCCGAGACCGAGCGCAGGATTGATTCCCATTGCACATTGTCGAGCGACGAGCCGACCGCCGAGACCGAGGGCAAGAGCACGTAATATTTGACATCGAGAATGCGGCTGGTGTTGTCGGCGCGCTCGATCAGGGTGCCGATGCGGGCGAAATTATAGAGTTCGTTGCGCAGCATCGAGCCGTGGAAGGCCCCGCGGATCAGGGCGACGCGGCGCTTGATCGCGTCGATGACTTCGGGCAGGTCGGCGGGCTTCACCCGCTTGGCCAGCAGCGTCTTCATCTCGATCCAGCATTCGTTGACCGCTTCCCAGGTGTCGCGGGTCAGGGCCGTGCGCACCATGCGGGCATTGTTGCGTCCGGATTCGAAGCAGGACATGACGCTGGAGGGGTTGGCGCGCTCGCGCAGCAGGTAGTCGATGGCATCGACACTGGTCGTCTTGTCGTGCATTTCGCCATAGGGCTCGCGCACGCCCGCGCTTTGCAGCACCCCGTCCCAGTCGTCGTCGGTAACGCCGCTGCGGGTCAACGACATGCGCAGGCCGGCATCGATCAGCCGGGCGATGTTTTCGGCACGCTCGATGTAACGGAACATCCAGTAGAGGCCATTTGCGGTTCTTCCAAGCATGTCCGTCTCAGTCCTCCAGCACCCATGTGTCTTTCGTGCCGCCGCCCTGGCTGGAATTGACCACCAGCGACCCCTGCTTCAGCGCCACGCGCGTCAACCCGCCGGGGATGATCTGCACCTTGTCGGAAACCAGCACGTAGGGACGCAGATCCACATGGCGCGGCGCGATGCCCTTCTTGACGAGGATCGGCACGGTCGACAGCGACAGCGTCGGCTGGGCGATGTAATTGGCCGGGCGGGCAGCGAGCTTGGCGGCGAACTCGGCGCGTTCCTTCTTCGACGCCGTCGGGCCGACCAGCATGCCGTACCCGCCGGAACCGTGGACTTCCTTGACGACGAGGTCGGCGAGATTGTCGAGCACGTATTGCAGGCTCTGCGGCTCCGAACAGCGCCAGGTCGGCACGTTTTCGAGCAGCGGCTTGCGGCCGGTGTAGAATTCGACGATTTCCGGCATGTAGGAATAGATCGCCTTGTCGTCGGAAATGCCGGTGCCCGGCGCATTGGCGATGGTGATGTTGCCGGCGCGGTAGACATCCATGATGCCGGGTATGCCGAGCGCCGAATCCGGCCGGAAGGTCAGCGGGTCGAGGAAATCGTCGTCGACGCGGCGGTACAGCACGTCGATGGCCTCGTAGCCGCGCGTGGTGCGCATCTTCACCTTGCCGTCCATGACGCGCAGGTCCGAGCCTTCCACCAGCTCGACACCCATCATGTCGGCGAGAAAGGAATGCTCGTAATAGGCGGAATTGTAGATGCCCGGCGTCAGCACCGCCAGGCGCGGCTTGCCCTTGCAGCCAGGAGGCGCCAGCGACGCGAGGCTCTGGCGCAGCAGCATCGGATAGTCTTCCACGCGCTGCACCTTGTTGCGGTGGAACAGCTCGGGGAACATCTGCATCATGGTTTCGCGGTTTTCCAGCATGTAGCTGACGCCGGAGGGCGTGCGGGCATTGTCCTCCAGCACATAGAACTGGTCCTCGCCGGTGCGCACGATATCGGTGCCGACGATATGGGTGTAGACGCCACCGGGCGGGCGAAAACCGATCATCTGCGGCAGGAAGGCGCTGTTCTTCTCGATCAGCGCGCGCGGGATGCGCCCGGCGCGGATGATTTCCTGCTTGTGATAGATGTCGTCGAGAAAGGCATTGAGCGCCACGACGCGCTGTTCGATCCCCTGCGCCAGCTTGCGCCATTCCTTGGCCGAGATGATGCGCGGGATGAGATCGAAGGGGATGAGCTTTTCGGCCGAGTCCGCGTGGCCGTAGACTGCGAAGGTGATGCCGGTTTTTCGGAAGATGCTTTCCGCATCCCGGGACTTGCCGATCAGATGCGCGGGATTCTGTCCGGAATACCACTCGAAATATTGCTGGTAAGGCTGGCGCGGCGCGTCGTCCGCATTCATCATTTCATCAAATGCCAATGGCGCATTCCCCATTTTTTTACCATTTGAATACAACGGAAGAGGCAATGCAAGAACCATGCACAATCGCCATCGAAGTTTTTGAGCGGCGGTTTTCCGGCGTTTTCGCCCGTGGCGGCGCAACCTGCGGTTTTTGCTGGCGAAGAAGACCGGAAGCGATTGGCCGCCGTTTCGGCAAATGCCGGAAAATGCGGCAGTGTTGCAGTTCGGTGCCGATCGGCTGGAAAAGGCGATCGGCGGCGTGCGGCGGCGCCATTCGCGTTTTGACGGGGCGGGGGCGGGGGCGTAGAGCCTGACCTGCCGACGCTTGCCAACCCGGGCAATGCCGCCGCACGCTCCCGTTTCCGGAACCATCCATGCTCGATCGTCTTGCTCCCGCCGTGTTCGTGTTCCTATGGTCGACAGGCTGGATCGCTGCTGGTTATGCCGCCATCCATTCGGAACCCTTCACCTTTCTCGCCTGGCGCTACGGCCTGTCCTTCCTCGCCTTCGCGGCGCTGTGCATCGTCGCCGGGGCGCGCTGGCCACGCGACTGGCGGCAGGCCTTGAAGGCGGTCTATTCCGGCATCTTCCTGCATGGGCTTTATCTTGCCGGTCTGTGGTGGGCGGTGGCGCGCGGTGTGCCGGCGGGGCTGTCGGGCATCATCGCGGCGCTGCAACCGCTGTTGACGGCTGTGGCCGCGGCCAGCCTGCTTGGCGAACGCCTGTCGCGGCTGCAGAAACTCGGGCTGGCGCTCGGCTTCCTCGGCATCGCCATCGCCATCTCGCCGAAGCTGATGGCCATCGATCCCGGCAATCTCGGCCAGACGGCGGTGCCGCTCGTCGTCAACCTGCTCGGCATGGTCTCGGTGACCTATGGCACGGTCTACCAGAAGCAGCACCTGCAGGTCGGCGACATCCGGACCATCGCGACGCTGCAATATGTCGGGGCGCTCTTGGTCACCGCGCCGCTGGCGCTGTTTACCGAACGGCTGCATTTCGACGGCTCCTGGCCGGCGATCCTGACCATGCTGTGGTCGATCTTCGGCCTTTCGATGGGCGCCATCGGCCTGCTCCTCTACCTGATCCGGCGCGGACAGGTGTCGAAGGCGGCCTCGCTGATCTATCTCGTGCCGCCGCTGGTCGCGGTCGAGGCGGCCATCGCCTTCGGCGAGCCGCTGACCCTGCCGATGATCGTCGGCACCGTCATCGTTGTGATCGGCGTCTATTTCACCAACCGCCGGCCGATTGGTCGATAATGAAAAACGCCGGCCCCAGGGGACCGGCGTTTCTGATCGTTACACCCGCTCTTAACGGCTGGACGAGCGCTTGGCGCCGCCGTCGCGGCGCGGCTGGCCGCCGGTGCGGTCGGCGAACTTCTGGCGCGGCGGGCGCTTCTGGCCGGGGCGGGCGTGTGGATGGGCCTTGCCGGGCTCGGAGGCGGAAGCCTCGCCGCCCTGACGGCGCTGTCCGTTGCCGTTGCGCGGCTGGCCGCCATTGCCGTTGCCGCCGCGGCTGCGGTTGCCGGAGCGGGCCGGCTGACGGTTACCGCCGCCATTGCCGCGTCCGCTGAATTCCGGACGCTCGCCGCCGGCAGTGGTGATCTCGATGCCCATCAGGCGCTCGATGTCGCGCAGCAGATGCGCTTCGTCGGGCGTGCAGAAGGCGATGGCGATGCCGTCGCGGCCGGCGCGGGCCGTGCGGCCGATGCGGTGAACATAGGCGTCCGGCACTTCCGGCAGGTCGTAGTTGAAGACATGGCTGACGCCGGGGATGTCGATGCCGCGCGCGGCGACGTCGGTGGCGACGAGGATGCGGATTTCGCCGTCACGGAAGGCCTTCAGGGCGCGCTCGCGCTGGCCCTGGCTCTTGTTGCCGTGGATCGAGGCGACGGCATATTCCTTTTCCGCCAAGTGCTTGGACAGCTTTTCCGCCGTGTGCTTGGTGCGCATGAACACCATGGCCTGCGCCTGCGGATTGTCGTTCAGCGTCTTCTTCAGAAGCTCGGTCTTGTCGTTCTTGCCGGCGAGGAAATGCACATATTGCTCGACCTTGTCGGCGGCCTTGCCGGGCGGCGTGACCTCGACCTTGACCGGGTCCTTCAGGAAGCTGCCGGCGAGATCGGCGATCGACTTCGGCATGGTCGCCGAGAACAGAAGTGTCTGGCGCTTGGCCGGAACCATGCGGGCGATGCGGCGCAGATCGTGGATGAAGCCGAGATCGAGCATCTGGTCGGCCTCGTCCAGCACCAGATGGGTGACATGGGCGAGCGAGATGGCGTTGCGGTTGATGAGATCGAGCAGGCGGCCGGGCGTGGCGACGAGGATGTCGGTGCCGCGCTCCAGGATCAATTGCTGCTTGTTGATCGAGGCGCCGCCGACGACCTGGTTGATCCGCAACGGCGTCTTCTTGAGGAAGGAGCGCAGGCTGTCGGAGATCTGGTTCACCAGCTCACGGGTCGGCGCGAGGATGAGAACGCGGGTGGTGCGATTGGCCGGGCGCCGGGCGTCCGCAATCAGCATCTCGATGATCGGCAGGCCGAAGGCGGCCGTCTTGCCGGTGCCGGTCTGGGCGAGACCGATCAGGTCGCGTCCCTCGAGCAGCAGCGGAATCGCCTTCTCCTGTATCGGCGTCGGCGTTTCATAACCGAGAGCGGACACGGTCGCGACGATCTGCGCCGACAGGCCGAGCGTTTGGAAATTGGTCAAAATAAATGCCTCTTCGTGGCGCCGGAAGCCATAGCGGGCCGCAGGATTGCGGCTCCGTGGCATCTGGCGTCAAGAACCCCGCGTGAAGTGGGAACTTGTGTTGGAAAGTGCTTTCCAGCGCTCGTGTTTTGTCCGCCACCGTGGCGAAGTCTCTTGGCCGAGCCATCCTCTCTTGCGCGTCAAATCCGACGCGAACGCTCACGCGGCGTTCGGAGAGGGGAAAGCTGTCGGGCATTTGGAGGTTTTCGGGGCAAATGTCAAGGGCCAAGCAGAAATGACGAAGCCTGCGCGAGCCGCCGCGCAGGCTGATCCGGAAGCGTTCGGGGTGTTCGTGCCGAAGGCTCAGCGAGGGCAGACCTCGACGCGATAGCCGCGACCCCAATAATCATGGCGCCATTCCATGTGGCAGTAACGCGGACGCGGCGGCGGCAGGTAGTCCGGATAATAATAGACCGGACGGCCGTAATAGGGCTGGCTGCCGGCGGCGAGCGCCCCGCCGATGAGGCCGCCGACGGCGCCCGCGGCAAAGCCGCCCCAGAAGCGACCATGGGCGGCGGCGGGCGCGGAGGTCGCGACGCTGGCGATGGCGAGCGTGGTTGCGATCAGGCCCGCAGAGACAGTCTTTTGCAATACGGACATCGTTCGAATCCTTTCTGTTTCGCTCCGAAGAGCCAGGATCGAAGATGATCGCGCAACGTGGCGGAACCACGCCACATTTGCGCCATTGCGGGTTAAATTTCGTTCATGTTCGACGGCCTCAGAAATCGGTCGGCACGCCGCCTTCCGCCTTGCGGCGCGCGACGAAGGCGTCGAGTTCCTCCGAAACGGCCGGATCGAGCGGCGGCTGCTCGTAATGCTTCAGCGTTTCCTTGAACACCCGGTTGGCGTGGTCGTAGGTCGTGGGACGACCGGCTTCGCTCCAGGTCTCGAAATTGCGCCAGTCCGACAGGATCGGCGAATAGAAGGCGTTTTCGTAGCGCGCCAGCGTATGCGCCGTGCCGAAATAATGGCCGCCGGGGCCGACATCGCGCACGGCGTCGAGCGCCAGTGCATCGGCGCTGACATCGAGCGGTTTCAGAAATTCCGCCACCATCTGCAGCATGTCGACGTCGAGGATGAACTTCTCGAAGGAGGCGGTGAGCCCGCCTTCGCTCCAGCCGGCGGCATGCATGATGAAATTGCCGCCGCCCTGCGTCAGAGCCCAGAGCGACAGGGCCGATTCATAGGCTGCCTGCGCATCCAGCGTGTTGGCGGCATTGGTGTTGGAGGTGCGGTAGGGAAGACGATAGCGGCGCGCGAGCTGGCCGCCTGCGATCACCGCCTTCATGTATTCCGGCGTGCCGAAGGCCGGCGCACCCGTCTTCATGTCGACATTCGAGGTAAAGCCGCCATAGATGACCGGCGCGCCCTTTCGCACCATCTGCGTAAACGCGATGCCGCACAGCGCCTCGGCATTCTGCTGAACCAGCGCGCCGGCGATGGTCACCGGGGCCATGGCGCCGGCCAGCGTGAACGGCGTCACCACCACAACCTGATTGCGCGAGGACATTTCGATGATGCCCTGCAGCATCGGCCCGTCCAGGCGCAGCGGCGAGGAGGAATTGATGATGGTGAACAGCGACGGCTCGCGCTCCATCTGCTCCATCGAGATGCCGCGGCCGATGCGGGCGATCTCGATACCATCGAGATTGCGCTGCTGGCCGAGCGAATAGCAGTGGAACGGTTTGTCAGTGAGCTTGACGAGATCGGAGAGACAATCGAGATGGCGCACGGAGGCATGGATATCGACCGGTTCGACCGGATAGCCGCCCGTCGTGTGGATGATGTCGTAGCTCTGCGCCAGCTTGAGGAGCTTGCGATAATCTTCCTGGTTGCCGGCACGGCGGCCGCCGTCGCGGTCGGCGACGAAGGGGGCGCTGGCGATCTGGGCGAAGACGAGGTTGTCGCCGCCGATGGCGACGTTGCGCAGCGTATTGCGGGCGTGCAGGGTGAAGGTGGAGGGCGCGTGCGCCACATAGTCCATGATCATGGCGCGGTCGAAGCGCACCCGGTCCTTGCCGGGTGTCACCTCGGCGCCGGCCGCCTTCATGCGCTCGCGCGCCTGCGGCAGCATGATGTCCATGCCGATCTCTTCGAGGATGGTCAGCGACGCCTCGTGGATGTCCTCCAGCGCCTCCGGCGACAGAGCCCTGCTCTTGTCGAGCGAATTGACCAGATTGAGATAGGCGGAAGCGCCGCTTTTGCGGCTGCGCTCGACCCCGCGGCCGCCGTTGCGGCGACGACGTTCGGGCTGGGCGGCGGTATCGGTTTCAGGCGGTACTGCGGGGCTGATGTCGCTCATGGCAAATCCGATGGTGTGTTCTCGACATGGTTGTCGCAGGAATTTGTCCCTTTTGTCGCCGCTGTTTGCGACAGGAAGCCGACTTTCTTGGGATAGCGCGACATGGCGAACGCGTCGGGCAAGGCTCGGCCTTTATCGCGGTTGGTTAACGCGTTGTTATGCCCGCCGTGATATGCGGGAGGAATGCGCCCGGAAGCGTGGCACCAGAGTGTGGAAGAAATGGCTGGCGAACTGCTCGATATAGCCTGCGAAAGGATCATGCACCTTGAGCGGCCCGCCTATATCAAGGACAGTGAACTGCGCTTCGTCGCCGTGAATGCTGCCTATGCCCGCCTGTTCGGCCGCGCGCCCGACGAATTCCACGGCCTGCGTTCCGAAGATGTCGACGATGTCTCCGACCGGCGCGATGTCGGCGATTGCGAGCGCCGCGCGCTGGTGTTCGGAACCGAGGAGACCGCGTTGTTTGCCGGTGACGGCTGGTTCGACGACCAGGTGGTGGTGATCGAGCGCTTCATGCCGGCCGATGACCGCGCCTTCGTCTTCGGCCTGTTCGGCGCCTGGAACGAGGAGCGCGAGGCGCGGGACGAACCCGTGCTCACCCATGCGCCGGTTCGCGAGGATTTCGAACGCATCCCCGCGCCGCCCGCCTTCACACCGCCACCACTCGACGCCACCGTCACCGAGGCGCTCGATCTCATCGATATCGGGCTCGGGGTCTTCGACCCGCAGGGGCGGCTGGTTTATTGCAATGCCGGCTTCCGCGTCATCTATGGCGAACCCTGCGGCCATTTCGATCTCGGCGTTACCTATCGGATGCTGCTGGAGCGCATCTACGATTACGGCGTCGCCCGTTTCGGCGACGAGATCGTGCAAGGCTTCGGCACGCGGGAGCAATGGGTTTCCGGCCGCATCGAGCAGGCGCAGCGCCCCCACTACGACAAGGTGGAGCCGGCCTGCGACGGCGGCTGGCTGCGCTGCGTCAACCGGCGGCTCGACGACGGCTCGATGATCGTGCTGCGCCTGGACGTGACCGCGCAGAAGGAGCAGGAACTGGCGCTGCGTCGGCATATCGGCGAAACGGAACTGTTCCGATCGGTGCTGGAAGAGATGCCGGTCGCCGTCTTCATGCGCGACGCGGCCCACCGCCTGACCTTCGTCAACGAGGCCTATGCCGACATGGTTGGCGCGCCGCGCGCCGAATTGATCGGCACCACCGAAGCTGAAGTCTTCGACGATGCCGGCCGGGACTTCCATGCCAAGAACGATGACGTTCTGGAAAACGGCACGCTTATCCAGCGCGACGACGTCCTGCCGCGCCGCGACGGCAGCGTGCTGCCGATCATCACCCGCATGGCGCGCATCGACACGGGAACCGAAAAATACGTGGTCGGTTCCATGACCGATGTCTCGATGCTAAAGGCACGCGAGGCGCAGCTCGAGGAGGCGCGTCTGGAGGCGGAGACCCTGCATCGCGATGTCGGCAGCGTGCTCGAATCCATGCCGGTCGGCATCCTGATCCTCACCCCCGACCTGACCATCGAATTCGCCAACCCTGCCTTTCACGAGATCTGGGATTATCCCGCCGAAACGGTGCTTGCCGGCAGCCCGTTTCGCGATTATGTGCGCTTCAACTTCGACCGGGGCCTTTATGCCTGCTACGGCGAAGATTTCGAGGACGTTTTCCAGCGCCGTGTGCGGGAACTGTGCGACGTCAGTGAAAACGACCAGCGCGAAGTTTCCATCCCCAACGGCAAGACCCTGATCATCACCGCCAAGAACCTTTCCGGCGGCAAGGTGCTGATCTCCTATGTCGATATCTCCGCAGTCCGCGACAGCGAGCGCCGCATGCAGGAGACACGCCGCGAGCTGGAGCGTGTCGGCCAGTTCATGAAGGATGCCACCTGCGTGATGACGCAGGGCCTGATCGTCATGGAGAACGACCTGATCGTGCTGTCAAACGAGGCGGCGGCGCGGATTCTGCATGTGCCGCCGGAGCTGGTTGCGCATGGCGGCAGCGCGTCGGCGATCTTCGATCATTGCGCGGCGCGGGGCGATTTCGGCGGCGATCCGGAAGCGCTCGGCCAGTCGTGGCGCAAGGTGATCGCCGACAAGCATTCCTTCTCCCACGGTTTTCTCGCGGCGGGGCAGACATGGGTGCGCATGGAGGCGAATTTCAGCGGCCAAGGGCACTGGATGTTCGTGCTCAACGACCTCACGGAGATGAAGCGCCGCGAGGAGGAACTGACCGCGCTGCTCGCCCGCAGCGAGGCCGCCGACCGCGCCAAGTCCGAATTCCTCGCCAATATGAGCCATGAGATCCGCACGCCGATGAACGGCGTGCTCGGCATGGCCGAGCTTTTGTCGCGCACCCAGCTCGACACCCGCCAGCGCACCTTCGTCGATATCATCGGCAAATCCGGCAATGCGCTGCTGACCATCATCAACGACATCCTCGACTTCTCCAAGATCGATGCCGGCCAGATGAAATTGCGCAAGGCGCCGTTCGATCCGGTCGAGGCGGTGGAAGACGTGGCGACGCTGATGTCTTCCGCGGCGGCCGACAAGGATATCGAGCTTCTGGTCCGCTGCGGGCCGGATGTGCCGCAGGTGGTCGTCGGCGATGCCGGCCGCTTCCGCCAGATCGTCACCAATCTCGTCGGCAATGCCGTCAAGTTCACCGAGATGGGCTATGTACTGATCGACGTCACCGCCGAGCCGGACGGCGAGGGCGCGGTACTGCTGGGCCTGCGGGTCGAGGATACCGGTATCGGCATCGCCGGGGAAAAGCTGGACACGATCTTCGAGAAATTCTCGCAAGGTGATGGTTCCTCGACGCGCCGGCATGACGGCACGGGTCTGGGGCTGGCGATCACGTCCGGTCTCGTCGACTTGTTCGGCGGCTATATCACCGTCACCAGCGAGCCGGGGCGGGGATCGATCTTTTCCGTGCGCCTGCCGATGGTCGCACCCGCCCGAAGCGGCGAGGTCAAGGGTCTGCCGGTCAACGTCAATGGCGCGCGGGTGCTCATCATCGACGACAATGCGGTCAGCCGCGGCATTCTCGAGGAGCAGGCGCGGCGCTGGGGGTTCGATGCCTTCGCCACCGGCAGCGGCGAGGAAGCGCTGGCGCTTCTGCAAGCGGCCGCCGATTTCGGGGTGGATGTCGACGCGGTCGTGCTCGATTATCGGGCGCAGGGCATGTCGGGCGCCGATATCGCCCGCGCCATCCGTCGCGAGCCCCGCTTCGACGATCTCGCCATCATCTTCCTGACCTCGATGGATGCCGTCGGCGACGACGATTTCTTCTCGGCGCTGAAGGTGCAGGCGCATCTGATGAAGCCGGCCCGCGCCAAGGTGCTGCGCAATGCCATCGTCGATGCGGTGCGCGCCGCCCGCATCCGCCGGCTGTCTGCGGCGCCTGACCGGCCGGCGATCACGTCGACCGTATCCGCAGGCGTGGCATCGGCCGCCGCCCAGTCGCAGGCCGGCGGCCTGGATGTGCTGGTCGCCGAGGACAACGAGGTCAATTGCATCGTCTTCTCGCAGATCCTCCAGGGGCTGGATCTCCGCTTCCTGATCGTCAATGACGGGCAACAGGCGCTGGAGGCCTGGCGGGAGCACAAGCCGGGCGTCATCCTGATGGACGTGTCGATGCCGGTCATGAACGGCCATCAGGCGACGCGCGCCATTCGCGCCCATGAAGGCGCGGCGATCGCGCGCGGTGAGACGGTCGAGCCGGTGCCGATCGTCGGCGTCACCGCGCATGCGCACGCCGCCGACCGGGATCTCTGCTTCCAGTCCGGCATGAACGACTATCTTTCCAAGCCGCTCAGCCCGGAAATGCTGGAGGAAAAGATCGGCCGCTGGCTGCCGCGCAAGGCGAAGGCGTCAAGCACAAACTAAATTTCCATTTGATCACATTTCCGGTCGGAAAGCCGGTTCACGCTATATCTGGAAATACTGGCTTGACCCCGCAAAGCATCTCACGCTTGCCAGCAAAGCCCGGCCGGCGCTCGACGGTGAAACCCGCCTGCGCCAGATTGCGGCGCACGAAGCCCGCCGCCGCATAGGTCGCGAAACGACCGCCGGCGACGGTCTTGTCGTAGAGGGCGCGCATCAGTTCGAGCGACCACATGTCCGAATTGCGCGACGGCGCGAAGCCGTCGAGATACCAGGCGTCGAAGGCTGCATCGAAGTCGCGCACGCCTTCCAGCGCCGGGCCGCAGACGACGGTCAACCGGGTCCGGTCGTCGATGTCGAGCGTGACATGGCCGCCAGGTTCGGCCGGCCACAGGGCGACAAGCGCCTGCCGCTCGCGGTCGATCTCGGGCCAGCGCGACAGCGCCCGGTCGATATCGGCCGCCGCCATCGGATAAAGCTCGAAGGAGACGAAGTGGAGATGGCCGCCCGGCCCCCGCGTTTCCCGCCATTGCCGAAACGTCTCGCAGAAATTCAGGCCGGTTCCGAAACCCAGTTCGCCGATGCGGAAACTCTCTGCCGCCTGCCAGCGCGCGGGCAGGCCGTTCCCGTCGAGAAACACGTAGCCGCATTCCAGCCGGCCGTCGGTCTGGCAATAAAAGTGATCGCCAAAGGCCAGCGAATAGGGCATATCGCCGTCGCGCCAGTCGAGCGCCTGCCCGGCCGGGGCGGGCGTCGTTTCGGAGGTGGTTTCAGTCATGGCTCTTTCTTCGTCCAATGCCGTTCCTGCCGATACGCCGCCGGCGAGCGCCGGTCAATCGTCCGCCGACCTCGTCATCGTCGGCGCCGGCATCATGGGCCTGTGGGCGGCCTTCGAGGCGGGGAAGGCCGGCTTGAAGACGGTGCTGATCGATGTGCAGGGTGCGGGGGCCGGGGCCAGCGGCGGGCTGCTCGGCGCCTTGATGCCGCATATGCCGGATCGCTGGTCGGTGAAGAAGCAGTTTCAGTTCGATGCGCTGGTATCGCTGGAGGCGCGCATCGCCGAGCTGGAAGCGATAACCGGACTTTCCGCCGGCTATCGCCGCAGCGGCCGGCTGATCCCGCTGCCGAAGCCGCATCTGCGCGATATCGCGTTGCGCCACCAGGCCGATGCCGAAACGGCTTGGAAGACGCCGACGCGGGCCTTTCATTGGAATGTGATCGATGCGCCGCAGGTCGCGGGCTGGGTGCGGGCCGAGGCGGGTGCCGCCGGCTTCGTGCATGACACGCTGGCGGCCAGGATTTTTCCGCGCGGGCTGGTGGCGGCGCTGGCGGCGGCGCTCGCGACCTTTCCGAACCTCGCCTTTCGGCAAGGGGAGGGCGTTTCCGCCATCGATGCCGCGCGAAAACGCCTGCATTTCACGTCCGGCGACTCGCTGTCCTATGGCGCCTGCATCGTCGCCGCCGGCGTTTCCGCCTTCCCATTGCTCGAAGCCCTGGGGCCGGCGCTGCAAAAACCGCTGGGGCAGCCCGTGAAGGGGCAGGCGGCGCTGCTGGCCGCCGATGTCGATCCCGGCCTGCCGGTGATCTTCCTCGACGGGCTCTATGTCGTCGCGCATGAAGGCGGCCATGTCGCCATCGGTTCGACCAGCGAGAACAGCTTTGCCGAAGCGTTTTCGACCGATGCACAGCTCGACGGGCTGGTGGCGGCGGCGCGCGACCTCGTGCCGGCCTTGGCGGACGCGCCCGTTGTCGAGCGCTGGGCCGGGCTGCGGCCGAAGGCCATCGATCGCGATCCGATGGTCGGCCCGCATCCGGACCATCCCGGCATTGTCGCGCTCACCGGCGGGTTCAAGGTCAGTTTCGGCCTCGCCCATGTTCTCGCCCGCGCGGCGGTGGATGCCATCGAGGGGCGGGCGATGGACGTGCCCCCCGGCTTCACGCTGGAGAGCCATTTGGCCGTCGCCGGACGAAATGCGCCGTAAAGACCCCCGGTTGCTGCATCGCACTTCGCATCCCTGTCATGCAAATCACCTAGATCCGGCCGCAGGAGTCGTTTTGGACAAGGGGACGACATGCGTTATGCCATCTTTTTCACGCCGCCTGCGGGTAATCCGCTGACGCTGGCGGCGACGCAATGGTTGGGGCGTAATGCCTTTTCCGGCCATCCGGTCGAGCCGCCGGCGCTGCGCGGCCTCACGATTCCCGAGATCGCCTATTATACTGCGCTGCCGCGCCGCTACGGCTTTCACGCGGCGCTGAAAGCGCCGTTCCGTCTCTCCGAAAAGATGTCGGAATCGATGCTGCTGCGCCATCTCATGCGGTTTGCCGGCACCATCGCGCCGTTTGCCGTCGAGCGCATGGAGGTTGCCCGTCTCGGCGATTTCTACGGGCTGGTGCCCTCCTGCCCATCTGAGCAGCTGCTTTTCCTTGCCGCTGCCGTGGTGCAGGAATTCGACGCCTTTCGCGCGCCTTTGACCGAAGAGGAGATCGAGCGGCGCGACCCGCATGGGTTGAGCGCCGCCCAGCTCGCCAATCTGCATCGCTGGGGCTGCCCGCATGTGATGGACGAGTTCCGCTTCTATATGAGCCTGACCGGCCCGGTGGCGCCGGCGATAATGACCGTGCTCGGTCCGGCGCTGGAAGATTTTTTCGCGCCGGTGCTGCAATCACCGATGGAGATCGCCAATCTCGCGCTGTTCGTTGAGGAGGAGTCAGGCGCGCCCTTCCGGGTGCATTCCCTGCATCCGCTGGGGCGAATTTCACGGCGACGCACGGCCTGAGAGCGACGGTAAAGCTGTGCGCCGGCGGTTTTCCATCTCGACTTTCGCGGCATGAGTGCTACCGTCGAAGCCTGTCTGCATGGGGTTCTTTCGATGGTATCCGAGACTTATCCGCGCGATCTCGTTGGTTACGGTCGCGCCATTCCCGATCCGAAATGGCCGGGAGACGCCCGCGTCGCGGTGCAATTCGTGGTCAATTACGAGGAGGGTGGCGAAAGCTGTATTCTCGACGGCGACCCGGCCTCGGAATGCCTGCTCTCCGAAATCGTCGGCGCGCAGGCCTGGGCCGGGCAGCGCAACCTCAACATGGAATCGATCTACGAATACGGTTCGCGCGCCGGCTTCTGGCGTCTGTGGCGCATGTTTACCGGGCTGAACGTGCCGGTCACCGTCTATGGCGTGACCCTGGCCATGGCCCGCAACCCGGAAGCGGTGGCCGCCATGAAGGAAGCCGGCTGGGAAATCGCCAGCCACGGTTATCGCTGGCTGGAATATAAGGATTTTTCGGAAGAGGCAGAGCGCAAGCATATCCTCGAGGCCGTGCGGCTGCATACCGAACTCACCGGCGAGCGCCCCTACGGCATGTATCAGGGCAAGCCTTCCGACAACACGCTGCGGCTGGTGATGGAAGAGGGCGGTTTCCTCTATTCCTCCGACTCCTATGCGGACGACCTGCCGTTCTGGGTCAGGGGCGTCGACGGCAAGCCGTTCCTGATCATCCCCTATACGCTTGAAACCAACGACATGCGGTTTGCGACGCCGCAGGGGTTCAACACCGGCGACCAGTTTTTCACCTATCTCAAGGATGCCTTCGAGACGCTCTATGAAGAGGGCCGGGAAGGCAGCCCGAAGATGATGTCGGTCGGCCTGCATTGCCGCCTCGTCGGCCGTCCGGGCCGTGCGGCGGCGCTGAAACGCTTCATCGAATATGTGCTCGGCCATGAGAAGGTCTGGGTGCCGCGCCGCATCGATATCGCCAGGCACTGGCATGCTCATCACAAGCCGTCGAGCCTGCTGCCATGAGTGCGCGGGCCGATTTCATCGAAAAGTTCGGCGGCATCTTCGAGCATTCGCCGTTCATCGCCGAGCGCGCCTACGATTCCGGCAATATCCTGGTGCCGCTGACCGTCAGGGGGGTGCATGCTGCCTTCGTCGCGATATTCCGCGCGGCGAGCGAGGCGGAGCGGCTGGGCGTGCTGCGCGCCCATCCCGATCTCGCCGGCCGCCTGGCGATTGCCGGGGAACTCACCGAGGACAGCCGCAAGGAGCAGGCCGGCGCCGGCCTCGATCGGTTGAGCCCGCAGGAGCACGCCCGCTTCACCGCCCTGAACACGGCCTATGTCGAAAAATTCGGCTTCCCCTTCATCATCGCCGTCAAGGGGCTCGGCAAGGACGACATCCTCGCCGCTTTCGAGCGCCGCATCCACAATCCGCGCGAGGGCGAATTCGCGACCGCCTGCGCCGAGGTCGAGAAGATTGCGGCGCTCAGGCTCTCCGGCCTGTTGCCGCCGGGCTGAGGCAGGATTGCATCCCGGCTTCGATGCGCAGAAAAGGCGCCACGCCAATCCAAGGACATCAACGTGCAAGATTATCTTTCCATCGAACCGCTGACGCAGGACGCGTTCGCGCCCTTCGGCGACGTGATCGAGGCCGATCCGGCCCGGATGCGGCTGATCAACGGCGGGAATACCGAGCGGTTCCATGCGCTTTTCGCGCCTGAGGCAGCCGGCGAAAACGCCCGCGTCATCGTCAATCTCTTCCGTGGCCAGCCGCGCGCCTTTCCCTATCCCGTCGATATGATGGAGCGTCATCCGTTCGGCAGCCAGAGCTTTTCGCCGCTGAGCGGCCGGCCCTTCCTCGTGGTCGTCTCCGAGGATGAGGACGGCAGGCCGGGGCGTCCGCGCGTCTTCTTTGCCCGCGCCGACCAGGGCGTCAACTATCGCCGCAATACCTGGCATCATCCGCTGATGTCGCTCGGCGGCGTCAGCGATTTCCTCGTCGTCGATCGCGAAGGCGCGGAAAACAACCTCGAAGAATTCTTCTACGACATCCCGTATCTCATCGCGGAGCCCAAGCCATGACCGGATTGACGACCCATGTTCTCGATACCGCCGCAGGACTCCCGGCGCAGGGCCTGCGCATCGATCTCTTCCGTCTTTCCGGCGACGCCCGCGAAAAGATCGCCAGCATCGTCACCAATCACGACGGCCGCGTCGATGGCGGGCCGATCCTGATCGGCGACAGTTTTCAGGTCGGGGAATACGAGTTGGTCTTCCATGCCGGCGATTATCTGCGGGCCAAGGGCGTGGCGCTTTCCGAGCCGCCCTTCCTCGATGTCATCCCTCTGCGTTTCGGCATCGCCGACGTAACGGCGCATTACCATGTGCCGCTGCTGCTCTCGCCCTATAGCTATTCGACCTATCGCGGCAGCTAGATCAGGCAGCGGGCAGGCGACTGCCGGCCCGCTGAAAAAAATCAATCGCGCAGCAAAATGCTCTTGTCGATATCCTGGATGTTGCGACGGCCGCAAAGCGCCATGGTGACGTCCATTTCCTTGCGGATGATCTCCAGCACGTCGGTGACGCCCTGCTTGCCGCCGGCGCCGAGGCCGTAGAGGAAGGGGCGGCCGATATAGGTGCCCCTGGCGCCCAGCGCCACCGCCTTCAGCACATCCTGGCCGGAACGGATGCCGCCATCCATATGCACTTCGATCTTGTGGCCGACGGCATCGACGATGCGCGGCAGCATGCCGATCGACGACATGGCGCCGTCGAGCTGGCGGCCGCCATGGTTGGAGACGATGATTGCATCGGCCCCTGTCGAGACCGCCATCTGCGCATCCTCGGGATCGAGAATGCCCTTGAGGATCAGTGGGCCGCCCCAGCGTTCCTTGATCCATTCGACATCGCTCCACGACAGGCGCGGATCGAACTGCTCGCTGGTCCACACCGATAGCGACGACAGATCGGTGACGCTTTTCGCATGGCCGACGATGTTGCGGAAGGTGCGGCGCTTGGTGCCGAGCATCTTCATGCACCAGCCGGGGCGCGTCGCCATCTGCCAGATGTGCCTGGGGGTGAAGCGCGGCGGCGCCGACAGGCCGTTGCGGATGTCCTTGTGGCGCTGGCCGAGGATCTGCAGGTCGAGGGTCAGCACCAGCGCCGAGCATTTCGCCGCCTTGGCGCGGTCGATGAGGTTCAACACGAAATCCCGGTCCTGCATCACGTAGAGCTGGAACCAGAAAGGCTTGGTCGTGACGGAGGCGACATCCTCGATCGAGCAGATGCTCATGGTCGAGAGCGTGAAGGGAACGCCGAATTCTTCCGCCGCCTGCGCCGCCAGCATCTCGCCATCGGCATGCTGCATGCCGGTGAGGCCGGTCGGCGACAGCGCCACCGGCATGGAGACCGGCTGGCCGATCATCGTCGTCGCCAGCGACCGGTTGGTCATGTCGACCAGAACCCGCTGGCGCAGCTTGATCCTGGCGAAATCGTCCTCGTTGGCCCGATAGGTGCTTTCCGTCCAGGCGCCGCTATCGGCATAATCGAAGAACATCTTTGGCACGCGACGCTTTGCCAGCGCCTTGATGTCCTTGATTTCAAGCGGCTTGCCCATGCCCGACCCCTGTTTTGCTGATACCCAGACCGCGCCATAGCATGTCCGGGGCCGGCTTGTTAAGGGCGGAGGATCGAGAGAGGTCAATTCTGTTGACCTGTGACAGGATCACGCCGCCCCGGAACGAAAACGGCTTCTCCCGGTTCCTTCTCTGTAAGGAGACCACCATGGCACTGACGGCGATCTACGCGCAATTGAGCTGCTCCGACCTCGGGCGCAGCGTGGTCTGGTTCACGAATGTCTTCGCGCGCCAGCCGGATGCCCAGCCCATGTCGGGACTGGTGGAATGGCATCACGGCACGCAGGCGGGGTTCCAGCTCTTCGAAGATACCGAACATGCCGGCAAGGGCACGCTGACGCTGATGGTCGACGACATCACCGGCGAACGCGAGCGGTTGATGGCGGGCGGCATCCAGGCCAACCGGATCGAGGCCGCCGACTATACGACGATCATGCGGCTACGCGATCCCGACGGCAATCTGGTGGTGCTGGCACAGCCGGGCCGGACGTGAGGCCCGGCCGGCGCGGGGCTCAGGCGGTCAGTGTCGATTTGGCCGGCTTGCCGGCGACGTAGGTCTCGATCACGGCGCGGTCGTCGCCCATGGTCTGCAGCAGGAAAAGCTCCTCCGTCAGCCGGTTGACCACCTCCATCTTCAGCGCCATGGCCGGCGTCGCGCTGGCATCCAGCACGACGATGTCGGCATCGCTGCCGGGCTCTAAAGTGCCGATGCGGTCGACGAGGCCGAGCGCCTCGGCATTGCCGCGGGTCATCATGTGGAAGCTTTCCAGCGGGTTCAGGCGTTCGCCCAGCAATTGCTGGATCTTGTAGGCCTCGTCCAGCGTGCGCAGCATGGAATAGCTGGTGCCGCCGCCGATATCGGTGGCGACCGAGACGCGCACCGGCTTGTCGCGGCGCGTCAGCTTTCGCCACGGGAACAGGCCGGAGCCGAGGAACAGGTTCGAGGTCGGGCAATGCACGGCGATGGAGCCCGCCTCGCTCAGCGCGTCCATCTCGCGTTCCGACAGGTGGATGGCATGGCCGAGCAGCGTCTTTTCTCCGAGCAGGCCGTAATGGGCGTAGATGTCGGTATAGTCGATGGCATCCGGGTAGAGCGAGCAGGTATAGTCGATCTCCTCGATGTTTTCGGAGAGATGTGTCTGGATGTGCAGGTCGGGAAAGTCGCGGGCGAGCGCCTGCGCCGCTTCCATCTGCTGCGGCGTCGAGGTGATGGCGAAGCGCGGAGTGATGGCGACATGATTGCGGCCCTTGCCGTGCCATTGCTCGATGATCGCCCGGGTTTCGTCATAGCCCATCTGCGGCGTGTCGAGCAGGCCCTGCGGGGCGTTGCGATCCATCATCACCTTGCCGGCGACCATGCACAGCCCACGCCGGAGGCTTTCGGCGAAGAAGGCGTCGGCGGAGGCCTTGTGGACCGAGCAATAGGCGACGGCCGTCGTCGTGCCGTGGCGTACGAGTTCGTCGAACAGGCGGCCGGCGATACGCGCCGCATGATCGCTTTCGACGAAACGGCATTCCTCCGGGAAGGTATAGGTATTCAGCCATTCCAGCAGGTTGGCGGCATAGGAGCCGATCACCTGCATCTGCGGGAAATGCAGATGCGTATCGATGAAACCGGGCAGCAGGAGATGCGGGCGATGGTCGATCTCGACCGCATCGGCCTGCGCCTGCGCCCGCACCGTATCGTATGCGCCGCGGGCGAGGATTTTTCCGTCCTCGACCAGCAGGGCGCCGTCTTCCTCATAAGCATAGCTGGCGTGGTCGTCGAGGCTTTCCGGCCGGCGGTGGAAGCTAAGGGTGCGACCGCGCAGAAGGATTGATGTCATTGGGTTTTCTCCTGCGATATGGCGCTTTCGAACCAGGCGGTCAGCACCTGGCGCTCCTCAGGGGTGATTTCGGTGACGTTGCCGGGCGGCATGGCATGGCTGCGGCCGGCCTGCAAATAAATCTCGCGGGCATGGGTGGCGATCTCGGCATCCTCCTCCAGCTTCACGCCCTTGGGCGGGCGTACAATGCCTTCCCAGACGGGCTCGGCCGCATGGCACATCGAACAGCGGCTCTGGACGACGTCCTTCGCCGCCGGAAAATGCGCATTGGCGGCGAAGCGCTGCGATGCTGCGGGCAGGGCCGCCTGGCTCTCGCCGGTGAGCGCCTTCGGCACGGTGGAAAGCCACATGATGAGGATGAACAGGACGAGGGTGGCGATCCAGGTCCAGGTCGGACGCCCTTTTCGCGCATGGGTGGTGTTGAACCAGTGGCGGATGGTGACGCCCATCAGGAA
Source organism: Rhizobium sp. YJ-22 (assembly GCF_029601685.1). NCBI lineage: Bacteria > Pseudomonadati > Pseudomonadota > Alphaproteobacteria > Hyphomicrobiales > Rhizobiaceae > Rhizobium > Rhizobium sp. YJ-22. The sequence goes on along the minus strand of NZ_JARRIR010000002.1, from coordinate 554,229 downwards.
GACCAGCGCCGCGATGATCCAGTTGAACGCCGTGCCGAAGGCCAGCGGATAGTGGTTCGACAGCATGAAGAAGATCACCGGCAGGGTGAGGTAATTGTTGTGCAGCGAGCGCTGCTTGGCGATGAAGCCATATTTCGGATCGGGCGTGCGCCCGGCGATCAGGTCGGCGACGACGATCTTCTGGTTGGGGATGATGATCATGAAGACATTGGCCGACATGATCGTCGCGGTGAAGGCGCCGAGATGCAGGAAGGCGGCGCGGCCGGTGAACACCTGCGTATAGCCCCAGGCCATCGCGACCAGCGCCACATAGAGCACCAGCATCAGCCCCCAGATATTCCTGCCGAGCGGCGATTTGCACAGGAGATCATAGACGAGCCAGCCGAGCGCCAGCGATGCGACGGAGAGGCCGATCGCCACCGGCTGGCTGATATCCAGCACATGCCGGTCGATGAGGAACAGATCGGCGCCGCCATAATAGACGACGCAGAGCAGCGCGAAGCCGGAAAGCCAGGTGGCGTAGCTCTCCCATTTGAACCAGACGAGATGCTCCGGCATGTTGGCCGGCGCCACCAGATATTTCTGGATATGGTAGAAGCCGCCGCCATGCACCTGCCATTCCTCGCCATAGGCGCCGGGCGGCAGATGCGGGCGTTTCACCAGGCCGAGATCGAGGGCGATGAAATAGAAGGAGGAGCCGATCCAGGCGATCGCGGTCACCACATGCAGCCAGCGGATCGCAAAGGCAAGCCATTCCCAGGCTATCGCATATTCATACATCGGCTTCCCCTCGTGCTCTTTTCCGACTCGTCACATTGCGAAAAAAACGAGTTGCGGGAAAGGGAAAATCGCCGCCATACACGGCGGAAAGGAACGGAAGCCGTGCCGGCGCGTTTTGCCTTGGCCTGCAATCCTGAATCGCTACAAGCTGCCCCGGCTTTGAGCGGGCGCGAGGGATCGGCGATGCAGTCTGCAGACGACGCCATCATCGATGGAGATGTGCCATGCGCTGCATTCCGATCTCAAAGCGCGTCGCGGTCCTTCGGACTCGCTCTCTTCGCTTTAAATTTTTGCTTTATCGCATGCCGTTATCGCAAAACCGTTTCACACTTTTGCGCGGCATGCTTGCCGTGATGATTGCCTGTGCCTCCAGCGTTCAAGCCCATGAAGCCCATACGGGCTGGAGTTATGAAGCCTTTTGCTGCAACGGCAATACCGTGATCGGCGATTGCCAGGCGATCCCGACGCGCAGCGTCACGATCACACCCGGCGGCTACCAGTTGTTGCTGGTGCCCGGCGACCACCGCCTGATCACCCGAAGTCATATCTTCCGCCTCAAGCAGAGCGACGCCCGCCGCTCCCAGGACGGCTCCTACCATCTCTGCCTGTTTCCCGATGAAAATACGCCGCGCTGCTTCTACGCCCCCGACATGGCGTTCTGATCGCGCAAGGTTTCCGCGCCCATCTCGGCCAGCAGCCAGGTGCGAAACGCCTTGATCTTCGGCACGTTGCGGCGGCTTTGCGGATAGGCGAGCCAGTAGTCGCGGCCGTCGTTGCAGAGGATGTCGAAGGGCTGGACCAAGCGGCCGGCGGCGATGTCCTCGCGAAAATGATCGGGATTGAGGATGGCGACGCCATCGCCGGCCATGGCGATGTTGGCGTCGAGAAGTTGCGTGCCGTATTCATGCTGGGGAAAGCGCTCCAGGCCGGGCTCCTCGATGCCGGCGGCGGTAAACCATTGCCGCCACCAGGGATCGCCGGCGCTGATGATCGGCAGCTTCAGCAGGTCGGCCGGTTCCTTCAGCCCGCCGCTGCGCGCTGCCAGTTTCGGGCTCAGCATCGGCATGAAATCCAGCCGCATGATGCGGTGGGAAACAAGGCCCGGCCAGTCGCCCTTGCCCCAGCGGATGGCGACATCGGCGCTCTCGCGGTTGAAATCCCCCATGTTGGCGGAGGCGAGCAGCCGCACGGCAATTTTCGGATGACGAAGCTGGAAGGCGCCGAGGTGGCGGGAAAACCATTGCTGGGCGAAGGTGGCGGTCGAATGGATGGTCAGCGTATCGCCGGCCATGGTTTGCACCGAGGACAGCGCGTCGCCCAGCAGCCCGAAAGCCTCCGCCACCTTCGGCGCCAGCTTTTCGCCGACGGCGGTCAGCGCCACCTGGCGCGGCCGGCGTTCGAACAGCGGCTCGCCGATGGTCTCTTCCAGCAGCTTGATCTGGTAGCTGACAGCGGTCTGCGTCAGGCCGAGTTCCTCGCCCGCCTTGGTAAAACTCAGATGCCGGGCCGCCGCCTCGAAAACGCGCAAGCCGTTCAGCGGAACCTGTTTCGAGAGCTTCATGCATCAGGCCTCTTCATGCATATAGACGGTCATTCGATTGGATCGGCAGGATTTTCTGGCGCATCCTAGCCACAGGATCATCAAATGGACAGGGGAAACCCTGCGGAGGTTTTCGATGGTGGACTGGATGAAACACTGGTTGTCGCAACTCATTGGCGCCCGTGGCGCCGGCCGGGCGCGGCTCGACATGGCGACGCTGCCCGAGACGCGCAAGCGCGATATCGGGCTGATCGACGGGCGCGATCCGCATCTGGGCGGGTGATGGAAAGAGGCGGCTTTTCACGGGCCGCCTCTGTCGCATGGGAAAGTCGGGGCTTACATCCCCCGCAACCGCTCAACCGCCATCAAAATCCGTTCCGGCGTTGCCGGCGCGTCGAGGCGGGGGCAGAGGCGGTAGTCGGCAACGCTGGCGACCGCCATCGACAGCGCCTCCAGTACGGAGATCGCCAGCATGAAGGGCGGTTCGCCGACCGCCTTGGAGCGGCCGATGGTCGGCTCGGCGTTTTCGGCCCAATCCGCCAGCTTGACGTTGAACACTTTCGGCCGGTCGGAGGCGAGCGGGATCTTGTAGGTGGAGGGCGCATGCGTGCGAAGCCGCCCCTTGTCGTCCCACCACAATTCCTCCGTCGTCAGCCAGCCCATGCCCTGGATGAAGGCGCCCTCGATCTGGCCGATATCCAGCGCCGGGTTCAGCGACTTGCCGACATCGTGGAGGATATCGGTGCGCTCCATCATGTATTCGCCGGTCAGCAGGTCGATGGAGACCTCGCTGCAGGCGGCGCCATAGGCGAAATAATAGAAGGGATGGCCCTTGCCACTCTGCCGGTCCCAATGGATTTTCGGCGTCTTGTAGAAGCCGGCGGCGGAAAGCTGCACGCGGGCGAAATAGGCCATGCGCACGAACGTATCGAAGGGCACGACCTCGCCGCCGATGCGCACCCGGTTGGGCAGAAACTCGACCTCCGTCGCCTCGACGCCGTAAGCCGAGGCGGCGAATTCGATCAGCCGTTCCTTGATCTGGCGGGCGGCGTCGTAAGCCGCCATGCCGTTGAGGTCGGAGCCGGAGGAGGCGGCGGTGGCGGACGTGTTTGGCACCTTGGCCGTGGTCGTCGCGGTGATGCGGATGCGGTCGATATCCACCTGGAAGGTTTCGGCCACCACCTGCGCCACCTTGGTGTTCAGGCCCTGGCCCATTTCGGTGCCGCCATGGTTCAAGTGGATCGAGCCGTCATTGTAGACATGCACCAACGCGCCGGCCTGGTTGAAGGCGGTCATGGTAAAGGAAATGCCGAACTTTACCGGCGTCAGCGCGATGCCCTTGCGGATGAAACGGCTGCTGCGGTTGAAATCGACGATAGCCTGCCGGCGGGCGCGGTAATCGCTGGAGTGTTCCAGCTCGTCAACCAGGCGGGCGATGATATTGTCCTGCACCTGTTGGTGATAGGGCGTCAGATCGCGCCCCGAGCCCGGCTGGCCGTAGAAATTCGCCTTGCGGATATCGAGCGGGTCTTTCCCCGTCGCATAGGCAATTTCCTCGATGATGCGCTCGCCGCCGACCATGCCCTGCGGGCCGCCGAAGCCGCGGAAGGCGGTGTTGGAAACCGTATGCGTCTTCAGCGGTTGCGAGGTCAGCTTCACATGCGGATAGAAGTAGGAGCTGTCGGCATGGAAGAGGGCGCGGTCGGTGACCGGGCCGGAGAGATCGGAGGAAAAGCCGCAGCGCGCCGCAAAGGTGGCATCGACGGCATGGATGCGGCCGTCGCCGTCATAGGCGACGTCGTAATCGACCACGAAATCGTGGCGCTTGCCGGTCATCACCATGTCCTCGTCGCGGTCGGGGCGGAATTTCACCGGCCGTTTCAAGGTCTTGGCCGCCAGCGCCGCGAGGGCCGCGAACTGGTTGCCTTGCGTTTCCTTGCCGCCGAAACCGCCGCCCATGCGCCGCGTCTGCACCGTCACGGCATTGGAGGGGATGCCGAGCACATGGCCGACCATATGTTGCACTTCGCTTGGATGCTGGGTGGAGGACCAGACGGTGACCTCTTCGTCCTCGCCGGGAATGGCCATGGCAATATGGCCTTCGAGATAGAAATGCTCCTGGCCGCCGATGGCCATCCGGCCCTGCAGGCGGAAGGGCGGCTTGTCGAGTTCGGCTTCCGGCTCGCCGCGTTTCAGCGTCATCGGCTCGGTGACCAGCGCGCCGCCATTCTGCCGGGCGCTGTCGACATCGAGGTAATGCGGCAGAGGCTTGTATTCGATCTTCGCTAGACGCGCGGCGCGGCGGGCGGCCTCGCGTGTCTCGGCAATCACGGCGAAGATCGGCTGGCCGTGGAATTCCACCCGGTCGGTGGCGAGCAGTGGCTCGTCATGACGCCCGCCGGGCGAGACGTCGTTGACACCGGGCACATCCTTGCCGGTGAAGACACGCACGACGCCGGGGGCGGCGCGCACCGCCGCCAGATCGATGGAAACGATCTCGCCATGGGCGCAGGTGGAAAGCCCGACCGCGCCATGCAGCGTGCCGGCCATTTCGGGGATGTCGTCGATATATTCGGCCTCGCCGGAGACATGCTTGTGGGCGGAATCATGCTTGAGCGAGACATGCATGCGGCCGTTGATGTCGCTCTTCAGTTCGAAGGTCGAGGTGTCCATGTCATCGGTCTCCTTCTTTGCGGCGGGCGGGCGTCATCACGCCACCTCCTCGAACCGTGTCAGGCCCTGCGGCGTTCCCGTGCTTTCAAGGAAGAAGCGCAAAAGCAGGTTTTTCGCCGTCAACTGACGGTATTGCGCGCTGGCGCGCCAATCGGTCAGCGGCTTGTAATCGCGGTCGAATTGGTCGCGGGCGGCCAGCACCGTTTCTTCCGTCCACGGCTTGCCGCGTAAAAAGGCTTCGACGGAGAGGGCGCGCTTCGGCGTGCCGGCCATGCCGCCATAGGCGATGCGGATCGAGCGGACGGTGTTGTCGTCGGCAAGCGAGAGGTTGAAGGCGCCGCAGACGGCGGAGATATCCTCGTCGCGCCGTTTGGTGATCTTGTAGACGCCGACATGGTTTTCGGCCGGCGGCAGCGGCACGAAGATGCTTTCGACGAATTCGTCCGGCCGCCGGTCCTGCTTGCCGTAGTCGATGAAGAAGATATCGAGCGGCACCATGCGCATGCCGGCTTTCGAATGCAGGTTGACGCTGCTGCCCAGCGCAATCAGCGGCGGCGGCGTGTCGCCGATGGGCGAGCCGTTGGCGATGTTGCCGCCGATGGTGCCCATGTTGCGCACCTGCTCGCCGCCGATACGATGGATAAACGGCTTCAGTGCCGGAATATGGGTCGAAAGCGTATCGAGCGCCTGCGAATAGGTGACGCCGGCGCCGATGGAGATGCCGCGATCGCTGGCATGGATCGCCTGCAACTCCGAAAGGTTGTTGATGAAGACGACGGTGCCGAGCGGGCGCATCTGCTTGGTGACCCACAGCCCGACATCGGTGGAGCCGGCGACGATGGTCGCCTTCGGCTCCTCGGCCAGCACCTCGGCCAGCGCGCTGGTCGTGCCGGGAATGACCAGCTTTTCGCCTGATGTTTCGATGCGGATCGTTTCGCCTGACCGTAGCGTCCACAGGCGGGCGAGGATGTCGGTGCGGTTTCGCTCCAGCGGATCGAAGATCGAGGAGGGGCGGGCGGCGCTCACCTGCTCGGCGGCGCGGATGATGGGTTCATAACCCGTGCAACGACAGAGATTGCCCTGCAGCGCCCGCTCGATATCGGCGCGCGTCGGCTTTTCCGTCGACAGCCACAACCCGTAGAGCGACATGACGAAGCCCGGCGTGCAGAAGCCGCATTGCGAGCCGTGACAGTCGACCATCGCCTGCTGGATCGGATGCAGGGCGCCGTTCGCGCTGGCCAGATGCTCGACGGTGACCACATGCGTGCCGTGCAGCGAGGCGAGAAAGCGGATGCAGGCGTTGACGCTCTCGTAAACGAGAACGCCATCCACCAGCCGCCCGACCAGAACCGTACAGGCGCCGCAATCGCCTTCCGCGCATCCCTCCTTGGTGCCGGTCAGCCGGCGCTGCAGGCGAAGATAGTCGAGCAGGGTTTCCGTCGGCCGGACGGAAGTCAGCGTGATATCGTCGCCATTGAGGATGAAGCGGATCGCGTCGGTCATGTCGTTCCTGTTCTTGTTGTTATTTTCGCGTTTCTTCTCAGGTTACTGCGCCGACCAGCCGCCATCAATCGAGATATGCGTGCCGGTGATCTGGCGCGCCACGTCGCTGGCCAGATACAGCGCCATCGAAGCCACTTCCTCGACCTTGACGAAATCCTTGGTCGGCTGGAACTTCAGCATGACGTCGGATTTCACCTGATCCTCGGTGATGCCCCGGGCGCGGGCCGTGTCGGGAATCTGCTTTTCCACAAGCGGGGTCAGTACGTAACCGGGGCAGATGGCATTCACTGTAATCCCGAATTCGGCCAGTTCCAAGGCCGCCGTCTTGGTCAGGCCCAGCACGCCATGCTTGGCCGCCACATAGGCCGCCTTGAACGGCGAGGCGACCAGCGCATGCGCCGAGGCGACGTTGACGATCCGGCCCTTGCCCTTCTCCTTCATCAGGGGAATGGCGGCGCGCATGGTGTGGAAGGAGGAGGAGAGGTTGATGGCGATGATCTGGTCCCATTTCTCGATGGGGAAATCCTCGATCTTCTCGACATGCTGGATGCCGGCATTGTTGACGAGCACGTCGAGGCCGCCGAATTCCTTGGCCGCCGTGGCGATCAGATCGGCGATCTCGGCCGGTTTGGTCATGTCGGCGCCGTGATAGACGACGCGGCCCGCGCCTTGCGCCCCGACCTCGGCAATCGCCTTGTCGATGTCCTCGCGTGCGCCAAAACCGTTCAGCACCACGTTGGCGCCCTCGGCGGCGAAGGCTTTTGCGATGGCGAGGCCGATGCCGCTGGTCGAGCCGGTGACGACGACTGATCTTGTCATGAGATGCTCCATTCAAGCGTAACGCGTCCGCGACTGTGCGGCGCAAAATCGATTGCAGGTTAGGATGAAATCCGGCTTGCTGGCAATTGTGATATGGAGAACGCGCTGCAACCGAATCCGGGGAGTGGATTTGCGTTTTATTTTCGTTTGACATTCGTTTTTGTGTCGTATTGAAATTTTGCGAGTGGGAGAGATGGCGTCAAGCCATGCGGATGGGAGGGACATGATGGGCGGTTATGTGCTGGCGATCGACCAGGGCACGACGTCGAGCCGGGCGATCGTTTTCGATTCGCAGATGAAGGTGGTCGGCACCGGGCAGAAGGAATTCTCGCAGATCTATCCCAGGCCCGGCTGGGTGGAACACGATCCGGAAGAGATCTGGGACAGCGTCGTCGAGACCATCCGCACCGCCATCGCCAAGGCAAAAATCAAGCCCAGCGACATCGCCGCCATCGGCATCACCAACCAGCGCGAGACCGTCGTCGTCTGGGAGCGTGATAGCGGCGCGCCGATCCAGAACGCCATCGTCTGGCAGGACCGGCGCACCGCGAGCTATTGCGACAAGCTGAAACGGCAGGAGCTGGAGCGGCGTTTCACCCGCAAGACCGGCTTGCTGCTCGATCCCTATTTCTCCGGCACGAAACTTTCGTGGATGCTCGCCAATTTGAAGGGCGCGCGGGCGCGCGCCGCCAAGGGGGAATTGTGCTTCGGCACCATCGATACCTTCCTGATCTGGCGGCTGACGGGCGGAAAGAGTTTCGTCACCGACGCCACCAATGCCTCGCGCACGCTGATGTTCAATATCGCCACCAATGAATGGGACGCGGAACTGCTTGATATCCTGCGCGTTCCCTCGGCAATGCTGCCGGAGGTCAAGGATTGCGCCGCCGATTTCGGCGTCACCGATGCCGGGATTTTCGGGGCGGCGGTGCCGATCCTCGGGGTTGCCGGCGACCAGCAGGCGGCGGTGATCGGCCAGGCCTGCTTCGAGCCCGGCATGCTGAAATCCACCTATGGCACCGGCTGCTTCGCGCTGCTCAACACCGGCACCGACATGGTGCGCTCGAAGAACCGCCTGCTCACCACCATCGCCTATCGGCTGGAGGGCGAAACGACCTATGCGCTGGAGGGCTCGATCTTCATCGCCGGCGCGGCCGTGCAGTGGCTGCGCGACGGGCTGAAGATCGTTCAGAACGCTGCCGAGACCGGGCCGCTGGCCCGCGCCGCCGATTCCGAGCAGGAGGTCTATCTGGTGCCGGCCTTCACCGGGCTCGGCGCGCCGCATTGGGATCCGGATGCGCGCGGCGCGATCTTCGGCATGACCCGCAACACCGGCCCGGCGGAATTCGCCCGCGCGGCGTTGGAGGCCGTCTGCTACCAGACGCGCGACCTGCTCGACGCCATGCACAAGGACTGGAAGAATGGCGGCGACGACACCGTGCTGCGCGTCGACGGCGGCATGGTCGCTTCCGACTGGACGATGCAGCGCCTCGCCGACCTGCTCGACGCCCCCGTCGACCGCCCGACCATTCTCGAAACCACCGCACTCGGCGCCGCCTGGCTCGCCGGCAGCCGGGCAGGGGTCTTCCCTGACAAAAAAGGTTTTTCGGCTGCCTGGGCCCGCGACAGGCGTTTCGAGCCGGAAATGGACGAGAAGACGCGCAACACCAAGCTCCGGGGCTGGCGCAACGCCGTGCGCCGCACATTAAGCGACTCCTGATTGCGGAGTCTTAACAAGGTGTTACCGGCGGTTTCTTAACTTCCTGTAAAGATTCAAGTCCGGTGGGTAGCGCAAGCGTCTCCCAACCCCGAAACGTCATCCTCGGCCTCGTACCGAGGATCTGCCGATGCCTGATAAGCCATTGACGAAAGGATATATCGGACATGTTCAGATGCTCGGCACCAGGCCGAGCAGGACGGCGGAGATTTGGGTGACGATCTCATATCCTTCCGCCGTCCTTTCCATGGCAGACTGCGCATATGGAATCACACGCCGACCGTCCGCATCCCATCCTTCTGCCGCCCAAGCTCAAGCCGGGCGACCGCATCCGTTTCGTCTCGCCGGCAAGCACGCCCGAGCCGCAGGAGGTGATGCGGCAGGTGACGCTGTTGAAGGAATGGGGGTTCGCCGTCGATTTCGGCGCCCATGTCTATGACAAGCTCGGCTATCTTGCCGGCAGTGACGAAGACCGGCTTGCCGATCTCGACGACGCCTTCCGCGATCCCGGCGTCCGGGCGATCTTTGCCACGCGCGGCGGCAAGGGCTCCTATCGCATCGCCGATCGCATCGATTTCGAGGCGGTGAGACGCGATCCCAAGCCACTGGTCGGCTTCAGCGACATCACCATTCTGCACTTGATGCTCTGGAAGCGCTGCCGGCTGATCGGCATCGGTGGCGGGCTGCTCGGCGATACCGCCGATCGCGACGCCATCCGTCGAATGCTGACCAGCGATGACGACGTGGTCATCGAGGCCGATTCCCAGGAGGCGACGGCGGCGCTGACCACCTCGGGCAAAGCCGATGGCCGCCTGATCGGCGGTAATCTCGACATGCTGATGACGGCGGCCGGCTGGGCTTTGCCGTTGCTTCGCGGCGCCATCCTGTTCGTCGAGGCGGTCAACATGCAGCGCGGCCAACTGGATCGCGGGCTGACCATGCTGCGCAAGGCGGGGCATCTGGATGGGGTGGCCGGCATCGCCATCGGTCAATTCGTCGGCTTCGATCTGTCGTTACGCGTCAACGCCATCGATATCGTGCGCCATCATCTCGCCTCGCTCGACGTGCCGATCCTCGGCGGCCTGCCAGTCGGCCACGGCATCCGGCATCGTGCCATCCTGCATGGCGCGCAGGCGACGCTCGACGTGCAGGCGGGCCGTCTGACGATGCGCCAGCGCTGAGGCTTTCCGTCAAAAATATTTCTGCTGCGCCCTGTCGGCACAGCCGCTACCCTTTCGTCATCGACAAAGAGGAGTGGTTCGATGCTGTATGCGATCCTGTGTTATGCCCATGAGGAAACCGTCTTCGCCTGGTCCAAGGAAGAAGAGGCGGCAGTGATGGAAAAATTGCAGGCCGTGCAGGCGCCGCTGGCGGCATCCGGCAAGCTCGGGCCGGTCGGGCGGCTGATGCCGACGACGGCAGCGACCACGGTGCGCAAGGGCAAGACCGAACCGCTGGTCATCGACGGCCCCTTTGCCGAGACCAAGGAGGCGCTGCTCGGCTTCTACGTTGTCGATTTCGAGACGCTGGACGAGGCGGTCGCCTTCTCCAGGGAATTGTCGGCGGTCAATCCCGGCTCCAGTTCCTACGAAATCCGGCCCTTCTACGTCTTTCGCCCCGGAGAGACCCGATCATGAGCGATATTGCATGGATCGATGCGGCGCTGACGGCGGCGCGTCCCAAGGCGGTGGGGGCGCTCTTACGCTATTTTCGCGATCTCGACATCGCGGAGGAAGCGTTTCAGGAAGCGTGCCTGCGTGCCCTGCGGACCTGGCCGGACAAGGGCCCGCCGCGCGATCCCGCCGCCTGGCTGATCCTTGTCGGGCGCAACAGCGGCGTCGACCAGATCCGCAAGCGCGGCCGGTTGCAGGCGCTGCCGGACGAGGAGACGATCTCCGACCGCGAGGATGCCGAGGCCGATATCGCCGAGCGGCTGGACGCCTCGAATTATCGCGACGACATCCTGCGGCTGCTGTTCATCTGCTGCCATCCCGACCTGCCGGCGACGCAGCAGATCGCGCTGGCGCTGCGCATCGTCTCGGGCTTGAGCGTTTCCGAGATCGCCCGCGCCTTCCTGGTGTCGGAGGCGGCGATGGAGCAGCGCATCACCCGCGCCAAGGCCAAGGTCGCCCGCGCCGGCGTCGCCTTCGAAACGCCGGACGTGAACGCGCGTGCCGAACGGCTCGCCACCGTCTCGACCATGATCTATCTCGTCTTCAACGAGGGCTACAGCCAGGCCGATCCGGCCCGCGAGGCGGCGGCCTTTGCCGATGAGGCGATCCGGCTGGGACGGCTGCTGCTCGGCCTGTTTCCGGGCGAGCCGGAAATCATGGGCCTGCTGGCGCTGATGCTGCTGCATGCCTCCCGCCGCGCCGCCCGGCTCGATACGGCCGGCCAGATCGTGCTGCTGGAAGAACAGAACCGCGCGCTGTGGGACCGTTCGCAGATCGACGAGGCGCTGGTGCTGATCGAAAAGGCGATCCGCCATGGCCACGCCGGTTCCTACCAGCTTCAGGCGGCGATCGCCGCCCTGCATGCGCGCGCCGCCACCGCCGCCGAGACCGACTGGCCGCAGATCGAGTTGCTCTACCGCATGCTGGAACATCTGCAGCCCTCGCCCGTGGTGACGCTGAACCGGGCGGTCGCCATGTCCAAGGCGCAAGGGCCCGAGGTTGCGCTCGATCTTGTCGAGACGCTTTCCGACGCGCTGGACGGCTATTTCTATTTCCATGGCTTGCGCGGCAACCTGCTGATGCAGGTCGGGCGCAAGGCCGAGGCGCGCATCGCCTTCGACCGCGCCATCGCGCTCGCCCGCTCGCCGGCCGAGGCCGCCCATATCCGCCGCCAGCTCGATTGCCTGAAGCAGGACGGCTTGCCGGCCACCTGACTTGTGGCGCGTACCATCCAGTTTCTCGAAACCATCCATCCAGACTTTATATTTGCCGAAATCGGGGCGCATCCCTATCTCAAGGCTCAGTTTAAAGAGGTTTGGATGCCCATGGAACTCGGTCTGTATACTTTCGCGGATGTCGACCCGTCGCCCTCGGTCGCCAAGGGTCCGGAGGCGGCGCGACGGCTGAAAAATCTTCTCGAGGAGATCGAACTGGCCGATCAGGTGGGGCTCGATGTCTTCGGGCTCGGCGAGCATCACCGGCCGGATTACGCCGCCTCCAGCCCGGCGACGATCCTGGCCGCCGCCGCCGTCAAGACGAAGAGCATCCGCCTGACCAGCGCCGTCACCGTCTTGTCCTCGGACGATCCGGTGCGGGTGTTCCAGCAGTTTTCGACGCTCGACCTGCTCTCGGACGGACGGGCGGAGATCATGGCCGGGCGCGGTTCGTTCATCGAGTCCTTCCCGTTGTTCGGCTACAATCTCGAAGACTACGACGAACTGTTTTCCGAAAAGCTCGACCTGCTGCTGGCGCTACGCGACGAGGAGGTCATCACCTGGGAAGGGCAGATGCGCGCCGCTATCCATGGTCGTGGCGTCTATCCGCGCCCGCTGCAGGAGAAGCTGCCGATCTGGATCGCCGTCGGCGGCACGCCGCAATCGGTGGCGCGCGCCGGCGCCTATGGCCTGCCGGTGGCGCTGGCCATCATCGGCGGCGAGCCGCGCCGTTTCGCGCCGCTCTTCGATCTCTACCGCGAGGCTGCGCGGCGTGCCGGCCAGGATCCGGCGGTGCTGAAGACCAGCATCAATGTCCACGGCTTCATCGCCGATACCACCGAGGCCGCCGCCGACCAGTTCTACGGGCCGCAGGCCGAGGTGATGAACCGCATCGGCCGCGAGCGCGGCTGGGGACCGACGAGCCGCATGCATTTCGACATGGCGCGGTCCCCAAGCGGCGCGCTGTTCGTCGGCGACCCGGAAACGGTGGCGGAAAAGATCGTCGAGCATCACCGAATCTTCGGCAATGACCGTTTCCTGCTGCAAATGGCCATCGGCCTGATGCCGCATGACCAGATCATGCGCGGCATCGAGCTTTACGGCACCAAAGTCGCGCCGCTGGTCAGAAAGGCATTGACGGACGCGCCGCAACCCGCAAAAGCCGAAGCATGATGTTTCAGCAGGGCGGTTAGCGATCATGGTCATATCGAGCGAAGACGAACTCACCAAGCTGAAGGATATCGGCCGCATCTGCGCCGCCGCCGTCCAGACCATGGCCGGCGCGCTGGAGCCGGGCATCACCACGAAAGAGCTCGACGATATCGGCCGCCGGTTCCTGGAAGACAACGGCGCGCAATCGGCGCCGGAGGTCTGCTACCAGTTTCCGGGCGCCACCTGCATCAGCGTGAACGAGGAAGTCGCCCACGGCATTCCGGGCTCGCGGGTCATCCAGGCCGGCGATCTCGTCAATATCGACGTCTCCGCGGTCAAGGACGGCTTCTTTTCCGATACCGGCTCGTCCTTCGCCGTGCCGCCGATCACCAAGAAGGTCGAACGGCTGGTGCGCGACGGCAAGCGTGCCCTCTGGCTCGGCGTCAACCAGGTGAAGACCGGCGAGCCTCTGGCCAGGATTGGCAATGCCATCGGCGCCTTTGCGGCGAAGAACCGCTATACGCTGATCGCCAACCTCGCCAGCCACGGCATCGGCCGGTCGCTGCACGAGGAGCCGCAGGAGCTTTCCACCTGGCCGGATCCGGACGAGACGCGGATCATGACCGAGGGGCTGGTGTTCACCATCGAGCCCTTCCTGTCGCTCGGCGGCCATTGGGCCGAGGATGGCGATGGCGATGCCTGGACGCTGTTCAGCGAGCCGCGCGCTCCGACCGTGCAATTCGAGCACACGCTGGTCGCCACGCGCAACGGGCCGCTGGTGCTCACACTCGCCGATTGAATCTTGCCCGATCTCCAGTCGCCTCCCCAAATATGGGGAGGCCGCTTCGGAGTTGCGTTCAGTCAAATTTAACAGGCTCGCTTCACCCTTTTGCCAAGGCTGCCTTTCCGCCCGGCTCGTTCCGGGACGGGGGCGGCGATGTTTTGAGGTTACGGCGTCCGTTGCGCGATCGGGATGATGCGCGGCGCCGTGGCGTATGGTGTTACCGGGGCTGCGGGATGAAGACTTTGAGACTTTCGGCGCGATTGTATCTGCTCGTGGGACTGGCGCTGGCCGGCTTTCTCGGGTCCATGGCCTATTCGCTCCACCATTACCAGGGCGCCATGGTCGCCGAGCGCAAGGCCAAGCTGAAGGCGCTCGATGAAAACATCCTGACGTTGTTCACTTTCTTCCATGGGCTTGAAACGGCCGGCACGATCTCGCGCGAGGAGGCGCAGGCGCGGGCCAAGGATGCGGTGCGGGCGCTGCGCTACGAAAAGAGCGGCTATTTCTGGATCAACGACATGAAGGCCGGCATCGTCATGCATCCGATCAAGCCGGAAATGGACGGCACCGACCAGTCCGGCATGGCCGACCCGACCGGCAAGCACATCTTCCAGGAATTCGTCAAGGCGGTGAAAGCGAGCGCCACCGGCGAAGGCTTCGTCGATTATTATTGGCCGAAGCCCGGCTTCGAGGAGCCGGTGCTGAAATATTCGCATGTCGCCGGTTTCGAGCCCTGGGGCTGGGTGGTCGGCACCGGCGTCTATGCCGACGATCTCGATGCGCTGTTTCGCGCCAATATGCTGCAGGCCGGCATCATCTTCCTCTGCTGCGCGCTTGCCGTGTCGCTGGCGGCCGTGGCGATCGTGCGCAGCGTCGTGGGCCCGGTCGAGCGGCTGAAGCGCTCGATGCAGTCGATTTCGCAGGAAAAGCTGGAGGCGGAGGTTCCCGAAACCGATCGCGGCGACGAGATCGGCGAAATGGCGAAGGTTCTGTCGGTGCTGCGCGACAGCGTGCGCGAACGCGTCGACCTGCGCGGCCGCGAAAAGGCGCAGCAGGAGCGGCTGGACAACGAGCGCGCCCGCAGCGAACACATTCAGCAATCCGTCGCTGAGGGCCAGGCCCATGCCATGCAGGCGGTCGGCCAGGCGCTGGAGCGGCTGGCTGCCGGCGATCTCACCGCCGCCATCGGCGCCATCCCCGCCGATTATTCGAAGCTGCGCGACGATTTCAACCGCGCCGTTGCAGCGCTTCGCGACGTCATCTGCGCCATTTCGCAATCGACCGAGGTGGTGAACGGCAGCGCCGCCGGCATTTCGGAAGCCGCCAACAATCTCTCGCAGCGCACCGAGCAGCAGGCCGCCTCGCTGGAGGAAACGGCCGCCGCCCTCGACGAGATCACCGCGACGGTGCGCAGCACTTCCGAGCGGGCGGCGGAAGCCAGCCGCATGGTCGGCGAGACCCGCAGCAGTGCCGGTCGCTCCGGCGCCATCGTGCGCGATGCGGTGGCGGCGATGAGCCGCATCGAGGAGGCGTCGAACCGCATCGGCCAGATCATCGGCGTCATCGACGAGATCGCTTTCCAGACCAATCTTCTTGCCCTGAATGCCGGGGTCGAGGCGGCGCGCGCGGGCGAAGCCGGGCGCGGCTTCGCCGTGGTGGCGCAGGAGGTGCGAGAGCTTGCCCAGCGCTCGGCGCAGGCGGCCAAGGAAATCAAGGGGCTGATCAGCAATTCCGCCGACGAGGTCGGCAATGGCGTGGCGCTGGTGCGCTCCACCGGCGAGGCGCTCGGCGAAATCGAGACGCTGGTCAACCAGGTGAACGCCCAGGTGGAATCGATCGCCATGTCGGCGCGGGAGCAGTCGGTCGGGCTTGCGGAGGTCAATACCGCCGTCAACCAGATGGACCAGATGACCCAGCGCAACGCCGCCATGGTTGAGGAAACCAATGCCGCCAGCCAGACACTGACACAGGAGAGCAACGAGCTGATGCGCCTCATCGGCAATTTCCGTCTCTCGGACGGCGCACGGGTGCAGCCAGGACAGCGCCGGGCTGCCTGAAGCGGCCACCTTTCCAATCTGTCATGGCCCGTTGCCGATTGATTACAACTGGGTAACAATCGGTTCGGGCCATTGCCGCTTTCTCAGAACTGCCTTAGTTTCCGGCGAATCCGTGGTCTTGCAACGCCACGTTCTGTCAAAGCCAGGAAAGCCACGTTCCCCGTGTTCCATTCATTCTTTCCCCAGCCCCGGCTGTTCTTCTCCTCCCTCGTCGTCTGGACGCTGATCTGCATCGCCGTGTGGTACACGGTCGGCGCCGATTTCGGGACGGCGCTCGGTTTCGCGCCGCTGCCGGAAGGGCAGGAGCCGCCGATCGACCTGCGTTTCTTCCTGACGCCGGACAATCTCTGGTTCTATATCTATTTCGTCACCTGCACGGTGCTCTTCTGCGGGTTCTGGCACATCAAGGCGAAGGACCATCCGTGGAAGAACTGGTCGATCTGGGGATCGGCGCTGATCATCTTCTCGACCTATTTCGGCGTTCAGGTCTACGTCGCCATCAACAACTGGCGCCGCCCCTTCGGCGACCTGTTGCAGAATGCGTTGACGGGCAAGCCCGGCATCACGGACGAGAATTTCTACTCCATGATGCTGATCTTCTGCCAGATCGCCTTCCTGAGCATGTTCGTCTCGATCCTCACGGATTTCTTCGTCAGCCACTATGTCTTCCGCTGGCGCACGGCGATGAACGATTTCTACATGTCGAAATGGGAGCGGGTGCGCCACATCGAAGGGGCCTCGCAGCGTGTGCAGGAAGACACGATGCGTTTCGCCAACATCCTCGAAGGTCTCGGCATCAGCCTGATCAATTCGGTGATGACGCTAATCGCCTTCCTGCCGATCCTGTTCCAGCTTTCGACCTACATCACGACATTGCCGATCATCGGCGCCATTCCGCATTCGCTGTTCTGGCTGGCGCTGCTCTGGTCGATGTTCGGTACCGCGCTGCTGGCTATCGTCGGCATCAAGCTACCGGGCCTGCAATTCCGCAACCAGCGCGTCGAGGCCGCCTATCGCAAGGAACTGGTCTATGGCGAGGATCATGCCGAGCGCGCCGATCCGGTGACGGTCAAGGAATTGTTCGCCAATGTGCGGCGCAACTATTTCCGCATGTATTTCCACTATCTGTATTTCAACGTCGCGCGCTATTTCTACATCCAGGCCGACGGATTGTTCGTGACCTTCATGCTGGTGCCGACCATCGTCGCCGGGAAGATCACCTATGGTATCTACCAGCAGATCCTCACCGCATTCGGCCAGGTCAGCAATTCCTTCCAGTATCTGGTCAATAGCTGGACGACGATCATCGAGCTCCTGTCGATCCACAAGCGCCTCAAGGCCTTCGAGGCGGCAATCGAAGGGCTCGACCTGCCCTCGGCGGACCAGCGTTATCTCGCGACGCAGGAGGGGATGCGCGTCCCCGTCGAGGAAGACTGAAACGCTTTCCAGGCCCGGCCATCGCGCCGGGCCTTTTCGTATCGGACAAACGCTTTTCCCCGACGACATTCGCGGCTATGGTCGGTTTCGCGGGCACCGTCCTGCCGTTTCCCACATCGGAACGCGTCACTGCCGCCGGCACCGCCCGGCGCGGTCTTCGCGCTTTCCCAAGACGGAGGTTCCGCGATGAACGACATCGCCGATCCCGGCGTCCGCTTCGGACGCATTGCCGCCATGCTGCCGGTCAAGGACATGGCCAAAGCCTGCGACTTCTATATCGGGGCGCTCGGGTTCCGGAAGACTTTCGAGAATGGAAACCCGGTCGGCTTCATGATCCTCAAGCGCGACGGGGGCGAACTGCACCTGACCTTGCAGCCGCGCCACGAGGCGGCGGATTTCAACATCGCCCATATCATGGTCAACGATGTCGATGCCGTCCATGACGCCTGCCAGCGTTACGGCTTGAGGATCATCAAGAGCCTGCAGGACAAGGATTACGGCCTGCGCGCCTTCGTCTTCGCCGACCCGGACGGCAACCGCATCGACGTCGGCCAGCCGATCTGAACGGAACAGGCCCGGCATTTGCCGGGCCTGTTTTCAATACAGGAAGAACATCCAGATAAGGATGACCAGGATGAGCGGGACGCCCATCAGCCACAGGACAAGGCCGCGAAGCATATATTCTCTCCAATCTCGGTTTCCTTGCTAGGGGAACGCGAGCGCGGGGAAACGGTTCCGCGTCAGAAGGCCGAGGTCCCGGCGGCGCTTTCGCCCTTGGCGGGGTGCAACTTCTCGATCGCCTGCGAATAGGTGACGCAGGCGACATCCGGTTTGCCGCAGACTTCGGTGACGAAACGGTCGAGCGCCCGCCAGTAGGCGCCGCCATTCATCTCGACGAAATGGAAGCCGAGCTGCAGCGGAATGCGCTGGCCGGCATATTGCGCCTCGAAGGCGGCGCGGTAGGCGGCGAGCGCCCGTTCCTCGAATTCGGCCGAACGCGCCTTGTTCTCGATGCCGACGGAATGGCGCACGAAAAGATTGTAGTCCATGGCGACGACGGGCTTGGCGGCCGGGCCTTCGGGTATCAGCGGCAGACCGAAGTGGATGATGCCATCCTGCTCGCGCGGCAGCATCGGTCCCCTGGTCACCAGGCTGGCGTCGTAGGTCAGGCCGTCCTCGCGCTCGGCATCGACCAGCGGCTTGCCGGCGGCGAGGTAAGGGGCGCGAAAACCGTGGATGCCGTTTCGGGCGAAATCCTGCCATTGCGCAGGTTCCCTGTCGGCAGCGCCGGCGCCCTTCCAGGCATTCGCAAGCGTGGTGCGAAAGGTGCGGAATTCCTGCGCCCAGTCAGCTTTCGTCCAGTCCTTGCCGTCGAAATGGCCGCAGCCATGGCTGCCGATCTCATGTCCCTCCAGATGGGCAGCCCAGAGATGGTTCAGGCGGGTGCGGATTTCACCCTCGCTTCGGGCGAAGCCGACATTGGAGCGCCCCTTCTTCTGTCCCGGCGCCTGATAGGCCTTCTTCGCATCCGCATTCATCAGGAAGGTACAGGAGAGAAAATAGGTGAAATGCGCGCCAGTGCGTCCGGCGAGTGCCCGGCTTCTGTCCCAGAGCGCATTGTCATGGGCGCCGTCGAAGGAGACGATGACCATCTGCGGCCGTTCGGCAGCGGCGGCCAAGGAGGGGGCAAGGACGGACAGGGCGGGCAAAAGATACAGAAAACGAAGCATTCCAACTCGACTCAGGCAAAATCCGGCGCATTTCCGAGCATTTCAAACACGTGCCGGAAACGCCTTGATGCGGCTTTCTGCCTCGTGAATGCGGCGAAGCTTTGATAAGGCTTTCATTTCAACGGGCTTGCCGGTAATCCAGTCGCATCGTTTGTCGTTCAGGGAATTTGCACCATGACATTGCTGGTCGTCGGCCTCATCCTGTTTTTCGCCGTGCACCTGCTGCGGGTCTTCGCCCCCGGATTCCGCACCGGGGTGATCGCGCGCTTCGGCAAGCCGGCCTGGGTCGTGTTCCATTCGCTGGCCAGCATCGTCACGCTCGTGCTGGTGATCTATGGTTTCGCGCAGGCGCGCGACGTCACCGACATGCTGTGGTATCCGCCGCTGTTCATGAAGCATATCACCGTGACGTTGATGCTGATCGCGATGATCTGTCTGGTGGCGGGTTTCCTGCCGGCCGGGCATATCGCGACGAAAACCCGGTATCCGATCGTGCTGTCGATCAAGATCTGGGCGTTCGCGCATCTGCTGGCGCGGGGCGATACGGCCTCCGTGCTGCTGTTCGGCTCGTTCCTCGCCTATGGCGTGCTGTTGCGCATTTCGCTGAAGCGTCGTGAACGGGCCGGAGAAATTGCGCCGCGTCCCTTCGTTTCCGTGGGTTACGACATCGCGGCCGTCATTCTCGGGGCGGCCCTCTGGTTCCTGATCATCTGGAAGCTGCATGAGTGGCTGATCGGCGTCCAGCCGATCTCCATGGGGTGAACAGGGCCGATTTGCCCGATTCCCCCTTACAATATGCGTAAAATCGGTTAGAAGGCAGCCTGATGCGCCAGAAGGCGAACGGCCGGAGACAGGAATGGCATTCAACGACGACAGCTTCATCCGCGAAGTAAACGAGGAACTGCGCTCGGACCAGTTCAGGTCCGTCTGGCGCCGCTTCGGCCGCATCATCATTGGCCTCGCCGTGCTGATCGTCGTCGGCACCGCCGCCCATCGCGCCTATGATTACTGGCAGACGCAGCGTGCCTCCGGCTCCGGCGACGAATTCCTCTCGGCGCTGAAGCTGGTCGACGAGAACAAGCCCGACGAGGCGTTGAAGGCGCTGGAGAAGTTGGCGGCCGAGGGACACGGCTCCTATCCGGTGCTGGCGCGGATGCGCGCCGCCACGCTGCAGGCCGAAAAGGGCGATGCGGCGGGCGCGGCAAAAACATTCTCGGAAATCGGCAAGGACAGCGCGGTTCCGCCGGCGCTGCGCGATGCGGCGAAGGTGCGGGCCGGCTGGCTGCTGATCGACAGCGCGCCCTACGACCAGGTCTCGGCCGAAATCGAAGCGATGGCGACGCCGCAGAACGCGTTGCGCAATTCCGCGCGCGAGGCGCTCGGCCTCTCCGCCTACAAGGCAGGCGACTTCAAGAAGGCCCGCGACTGGTTCCAGCAGATCGCCGACGACGCCAATGCGCCGCGCACGGTCGCCAACCGGGCGCAGATCATGCTCGACCTGATCGCCGCTTCCGGCAAAGCGGCCTAACCGAAACCGGGAAAACCCATGAGCTTCACCGTCGCCATCGTCGGCCGCCCGAATGTCGGCAAATCCACGCTTTTCAACCGTCTGGTCGGAAAGAAGCTGGCGCTTGTCGACGACACGCCGGGCGTTACTCGCGATCGCCGGCCGGGCGAGGCCAAGCTGGTTGACCTGCGCTTCACCATCATCGATACCGCCGGCCTCGAAGAGGCGGGCGCCGATACGCTGGAAGGGCGCATGCGCGCCCAGACGGAAGCCGCCATCGACGAGGCCGACCTGTCGCTGTTCCTCATCGACGCCAAGGCGGGCCTGACGCCGGTCGACAAGGTGCTCGGCGAAATGCTGCGCAAGCGCGGCAAGCCCGTCGTGCTGGTCGCCAACAAGTCGGAAGCCCGCGGCTCTGACGGCGGTTTCTACGATGCCTTCACCCTCGGGCTCGGCGAGCCTTGCCCGATCTCGGCCGAACACGGCCAGGGCATGATCGACCTGCGCGACGCCATCGTCGCGGCCATCGGCGAGGACGTGGCCTTTCCGCCCGAAATCGACGAGCCGGAGACCAATGTCTCCCTGTCCGCCGATGACGGTGATTTCGGCGAGGGCGAGGAAGAAGCCGCTTATGACGAAACCAAGCCGCTGCGCGTCGCCATCGTCGGCCGCCCCAATGCCGGCAAGTCGACCCTGATCAACCGTTTTCTCGGCGAGGACCGGCTGCTGACCGGCCCGGAGGCCGGGATCACCCGCGATTCCATCTCGGTGGAGTGGGAATGGCGCGGCCGGATGATCAAGATGTTCGACACGGCCGGTATGCGCCGCAAGGCCAAGGTGCAGGAGAAGCTGGAAAAGCTGTCCGTCGCCGATGCGCTGCGCTCGATCCGCTTTGCCGAAACGGTGATCATCGTCTTCGACGCCACCATCCCATTCGAGAAGCAGGACCTGCAGATCGTCGACCTCGTGCTGCGCGAAGGCCGGGCCGCCGTGCTCGCCTTCAACAAGTGGGATATGATCGAGGATCCGCAGGCGGTTCTGGCCGACCTGCGCGAAAAGACCGAGCGGCTGCTGCCGCAGGCGCGCGGTATCCGCGCCGTGCCGATTTCCGGCCAGACGGGCTACGGGCTCGACAAGCTGATGCAATCGGTGATCGATACCGACAAGGTCTGGAACCGGCGCATTTCCACCGCCCGCCTGAACCGCTGGCTGGAGGGCACGCAGATCCAGCATCCGCCGCCGGCCGTCTCCGGACGCCGCCTGAAGCTGAAATACATGACGCAGGTCAAGGCCCGCCCGCCGGCCTTCATGATCTCCTGCACCCGGCCGGACGCTCTGCCGGAGTCCTATGTGCGCTATCTGATCAACGGGTTGCGCAACGATTTCGAGCTGCCGGGCGTGCCGGTGCGAATCCATTTCCGCGCGCCGGAAAATCCGTTCGAGTCGAAAAAGAAGCGGCGCTGAGAATTTGGCGGACCGTGAGGTCCGTCAACCGATTGGCTTTTTCACATCACTTGCAGATATGCCGCGACAGCGGCAGCGGCGACATGTCCGCCCTGGCGCAGGCCGGGTTGGTCGCGTTGGCGCGGGTGACGTTGTCGAGGAATTGTTGGGCCGCCGCGGTCCAGGAATAGCGTTCGGCCAGGTCGCGCGCGGCGTTCCCTGAGAGGTCGAGGGCGCGCAGGCATGCTTCGCGCAGGTCTTCGCTGAGCGCGCCGGCCTGCGGCTCCGAGCCGAGGATGTCGATCGGGCCGGTGACCGGATAGGCGGCGACGGGGACGCCGCTGGCCAATGCTTCCAGGATGGTGTTGCCGAAGGTGTCGGTCTTCGAGGGGAAGACGAAGACGTCGGCCTGGGCATAGGCGGCGGCGAGCTCCGCACCGAATTTGACGCCGGTGAAATGCGCCTCCGGGTGGCGCTCTTCGAGGCCGCGGCGGGCCGGGCCGTCGCCGACCACGACTTTCGAGCCGGGTAGGTCGAGATCGAGAAAGGCCGACAGGTTCTTTTCCGGGGCGATGCGGCCGACGGTCATGAAGATCGGGCGCGGCAGGCCGAAGGGGCATTCTTCACGCCTTGCCGGGTGGAACAGTTCGGTGTCGACGCCGCGGCTCCAGCGCACGAGATTTTTCAGGCCGCGGCCGGCGAGTTCGCTCTCCAGGCTTTCCGTCGCCACCATGCAGGCGGCGCCCGCATTATGGAACCAGCGGGCAAAGGCATAGGTGAGCGCCAGCGGCACCGGCAGGCGGGCGGCGACATATTCGGGAAAGCGGGTGTGGTAGCAGGTGGTGAAGGGCATGCTGTGGCGAATGCACCAGCGCCGCGCCTTCAGGCCCAGCGGCCCCTCGGTGGCGATATGCACGAAGGCCGGCTGCTGCCGCTCCAACTCGGCCGAGACGCGCGAATAGCTTGCCAGAGACAGGCGTATCTCGGGATAGGTGGGACAGGGGATGCTGCGAAACCGCTCCGGGGTCAGCAGTGACAGCCGATGGCCGAGGCGGGTCAGTTCGCCGACCGTGTTTTCGATGGAACGCACGACGCCGTTGACCTGTGGATGCCAGGCATCGGTAACGATGGTGATTGCGGTCATGGCGACGGCCCCCGGTCGCGGACGCGGACTCATTCCGCGACGGCGTTCGGGATTCCTATCGCCAAGCTTTGTTACAGCAGCATGTCAGCCGCTTTCGCAGCCTGTTTTGTCGCATTTCAGGAGGGAAAACCGGTATCGGCTTTTCCGGGACATGCTCTATGCGAACAGCTTTTCGCGCGGGATCAGCGCTCCATGCTCGCCGATGACACGGGCGGCGATGCCGGCGGCGAAGGCGGCGGCGGCAGCGGGATCGCCATGCTCCAGATAATGGGCGAGGAAGGCGCCGTTAAAGCTGTCGCCGGCGCTGGTGGTATCGACGATGCGCTCGACCATGGTTGCCGGAACATGCATGTCCTCGCGGCCGGCAAAGCGCAGCGTCGCGCCGTTCGGCCCGTCCTTGACGACGATATCGGCAACGCCGAGGCCGGTGTAGCGGTCGAGCGTGGCGGCGACCGAGGCATCGCCGAAATGCTGGGCTTCGTCATCGAAGCTCGGCAGGACGAGGGTGGAGGCACGCGCGCCTTCGCTGATGACCGAAAGCATGCGCGCGCGATCCTTCCACAGGCGCGGGCGGATGTTGGGGTCGAAGGCGACGCGCTTGCCGGCTGCCTTGGCGCGACGCAATTCGGAAAGCAGGGTCTCGGCATCGGCGTCCGGCAGGATCGCCAGCGTGATGCCGGAGAAATACAGCAGGTCGGCGCTTTCCAGCGCCCGGCGCAGATGATCGCCATTGGCAGCGAGCTGGCGGGCGGCGGCGGTCTCGCGCCAGTAGCTGAAGGAGCGTTCGCCGTCCTTCAGGTGAATCATGTAGAGGCCGGGCATGCGGCCGGGCAGGCGGCGGATCGCATCCGTGCCGATGCCGGCATGCGCCATGAAACCCAGCATGTCCTGCGACGTCTGGTCGTCGCCGAGCGCGGTCAGGTAATCCACCTGCCAGCCGGGGGCTGCGCAGAGGCGCGCATACCAGGCAGTGTTGAAGGTATCGCCGGCAAAACCCTTGCGCAGCAGCCCGTCTCCCGCCTGCGACAGTTCCACCATGCATTCGCCGATCGACAGAAGATGCCCGCTCACCCGTGTTCTCCCCGCTGTGCCAGATGTTTTCCCGGACGGAAAACCGTTCTCGGAAGTGCCCCGATGTTTCCCTGCGGCAATACGCCGGTCGGGGATTTCGGGCAAGGAAAGATTGACGCACACCTTGCCGCCCTCGCGCCTTGCGGCGGACAGGTTTTCGCGGAAGAGTCGGAGCCTCGCCTGTTTCGATTCGCCAGCCGGAGTCCTGCATGACCGACCCTATCAAGAGCCCGACGACGAACCCCGACTGGTGGCGCGGCGCGGTCATCTATCAAGTCTATCCGCGTTCCTTCCAGGATACGACCGGCGACGGGTTGGGGGATCTGCGCGGCGTGACGTTGCGCCTGCCGCATATCGCCTCGCTCGGCGTCGACGCCATCTGGCTGTCGCCCTTCTTCACCTCGCCGATGGCGGATATGGGGTATGACGTTTCCGATTATTGCGACGTCGATCCGATCTTCGGCAATCTCGCCGATTTCGACGAGATGCTGGCCGAGGCGCATCGCCTCGGCATCAAGGTCATCATCGACCAGGTGATTTCCCACACCTCCGACCAGCACCCCTGGTTCATCGAAAGCCGCGCCAGCCGCGACAATGCCCGCGCCGACTGGTATGTCTGGGCCGATCCCAAGCCGGACGGCACCGCGCCCAACAACTGGCTGTCGATCTTCGGCGGCCCGGGCTGGGAATGGGACGGCGTGCGCCGCCAATACTACATGCACAACTTCCTGATTTCGCAGCCGGATCTGAATTTCCACAATCCCGATGTGCAAGATGCCGTGCTGGCGACGGTCAAGTTCTGGCTGGATCGCGGCGTCGACGGTTTCCGTCTCGATACGGTGAATTTCTATTTCCACGACAAGTTGCTGCGCAACAATCCGCCCCATGAACCGGACCCGGATTCCGTCGGTCTCGATGCGCCGGATACAAACCCTTACGGCATGCAGAACCACCTCTACGACAAGACGCAGCCGGAGAATATCGAATTCCTGCGCCGTTTTCGAGCGTTGCTCGACCAGTATGAAGGGCGCACGACGGTCGGCGAGGTCGGGGACGGACCGCGTTCGCTGAAGACGGTGGCGGCTTATACCGGCGGCGGCGACAAGCTGCACATGTGCTACACCTTCGACCTCTTGGGGCCGGATTTCACCGCCAGCCATGTGCGCAAATGCGTGACTGCCTTCCAGAATGCCGTCACCGACGGCTGGGTCTGCTGGGCCTTCTCGAACCATGACGTGCAGCGCCATGTCAGCCGCTTTGCCGAGACTGTCGAGGAGCGCGCCCGGGTGGCGAAGCTGGCGGTGACGCTGCTTTCCGCCTTGCGTGGGTCGATCTGCCTCTATCAGGGTGAGGAACTCGGCCTGCCCGAGGCGGAGCTGGCCTTCGAGGATCTGCGCGATCCCTATGGCATCCGCTTCTGGCCCGCCTTCAAGGGCCGCGACGGATGCCGCACGCCGATGGTCTGGGAAAAGGCAGCCGACTACGCCGCCTTCTCGGCCGGCAAGCCGTGGCTGCCGGTTCCCGTCGAGCACCGACCGCTGGCGGCGGATGCTCAGGAACACGATCCCGACAGCGTGCTGCAGCACTATCGTCGCACGCTCGCCTTCCGCCGCGACCAGGATGTGCTGCGCGATGGCGACATGCGTTTCGTCGATTCCAACCAGAATCTGCTGAGCTTCGTGCGCGAGAAGGACGGCAAGCGGCTGCTCTTCGTCTTCAACCTGACGCGTGAACGGGCCAACTTCGCTCCCGCAGACCAACGCATCGCCCGCGTCATCGCCTGGCCGGGCTTCAGCCCCGTCTATGCCGATGGCGAGATTCATCTCGCGCCCTTCGACGTGTTCTGCGCAGAGCTGGATTGAGCCGGATAAAGGAAGGCCCCTTGCGGGGCCTTTCCTCGTTTCAGATATCGCTGTTCAGGATATCGCGCAGCTTGCCGAAGATCTCGTCGATATGCTTCTTCTCGACGATCAGCGGCGGCGAGAGCGCGATGATGTCGCCGGTGGTGCGGATCAGCAGGCCGTTCTCATAGGCCTTGAGGAAGGCGGTGAAGGCGCGCTTGGTCGGTTCGCCGGCGATCGGTTCCAGTTCGATGGCGCCGATCAGGCCGGTGTTGCGCAGGTCGATGACGTTCTTGCAATCCTTCAGGGAATGCAGGCCGTCTTCCCAATAGGACGCCAGTTCGGCGGCGCGGGTCAGCAGGCCCTCTTCCTTGTAGGTGTCGAGCGTGCCGAGTGCGGCGGCGCAGGCGATCGGGTTGCCGGAATAGGTATAGCCGTGGAAGAACTCGATCATGTGCTCCGGGCCGTTCATGAAGGCATCATGAATCTCGGAAGTGACGAAGACCGCGCCCATGGGGATGACGCCGTTGGTCAGGCCCTTGGCAGTGGTGATCATGTCCGGCTTGACGTCGTAATATTGCGACGCGAAGGGCGCGCCGAGGCGGCCGTAACCGGTAATGACTTCGTCGAAGATCAGCAGGATGCCGTGTTTGGTGCAGATCTCGCGCAGCTTCTGCAGGTAACCCTTCGGCGGGATGAGCACGCCGGTGGAGCCGGCGATCGGCTCGACGATGACGGCGGCGATCGTCGAGGCGTCGTGCAGGGTGACGATGCGTTCCAGCTCGGTCGCGAGATCGGCGCCTTCCTCCGGCTGGCCGCGCGTAAAGGCGTTCTTGGCCGGCAGGTGGGTGTGCGGCAGGTGGTCGACGCCGGTCAGCAGCGTGCCGAACATCTTTCGGTTCGAGACGATGCCGCCGACGGAGATGCCGCCGAAATTGACGCCGTGATAGCCGCGCTCTCGGCCGATCAGGCGGAAGCGCGAGCCGTTGCCCTTGACGCGGTGATAGGCGAGCGCAACCTTGAGTGCGGTTTCTACCGATTCCGAACCGGAATTGGTGTAGAGCACATGGTCGAGTCCGTCAGGCGCGATGTCGACCAGGCGGTTGGCGAGTTCGAATGCCTTGGGGTGGCCCAGCTGGAAGGCGGGGGCGTAGTCGAGCTCGCCGGCCTGGGCGCGGATCGCCTCGGTGATCTTTGGGCGGCAGTGGCCGGCATTGACGCACCACAGGCCGGCCGTGCCGTCCAGGACCTGGCGGCCGTCATGGGTGGTGTAGTGCATGTCCTTGGCGCCGACGAACAGGCGCGGCTCCTTCTTGAACTGGCGGTTGGCCGTAAACGGCATCCAGAAGGCCCGCAAATCGTTGGGCGTGGCGTTCATACGTTCGGACATGGTTCGTCTCCTCCGACCAGGCGGGCGGCATGGTCACTTGCATCGATGGTTGGCGGTGCGCCGGATTTTACCCGACGGTCAAAGTATCAGCGGGCGGCGGGGCGTCAAGCAGGGTGGCTTGTCGGCACCCGTTTGAAGAGGGTTAACTTTTCCTGTTTAGGGTGCCGCGCGGCTGCTTATGCTCTCTCCGCGCCTGCCATGATCGGTGGGCCGTAACGACAAGAAGGTCATGATGACTTCCCCAATCCTCGCGGCGCTCGGTCTGGTGCTGGCGTTCGGCACGTCCGCCTTTGCGGCCCCTTCCTCCAGCCTCGTGCGTGGCGGCGATTTTTCCAATGGAAAGGCCGGTTTCTGGTCGACGGACAATGTGCGTCTCGCCGTGCGCTCCGGCCAGCTCTGCGGCGACGTGTCCGCCGGCGTCGAAAAGCCGTGGGATGCGCTGATCGGCGTGGATACGGGCGAGCTGAAGGCCGGCCAGTCCTATGTTCTCGGTTTCGAGGCGCGCGCCACCGGTAATGACGCGCCCGACAGGATCAAGGTGATGCTGCAGGATCCGAAGGCGCCATGGGCGGAGCGGTTTGCCGCGCCGGTGGAGGTAACAGAGGCGCTGGAGCCGGCCAGCCTGCCGTTTTCCAATGCGCGCGCCGGCCGCGCCCAGCTCGTCTTCCAGCTCGGCGGCCAGCAGGGCGCCTGGCGTTTCTGCATCGACAATGTGAAGCTTTCGCCCGCGGGCGAGAACCAGGCGGAGACGCGCATGAACCAGAACCGCGCCGCACCCGTCCTGGAGCCGGTCGCCGATCCGGTGCGGCTCAACCAGGCCGGCTTCCTGCCCGGCGGGTCGAAGCGGGCGACGATCATATCTTTGTCGAAGACGCCGTTGCGCTTCCAGATCGTCGATGGCGCCGGCAAGGTGTTCGGCGAGGGTGAGACGGAAGTGCGCGGCGTCGATCCGGCCTCCGGTTACAGCCTGCACGTCGCCGATTTCACGCCGCTGACGCGGCCGGGCGGCGATTACCGGCTGGTCGCTGGCGAGGCGGCAGGCCCGGCCTTTGCTATCGACAGCGACCTTTACCGGCGGCTCTCCGTCGACGCGCTCTCCTGGTTCTATCCGCAGCGCAGCGGCATTGTCATCGACGGCGCGATCGCCGGCGCGGCCTATGCCCGCCCGGCCGGCCATGTCGGTGTCGATCCCAATCGCGGCGATGGCGCGGTTGCCTGCCTGACCGGACCGGTGGCGGCCAAGCTTTACGGCAAGGACTGGCAATGCAAGGGCACGCGCGACGTCAGCGGCGGCTGGTACGATGCCGGCGACCACGGCAAATATGTCGTCAATGGCGGCATCTCGGTGGCGCAGATGATGGCCGCTTTCGAGCGCGCCAAGCGTTTTGCACCGAAATCGCCGCTGCTCTCGGATGGTTTCGCACGTCTGCCGGAGCGGGGCAACGGCGTGCCGGACGGTCTCGACGAGGCGCGCTGGGAGCTGGAATTCCTGCTGAAGATGATCGTGCCGGACGGCGAACCGCTTTCCGGCATGGCCTATCACAAGGTTCACGACATCGGCTGGACCGGCTTGCCGATGCTGCCGCATCTCGACCCGAAGGAGAGGGCGCTGCACCGGCCCTCGACGGCGGCGACGCTGGACGTCGCGGCCGTTGCCGCGCAAGGGGCGCGGCTGTTCCGTCCCTATGACGCCGCCTTCGCCGACAGGCTGCTGGCGGCGGCGCGCACGGCCTATGGGGCAGCGCAAAAACACCCCGATCTTTTCGCGCCGGTCTCGGATGGGCAGCAGGGCGGCGGCGACTACGACGACGACGATGTGTCCGACGAATTCTACTGGGCGGCAGCCGAACTGCTGATCACCACCGGCGACACGGCCTATCTGGAGGCGCTCAGGGTCTCGCCGCACTGGAAGCGCGATCCCTTCGACGGCGCCGGCTTCGACTGGCGCAACGTCGCCGGCTTCGCCCGGCTGGAACTGGCGCTCTATGGCGACCCGCTGCCCGATGCCGACCGGCAGATGGCCAGGGCTTCGGTGATCTCGGCCGCCGACCGTTTCGTCAGCTACCAGAAGAAGCAGGGTTTTGGCTATATCTACCGTCCCAAGGGCGGCATTTTCGCTTGGGGTTCGAATCACCTGATGTTGCAGAACCTGCTGGTGACGGCGGCCGCCTTCGACCTCACCGGCGAGAAGCATTACCTGGCGGCAGCGCGCGAGGCGATGGATTACCTGCTCGGCCGCAACCCGATGAACATCTCCTACATCACCGGCTACGGCACGGCCTTCGCCCATAACCAGCATAGCCGCTGGTATGCGCATCAGCTCAACCCCGCCTTGCCGTCGCCGCCAGCGGGTTCGCTGGCCGGCGGGCCGAATGCGACGCTGGCCGATCCCGTGGCGCTGGAAAAGCTGGCCGGCTGCGCCGGCTCGCGCTGTTATATCGACGATATCGGCGCCTGGGGCGTCAACGAGATCACCATCAACTGGAATGCGGCGCTGCTGCAGGCGGCGAGCTTCCTCGCCGATGCGCAATAGGCCGTAACGGTTGTCGGCGCGACAGTCCGGAGCAAGCTCGCCGTGCGACCATAAGCCTGTCGCGGCTGCCTGGTCCGTTTTTTCAGGGCAGAGGGGAGCGGGCGGTCGCGACAGAGCCTGCTCTTCGACCGTTCCGGCAGGCGTCTGTCAGGCAGGGGTTTCGCTGACGGTCTGACAGTAGATTTCCTCAAGAGTGCCGAGCACCTTCAGGACCGCTTCCGACGAACTCGAATAATAGATGGTCTGGGCGTCGCGGCGTGTGTTGACCAGTTTCTGGGCACGCAGCTTCGACAGATGCTGCGACAATGCCGATTGGCTGAGGCCGACCTGACTGGCGAGCGCGCCGACAGCCACTTCCCCCTTGACCAGGCTGCAGAGGATTTGCAGGCGCTTGGGGTTTGCCATGGCGGACAGCAGGCCGGCGGCGACAGTCGAATGGTCGGAGAGAGAATCGGTTTTCATCGTGCGTTCCAGCGCCGCCGTCAGACGGGGGCAAACAAGCTCCGGCTCGGGGCCGCACGATTTTTCCCGTGCCGGATCGGTCCGGGGAAAATTATGCAGCGACTATAAAGTATTACAGCGATTTTTGCACGTTGGTGGACGTCACGTTGCGCTGCAGGAAGAGCGTCAGACTTATCGTCGGGGTCCAAAATTGTACATTGCTAAATTTAACGTATTGTCGGCCCGGTTTGTCCCATGTAACTAATTAAGCTATGCGTAAATTGCAGCGGTTCGGGAAATTCCAGCCGCCCGCCGACGGTATTGTCCGTCGATGCGATGTCGATCCCGCCGGCATCCAGTCCCGCGATCCGCCAGTCGTTCGAGGCGGGCAGCGACAGGGTTCTGGCGATGCCCGCCGCAGCCTCGGGATCGGCGGCCAGCAGGCTGGCCAGCGCCTCTTCTTCCATCTCCGAAAACTGCTCCGCGTCCGGTCGAGGGCCGAGGATGTCGGTGCCTTCAAGCGCATGGGCGCGGCCGAAGCCGCCGTTGAGGCTCGCCGAGACCGGCGCCAGCCGGAAGAAGGCGAAATCCGGAAAATCGATGTAGAGCGCGGCCTTGGGGTGGCGCAGCACGAATCGGCGGCGCAGCCGGACGCGTGCGGGATCACCCACCGCCACGCGTTCGGCGCGGGCGAGAATGGTGACGCGTGGATAGGCCAGCGGATCGCCCTTGCCCTGCTCGCCCGCCAGCAGCGAGCAGCGCGAATCGGCCGTCAGCGCCCTGGTATGGGCCGAGAGCGCCGAGACGAGGATAACAGGCGTGCCATCGCTATCGGTGGCGGCCAGCACGCGGCTGGCGAAGGGGAAGCCGGTTTCGGCATCGACGACCGCCAGCGCCACATGCGGGCCGCCATGCAGCAATCGCCGCGCCAGGCGGCGGGCATCGTCATCCGTATCGCGCAGGACGGAGGGCTTGTCGGTCATGTCGTCTCCTCCCATAAGAAAAGCGTATCGCAGGTCAGGCCGCGACACGCTTTCAAAGCATCGTTTTATCGCATTTCCGAACGGAACCGGGTATCCGTTTTCCCGGAAATGCTCAAAAGTGGCCGCCGCTCCACCGAAGCAAAAGTGGCGGATGTGCCGGCGCTTCAGGCGTTTTCCCGGCGACGGTGGCGAGTGAGGCCCTCGACGATATCCTGGGCGCTGATCGTGCCGATGACAGTGCCGTTGTCGACAACGCCGATATTGCCGGGCTGGCGGGTCAACGCGTCCAAGATGTCGACCAGCGGCGTGGTGACCGTTGCCGTGGCGCTGACGCCGGGCGTTGCGGTCTGCACGCCGGCCTGCATGACGTCGCCGGCGGTCAGCATGTTGATCGGGTTCATGTTCTGCACGAAATCGGCGACATACTGGTTGGCCGGATTGCGGACGATCTCCTGCGGTGTGCCGCACTGGACGATGCGCCCGCCTTCCATGATGGCGATGCGGTTGCCGATGCGGAAGGCTTCGTCGAGGTCGTGGCTGACGAAGAGGATGGTCTTCTTCAGCCGCCGCTGGAATTCGAGCAACTCGTCCTGCAGGCGGGTGCGGATCAGCGGGTCGAGGGCCGAGAAGGGTTCGTCCATCAACAGGATCGGCGCGCCGGTCGCGAAGGCGCGGGCGAGGCCGACGCGCTGCTGCATGCCGCCCGAGAGTTCGTTGACCTTGCGGCCCGCCCATTTCGTCAAATTGACGAGTTCGAGCTGTTCGCCGACGCGCTGCTTGCGCTCGGCTTCCGGCACGCCGGCCAGTTCCAGCCCAAAGCCGACATTGTCGGCCACCGTGCGCCAGGGCAGCAGCGCGAATTGCTGGAACACCATCGAGACGGTGTGCATGCGAAAATCGCGCAGCGCCTTGGGGGAACAGGCGTAAGGGTCGATCGGCCCGGTTTTCGAGGCGACCGACACCTTGCCGCGCACCACCGGCGCCAGCCCGTTGACGGCCCGCAAGAGCGTCGATTTGCCGGAGCCGGAGAGACCCATCAGCACGAGGATCTCGCCCTCGTGGATGGAGAGCGACGCCTTGGCGACGCCGAGCACCAGGCCGGTTTCGTGGCCGATCTCGTCTCGGGTCTTGCCCGCGTCGATCATGGCGATCGCTTTTTCGGGATTGTTGCCGAAAACGATATCGATGTCGTTGAAGGTGACTGCATCGCTCATGCGCCATCTCCTGCTTCGGAACTGCGGAAGACGCGATCGAGGATGATCGCGAGGATGACGATGCACAGGCCGGCTTCAAAACCCTTGGCGACGTTGACGGTGTTGAGCGCCCGCACCACGGGTACGCCAAGGCCGTTGGCGCCGACCAGCGCCGCGATGACCACCATCGACAAGGACAGCATGATGGTCTGCGTCAGGCCCGCCATGATCTGCGGCGTGGCGAAGGGCAGTTCCACCTTGCGCAGCACCTGCATCGGCGTGGCGCCGAAGGATTCGGCCGCTTCCACCAGCGAGGGCGGCGTCGAGATGATGCCAAGGCGGGTGAGGCGGATGGGGGCGGGAATGGCGAAGATGACCGTGGCGATCAGGCCCGGCACCATGCCGAGGCCGAACAGGATCAGCGCCGGGATGAGATAGACGAAAGTGGGGATCGTCTGCATGAGGTCGAGGATCGGCCGCATGATCGAATAGACCCAGGCGCGCCGCGCCGCGGCAATGCCGAGCGGCACGCCGACCAGCATGCTGACGGCGGTGGAGGCGAGCACCAGCGCCAGCGTCTCGGTCGTCTCCTTCCAGTAGCCCTGGTTGATGATGAACAGCAGGCCGATCGCCGTCATCGCCGCGACGCTGACCGAGCGGCGCAGCCACCAGCCGATGGCGGTCAGCACCGCGACCACGATCAGCGGATGCGGCGTTTGCAGCAGATACAGCATCGCCTTGATGCAATTGGAAAGAATGAAGGAAAGCTGGTTGAAGAACCAGCCGCCGTTGGTCGTCAGCCAGTCGACGAAGGATTTCGCCCACGGCCCGATCGGGATCCTGTTGTCAGTTAGCCAATTCACGCGCGTCCGCCCGTTGGAAGATGGAAATCTCTAGCCTTATGAAAAGAGCGGCTTCACGCCGCTCTTTTCATTCCGATAGTCAGAGGCCAAGGCCGCTTTTGGCGGCGGCCAGAGCATCGCCGCCATCCAGCGTTGTGACGCCGGCAAGCCAGGGCTCGATGACGGAAGGATTGTCCTTCAGCCATTCGGTGGCGGCGGCTTCCGGCTCCTTGCCGTCATTGAGGATCTTGCCCATGATCTCGTTTTCCATCTTCAACGAGAACTTCAGATTGGTGATGAACTTGCCGACATTGGGGCATTCGGTGGTGTAGCCGGCGCGGACGTTGGTGAAGATGGTGGCGCCGCCGAAATTCGGTCCGAAGATGTCGTCGCCGCCCGAGAGATAGGTCAGCTTGTAGTTGGCGTTCATCGGATGCGGCTCCCAGCCGAGGAAGACAACAGGCTTGCCTTCCTTGTCGGCGCGCGAGACCTGCGCCAGCATGCCCTGCTCGGAGGATTCGACCACCTCGAAGCCCTTGAGGCCAAAGGTGTCCTTGTCGACCATGTCGATGATCAGGCGGTTGCCGTCATTGCCAGGCTCGATGCCGTAGATCTTGCCGTCAAGATCGTCCTTGTGGGCGGAGATGTCCTTGAAATCCTTGATGCCGAGTTCGGCGCCCTTGGCGTTGGTGGCGAGCGTGTATTTGGCGCCTTCCAGGTTCGGGCCGAAGGATTCAACCGACTTGTCGTTCAGGAAGGGACGCACGTCATTTTCCTGGGTCGGCATCCAGTTGCCGAGGAAAACGTCGATGTCCTTGTTCTTCAGCGACTGATAGGTGACCGGCACCGAAAGCACCGTCGTCATCGGCTGATAGCCGATGGCTTTGAGCACGACGGAGGCGGTCGCGGTGGTCGCGGTGATGTCGGTCCAGCCGACGTCTGAGAAGCGCACGCTCGCGCAGGCTTCCG
Source organism: Rhizobium sp. YJ-22 (assembly GCF_029601685.1). NCBI lineage: Bacteria > Pseudomonadati > Pseudomonadota > Alphaproteobacteria > Hyphomicrobiales > Rhizobiaceae > Rhizobium > Rhizobium sp. YJ-22. The sequence goes on along the minus strand of NZ_JARRIR010000002.1, from coordinate 519,793 downwards.
GCTCCGCGGCATGAGCCGGTGCCGTTGCCAGCGCGCCAAGTGCCGCCGTTGCCAGCATTGCCAGTCTGAAACTATTGATTTTCTTCATTGATAACTCCCAGCCTTTTATTGTTCAGAGCCCCCAGCCAATCACCAATAATAGCGAATTTCAAGCGGAGAGCTGTCTTTTACCGACTGTTATCATGGTCCTTTGCGACGTTTTGCACCCTGTTCAGCGGCGTGAAACCGGTGATGATGGGCGCAAACCGCGTGGGAGACGTTTTCCGCGGGTGCAAATCGGGGAACCTCCATGATGCGTCGCTGTCTTGCCATACTCTGTCTTTTCGTGGCCTCGACCGGGTTGGCCCGGGCCGGCGGCGATGCGAAGGCGGGCGCCATGGTCTTCAAGAAATGCGCCGCCTGCCACACCGCCACCGAGTCGGTGAACAAGGTCGGTCCGTCGCTGATGGGCGTCGTCGGCCGCCCGGTCGCGACCGCCGCCGGCTATAGCTATTCGCCGGCGATGCAGGCCTTTGGCGGCGGCAAGGTCTGGGACGAGGCGGCGCTGACCACCTATCTCGCCAATCCGCGTTTCGTGGTGAAGCGCACCAAGATGACCTTCGCCGGCTTGAAGGCGCCAGCCGACATCGCCAATGTCATCGCCTATCTCAAGGATCCGGCCTCGGCGAAGTAAGACAGCCGACGATGCAATTCGCGGGACGGGTATGGTTTCATCCCGCACGGAATCCTATATGGTCTCTACCGGTTCGAGGGGGCGCGGGACGAGCGCTCCCTTCATCACTTGAGGAGAGGCACCTGCATGGCGACGCTACAGTCCTTCGACAGCGAAATTGCAAAGACCCGTTCCATCGTCGACGAGGTTCGCGGCAAGATGGCGCAATCGGGTGCCGCGCTCGACCAGTTCGCCAAGGCCGACACCAAGCTGGGCGACGTCAATTTCGATATCGAGAATGCGCGCATCCAGGACGTGCTCGTCCAGCAGAAGGCGATGGAAGCCAATATCGCCGACCTGATCATCGGCCTGGAAGACGCCACCAACGTCTTCGGCTCCGAATTCGAGAGCATGAAGACCTATACCGGCTACGAGAAGTTCATCGGCATCTTCTCAAAGCAGAAGGCGCAGCGCATGCGCACCGACCGCGTCCGCAACATGTCGCTGGCCGGCAACCTGCAGGAACTGCTGGTCAAGTCCGACACCATTGTCGGTATCCTGAAGGAGCAGCGTGGCATTCTCGACCAGCGCTACAAGAGTTCCGAGGCCAGCCTGATCCAGGTGATCGAGCGCCGCAAGCAGACGGTCGCCAATCTCGAAACCACGCAGAAGCGCATCAACGAACTCAACCCGCAGCTTCTCGATATCGAGAACCGCATCGCCGCCTCCACCGAGCAGGGCGAGCGCACCCAGCTCGAAGGCGAGCGCTCTGCGATGGCCACCGAATACAACCAGATGCAGGCGCGCGAACAGGAGTTGCTGGCCGAGAGCCAGACCTTGGAACGCTATACCTCGATGTTCCAGACCTTCGTCGATTCTCTCAACAACCAGATCGCCGCCCAGAACACGCTGATCAACAAGCTGACCATCGATACCGAGCAGCGCATCGTGCTCTACAAGGCCCTGGAAGACTCGCTGAAGACCGCCGCCCAGCAGGAAGTCGCCCACCGCATCAACACGCTGGGTTCCCAGGTGGATACGGCGGCCGAGGAAACCATGGCCGGCATCGGCGCGGCTGCCCAGCGCCATATCGGCGACCTGCTCGAAATGCACGAAAAGAACATGCTCGCGACGCAGGACATCCAGCGCCGCAAGAAGCTGGCCGACGACGCCTTCGCCCGCCGCTTCCAGGCGGTTCTCGACAAGCACAACGCCGCCGATTACGTCCGCCAGTGACGGCATCGCGCGCATGAGCAAAGGCGGGGACGACAGGGGCAGGGCGGCGGCATGATCACTCCATCCGACGGCCCGGTGGCGCAGTATTTTTCGACGGTGAAGACGGCGCTGTCGGGGCTGGAGGTCTATCTCTCCGACCCGGACCGCGCCGATCCCGGCAATCCGTTTCCGCCGGCGATCCTGACGCCGTTTCTCCGGCGTTTCTCCGCCTCACTGCAATGCTGGGAAAACCGCATCGGCTTTACCGAGCATTTCCGCATTTCCCGGGCCGAAAGCGGCTTTCCGGTGTTCCAGAACGTGCTGGAGCTGGAAAAGGACCGCAATACGGCGGAAGGACGGCTCGCCGCCATTCCCGACGCGCAGGTCCTGCGGACCGAGATGGCCGATTTCATCCTGCGCCACCGTGCTTTCCCCGAAGCGCTTCAGGCGCGCATGGCCGAGCGCATCTATCTGGAAGCGGTGTCGGCGGGCGAGATTTTTTCGCCGGTCGTGCTGCCGGAAACGGTGCATGTCGGCGTCAATCCGAAGAACCGGCGGCCCTATTATGTGGTTGTCTGGGGCGCCTTCGACGGCACGCAGACGCTGCCGATGGTCTATATCGCGCTGATCGAGGATTCCTCCGACACTCTGGTGAACATGCTGGTGCGCGACGACGGCACGCTCGATCCGTCGGTACAGATCCCGCTGCCGGTCGGGGGGCTGCTCAATCCGCAACTGGCGGCGCGTTTCGACGATTTCGTCACCCGCAACAGCGGTTATGCGCTGACGCCGGCGACCATCGCCGCCAATCTCGACACGGATTTCCCGACGCTGCATCCCAAGCAGTTGCGCCGCTTCGTGCTCGGGCCGTTCTATTCGGCGGGAATTACCGAGAACAACGATCGCATCACCGGCATCCTCTCCAAGGTGCGCAAGCCCGAGGACGCCTGGCTGCTGACCTGGACGCAGCAGGAGGTGTTTTCCCGCGCCGAGCAGCCGGCCGAACGCGGCTTCTTTTCCTCGACGCCTGCGCGACAGGAATTCTACATCGACACCGCCAATCTGGAGGCGACGCGCATGGGCGTCAGCGCCTATGAAAAACATGCTTTGGTGCCGCACGAAGCCTATCAGGCCCTGTATGCTTCCGGTGAAGCGGCGGCGATCTTCGGCGATTACAAGGTGCATGTCATTTCCGGCAATCAGGTGATCAGCGAGGTATGACGCCATGAGTTTGAACGCGGGCCTGACGACATTGCGCGAAGAGGAAATCGCCCGCCATGTCGCGGCGGCGCAGGCGCTGGTGACGCGCTTTTCGCTGATCGAGGCGGACGGCGCGCCGTCCTCGGCGCCGATTGCCGGCACCAACAGGCGTTTCGTGCCGACCGTCTCGACGGCCGGCGTCAGGCGCACCCGCGACGTCGAGCTGACGGCGACGGTGCAGGCCGTCCATGCCACCGATCCGCTGCTGTCGCCCGCCGGCCATACGCTGGTCTATCGCACCCGGCGCGGCGTGCAGGTGGCGCTTGCCGTTGCCGACGTGTTTGCGCGGCAGACGGTGCTGGAGGGTCTTCAGGCGCGCAATCTCGCTGCCCCTCTGGCTGGGGCCGATGCGGTGCAGTTCAAGGCCTATCTCGCGGCCGCCAGCTTCGTCGCCGCCTTCACGTTGGTCGCTTATCTCCAGGCGACGCTGCCGCCGGAGGAAGGCGAGGGCATCAGCGTCAACGCCCCGGATTTCCTGTTCGAAACGCCGCAGGACGGGCTGAAATGCATCGTCGCCGGGCTGGCGCGGGCGATTTCGGGTGCGGCCGACGACAACGCGATGGCGGCGCGGGCGCGGGCCTATCTGGCGCTGGCTCAAGAGGAATTGCTGGCGCGCAAAAGCCGGTTCCCGGAAAGCGCCGCCTTCGAGACCATGCATATTCGCCTCGATGCCGACGACGTGACGCTGAACGGCTTCGAGGCCGGCACGGGCGCCAAATCCAGGCCGCTGGTGATGAGCTTCAAGAAGCCGGAGGAGATCGTCGGCAACCACATCGCCAAATATCAGGCAATGAAGCTTGCCCGCATGCTGATGGCCTATGACTTCGACCGGCAGATGAACCCCTTCGTCGAACTCGGCGGCTTCATCTTCACCTTCATGGGCGACGGCATGCCGGGGACCGGCAAGACCATCCTGATCCAGATGATCGCCGGCCTGCTCAACGATTATTGCCAGGTGGCCGGCTACGGCTTCCATTACGAGAATTTCGGCGTCGACCAGATTTCCTCCTATCAGGGCAAGTCGGGGCAGAACTGCAAGGCCTTCGTCAATGCGGTCACCAATCCGCGCGCCATCGGCTTCGGCACCGTCGACGATGTCGACCAGGTGGCGGCCAAGCGTTCCGACGACCGCGCGTCCGCCGGCCAGCAGGAAGTGACGGCGGTGCTGATGGAAAGTTTTGCCGGCGCGTCGACCGTGGTGCGCGGCAATTGCACCTTCGGCATGTTCTCCAACCACCCGGAAGCGGTGGACGATGCGCTGCGCCAGCGCGCCGGCGCCCGCTGGCTGATCGACGGGCCGCAGACCCGCGACGATTACATCGACATCTTCGCCCTGCTGATCGGCCGCAACCATGCGATCCCGCTGGGCGACCATACGCTTTACGCCGGCCAGTCGATCAAGACGGCGGTCAAGGCCTCCTATGACGGCCATGCGCGCCCCTCCGAGGCGGGGCTTGCCGCTGTCTGGGAGCGGTTCGAGAAGGAGAATGGCGGTATCTCCTCGCTTGCCGATATCGGCACCTATCTTTACCGCATCAAGGAAGTGGAGCCGCGCTTTACCGGCCGGGCGATCAAGAACATCACCGACGCCATCAAGATGCGGGCGATGGATATCGACCTGCCGGACGAATGGTTCTCCAACCCCGAACCCTTCCTGCACAAGAGCTATGACGAGAAGAAACAGATGATCGAGGCGCTGCGCACGCCTGTTACCCTCGACATGGTGCTGCAGGAGATCAACCGCTACGCCGATTCCGAATTCCGCTACGCCGACACCAGCGACCGCACCGCCATCGACGAGATCGTCCGCCGTGAGAAGCAGCGCGAGCGTGCGATCGGCGAAATCGAAGCCATGAAGCGGGACGGCAAATGGTAGACCGCCTGTTCGAGGCCGAACTGATCTACGGGCGGCTGCTGGAGATATCGGAGCCGCACCTGATCGCGCGCTACAACAAGGCGCTGGCCGGCTTCGGCATGCGCGCGACGGCGCTCGACACGTTCCGCATCGACATGACCGGCTTTTCGCCGGAGATCGCCGACGAATTCGGCGACGAGGATTATCTCGACCCCAACCGCGTCAACCGCCGCTTCGTCATCCTGACGCCGGAGCAGGAAAACCTGCCCGTCGTCCATACCAGTTTTTCCAATACCGGCGGGCTGATGCATGAATTCTTCGAGGCCAACCGGCGGGCGATCCATGCGGTGACCATCAAGGATGCGCTCTATGGCGAGATCGAGGATTCGGTCTCGGTGGTCGACAGCCTCGAAGACCTGCTGTCGATCAACGAAGTGACCTTCCGCGTGCTCTCGGCCGAGGATCTGCTCGGCAAGGCCGGCGAATTGCGCCAGCTCGTCGACCGCCTGACCTCCGAGCCGGATGCCTGGCGCGACGATGTCATGCTGACGCGCATGGTGGAGCTGGCGCAGGTGACCGGCGACATCCGCCAGAACGCGCTGGTGCCCGATCAGCTCGTCTTCCGCCACGATGCTTTCTGGGCCAATCATTTCGGCGGCGTCTACGTCTTCCTCGACGGCAAGGCGACGACGGTGATCTGCGATCCCGCCGCCCCCGGCTTCCGCCGCTCGCGGCCTTGGCAGGTGGCCTATATCTCGCTTGGCGATCCCGCCGCCATTTATGATTTCCTTGTGCGCACCGGTCGCATCGATCTGCCGCGCGCAAGCTGGGTGGAAGGCTCCGGCCTGCTCAAGCACCGCGCCGAGATGATCGTGCGCGATCTCGTGCATCGCTCGCAGCCGGAGGTCGATCTTGACAAGATTGACGCCATATGGTTGCAAACCTGGATGCATCGCAATGTCGCACTGGTATCGAAGGACGGCGCCTATCCCTTCCTGATGGAGGCGTTGCGCACCATCGCCGTCTCCGGCGAGTTGAAGATGGCGGATGTGCCGCCGGCCTCTCGTTTCCTCGTCGTGCGGGCGCGGCCGGATCATCCGGACCGATGGCTGGTCAGCCAGCTGATCAGCGAGATGGTGCCGGCCGATTTCGTCTCGCGTTTCGTCTTCGACAAGGAAGGCTTTTACCGTTCCTATGACGCCATGGCCGAGACGATGCGCAAACATGTTGTCAGCGTGCTGGCGAACACTTACCTGAAGGACAAGAGGGCGTTCCGGATGCGCCTCTACGGACTTGGAGAGGATGACCATGCTTGATCCGATCATCGCCTTCTTCGTGCGCGTGTTCAGCGCCATCGGCAGGGGGCTCGGCATGTTCGTCGCCTGGCTGCTATGGCCGTTCCTGGCCGCGCATGGCTGGTATCGCCGCCGTTCCTGGGTGGTTCGCGGGCCGGTGCTGGCGATCCTGGCGCTGCTGATCGTCTCCTACGGCTATTTCATCTGGCAGACGCAGGTCTGGACCAATTTCAACCCGAACCTGATCGACAATTACGCGCTGGCGCAACGCAAGGCGCCGGCTGGCGCCGAACTGCCGACGGTGGAGGGGCAGGCGAAGACCTGCCAGCGCTCTGCGGTCGTCGATGTCGCCGCCGACCTCACCGATTTCAACGTCAACCAGAATGCCTGGATCTCGTCCATGCTGCTCTACCGGCTGGGCTTCTTCGGCATCGACTGGGATCACACGCCTTTCCTCGACAACAAGGCCTCGTTCCAGCGCGGCGTCAACCAGGCGGTGCGCCGCACCTCGGTGGAACTGGTCGATGCGCTGGGCCGCATGCGCGGCACCTCCAGCATCAACAACAACCTGCAGGATGCGCGCGGCAATATCCAGTTCGACGAATTCTCCTGGTATTTCGGCCTGCAACCCTTCGGCCCGAAGACGCCGACGCCGAGCTATTACCGCGCCGCGATCAAAAGCCTGCGCGCCTTCAACGGCGAGCTTGCCTCCTGCGCCGCGATCTTCGACGGGCGTGCCGACAACCTGCTCGAATTCGTCGACCGTATCGCCAACGATCTCGGCAATACCGCCTCGATCCTGCGCGACCGCTCGGAGAACTACAACGGCGGCTGGTTCGACACGCGCGCCGACGACCGCTTCTGGTTCGCCTATGGCCAGCTCTATGGCTATTACGCCATCCTTGCCGCCGCCCAGGCGGATTTCTCGCAGGTGATCGCCGAGCGTAACCTGGCGCCGATCTGGAACGATACGATGACGCAGTTCAAAGCGGCGCTGCGCATCCAGCCGTTCATCATTTCCAACGGCGAGGAGGACGGCTGGATCATGCCGACGCATCTGGCGACGATGGGTTTCTATATCCTGCGCGTGCGTTCGGGTCTCGTCGAAGTGCGTTCGATCCTCGACAGGTAAAAATCATCAATCGTCGGCGAAGGCGACGAACTGGTGCAGGTCATTCAGTTCGTAGATGACGCCGACGATTTCACCGGCCGGACAGTCCGGCAGGCGGCGGAAGCCGGCGACGGAGCGCACGAACTTGTAGCTCTCGCCGTCACGCACCCGGTAGTGATTGTGATAGCCGACGCAATCCTTGCTGGCCCGCTCATAGGTTTCCATCAGCACCGGCAGATCTTCGGGATGGATGCGGGCGGTGACGGCGACCATGTTCATCGGGCCGGTGGTGTAGTCGAGACCCAGGATATCGAAGGCGGCCGCGGACGCGAAGACATGGCCCGTCGCCAGGTCGAAGCGCCAGATGCCGAACCGGCGATAGGCCGAAACCAGCGTGACGATGTCCCGATCCGAAATGCCGAGTCTTTGCTGATCCTCGGCGCTCAGCGCAAACCGATGACTTTCATGATGCGGTAACACGCTTTCCCCCGTCCCCTCAGGCGCAATCGCCGGAACGTCAGGCGATCAGCTTCAGCCGGATCGCCTTGGCGACCAGTTGCGTCCTGTTGACGCAATCGAGCTTTTTGATGGCATTGTTGAGATAGGCGTTCACCGTGTGGTCCGAGAGGGACAGAATCTGGCCGATTTCGGCCGAGGTCTTGCCCTGCGCCGTCCAGCGCACCACCTCCAGCTCGCGCGCCGAGAGCGCATGCGGCAATGCCGGCTCGCGCGGACGGATCGCCGCATAGGCCTCGAAGGCATGGGTGGAAACCATGTTGAGGGCGTTGAGTTCGTCCATCTGCAGGCAATCGCGCTCGCCGTCATAGCGCAGCACCAGCCGCTCGCCGTCAAGGCCGGTCATGGCGATCACGATGCCCATGGTGATGCCATGGCCGATCATGAAGCCGGCCAGGGTCTGCCATTCCGGGGTCTTCTCGTCTTCCGTCACCGCTTTCAGCGCCCAGGTCTGCGGCAGAAGCGATGATTGCAGCCGGTGCGACGTCGGACAGATGGACAGGAGGCCATGGCGGTCGAAATCGCGGAAGAATTGCGGCGCATATGTCGTTTCCAGAACCAACGGCGCCAGATCGCGGTCGTCGGGGCCGGGCATGCGCAGCAGCGTGACATGATGCAGCGAGAACGCGGCCGCGACCCGTTTCAACGCGGCAATGAAAGCCCCGCGGGTTCTGACCGAGGACAGCTCGGTAATCAACAATGACTGCCGGTCCTGAAAATTCATCAATGTCATTGCGTCGGGGTTTCGAGGGAATTCGATGTTACCGCTAACAAAATTGCCGCCCGGCGGCAATAGAAAGCTCCCGACAAGCACGGCTCTTGCTTAATGCATGATTGTGGCAGCGATGGGCGCGGCAGCGGTGATGGCGGAGATGGCTCTCTTCCTCGGGCTGAATCCTATTGCGTTGCATCAAATCTCGCACTGCGAGACAACGGTTGGTAAGCAGGCGCTGTCGGTCCTAAAATGAAAAATGTCGCAAATACGAAAAAGAGTGGCTTGAACCGGCGCGGGTCAACGCCCCGCTTAACGGTCTAAATTCCCTTGGGAGTAAAAGGGGAGGATCGCCATGACGGATGTGAAGTCGGATATCGAGATCGCGCGCGCGGCCCGGAAAAAACCGATCCAGGAGATCGGCGCAGCGCTTGGCATCGGCGTCGAGCATCTGCTGCCCTATGGCCACGACAAGGCGAAGATCGGCGCGGAGTTCATTGCGGCCCAGCGCGGCAAGCCGGACGGCAAGCTGATCCTCGTCACCGCTATCAATCCGACGCCGGCCGGCGAGGGCAAGACCACGACCACCGTCGGCCTCGGCGACGGATTGAACCGCATCGGCAAGAAGACGATCGTCTGCATTCGCGAGGCCTCGCTCGGCCCCTGCTTCGGGGTCAAGGGCGGCGCGGCCGGCGGGGGCTATGCCCAGGTCGTGCCGATGGAGGACATCAACCTGCATTTCACCGGTGATTTCCACGCCATCACCGCGGCCCACAACCTTCTGGCGGCGCTGATCGACAACCACATCTACTGGGGCAACGAAGAGAACATCGACATTCGCCGCATTGCCTGGCGGCGGGCGATGGACATGAACGACCGGGCGCTGCGCGAGGTCGTCTGTTCGCTGGGAGGCGTCGCCAACGGTTTCCCGCGCGAAAACGGCTTCGACATCACCGTCGCCTCGGAGGTGATGGCGATCCTGTGCCTGGCCACGGATTTGCGGGATCTGGAGCGGCGGCTCGGCAATATCATCATCGCCTATCGCCGCGACCGCACACCGGTCTATGCCCGCGACATCAAGGCCGACGGCGCGATGACGGTGCTTCTGAAGGACGCCATGCAGCCGAATCTGGTGCAGACGCTGGAAAACAATCCCGCCTTCGTGCATGGCGGCCCCTTTGCCAATATCGCCCATGGCTGCAATTCCGTCATTGCCACGACGACAGCGTTGAAGCTTGCCGATTACGTCGTCACCGAAGCCGGTTTCGGCGCCGACCTCGGGGCGGAGAAATTCTTCGACATCAAGTGCCGCAAGGCGGGGTTAAAGCCGGCGGCGGCCGTCATCGTGGCGACGGCGCGGGCGATGAAGATGAACGGCGGCGTCAGGAAGGACGATCTCGGGCGCGAGAATGTCGAGGCGGTGGCGCGCGGCTGCGCCAATCTCGGCCGCCATATCCAGAACGTCAAGAAATTCGGCGTCCCGGTCGTCGTCGCCATCAATCATTTCATTTCTGATACGCCGGCGGAAATCCGGGCGATCCAGGATTACGTGACGGGCCTTGGCACGGAGGCGATCCTCTGCCGACACTGGGCGGAGGGTTCGGCCGGCATCGAGGCGCTGGCGCGCAAGGTGGCGGAACTGGCCGAGGCCGGCGGCGCGCAATTCGCCCCGCTCTACCCCGACGACATGCCGCTGTTCCAGAAAATCGAGACGATCGCCAAGTCGATCTATCACGCCGGTGAGGTCATAGCGGACAAATCGGTGCGCGACCAGCTTCGCGCCTGGGAAGAGCAGGGTTATGGCCGGCTGCCGGTCTGCATGGCCAAGACGCAATATTCCTTCTCGACCGATCCCAACCTGCGCGGCGCGCCGGAGGGGCATACGGTTCCGGTGCGCGAGGTGCGCCTGTCGGCTGGCGCCGGCTTCGTGGTGGTCATCACCGGCGAGATCATGACCATGCCCGGCCTGCCGAAAATCCCTTCGGCGGAAAAGATTTTCCTCAACGAAGAGGGGTATATCGAGGGTTTGTTCTGAGCATCTCCAGGACAAGAGAAAAGCGGATTTCCGTTCGGAGATGCTTAAGATTGTACGGTAGAGCGCCTGCAACTCGAAGATAAGCGGATGGCGCGGCAGGCGGGCGGCGCCGTTCGGCGTCCTTATCCGCGCACCCGCCGCCGGCAAGGGGAAAACGCCCTGTTTATCGGCAGTAGCGGTAACCGCCCTTGCGGGCGAGCACGTCGAGATGCAGGTGTTTCTCATGCGCCGCGTCGCTTTCCGGGTCGAGCACGGTGGTGAAATAGAGGCAGGCAGCCGCGGTGACGGCGCGTTGGAACGCGCCTGACAGTGTCGAATCCTCGCGGCGCGGATGGATATCGACGCGTTTCCCGCTGGAGAGAGTGAAGGCGGAGATGTCGACGGCATTGCCACGCGCATGCTCGGAAATCTTGCCCCGCTCGGCATTGTTGCGCAGCCGGCAGACATAGGCCGAGGCGGTTTCCAGCGATTGCAGCGATTCGTCCGGGAATGCGGCTCTGGCCGCCGGAACGACGCTGTCCCTTGTCCATTGAGCCATGGCGCGCGCGGCGGGGCAGGTCATGGTCGCGGCCGGCTGCAGCGCGATGCCGCCTGCCAGCCCCGAGACCGAGACCGGCTTGTCGATGCCACAGCCTTCGCCGTCATCGATGCGCTTTTCCTCGGTGAACGCGACCCCGAGCGTGGCAAGCGCTGAAACGCACGCGGCGTGATCCTCGGCGCTTTCCGGGGTAACGACCAGTTCCGCTTCCGGGGTCAGCACCGTGCCTTTCAGCGGGCCTTCCGGCTTCGGCGGCGCGGGCGGCCCCTGGATCGCGGGTTTTCCCTGCGGTGGCGCTTTTGCCTCGACCGCCGGGCGTGGCTGGGGCAGGGGGCCGACAGGCGGCAGGTCGGCGGCGAAGCCTGACGTCGCGGCCAAAACAGCGATCAATCCGAGGGTCGGCGCATGGTTGGCTGTCATGCAGTCTTCCTTTCCCTTCCAACGAGCAGGGACAGGGAAAACGCCTGGCATGCGGGATTCGTTGCAGCCTTGCCACGCCGCCGCCCCGTATCGAGACATGAGCGTCGTACTCATGTTTATTTATTTGACAGCCATACTCATGTTTTTTATGGGACAGAAACAAGGCGCCAACCGCGCCGGGTTTTCGAAACTCGCTCCGCCCAGCCAGCCCGCCGCGCGCTCAAAGCCGCGCATCAGCCAGCCCGGTGACCCATTGAAAAAAGGAATTGTTTCATGGCTGTCCGGCATTCTCGGTCGGTTCTTTTGGCATGCACGGCGATTGCGAGCCTGATTGCTCCGGCCGTCTGGGCGCAGAGCGTCGAGACGGCGGCGGCGGATGTGACGCCGCTGAAGAAAATCGTCGTTTCCAAGGGTGCGCGTGTGCCCGGCGCCGTCGCCGAGACGCCGCTGGCGCAGGAAACCACGCAGGAAGAGATCGAGGACAAGCAGGTCACCAGCATCGACGATCTCGGCCGCAGCCTGCAGCCGGGCGTCAGCTATAACCGCACCACCGGCGCCGTGAACATCCGTGGCCTCGAAGGCAGCCGCGTGCTGACCACCGTCGACGGCATTCCGCTGTCCTACCTGTCGGATGCCACCCGCGATGCCGATGGCGGCGTCGATAGCTTCGACTTCTCGTCGATCTCGGCCGTCGACGTCGTGCGCGGCGCCGATTCGAGCCGCGCCGGCTCAGGCGCTCTCGGCGGCGTCTTCGCGCTGCGCACCCTGGAGGCCGACGACCTGATCGCCGAAGGGCGGGATTGGGGCGGCGTTGCCAAGTTCACCTATGACGGTTCCGACAGGAGCTACAATCCTGCCGTCGCCGTCGCCAAGCGCTTCGACAACACCTCCGTTCTGTTCCAGGGAAGCTATCGCAAGGGCGAGGAGCGCCGCAACAAGGGCGATATCGACACCTACGGCCCGACGCGCACCGAGGCGAACCCCTCCGACTACAACCAGCACAACCTGCTGTTCAAGCTGCGCCAGAAGCTGGAGGGCGGCCACACCATCGGCGTGACGGCGGAAACCTTCCGCAGGGATCGCGATACGGATCTGCGCACCAGCCAGTCGCTGACCGGCAATTACCGTCCCGGCAATTACGACGGGCAGGAAGATTCCGACCGCGACCGCGTTTCGCTCGACTACCGCTACGAATCGGAAAGCGCCGACAGCCTGCTCGATTCGGTCGAGACCTCGCTCTACTGGCTCGACCAGACGCGTCTCTCCGGCTATACCGGCTATCGCTCGACCTCGGTCATCGGTCCCATCGGCCGCGCCAACAGCTACGAGGAAAAAGCTTTCGGCCTGATCGGCTCGGCCAGCAAGGATTTCTCCACCGGCGACTATAGTCACCATCTGACCTTCGGCTGGGATCTGGCCCGCGTCACCGCCGAGCAGTATTCGGCCGGCTACGACAATTGCCGCAAGCCTTACACCGGCCCCTACACCGCCTGCAACAACCTGCACACCAACCAGGCGGACACGCCGAAGGTGGACACCGGCCGCATCGGCCTGTTCATCGACGACGAGATCGCGATTGCCGAGACCGGCTGGTCGGTGACGCCGGGCCTGCGCTTCGACTGGATCGAGCACGATCCGAAGATGACCGACGCCTATGACAACAACGCCACCAATCCGGCGCTGCCGGGCGGGTTCAGCGATACGGCGATCTCGCCGAAGCTGCGCGTCGCCTACCAGCCGCATGACGGGCTGGAACTCTACGGCCAGTGGGCCATGGGTTTCCGCGCTCCGACGGCGGGTGAGCTTTACGCCGCCTTCGGCGCGCCGGGCACCTATCTGCGCGTCGGCAATCCGGCGCTGGAATCCGAAACCAGCAACGGTTTCGAACTCGGCGCCAATATCGGCGACGACGATTTCGGCGGCCGCGTCAACGTCTTCTACAACCGCTACAAGAACTTCATCGACACCAAGGCCCTGACGGCGGCGGAAGCGGCGGCGAACGGCTATGTCCTGTCGCAATATCCGCAGGGCGGCATCACCCAGAACGTCAACCTCGACCGCGCCCGCATCTTCGGCGTCGAGCTTGGCGCCCACAAGCGCTTCGACAACGGCTTCAGCGTTCGCGCCGGCCTTGCCTATGCCAACGGCAAGGACATGGGCACGGGTGATTTCATCCAGTCGGTCGCGCCGCTCAAGGGCGTGCTGAGCCTCGGCTACGACACCGAGAACTGGGGCGTCGGCCTCGACTGGATCACCTCGGCCGCCGGCCGTGGCGAATCCACCTCGACCTACTTCAAGACCCCCGGCTACGGCATCGTCGACCTGACCGCCTGGTACGAACCCGAGCAGATCAAGGGCATGAAGATCAATGCCGGCGTCTACAACGTGTTCGACAAGACCTATTACGACTACGCCAATGCCCGCAGCGGCCGCACCCAACCGGAAGAGTATTATTCCGAGGCCGGTCGTTACTTCAAGGTCTCCATTACCCAGCGCTTCTAATCCCTGCGGAAGCGCTTTTTGCGGGCGGCGCGGATAGCGCCGCCCGCGCCGCAATCGCCTCTTGCGCTGCGGCGAAGTTCGGTCTAACACTTTGCCCATGATGAAGTCTTTGAACATTGCGAACTGGTGGTGGGCACGCTAAAGGCGGCCTTGACCAGTCATGTCCTGAAGACAGACGAAAAGCCGCCCGCAACCCGAGGCGGCTTTGTTGTATCCAGCCACCTCGCATCCGGGCCTCGAAGAGGGAAGAGAGAGACGATGGCAACGATCATCCGGGATGACGGAGCGGAGATTTACGAGACGAGGGGTGGCGTCACCGTCACCCGCCAGCGGCGCGAGACGCCCTATGCCGATGCGGTGTCGAGCTATGTCGACCGCCTCGACGAGCGGCGCGGCGCCGTCTTCTCCTCCAATTACGAATATCCGGGCCGCTATACCCGCTGGGATACCGCCGTCATCGATCCGCCGCTCGGCATCTCCTCCTTCGGCCGCTCCGTCTGGATCGAGGCCTATAACGGCCGCGGCGAAGTGCTGCTCGGTTTCATCGCCGACAGGCTGGCGACCGTGCCTGAATTGACGCTCGGCGCCCGCTCCGTAAGCCGGCTCGATCTCACCGTCAACCAGCCAACTCGTGTCTTCACCGAGGAAGAGCGCTCGAAGATGCCGACCGTCTTCACCGTGCTGCGCGCGGTGACCGACCTGTTCTTCTCGCAGGCCGATGCTAGCCTCGGCCTTTACGGCGCCTTCGGCTATGACCTCGCCTTCCAGTTCGACGCCATCGACCTCAAGCTCACCCGTCCCGCCGACCAGCGCGACATGGTGCTTTACCTGCCGGACGAGATCCTCGTCGTCGACAACTATGCCGCCAAGGCCTGGATCGACCGCTACGATTTCGAGAAGGGCGGCGTGACGACCGCCGACCGGAACGGCGATATCGCCCCGGACCCTTTCCGCGCCACCGACACCATCCCGCCGCGCGGCGATCATCATCCCGGCGAATATGCCGCGCTGGTGACCAAGGCCAAGGAAAGCTTTCGCCGCGGCGACCTGTTCGAGGTGGTGCCGGGCCAGAAATTCATGGAGCGCTGCGACAGCAAGCCGTCGGCGATCTCCAAGCGGCTGAAGGCGATCAACCCGTCGCCCTATTCCTTCTTCATCAATCTCGGAAACCAGGAATATCTGGTCGGGGCTTCGCCGGAAATGTTCGTGCGCGTTTCGGGCCGCCGCATCGAGACCTGCCCGATCTCCGGCACGATCAAGCGCGGCGACGATCCGATTGCCGACTCGGAACAGATCCTCAAGCTGCTGAATTCCAAGAAGGACGAGTCGGAGTTGACCATGTGCTCCGACGTCGACCGCAACGACAAGAGTCGTGTCTGCGAGCCGGGTTCGGTCAAGGTGATCGGCCGCCGCCAGATCGAGATGTATTCGCGCCTGATCCACACCGTTGACCATATCGAGGGCCGGTTGCGCGCCGACATGGACGCCTTCGATGGCTTTTTGAGCCATGCCTGGGCAGTCACCGTCACCGGTGCGCCGAAGCTCTGGGCGATGCGCTTCATCGAGGCGCATGAAAAGAGCCCGCGCGCCTGGTATGGCGGCGCCATCGGCATGGTCGGCTTCAACGGCGACATGAACACCGGCCTGACGCTGCGCACCGTGCGCATCAAGGACGGCATCGCCGAGGTACGGGCCGGTGCGACGCTGCTCAACGACAGCGATCCGCATGAGGAAGAAGCAGAAACCGAACTGAAGGCCTCCGCCATGATCGCCGCCATCCGCGACGCCAAGATCGGCAACAGCGCCAAAGCCTCGCGCGATGTCGCGACGGTCGGCAAGGGCGTCAACATCCTGCTGGTCGACCACGAAGACAGTTTCGTGCATACGCTGGCCAATTATTTCCGCCAGACCGGCGCCACCGTCTCGACCGTGCGCACGCCGGTCGCCGACGAGATCTTCGACCGGATCGATCCCGATCTCGTCGTGCTGTCGCCGGGGCCGGGCAATCCGAAAGACTTTGACTGCAAGGCGACGATCAGGAAGGCGCGGGCGCGCAACCTGCCGGTCTTCGGCGTCTGCCTCGGCCTGCAGGCGATTGCCGAGGCCTATGGCGGTGAATTGCGCCATCTGGCGGTGCCGATGCACGGCAAGCCGTCGCGCATCCGCGTGCTGGAGCCGGGCATCGTCTTCTCCGGCCTCGGCAAGGAAGTGACGGTCGGGCGCTATCACTCGATCTTCGCCGATCCGTCGAGCCTTCCGGTCGATTTCACGATCACGGCGGAAAGCGAGGACGGCACGATCATGGGCATCGAGCATGTGCGCGAGCCGATTGCCGCGGTGCAGTTCCACCCCGAATCGATCATGACGCTCGGCGGCGATGCCGGCATGCGCATGATCGAAAACGTGGTGGCGCATCTGTCGCGCAAGGCCAAGACGCAGGCCGCCTGAGGCTCTGCGTCGCAGTCGCGAAAACATCATTTGCCTTCCGGCTGCGGAGGCTTTAAACACGGCGTCAACAGGTCACCAAAAGACCGCCAGGAGAAACGAAAAGACCCGCTCGCCCGAACAGGCCGGCGGGTCTTTTTGTATCAGGTTTCCTCTCCCGGCCAGCCTTCCTCATAGACCAGTTCGTCCAGCGGCAGGCGCTGGCGCCAGCCCTTCAGGGCTAGTTCGGGGCTGTCGTAGAGGCGGTCGACATAACCGAGGCACAGCCAGGCGACGATGGCGATGCGCGGGGGGATGTTGAGGATGCGCTTGATCGCCTCCTCGTGGAAAATGCTGACCCAGCCGACGCCGACGCCTTCGGCACGCGCCGCCAGCCACAGGTTCTGCACGGCGCAGACGGTGGAATAGACGTCCATGGCCGGATTGTGGGTGCGCCCCAGCACCACCGGCCCGGCGCGATCGCGGTCGCAGGTGATGCAGATGCTGAGCGGCGCCTTGCGGATTCCCTCCAGCTTCAAAGCGCGATAGTGCGACTGGCGCTCGTCGGCGAACATGCCGGTCGCCTCGTCATTGGCCGTGCGAAACGCCTCCCAGATTTTTTCGCGGGTCTCGGGTTTCCTGACGAGAATGAAATTCCAGGGCTGCATGAAGCCGACCGAGGGCGCGTTGTGGGCGGCGGTCAGCAGGCGTCGCACCAGCGCCTCGGGCAGGGGATCGGGGCGGAACTGGTCGCGCACGTCGCGGCGGGTTTCGATGGCGCGGTAGACCGCCGCCCGCTCCGCCTCGGAAAAGGCGCCGGCGGCCACGAGGTGCTCGGCATCGACGGCCGAAAACGCCTCTTCGTCCAGCGGCATCTGGCTCAGTCCTGTCGTCATGCGTCTTTCCTCTCGGCTGCCGAAAATCCGGCCCGGCCGCCTTCCTAGCGAAGACTTGTGCAAAGATTTTGCCCATGCGCGGCGCGCACTGTCATGTTCGACGCTTTCATGCGCCGGCGGGCGGATGTTTTGACAAGCCGGTTGAATTGGTCCATAGGAACGGCAACGGAACCGTGCCGGCGAAACTTCGCCTGCACGGTTTTGCCGTTCTAAGGCCATTGAAACTGCAATTCATTCGCATCCGCACGGGAAAAGGATATGACGGAAGACGGCAACATCATTGTCAGGCGACTGGCTTTCTGGGGCATTCCGCTCTCCTTCGGGGTCATGGGGCTGAAGCTGGTCGCCTGGTGGGTCACGGGCTCCGTGGCACTGCTCTCGGACGGGCTGGAATCGACCGTTAACGTCGTCGCCGCCTTCATCGCCTTCTTCGTCATCCGCTATGCGCAGAAGCCGGCCGATGACGACCATCCCTTCGGCCACCACAAGGCGGAATATCTCTCGGCGGTCACCGAGGGCGTGCTGATCGTCGTGGCGGCGCTGATGATCGTGCGCGAGGCGGTGGTGGCGCTGGCCGAGCCTGCCTTGCCGCAGGCGCCGGCGCTTGGCCTCGGCATCAACCTGTTGGCCGGCGTCATCAATGCCGTCTGGGCCTATACGCTGATCCGCGCCGGCAAAAAATACCGCTCGCCGGCGCTGGTCGCCGACGGTCATCATATCAATTCCGACGTCGTCACCTCGGTCGGGGTGTTCGTCGGCCTGATCCTGGCGCTGGCCACCGGCTATGCGATCCTCGATCCGGTGCTCGCCATCCTCGTCTCGTTCAACATCCTGTTCCAGGGCTGGAAGGTGATCTCGCATTCCATAGACGGGCTGATGGACAAGGCGGTCGATCTGGACGAGGAGAAGGCAATCAAGGCGGCGATCGCCACCCATGCCGGCGGCGCGCTCGGTGTGCATGACCTCAAGACCCGGCAGGCGGGGGCGGCAACCTTCGTCGTCTTCGATCTCGTCGTGCCCGCCTCGATGCCGGTCGGCGAGGCGCACGATATCTGTGATCGCCTCGAAGACGCCATCAACGCGGCGCATCCGGGCGCGCGCGTGGTGATCCATGTCGAGCCGGAAAGCGAAAAGGCGCATGGCGTACGCGTGAAAGTAAAAGGAGCTGCGGCACAATGACGAAGACGGATGTTTCGGGCCTGTCGATGCTGGGTGCGAAGGTCGAGAGCCCGGCCTCGCCGGAAGAGGCGGTTCTGGAGCGCGTGCCCTCGGGCAATCGGGGCACCGATTATGTGGTGCGGTTCACCGCGCCGGAATTCACCTCGCTCTGCCCGATGACCGGCCAGCCGGATTTCGCCCATATCGTCATCGATTACATTCCCGACGAATGGCTGGTGGAATCGAAATCGCTGAAACTGTTCCTGCATTCCTTCCGCAATCACGGCGCTTTCCACGAGGATTGCAGCCTCGACATCGCCAAGCGGCTGGTCGATCTCCTTCAGCCCGTCTGGCTGCGCATCGGCGCCTATTGGTATCCGCGCGGCGGTATTCCCATCGATGTCTTCTGGCAGACGGGTGCACCGCCGGAAGGCGTGTGGTTGCCCGATCAGGGTGTGGCGCCCTATCGCGGGCGCGGCTGATCTCAAAGGAAAGAAGCGCGAAACCGAAAATTTCGCGCTTTTTCCTATTTCAGACGTAATCGCTGTCGTCGCGGTCATCGACCGGCGTGTCGTCGAAGCCGGGATCGGTGTCGGTATCGTCGGAGGGCTGGCGGTTGTCATCCATGTAGTAGTTGTTGACGACGGTTTCCTCGACCGGCGGCTGGCCGGTGGCGCCGAAGCCGAAGGGGGAGCCAAGGCCGAGACCGCTCATATGCGAGCCGAAGGCGCCGCGCAGCGTATCGGCGAGCAGCACGCCGCCGGCGACACCGGCGGCCGCGCCCAGCGCGCCCTTGAGAAAGCTGCCGCCGCCGGATGCGGCCTGGCCCCAGGGCCCGGCGGCGGCGGGGGCGGCCATGCGGGGATCGTATTGCGGCGGCTGCTGGCCCCAGGGGGCGGTGCGTTGCGGCGGATTGTTACGATCGTAATCGTCGTAGAGGCGGCCCTGGCGGCTGTCGTGATCCACGGTCTGGGCAAAGGCGTCGCCGGCGTGGGGTTGCGGCGGGCGGGCCTGCTCCGGCGCGCGGCCGAAAATCGAGCCGAGACCGCCGAGGAAGCCGCCGCTTTCGGCAGGAGCAGGACCGTCATGGCCCTGCTGCAGGCGGGCGACCTGGTCTTCGAGATCGCGGATGCGGGCGGAGGCGGCCTCCAGCCCCTTCTCCTGCAGGATCACCGCCTGCGCCAGCAGATAGGGCGCATAGGGCTGTTCGCGCACGGCAGAGTCGATGAGGTTTTCCGCATCGCGGTCGCGCGGGACGTTTGCGGCGGCGCGGGTACGGTCGAAAAGGGATGAGAGCAATTGGCGTTCTTCGGGTGACATGGCGACCTCCTTGGTCCTGTTCGATCACCGATGAAACAGATCTAGGCAGAGACTGTGGCAAATGCAGCGCCGGTCAAAATTACATTTCGGTAAGGCTGCGCAACGCCTCAAGGCCTGCCCTGCCGATCTTGCCTTGTCTTTTTCCCGCATTGTTTTACGAGGGAGAAAGCACTATCTGCGGAACACGAGAAACATTGGTGGAGACGGACGCATGAGCGACGAAGACGACAAGAAGACGGAGCTGCCCTTGGGCAAGGAGGCGGAAGCCAACCTTTTCAAGTCCCGCTCCATCTTCATCTATGGCGGCATCACCCAGGAACTGGCGCAGAAGGTCTGCTCGCAGCTCGTGGCGCTCGCGGCCGCCAGCGACGACGACATCCGCATCTTCGTCTCCTCGCCGGGCGGCCATGTGGAATCGGGCGATTCGATCCACGACATGATCAAGTTCATCAAGCCGAAGGTGTGGATGATCGGCACCGGCTGGGTCGCCTCCGCCGGCGCGCTGATTTATGTCAGCGTTCCCAAGGAGCAGCGCCTGTGCCTGCCCAACACCCGCTTCCTGCTGCATCAACCGTCCGGCGGCACCCGCGGCATGGCCTCCGACATCGAGATCCAGGCGCGCGAAATCATCAAGATGAACGAGCGCCTCAACCGGATCTTCGCAGACGCCACCGGCCAGCCGGTCGAGAAGATCGCCAAGGACACCGATCGCGATTACTGGCTCTCCGCCGAGGAAGCCAAGGGCTACGGCCTCGTCTCGCGCATCATCTCGTCGCAGGCCGAAATCTGATTCTTTCGGCATAGGCCTTTTCAAGAACCCGTGCCGGCCTCGGCACGGGTTTTGTCATGCGGGCGACTTATTTCATCATGTCGCAGGCCTTCATCATGTCGGCCTTTTTCATCTTGTTCTTTTCCATGCCGGCCTTGTGCATGCAGTCCTTCTTGTCCATCTTGGCCATGCTTTCCTTCTTCATCGTATCGGTCTTCATGCTGGCGGCGCCGGCGGTGCCGGCAAGGGAGAGGGCGGCGACGGCAAGCGCGGCGGCGAGGGCACGGGAGCGGATGGTCATGGGTGGTTTCCTCCGGAACAGGGGCGTGTCCGCCGGCGTCGTGCCGGGGCTCACCTCGGCTCATTCGCCGTTTTGCTGCGCGGCGTTACGGCTTCACGGGGATGTGATGAGCCGCCGCCGGCGGATAAAGGCGGATTTTTCCGGTAACATTCTGCTCCGCCCTGCGAATGAACCTCAGACGACATGACGGACGCCCTTTCGGAAGAGACATTGAAGCGGATGATGTTGCGTTCCCTCGACGGGGACGAGGGCGCCTACCGGCATCTGCTGCAGGCGCTGCGTGGCCTGCTGCTCGCCTATTACCGGCGGCGGCTGGCCCTCGGCGCCCGGAGCGACCTGGAAGATCTGGTGCAGGATACGCTGCTGGCCCTGCATGCGCGCCGTGACACCTATGACCGGACGCGGCCATTCACCGCCTGGTTCTTCTCGATCGCCCGCTACAAGCTGGTCGATCATTTCCGGCGCGGCGGCGGGCGAATGCTGGTCGATCTCGACGAGACGCTCGAAACCTCTTCCGGCGAGGAGGCACTGACCGCCCGCATCGATGTCGAACGCCTGCTCGACGGCCTGCCGCCGCGCCAGCGCGAGCTGCTGCGCCGCGTCAAGCTCGACGGCGAATCGATTGCCGAAGCCGCCGGCCGCGCCGGCCAGACCGAAACCGCCGCGCGGGTCGGCATCCATAGAAGCCTGAAGGCCCTGGCCAGAAAACTGCGGGGAGAGACGTGAGCAATCCCGACGACCTTATCGAAAGCCTGGTGCGCGACCTGAAACCGATGCCCGCCCATGCGCTGGAGCGGCGAATGGCAGCGCTGGTGCTGCCGGCGCTCGGTCTGTCGCTGCTGGTGATGCTGGTTTTCTTCGGCTTTAGGGTCGACATGGCCCATGCGCTGAGCCTGCCGGTCTTCTGGATCAAATCCGCCTACAATGCGCTGCTCGCCATCCTCGCCTTCGTCGCCATCCGCAGGCTGTCGCGGCCGGATGGCGATGCCGGGGGGATCTTCGCCGGGTTCGGCCTCATCGTTGCCGCGATGGCCATCGTTGCGGGCATACAGCTCGCCGTTTCACCGACGGAAAGCTACCGTGTTCTTATTATGGGCGGGTCGGCGCTGCATTGCCCGTTCCTGATCCTCGGTTTCGCGCTTCCAGTGCTCTATGCCAATTTCTCCCTGCTACGCAAAAGCGCGCCTGTCGATCTGAGGCTTGCCGGTTTCGTCGCCGGTCTTGCTGCCGGTGCGGCGGGGGCCTGGGTCTATTCCTGGTTCTGCACCGAAAACGGCATGCCTTTCGTCTTGCTCTGGTATTCGCTCGGCATCCTGCTGGTCGGCCTGATCGGCGCCCTTGCCGGGCCGCGCCTGCTGCGCTGGTGAGCAACGTACCCGATCCTTCCGCCACCACCTTGCCAGCCGCGCGGTTTTTTGATCTGCAGTGACGATCCGATCTCGCGCGCTGCATTTCGAGTCTCGCCATGTTGAAAGATTTTTCCCTCCAGAGCCTGTTCATGGGCTGTCTCACGGCCTTTGTCGGTTTTGCCAGTTCCTTCGCGGTCATCATCCAGGGCCTGAAGGGCGTGGGAGCCACCGATCTCGAGGCGGGATCGGGGCTGATGGCGCTGTCGGTGTCGATGGGGGTCTGCGCCATCGTGCTCAGCCTCGCCACCCGCCTGCCGATCAGCATTGCCTGGTCGACGCCGGGCGGGGCGCTGCTGGCGACCACCGGCGCGGTCGTTGGCGGCTTTCCGGCGGCGGTCGGGGCCTTCATCGTCTGTGCGCTGCTGATTGTCGTCGCCGGGCTGTTCAAGCCGCTGGGACGGGCGGTGGCCGCCATTCCGGCGCCGCTGGCCAATGCCATGCTGTCCGGCGTCATCATCGGCCTGTGCTTTGCGCCGGTGAAGGCGATTTCGGCCGATCTCTGGCTCGGCCTGCCCATCGTGGTCGCCTGGGTGGTTGTCGGTTCGTTCAAGCGGCTGTTTGCCGTGCCGGCAGCACTTGCTGTCTTCGTGCTGGTGCTGGTCTTCGGCGTCGATATCCCGCCGGATGCGTTTTCCGTCTTGTCGCAATCGCTGGCGCCGCCCGTCGAATTCGTCCTGCCGGTCTTCAACCTGCAGGCGCTGGTTTCCATCGCGCTGCCGCTGTTCATCGTCACCATGGCCTCGCAGAACATTCCGGGCATCGCCGTGCTGAAGGTCAATCGCTACGAGCCCGATCCGGGGCCGCTGTTTGCGGCGACCGGCCTGTTTTCACTGTTCAGCGCCCCCTTCGGCGGCCATGCTGTCAATCTGGCGGCGATCACTGCGGCGATGTGCGCCGGGGAAGACGCCCATCCCGATCCGAAACGGCGCTATTGGGCGGCGGTGATCGGCGGCCTCGGTTATGTCATCTTTGGGCTGCTGGCCGGCGTCGTCACCGCCTTCGTGGCGCTCGCCCCGGCGATTCTCATCCAGGCGGTGGCCGGCCTTGCGCTGATCGGCGCCTTCTCGGGTTCGGCGGTTGCCGCCTTCCAGGCGCCGGACACGCGCGAGGCGGCGGCGCTGACGTTTCTCATCACCGCGTCGGGCGTGTCCTTCGGCGGCATTTCCGGAGCCTTCTGGGGCTTGCTGGCGGGCGGCGCGATGCTGGCGCTGCAACGCGCGGTGGCGCTGGCAAAAAAGTGAAACGGCTCTTGCGTCGCCCTGGAGCCATGGTTATAAAACCTGCCATGACCATTCGCACCGCAACAAATTTTGGCGACCGGGCGCAGATTTCTGCGAATGCCCGTCCGTGCGGTGGCCTCTCGCTTCTTAGCCTCGACCTTACGCGCGGTTGCCGGGTCCGTTGAGGAGCGCCCGGCGGCCGAACCCGCCATGGCAATCGCTCCTCGCAATCTCAATTCAGATCCGTAGACCCGATCCCCATGGACCTGTGGCCACAAGAGCCCGTCCCGGGATTGCGAAGCAAGAGACATGACAATGGACGCGAACAACCAATCCTCCCCTAAGGGCCAATCTCACAAGGGGATGCCGGCGGCGGGTATCAAGTACCAGCCCTATCCGCAGATCAACCTGACCGACCGCACCTGGCCCTCGAAGACCATCACCAAGGCGCCGGTCTGGTGTTCGGTGGACCTGCGCGACGGCAACCAGTCGCTGGTCAACCCGATGGGCCATGACCGCAAGGCGCGGATGTTCCAGTTGCTGCTCGAC
Organism: Rhizobium sp. YJ-22; assembly: GCF_029601685.1. Classification (NCBI taxonomy): domain Bacteria; kingdom Pseudomonadati; phylum Pseudomonadota; class Alphaproteobacteria; order Hyphomicrobiales; family Rhizobiaceae; genus Rhizobium; species Rhizobium sp. YJ-22. Next base: position 495,636 of record NZ_JARRIR010000002.1, on the reverse strand, counting down.
ATGGGTTTCAAGGAAATCGAGATCGGTTTCCCTTCGGCCTCGCAGACGGATTTCGACTTCGCCCGCTGGTGCATCGAACAGGGCAACGTGCCCGAGGATGTCTCGTTGCAGGTTCTGGTGCAGTGCCGCCCGGAGTTGATCACCCGCACTTTCGAGGCCCTGCAGGGCGCCCATCGCCCCATCGTGCATTTCTATAACTCCACCAGCGAGTTGCAGCGCCGCGTCGTGTTCGGCAAGGATGTCCACGGCATCAAGCAGATCGCCGTCGATGCAGCCAAGATGATCACCGACATGGCCGCGAAGGCCGGCGGCGGCTTCCGTTTCGAATATTCGCCGGAAAGCTTCACCGGCACTGAGCTGGAGGTGGCGCTGGAGATCTGCAACGCCGTCATCGAGGTGGTGCAGCCGACGCCCGAGGACAAGCTGATCCTCAACCTGCCCTCGACGGTCGAGATGGCGACGCCCAACGTCTATGCCGACCAGATCGAATGGATGTGCCGCAACATCGACAAGCGCGACAGCGTCATCATCTCGCTGCATCCGCATAACGACCGCGGCACCGGCATCGCCGCCACGGAACTGGCCCTGATGGCCGGCGCCGACCGCGTCGAAGGCACGCTGTTCGGCAATGGCGAGCGCACCGGCAATGTCGACGTCGTCACCCTGGCGCTGAACATGTTCACCCAAGGGGTCGATCCGGAGCTGGACTGCTCCGATATCGAGCGCATCAAGTCGGTCTACGAATATGCCAACGAGATGGTCATTCCCGAGCGCCATCCTTATGTTGGGGAACTGGTCTACACCGCCTTCTCCGGCTCGCACCAGGATGCGATCAACAAGGGCATGAAGGCGATCAAGGTCGCCAACAAGCCCTTGTGGGAGGTGCCTTACCTGCCGATCGACCCGCAGGACGTCGGCCGCACCTACGAGGCGATCATCCGCATCAACTCGCAGTCGGGCAAGGGCGGCATCGCCTATATCCTGCAGCAGGATTACGGCATCAACCTGCCGCGCAACCTGCAGGTGGAGTTCCGCGAGGACATCCAGCGCATCACTGACGAGGAAGGCAAGGAGCTGCCTTCGAAAAGCATCTACAACCGCTTCATGGAGCGCTATGTCGAGCAGCCGCAGGCGCGCCTGAAATTCGTCGATCACCACACCTATCCGGTCAGCGAGCAGAAGGGCGTGCGCATCGTTTCCGCCGAGATCACCGACAGGGGCGTGACCAAGCAGATCGAAGGCCGCGGCACCGGTCCGATCGACGGCTTCATCAATGCCTTGTCGATCTATCTCGGCATCGAATTGTCTGTGGCGGATTACTCCGAGCATTCGCTGCAGCATGGCTCGAATGCCGCTGCCATCGCTTACGTTGAGGTCGAATATCCCGGCGGAAAGCTGTTCGGCGCCGGCATCAACAATAACATCGTCACGGCGTCGCTGGAAGCGATCGTCTCGGCCGCCAACCGCGTGCTCGAACTGAAGGGCTGATGCCGTCTCCGGCGGAAGGGGCAAGCCTCTTCCGCCATCCCTGCCTTCACAAGAGGGACGACGCCTTCTCGGCGATCTGCGTCAGCGTCGCCTCGGAGGACGGGCCGACGACCACGTAGGACGCGTTGGGCCGGGTCCAGGAAATCAGGCCGATGTCGTCGCGAATCGTCTCGTCCAGGCCTTGTGTCTTGGTGCCGGGCGCCTTGTTGCTGGCCTTCATGAAACAGATGGCGATGACGTCGTCGTCATCGTTGCGATAGAGCAGTTCGCCGACCGGTTTGCCCTCGGCGACCAGTAGCCGGGCGCCGCGGAATTGCAGGCCTTCACCGGTTAGGTCGGGCAGGGCGAAGGAAACGCCGACGCTTTCCGTCAGCCATTCGACGATATGGTCGGCATCCGAGGCCGGCACCTCGGCCAGATGCCGCTGCTGGCGGGAATAGACGCGATGATAGGCGGCGATGTCGTCCAGCCAGCTTTTCGCCGGCAGTGCGGCCAGCGCCTGCGGCGCCAGTGCCGCGCCCGTGGCCTGTGCGCCCAAGAGATAGCCGATGCCGCCGCCGACGAGGAACAGGAACAGGCCGGCGGCCAGCGCCTGCGGGCCGGTGGGCGCGATGCGGATGGTGCGCAGCAGCGATTTCAGCGTCAGGCGCGGGCCGGGCTTTTCGCGTGGGGGCTGCGCCTGCTTGATGGCGCGCACCAGAGCCAGCGGAACCGGTTCCTTCACCAGCTCGTCCATGGCGGCTGTGCCGGTCTCCGAGCCGCGCTTCAGCCGCTCGAACAGGTCGCGGGCATCGCCGTTCATCGAAAGGAGTCGTTCGAGTTCCTGCTGTTCGTCCTGCGCCACTTCTCCGTCGAGAAGGGCCGACAAACGTACCTCAAGCGGCTGCTTTCGAAGATCCTGCATTCGGCTCACGCTCTCCTTGCTTCTTCCTCGGCCACAATCATGGCCATTTTCAGCCTGGCCGCGGACAGGCGCGCCGTGACGGTGGCGACGGGAATGCCGAGAATTCCTGCTGCCTCACCATAGCTGCGCCCCTCGACGTTCACGAGCACGAAAACACTCGCCAATCCCTCGGGCATAGAGAGAATCGTCTCGTGAAGCGGGTGGGCAGGAGAGATTCTTTCACGCGATGCCGGATCGTGGCTTGCCTGCGTGGCGCGGGGCGGGCGTTTTCGCGCTTCCTCCGCCCAGAGAGTGCGGGCGAGGGTGTAGATCCACTCGTCCAGCCTGGCTTCGCCCTCATGCATCGGGCTTTTGGCGATGGCGCGCTCGCAGGCTTGCAGCACCAGCGCGTCGGCATCTGCGGCATCGCGGGCCAGCGTCATTGCGAAACGGCGCAGCTTCGGCAGCAGCCCGACCAGGCTGCGGCGAAGGTCGTCCATATCCGATACTGCCGTTTCATGCATTGCCGTTCAATCCAGACGCGCGGGAACGCGGTTGTGAAGCCGATCATGATGGACACTTGCCAGATCATGCGCCCGTCCGGCAGTTTCCGAGGGTACAAATCCCAGGGCTTGCGCGTGCGCATTCCAAGGTATGAATCAACCGACCGCGCTCTGCAAGCGGTTTTGGTGGCAAGCGGGCTAATCCAGCAGGGTGACGCGGTTCTCCAGCGCCATTTCGCGCCCATCCGGCGTAAGCCCGTAGCGTTCGCATTCCAGATGCCAGGCGCCGGCGCTGCCGGAAATGTGGAAAAGATTGTAGGCGGCCGGCGGTTTCTTACCGCCGGGGCCCTGCGAGGCGGAGGCGATGCCGACCACCGGCACCGGCCTCGTCTGGCCGCGCAGCCAGTAGGTGGTGTTGAGATGAGTATGGCCGTGCAGCACCAGTTCGGCCCCGCCCGAGGAGATGGCGGCGGCGAAACGGCGGATGCCGAACATGCGCTTGTGCGGCGACGTCGCGCCCCGGATCGGCGGATGGTGGATCAGGACGACGCGGAACAGCCCTGCCTCACCGGCGGCGCGCAGCATGTTGACTGTCTCTCGCGCCTGGCGGCGGCCGAAATAGCCGCTGGCGGAAAAGGGCGGCGTGGCGATCGAGGTCGAGCAGCCGATCAGCGCCACCGGTCCGCGCACGCGCATATAGGGGAAGATCTTGCGCTCCTCGTCCCAGGCGGCAGGGTTGTTGTCGCCGCACACATAGCCGTACCAGGCGTTCATCGCCTTGTCGTGGGCGCCGGCGACATAGGCGTCGTGGTTTCCGGGCACCACGGACGTGGTTTCCGGCGAGCCGACTTCCTCCAGCCAATCGGCGGCGGCGCGAATCTCGATGCCGGTCGCGAGGTTGACGAGATCGCCCGTTATCGCCAGATGATCGGGCGCCTGCCGCTCGATGTCTTCGAGCAGTACATCCAGCGTATCGGTGAAAAGATGCTTGCGCCGGTTGCGATGCCAGTTCACAAACCCGGTGATGCGCTTGGAGGCCAGTTCCCGGAAGGTCAGTTTCGGCAGAGGCCCGAGATGGACATCGGAAATATGAGCAAGCTTGAACATGGGGCGCAGACATAAAGCATTTACGCGGAAAGGGGAAACCGGTTTTCCGGCTGGAATTGCGACAAATCGGAGCATTTTCAGCCGTGGACGAAAGCGGGCTTTCCCATGGACATGTGCGACAGCAGGACGTTGACGAGACCTGGCTTCGAGGAGCACGATAAAATGATGGCACGCCTCAAGCCCCGGCTGAAGATCATCGCCACCCGATTGCTCACCTCAAACCTGCACCGCGTCTTCGCCGTGACGCGTGGCATGACGCTCGGCGTGCGCGCCGCCTGTTTCGATGCGGAGGGGCGGATCTTCCTGGTGCGCCACACCTATGTGCCCGGCTGGCATATGCCCGGCGGTGGCGTCGAGCATTACGAAAGCGCCGGCGACGCGCTGATCAAGGAGCTGCGCGAGGAGGGAAACCTCGAAATCCTCGGCCAGCCCGCGCTGTTCCACATTTATTTCAACCGCAACGCCAGCAAGCGCGACCATGTTCTGTTTTACCGCGTCGACGTGCGCCAGACCGCGCCGCGCCCGCCGGATCGCGAGATCCGAGACTGCGGCTTCTTTGCGCTGGATGCCCTGCCGGACGGCGTGACACAGGCCACGGTGCGGCGGCTGGCGGAATTGCGCGGGGAGGAACCGCCGGCGATGATCTGGTAGATCGCCTCAGGCCGCAGCCAGCCTTTCGCGCCCATGTGGGGTCGTCAGGTCCAGTTCAGGGCCGACGGGAACGATGCGGGTCGGGTTGATCGTGGGATGGCTGCGGTAATAGTGGTGCTTGATGTGGTGGAAATCCACCGTCCCGGCCACGCCCGGAACCTGATATAGTTCGCGCAGATAGGCCGACAGGTTCGGATAATCGGCGATGCGGCGGATGTTGCATTTGAAATGTCCGACATAGACCGGATCGAAGCGCACCAGCGTCGTGAACAGCCGCCAGTCGGCCTCCGTCAGCCGGTTGCCGACCAGATAGCGCTGGCGGGACAGGCGCTCCTCCAACTCGTCCAGCGTCTCGAACAGTTTCAGGACGTTCTCTTCATAGGCGTCCTGCGTCGTCGCGAAACCGGCCTTGTAGACGCCGTTGTTGACGCGATCGTAGACACGGTCGTTGATCGCATCGATCTCGGCCTTGAGATGCGGCGGGCAGTAATCGTCGCGATTGCCGGTGAGATCGTCGAAGGCGCTGTTGAACATGCGGATGATTTCGGCCGATTCGTTGTTGACGATGGTCTGCGTCTTCCTGTCCCACAGTACCGGCACGGTCACCCGGCCGGAATACTGCGGATCGGCACGGGTGTAGATCTGCCAGAGGTAGTCGGCGCCGAACAGCGGGTCGGCCATGCCGTCCTTCTCCGTATCGAAGGTCCAGCCGTTTTCCAGCATCAGCGGCGAGACGGCGGTGACCGGAATGATCTCCTCCAGCCCTTTCAGCTTGCGGAAGATCAGCGTGCGATGCGCCCAGGGGCAGGCGAGCGACACGTAGAGGTGATAGCGGTCGCGCTCGGCGGCAAAGCCGGCCTGGCCGCTCGGGCCGGCGCTGCCGTCCTTCGTCACCCAGTTGCGGAATTGCGAGGCGGCGCGCTTGAAATGCCCCCTGTTTTCCCTGGTGTCATACCACACGTCCTGCCAGACGCCGTCGACGAGCCGTCCCATATCAAATCTCCTGTCGTTATCTGGCGGCTAAGATAGACCGTGGCGCGCAGCTGGCGAGACGCCAAACAATGAACGGTGCGTTTTTACCATTGGACAAACGAATATTTTCTGATATCCGCTTTGCCATTCTCTTTTTGGAACTTGATCGATGACGACCCTTCGGAGCCTGCGACGACGCTGATGATCTCAAACACGCCATTTTGGCGTGGCTGAATACATCCGCATGTCCGCATCCTCCACGGTACAGTCTCACCATGCTCAAGCACGATCTGGTCTATCTCACCGAAGACGCAACGCACGACGCCGTCATCGAACTCATCAACGACGAGGCTTTCGGCCCCGGCCGGTTTACCAAGTCGTCCGCGCGTATCCGTGAGCAGGGGCCGCATGACCGGGCGCTGTCCTATGTCTGCTGCGACGATGGCGAAACCATTGCTTCTGTGCGGATGACGCCGGTGCTGGCGGGTTCGGTTAAGGGCCACCTGCTCGGCCCGCTCGCCGTCCGGCCGTCGCACAAGAACCGGGGCATCGGCCGCGAACTGGTGCGGATCGCCGTGGACGCGGCCCGGCGCAAAGGCTCGGAAGCCGTCATCCTTGTCGGCGACGCTCCCTATTACATGCCGCTCGGTTTCGAGAAGGTCGCTTATAATGCGCTGACCTTTCCTGCGCCTACCGATCCCGCCCGGATTCTGGTGGCGCCGTTTGCGCCCGATACGCATTCGCGGCTGAAGGGTGTCATTACCTGGCGGGACAAGGCGGTCGAGGCCGAGGCTGTCGAACGGTTGCTGAAAAGCGCCTGACGGCGGCTATCGCCTATAAGGCATAGAGTGGCGCCCGTCTTCCTTCTGTGGGAAGGGTGCCCAAGGGGCCGAATGAGGGGCTTTACCCAACCAGCCGCTTCTGCAAAAACCAGCGCGTTCGCCCCTTGGGAAAATCGTCGAGAGCGCCAAAAACCACAAAACCCTGTTTTTGATAGGCGCGCAGTGCCGTGGGATTGAAGGTATCGATCCAGGCGCCGTGGCAGCCGCGTTCCATTGCCTCGTTTTCGGCTGAAGCGAGCAATCGTGCCGCCACGCCCTGGCCGCGCAAGGGTTCGGGCACGAATAGCCATTGAACATAAAGCCAGCCCCAGGCGGTGAAGCCGGCGATGCCGCCGGTAACGGTATCCTGCTGGCGCAGGAGGACCGCAATGCCTTCTCGACCCGAAGGGCCGACATCGGCGGCGTTATAGGCGCCGAGGCCGTCACCGAGGACGGCGATGTCGTCGGGGGAGGGCGTTGCGGTCACCTCCAGCGTGAAGGGCGCCGTCATCGTCCCTCGCGCCACCACATCGAGGCAAAGGCGAACAGCAGGATGGCGACGCCGAGGAAGCCGGCGAACAGCGGCAGCGTGTCGATGCCCTTCAGCACCGTCTCGTCGGTCATGCGGATCGCCATGCGGCCGGGATCGGCGCTGCGCACCACGCCGCGCACCGGCAGGATCGGCGCCAGGTCGATGCTGCCGCCAGCACTTGCGACGCGGGTGACGAGGCCGTTGGTCTCGGCCGCCAGCGGCTTCAGCGTGTCGGTGGTCGAAACCATCGCCTTGAATTCCGGCGCATCGACGGCGCCGATATGCACCAGCGTAGACAGGGTGCCGTTCTCGATCTCGAACAGGCCGGTTTCGTCGACCTTCTGCTCGGCGCGGTAAAGGCCGGGTTCGGTCAGCGACAGCGGCACCTGTTCGGTGCGGCCGGAGGGATATTTGACGGTGGCCGGGCCGGGATCGTCGCCGACCGTCTGGCGGGTGATTTCCAGCGTGCGGCCGGCGGCGCGGGCGGTCAGCGCCTCTTCCTCCAGCGTCGGTTCCTTCATCAGCCAATGGGCGATGCGGCGATAGAGCTGCACATGCGGGCCGCCGCCTTCGAAGCCGCGCGCCCAGAGCCAGCCTTGGTCGGAGAGCAGCATGGCGACACGACCTTCGCCGGCGCGGTTCAGCACCAAGAGCGGATGGTTGTCGGCGCCGACCATGACCGTCTGGCCCTGCGGCGGATCGACATCGACGGTGCGGAACCAGCGGCCCCAGTTCGGCGGCTCCTGCGTCGCACCATCGAGGCCACGGGTGACGGGATGTTTCTTGCCGGCCTCCGACAGGCGCGGATAGAAGGGGGCTTCGTCCATGCGGCCGGTCGGGGCGGCCGGCAGCACGGTCGCCAAGGGCGTCATGGCGATGGAATCCTCGCCGGCATGTTCCGGCCCCGCCGCGATCAGCAGCGCGCCGCCTTTCTGCACATATTGGGCGATGTAATCGTAATAGAGGATCGGCAGCACGCCGCGATGCTGGTAGCGGTCGAAGATGATCAGGTCGAAATCGTTGATCTTCTCGACGAACAGCTCGCGGGTCGGGAAGGCGATCAGCGACAATTCGTTGATCGGTGTGCCATCCTGCTTTTCCGGCGGGCGCAGGATGGTGAAGTGAACCAGGTCGACCGAAGCATCGGATTTCAGCAGATTGCGCCATGCGCGCTCGCCGGCATGCGGTTCGCCCGAGACCAGCAGCACGCGCAGGTTCTCGCGGATGCCCTCGATCAGGTGGACGGTCTTGTTGTTGGTGGCGGTGACTTCGCCGGGCAGTTCCGCCACAGTGAATTCGAGAACGTTGTTGCCGCCGCGCGGCACCTTGAAGGTGAAAGGTGTATCCTGCCCCGGCGTCGCCGTCAGCGTGGCGATCTCGGCGCCGTTCATGCGCACGGTGACATTGGCCGCGCCGCCCGGCGACGGTCCGTCGTCGCGCACGCGAAAGGTCAGTTCCTGATCCTGGTTGACGAGGCCGAAGCGCGGGGCGCGGACGATCTCGATGCGGCGGTCGAATTCGTTTTCCTTGCCGGTGATCAACCCGTGCAGTGGCGCGTCGAAGCCGAGGGTCTCGGCGGAGGCCGGCAGGTCGTGGATCTGGCCGTCGCTGATGAAGATCGCCCCGCCGATGCGCGCCGGCGGCACATCCGAAATGGCCGAGGAGAGAGCGGAGAACAGCCGCGTCGAGGGCGAATCGGAGTCCTCATCGTCCTTCGCTTCGATGAAGCGCGGCTCGATGCGCGGGAAGCGGGAGAGGCGATCCTTGAGCTGCGCCAGCGCCTCGTCGGTCATCGCCTGCCGTTCCGGCGTCTGCTGGCTCTGGCTGCGGTCGATGATCACGGGCACGACGGTGGAAAGCTGCTCGCGATCCTCCTGCATCAGGATCGGATTGGCGAGCGCGCCGAGAAGCGCAATGGCGGCGAGGCTGCGGATCAGCGTGCCGCGCACGCCCTTCCACAGGCCGAGCGCGGAGGCCAGCACGACGATGACGGCGAGCCCGGCAAGCACCGCCCAGGGCAGGAAGGGGGAGAAACCGATGGTCATGCTATTGTCCCAACCGTTCCAGCAGGGCGGGCACATGCACCTGATCGGCCTTGTAGTTGCCGGTCAGCATATACATCATGATGTTGACCCCGGTGCGGAAGGCATATTCGCGCTGCATCTCGTCCGGCGGCACGGTCGGCAGCACGGGGGCGCTGTTGGCGTCGATGGCCCAGGCGCCGGCGAAATCGTTTCCGGTGATCATGATCGGCGACACGCCGTCGCCCTGCGAGGCGGTGGCGCCGGCATTGCGCGCTTCCTGCCGCGCCTCGATCCAAAGCGGGCTGCCGGAATAGCGGCCGGGGAAGCTGGAGAGCAGGTAAAAGGCCTTGGTCAACACGTGGTCGCCGGGCACTGGCTCCAGCGGCGGGATATCGAGATTGGCGAGGATTTCCTGCAGACGTTCGCCGTTCGGGCTCGTCGCGCCGGACTGGTCGAGGGCGCTGAACTGGTCGCGGGTGTCGAACAGCACCGTGCCGCCGGAGCGCATATAGGCGTCGATGCGGTTGATCGCCGCCGCCGAGGGCATCGGAGCGGTCGCCGAAATCGGCCAGTAGATGATCGGGAAGACCGCCAGCTCATCCTTGGTGATATCGACGCCGACAGGCGGGGCCGGCTCCAGCGTCGTGCGATAGGTGAGGTATTCGGTGAGCCCGTTCAACCCCTGCTCGGAAATGCGGTCGACATCCGGCTCGCCGGTGACGACATAGGCGAGATGGGTGTTGGTCAGCCGGTCCATCAGCACGTCGTCGCCGGGTTTCGAATCGTCGGCCCGGGCTTCCGGCAGCGGCATGAGGGCCACGGCGCCGGCGATGAGAAGCAGGGCGGCAGTGGCGCGGCCGGCCTGGCGCAGGCGGCGGGCGAAGGCTCCGTTCATGAAAAGCACAATCAGCGTATCGGCCATCAACAGCAGGAAGGCGAGGGTGAAGAGCGCGGGCTTGGCCGACCAGGCCTGCTTGCCGATCAGCGCCTCGCGCAACACGGCGGTGCCGCTCGGTGCCGGCAGCAGCGGCTTCAGCACGGCGCCGGAGGGAAGCAGGTTGAGGGCGGTGAAACCGTCTTCGCTGCCATAGAGGCCGGGCGGGTTGTCGAAGGTCGAGGCGGTCTTGGTGAGATCGCGGCGCGGATCGAGCGGCTTGGCGGTGCCGGTATCGGCGATCAGCGCGCCCTTGGCGTCGAGCAGACGGAAGGGCGGCAGGGCTTCGGCCGTCGTCGCGCCGCCGGCCTCGGCGGTCGCGCCGCCCGAGCGGGAAAGCTGCACGATGCGGCGTAGCATCTCGACGAACTGGCCCGAAATCGGCAGGTCCGACCAGGTGGCCTCGGCGCTGACATGGAAGAGCACGATGCGGCCGCCATTGACGGCGCGGGTGGTGACCAGCGGCGTGCCGTCGGCAAGGCTCGCCCAGGTGCGCTCGGCCAGATCCGGCGTCGGTTCGGCCAGAACCTGCCGCTTGACGAGAATGCCGTCCGGCCGCGCCATGCCGGCGAAGGGACCGGTTTTCGGAAAATCGGCGAGCGGCTGCGGCTCGGCCCAGGACAGCGCGCCGCCAAGCGCGCGTTCGCCCTGACGCAAAACCACCGGCACCAGCGGATCGTCGGCGGGCGCAGCGGCAAGGCGCGGGCCGGCAAAGCGGATCAGCGTGCCGCCATTGGCGATCCAGCGCTGCAGCGGCGCATAGGTCTCCTCCGGCAGGCGGCCGATATCGGCCATGATGATCACGGACGGATTGGACGACAGGATTTCCGGGATGGATTGGGCGAGATCGGCGACCTTCGGCTCGATCAGGTCGGCATAGGGCTGCAGCGCGCGGTTGATGTAATAGAGCGGCGACAGCAGCGGCTGGAATTCGTCTCCGACCTGGCCCGAGAGCAGCGCCACGCGGCGGCGCTTGAAGCCATCGTCCAGCAGGTGGACGGTGCCGGCATTGGCAAGACCCTCGACACTGACGCGGGCGAAATCGTTGCGCATCTCGAAGGGCGCGGCGACGGTGCCGGTCGCGATCGTCTCGCCGGGGGCGAAATTCAGCGTACCGTTGGCGATCGGCCGGCCCTGTCCGTCCTGCGCGGTGAGCGTGAAGGCGGCGGCCGGCGCGCCGTTCAGGCGGCTGGCGGTGACGCTCATCGTCTCGGTGCCGTTGGCGACGGCAGTGAGCGCAAGGGATGACGCGCCGTCGCCTTCGATCAGGCGCAACTCGCCGGGTTTCAGGGCCGCAAGATCGGTGAGCGTGGCGTCATTTTCGCCGGTGGCGATGCCGTCGGTCAGGAAGGCGATGGTGCCGGGGGGCTGACCGTTCAGCGCGGCGCGGATCGCCTCGATGGCGCGGGCGCGATCCGGCAGCAGCGGCTTGACGGTCGCGGCCAGCAGTTTTTCGCGGGCGCGGGTGGCGTCGGCGGGAACGGCGTCATGGGTCAGGTCGGCGGTGAAGGCGAGGCTGACCGGGCGGTCCTGCGCCTCGGCATCGTCGATCAGGGCGTTTGCGGTTTCGAGACGGCGGTCCCAATCACCGGCGGCGGCCCAGGAATTGTCGATGAGCAGCACCAGCGGTCCGGTCGCCAGTGCCGTCGTGCGCTGGTTGACGACGGGATCGGCCAACGCAAAAATCACCGCCGCTGCCAGCAACATGCGCAGCAGCGTCAGCCACCACGGGCTTTGCGCCGGGGTCTCCTCGCGTTTCAGCACGCGGGCGAGCACGGCGAGCGGCGGAAAGGCTTCGGCCCTCGGTTTCGGCGGCGTCAGGCGCAGCAGCCACCAGATGACCGGCAGCGACACCAGCGCCAAAAGGATCGCCGGATTGGCGAAGGCGAAGGCACTCATGCCATCCCTCCATGCGATGCTCCGTGCGGGCCGGCGGCGGGCATGCCGGAGAGATACATATGCACCGCGACCAGCGCCTCGGAGGCGAGGCGGTCGGTGCGGTGGCTGACGAAATTCCAGCCGAGATGGCGCAGCGACTGCCCGAGGTTTTCGCGACGGGCGCGATAGACGGTCTGGTATTCTTCGCGCAGCGTTTCGGCGCGGCCGGCGACCAGTTTTTCGCCGGTCTCAGGGTCGATGAATTCGGTGCGGCCGCTATAGGGGAACAATTCTTCGGCCGGGTCGGAGATCTCCACCACATGGCCCTGCAATCCACGGCGGGCGAGCGGCGCGAGACGGCCGATCACGTTGTCTGCGTCATCGAGGAAATCGCCGATCAGCACGAGGTCGCTGGCGCCGCGGATCATCCGCGTATCCGGCAGGCCGGCGGTCGGCGGCGCATGGATGAGCGCCGTCGCCAGCCGTTCGGCGGCGTTGCGGGCGGAAATCGGCTCCATGATGCCGGGGCAGCCGATGCGCTCGCCGGAGCGGGCGAGGATCTCGGCCAGCGCCAGCATCACGACCAGCGCCCGGCTTTCCTTGGAAACCAGGCCGAGGGTGGATTTGTAGAGCATCGAGGGCGACATGTCGGCCCAGAGCCAGATCGTATGTGCCGCCTCCCATTCGCGGTCGCGCACATAGGTATGGTCGTCGCGGGCCGAGCGGCGCCAGTCGATGCGCGACAGGCTTTCGCCATTGGCATAGGGGCGGAACTGCCAGAAATTCTCGCCGATGCCGCGCTTGCGCCGGCCATGCCAGCCGGCAATCACCGTATTGGCGATGCGCCGCGCCTCGACCATGCAATCGGGCACGAGAACGGCGCGCTGGCGCGCCCGCGCCAACGCATCCTTGCCCGGTGTCGGAGTGACGATCTCGCCGATCGAAGCCAAGCGTTTTTCCTTATTTCGCGCATTTCCTGACGGAAAACCGGTGTCCACTTTTCCGGGAAATGCTTGCCTTAGTTACGGGCCTGTTTCACCAGCCCGGCAATGACATCGCGCACCGACATGCCTTCGGCGCGGGCGGCGAAGGTCAGCGCCATGCGGTGTTGCAACACCGGTTCGGCCAGCGCATGCACGTCGTCCAGCGACGGCGCGAGGCGGCCTTCATACAGCGCGCGGGCGCGGGCGCAGAGCATCAGCGCCTGACCGGCGCGCGGGCCTGGACCCCAGGCGACATGCTTGTCGGTGCTCGCATTGCCCTGGCCGGGACGCGCCGAACGCACCAGCGACAGGATGGCGTCGACCACGGCATCGCTGACCGGCATCTGGCGGATGAGTTTCTGGATTTCCATCAGCCGGCCGGCATTCAAAACCGTTCCGGCCTGTTCCTCGGCAAGGCCGGTGGTCTCCAAAAGAATGCGGCGCTCGTCGGCCAGATCGGGATAATCGACATCCACCTGCATCAGGAAGCGGTCGAGCTGGGCTTCGGGCAGGGGATAGGTGCCTTCCTGCTCCAGCGGGTTCTGGGTGGCGAGCACATGGAAGGGGGCCGGCAGGTCGAGCCGCTGGCCGGCGACCGTCACATGATATTCCTGCATGGATTGCAAGAGCGCCGATTGCGTGCGCGGGCTGGCGCGGTTGATTTCGTCGGCCATCAGCAATTGCGCGAAGACCGGGCCCTTGACGAAGCGGAAGGAACGGCGGCCATTCTCGTCCTGGTCCATCACTTCCGAGCCGAGGATATCCGAGGGCATCAGGTCGGGCGTGAACTGGATGCGGTTGGCATCGAGGCCGAGCACGCCGCCCAGCGTATTGACCAGCTTGGTCTTGGCAAGGCCCGGCACGCCGACCAGCAGCGCATGGCCGCCGGAGAGAACCGCGATCAGCGTGTTCTCGACCACTTTCTCCTGGCCGAAGATGACCTTGCCCACCTCAGTGCGCACGGCAGCGATATCGGCCAGCGCGCTTTCGGCGGCGGCGACGATCGCCTTTTCATCCAGGTCCGTCTCGGCGGCGTTCATCATGCCCATCTCGTTCTCCATCACGTCATCAGGCGATTCGTGCATTCGTGAACGACATGCCCTAGACTTGCAACTTATTCCCAAGTTTACGGCTGACAAGCGCGTTTCGAATGACTAGTTCCTTGTTTGTCGCATGTCGTCATCACAAAACCGCTACCCACTTTTGTACGACATGTTCTATCTCGTGACTGTCTTTCTCAAGGCATTCACCCATATGCCCTAAAAGTAAACCGGGACACAAAGATGGCAGGGGAAGAAATCGGCAAGACGACCGACGCTGCGGGACTGGCGGCGCTGATTACCCGCGCCGCCGCCGACAGGAACGACGGCGCCAAGGGCATGCCGCCCGTGGAGCGCTGGAATCCGCCCTTCTGCGGCGATCTCGACATGGAAATCCGCGCCGACGGCACCTGGTTCTATCTCGGCACGCCCATCGGCCGCGCGCCGCTGGTGCGGCTGTTTTCCACAGTCTTGCGCAAGGACGAGGACGGCAAGACCTATCTGGTCACGCCTGTGGAAAAGGTCGGTATCCGCGTCGTCGATGCGCCCTTCGTCGCCGTCGAGATGAGCGTGGGCGAGGAAAACGGCGCGCCGGTGCTGACCTTCCGCACCAATGTCGGCGATGTGGTGACGGCCGGGCGCGAGCATCCCTTGCGTTTCGTCATCCAGGGGGAGAATGCCGAGTTGAAACCCTATCTCCTGGTGCGCGGCCGGCTGGAAGCGCTGGTGTCGCGGGCGGTGATGTACGATCTGGTCGAGCTTGGCGAGGTGATCGACGTCGAGGGGCGGGCAATGTTCTGCCTCCGCTCCGGCGGCGAAATCTTTCCGGTCATGCCGGCCGACGAACTGGACGCCCTGTCGCGATGACGCTCGACCTGCCGCTTTATTCCGCCGCCGAATTCCGGCGCCGCGCGCTGGCCCAGAACGGCTCGCCCATCGACCGCGCCTGGCGCGAGCATGGCGATTTCCTGCTCAATCCCGATCTCTGGACCAGCCTCGAAGGCATCCGGCTGAAGGATGCGGCGGTGCTGGTTCCCGTGGTCGACGACGGCGACGACGCCAAGGTGATCTTCACCCAGCGCACCACCAAGCTGCGCAAGCATTCCGGCCAGATCGCCTTTCCCGGTGGGGCCATCGATCCCGAGGACAGCAATGCCGAAAGCGCCGCGCTTCGCGAGGCGACGGAAGAGATCGGGCTCGATGCCGGTTTCGTCGAACCCGTTGCCCGCCTGCCGCAATATCTGGCGGCGACCGGCTTTCGCATCACGCCGATCCTGTCGGTGGTCAAGCGCGGCTTTCACCTGACGCTCAATCCGCATGAGGTGGAAAGCGTCTTCGAGGTGCCGCTGTCCTTTCTGATGAACCCCGCGAACCACACCCGCGACAGCAGCGTCTGGCAGGGCATCGAACGGCATTTCTACCGCATGCCCTATGAGGACTGGATGATCTGGGGCATCACCGCCGGCATCGTGCGCACACTCTATGAAAGGCTTTATGCATGACCAATCTTGGCGCAGAAGACTGGTTTCGCGATCCGGCCCTGACGCGGGTGCTCGACCTGCTCAACCGCGATAGCGGTGAGGGGCGGGTGGTCGGCGGCGCAGTGCGCAACAGCCTGATGGGCCTGCCGGTCAGCGATATCGACATCGCCTCGTCCCTGCCGCCGGAAAAGGTGATGGAGCGTGCGGCGGAAGCCGGCATCAAGGCGGTGCCGACCGGCATTGCGCATGGCACGGTGACGCTGGTGATCGACGGCCGGCCCTTCGAGGTGACGACGCTGCGCCGTGACGTCGAAACCCATGGCCGCCATGCCACCGTCGCCTTTACCACCGACTGGCAGGCGGACGCCGAACGTCGGGATCTGACGATCAACGCGCTTTATGTCGACCGCAACGGCGATATCGTCGATCTCGTCGACGGTTTGCCGGATATCGAGACGAAGACGGTGCGCTTCATCGGCGATGCCGCCCAGCGCATTGCCGAGGATTACCTGCGCATCCTGCGCTTCTTCCGTTTCTTCGCCCATTACGGCAGCGGCCGCCCGGATGCGGCGGGCCTGCGCGCCTGTGCCGCCGCGCGCGACAAGCTGGCGACGCTTTCGGCCGAGCGCATCTGGTCGGAGATGAAGAAGTTGCTGAGCGCGGAAGACCCCGGCCGGGCGCTGTTGTGGATGCGGCAGGTCGGCGTGCTCACCGCGATCCTGCCGGAATCGGAAAAATGGGGCATCGACGCCATTCCGGCGCTGATCGCCACCGAAAAGGCGCTGCGCTGGACGCCGGATCCGCTGCTGCGCCTCGCCGCTATCGTGCCGCCGGATGCGGTGCGGCTGGAGGCGATGGCCAAACGGTTGCGGCTATCGAAGGACGAGGCGGCGCTGCTGCTTGCCTGGGCGAAGGCGCCCGCCATTTCCGACACCATGGCGCAGACCGCCTTCGACCGGCTGCTCTATGCGCATGGGCCGAAGGGCATCTGCGTGCGTCTGAAACTGGCCTTGGCTTCGGCGCGCGCCAAGGCCGAGGGCGGCGATGTCGACGCCATGCAGCAGGCGGCGCGGCTGACCGCACTTCTTGCCCGTGCGCAAAGCTGGAAGAAACCGGATTTCCCGGTAAGCGGCGCCGATGCGCTCGCCGCCGGCCTCGCTGCCGGTCCGGCGGTCGGCAAGGCGTTGCAGGCGCTGGAAAAGCAGTGGGTCGAGTCGAATTTTTCGCTCGACCGGGCAACGCTGGTCGCCCGGCTGGCGGCGATGAAATAGGGCTTCCGTCGTCATGCTCGGGCCTGTCCCGAGCATCTGCAACGTATTGATTTTCGAGACGTTAGCAGATCCTCGGCACAAGGCCGAGGATGACGAAAGAGAGGTTTTCAGCCGTCGCTATCGTCAGGATGCGGCGCGTTGCGGGGAGGCTTCGTCGACGATGCGGGCCTTGATGTTGTCGATCATGTTTTCGCGGATGATGGTTTCGCCATGGGTCGAGCGCATGTGCTCGACGGCGCGGCGGACCACTTCGGCATCCTCCGTGGCGTGGGTATGCCACTCGCAACCCGGAACGAGCGTACCGCATTCGAACAATCTCATGAGACTTCTCCCTTCGATCTGCCATCGAAAACCGACGAGCCTCTCGGGAGGCCCGCCATCACATGGCGTTGCGCCTTGCCGAAGGCAAAACGCGGAACGGGCGAAAAAGTTCACCGTGGACGCGGCTTTTCGGTCCGTTCTAAAAGAGCCTTACTCGGGAATGGCCCAGGCCTTGAAGCAATCCGAGGATTGGTAGCGGTCGGCCGCGGCGTTTCTGGCGCGTTCTTCCGGGATGCCGCTCTGCTGGCCGGCGAGTTGCAGCTTGACTTGTTCGATGAAAAAGGAACGGGGCAGGTCGCTATCGCTGTTCTGCCGCAGATTTTCGGCAAGGCGGCCGATGAATTCCTCCGTACCGAGCTGACGGGATGGGTCAGCGGAAACCTGATTGCCGGACATGCTGGCATTCTCAGTCATGCTCATCCTCCTCCGATGGAATCACATGACGAGACGATATCATGCCGCCGACGCGGCATGAATCACTATTTCAGGAGGATATAAAACTTTACGGTATCCGGTCTTTTTGTCGCATGTCACAAAACCGCTACTTAGGGCCAGCGCACCATTGGCGGCAGCGACGACAGGATCGATTCGACATTGCCGCCGGTCTTAAGGCCAAAAATCGTGCCGCGATCGTAGAGCAGGTTGAATTCCACATAGCGGCCGCGGCGCACGAGCTGTTCGTCCCGATCTTCCTGCGTCCACGGTGTATTGAAGTTCGAGCGCACGATCTTCGGATAGACCATGGCAAAGGCGCGGCCGACATCGCGGGTGAAGGCGAAATCGGCATCCCAGCCGCCCTTTTCCTCCGGCGAATGCAGCCAGTCGTAGAAGATGCCGCCGATGCCGCGCGGTTCGTTGCGGTGTTTCAGGAAGAAATATTCGTCGCACCACTGCTTGAAGCGCGGATAATCGGCGACCGGGTGGCGGCTGCAGGTGATCTCCATCGCCTTGTGGAACAGCACGCTGTCGGCATCCTCGTCGGTGCGGCGCCGGTCGAGCATCGGTGTCAGGTCGGCGCCGCCACCGAACCAGTGCGAGGTGGTCACCACCATGCGCGTGTTCATATGCACGGTCGGGACGTTGGGGTTGATCGGATGAGCGATCAGCGAAATGCCGGAGGCCCAGAAACGCGGATCCTCGGCAGCGCCCGGAATCTGCGCGCGAAAATCGGGCGCGAATTCGCCGTGCACGGTCGAGGTATGCACGCCGACCTTCTCGAAGACGCGGCCTTCCAGCATCGACATGCGGCCGCCGCCGCCTTCGCCGTCGTCCCGCTGCCAGTCCTTGGCCGTGAAGCGGCCGGGAGCACGATCGCTCAAAGGCCCGGTGAGTTCGTCTTCCAGCGCCTCGAAGGCGGCGCAGATATGGTCACGCAGGCCCTCGAACCAAGCGCGCGCCTCCGCCTTCTTGTTTTCGATGTCTTCCGGCAGGCCCTGCGGCAATTGCGGTCTTTCCATCTTTCACTCCCGGCGATTCCTCGGGCCAAACCCCGTTTGCCGCCTTATACCCGGCCTCCGCCGGCCCGCAAGACATCTCTGGCGCGAATGTGAGCGGCGAAATGACTCGCAAATGGCCCGATGCCGCATTATCTTTGAAACGAGAGGTATCGTATGGCCAAGGTTCCCGGACCGCCGTCCCTCGACGGCTTGCGGCAGCGCATCGCCCGTCACCGCCAGCAGACGCCCGAGCGTGGCGCCGGCCAGTTCGTGCGCGAAACCTTTACGCTGACACGGCCGGAAGCCCGCGCCAAGGCGCGCGAATGGTTTGACGCCTTCCCGAAGGCCGCCTATTGGACCGAGGTGGAAAGCTGGCGCCAGCTCGAAGGCGATCGCATCGAATTCACCATGCGCCGGCTGCCTTCCGCCGATTGAGGCGTTTTCCGACGAAATCAGGGATTTTACGGGATCGTTCGAATTTTAACGATTCAGCAAACTTTCTGGCAACCGGTCCTTGTCATCATGGCTGCAAGATGACGGCCTTGGAACATGACGGTTCCGAATCCTGCGGCATGAGGCCGAGGCCGCATCTGTTCTTTTCTCGACCTGCTGCCGCAACCGATCTGTCAAGAAAGCGGAATCGCGAGTTCCCGCAAGGGATTGGGCGATTCGCTTCACGCCTTGTCTGATCTTTCTCCCCGTTCCTCCGCCTGAGGGCCACGTTCCCTTTGCGGACCGTGGCTCTTTTTTTCGGCGGTCAGCGCGCCGGCTTGGCGCGGCGGGCGCGGCTTTTCGACGGCAGGGCCGGCTTTTTCGGCAAGGGCACGGAAATCGGCAGAGCCGGCGGCGCCGGTTCGGCGAGCGGCGCCGTTTCGATGGTGGCGATCGCCGTCAGCGGCATCGATGCGGGAAGGGCGGGCGCTTCGCCTTCTACCGCGATGTGGTCGTCGGTCGGAGCGGCGTCATCTGCCTTGACTTGCGGCGTTTCCGGGGCAGCGATGGTCTCGACCGGTTCCGGCACGGTTTCCGCCGGCGCACTGATCGGATCGGCGGCGAGAATCTCGCGCAGCACATTGGTGACGTCGATATGGCCGGGGACATCGGTGTTGGTGTGATGCCAGGCGCCGGAGACCTTGCGGTCGGTGGCGATGAAAGGCTGGGAATTCATCTCCCCATACCAGTCCCACTGGCCGATGACGTCGATGACGCGGGTAAAGGCCGGCGGCATGGCGATCTTGCCGCCGAAGGTGACGATGCGCGCCGTATCGGCGATCGCCTGGATGCGGGCGGCATCGATATCCCGGAGCTTGGTCAGCGCCTCGGCAAGCAGGCTATTGCCGCGCGAATGGGCGGCGAAAAGCGCAATTTTCGCGCGCGGGTCGGCGAGCAGCGCCAGAACGGTCTGCATGTCGCGGCAGCGATCCTTGCAGGCGCCGGCAGCGGCGTTCTTTTCCGGATCGACGCCGTAATGCGGCCGGCCGGACAACGCGTCGATGCTTTCGAAACCATGCCGCACCTGGCCGAGCCAGCCGAACAGGAAGGAACCGCCCATGGCCTCTCCGATGGCATCCGCCAGACCATAACCGGGTACGACGGTGGCGACCGGTTTGCCCACCGCATCGGCGACATTGCGGGCGAAGGCGGCGGCGCCCAGCGCCGAGCCACCGGCGCCGGCCAGCGCCAGCACCGAGACATCGGACCCGCCGCGCAGGAAGAATTCATCGAGCGTATCGCATAGCGTCAGCGATCCCGCCCCGCTCGGCGGCACGATCAGCAGAGAGCCGACAGCGGCCAGCGAATCCGAGATGTAGAAGGCCTCTTCCGGGGTTACGACCTTGATATCGTAGAAGAAGGCGTCGAGGGCCGTGTTGCGTTGCCGCAACGGCTCCAGCGACAGGTTGCGCAGCGGCGCATGCTGAAGACGCTCCGGCAAGCTGAGAAAGCGCGCAAAGCGCGTCAGGTTGTAGGTGAATGCGGTCTGGAACATGCGTGCTGGCTCCGGGCTGGCGATCACTTCCGATAGTGTCGCATACCCGTTCGCAATTGCCAACCTCTTTGCTGCGATGCACCTAAAGCATGTGCTGAAATATGCCGTTATATCGTCTGGCGTAGCGCTTCGCCGACGATCATCGCCGCCGACATCGCGACATTGATCGAGCGCTGGCCCGAGACCATGGGAATGAGGATGCGGGCATCGGCGGCCTCATGCACGGCATCGGGCACGCCAGCGCTTTCGCGTCCGAACAGCAGGACATCGTCCGGCCGGAAGGCAAAATCCGTATAGCGCCCGGCTGCTTTGGTCGAAGCGAGCACCAGCCGGCGGTTTTCGGCCTGCCGCCAAACTTCGAAAGCGGCCCAGTTGACGTGGCGGCTGAGGGTCACGGCAGCGAGGTAATCCATGCCGGCGCGCCTGAGATTGCGATCCGACAGGTCGAAACCGGCGGGCTCGACGATATCGACGCCGAGGCCGAGGCAGGCGGCAAGTCTCAGGACCGTGCCGGTATTGCCCGGTATGTCCGGCTGATAGAGCGCAATCCGCAGGCGCGTCATATGGGTGTCTCCTTCAGACTATCGCTGCGCATAAAGCATGTCGCGCAAGAACATGCAGCGGTTTTGCGATGGCGACGCACGAAAATAGCCGATTTGAAACGCAAGGCGCGACATGGGAGATTGCGATCGGCATCGACCGGCATGCACGCGGGACCTGTGGCCGGGCTGCAACGCCTGCGCGCCGGGCTTCAGGAAATCCGCACATTTTTTCGCCATCCCTCTGTGCAAAACTTTTGGACTGCGATACAAAGCCGCATCTTCAACGCCGTTTCAGGGAGGGTTCCATGGATATTGTTATTCGCCTGCTCCTCCCAAAGGCTGCCGGATGGCGGCAGGCGTAACGAGCGAATCTTCGCTTTTTCTTTCCTGATTTCATTTCAATCCGTCGCCGGGAACAGGTGTCCCGCGATCGTTTCCGGACCCTGCCGCCCCACGCCCTAGCCGTGTCGCGGTAACCTGTCCGGACGGATCATTGGAGCTTTTCATGTTTGGCTGGTTCGAACAGCGACTCAATCCGTTTCCGTCCGAGGAGCCCGGCCTGCCCCCGAAGGGGCTGGTGGCCTTCTGCTGGCATTATACGAAGCCCGCCTGGCCCTGGCTGCTGCTACTCGGTTTCTGCTCGATGCTGATCGCGCTTTTCGAGGTGTTTCTCTATCAGTTCCTCGGCAATATCGTCGACTGGCTGTCCTCGGCCGACCGCGCCACCTTCCTTCAGAACGAAGGCCGCCACCTGTTTTGGATGGCGGCGCTGCTGCTCATCGGCCTGCCGCTGGCGGGGGCGGTGCATACCGTGACCATGCATCAGGTTCTGGCCGGCAATTTCCCGATGATCGCCCGCTGGCAGATGCACCGCTTCCTGCTGCGCCATTCGATGACCTTCTTCGCCAACGAGTTCGCCGGCCGCGTTTCGACCAAGGTGATGCAGACTTCGCTCGCCATCCGCGAGGCGGTGATGAAGATCATCGACGTCTTCGTCTATGCGGCGAGCTTCTTCATATCGATGCTGGCGCTGGTGTTTGCCGTCGACTGGCGGCTGGTGATCCCGCTCGTCGTGTGGCTGGTGGCCTATGGTCTCATCCTGCGCCATTTCATTCCCAAGCTGCGCCGTCTCTCCAGCGAGCAGGCCGATGCCCGCTCGATGATGACCGGCCGCGTGGTCGACAGCTATACCAATATCGCCACCGTGAAGCTGTTCTCGCATGCGGGGCGCGAGGAGGATTATGCCCGCAACGGCATGGATGCCTTCCTCGGCACGGTGCATCGCCAGATGCGGCAGATCACGCTGCTGAACATCCTGGTCGACATCAACAATGCCATCGCCCTGTTTTCGATCTCGGCGGCGAGCATCGCATTCTGGCTGAACGGCACGGTGTCGGTCGGCGCCATCGCGGTCGCCATCGGACTTGCCATGCGCATCAACGGCATGTCGCAATGGATCATGTGGGAGATTTCGGCGCTGTTCGAAAGCATCGGTACGGTCTATGACGGCATGAGCATGATGACCAAGCCGCATGACATCGTCGATACCGGCGATGCCCGGATGCTGGCCGCGCCGAAAGGGGCGATTCATTATGACCGGATCCGTTTCCATTACGGCAAGGACAAGGGCGTCATTCAGGATCTGACGCTGGATATCCGCGCCGGCGAGAAGGTCGGCCTGGTCGGTCGCTCGGGTGCGGGTAAGACAACGCTGATGAACCTGCTCCTGCGCTTCTACGATCTCGAATCCGGCCGCATCACCATCGACGGGCAGGATATCTCGACGGTGACGCAGGACAGCCTGCGTGCGCTCATCGGCGTCGTGACGCAGGATACGGCGCTGCTGCACCGCTCCATCCGCGACAATATCGCTTATGGCCGTCCCTCGGCGACCGATGCCGAGATCATCGAGGCGGCCAAGCGCGCCAATGCCTGGGAGTTCATCTCCGGACTCGAGGACATGCACGGTCGCAAGGGACTGGATGCGCAGGTCGGCGAGCGCGGCGTGAAACTTTCCGGCGGCCAGCGCCAGCGCATCGCCATCGCCCGGGTGTTCCTGAAGAACGCGCCGATCCTGATCCTCGACGAGGCGACCTCGGCGCTGGATTCCGAGGTCGAGGCGGCGATTCAGGAAAACCTGTTCGCGCTGATGGAGGGCAAGACGGTGATCGCCATCGCCCACCGCCTGTCGACGCTGACGGAAATGGACCGCCTGATCGTGCTCGACAAGGGCGCGATCATCGAGACCGGCACTCATGCCGGCCTGGTCGCGGAAGGCGGCATTTATGCCGACCTGTGGAATCGCCAGTCCGGCGGCTTTCTGGCCGACCAGACGGCGGCTGGCGAGGATGGGGAAACCGAGGCGGCGGAATAATCCGCTGCCTCGTCAACCAAAAACCAGGGAGGGGACACATGACCGACGAGGACCGGCTGTATCGCGATGCCGATCTGGCGCGCTTTTACGACATCGACAACGGCTGGGCCGACGATCTCAGCTATTGCCGCGGATTGGCCGAAGGCTGCGCCAGCCTGCTCGACCTCGGCTGCGGCACCGGGCTGTTCGGCGCGACGATGGCAGCCACCATGCCGCGCGTCGTCGGCGTCGATCCGGCGCAGGCGATGCTGGATATCGCCGCCGCCCGTCCAGGCGGCGACAAGGCCAGATGGGTGACGGCTGATGCGCGCAGCGTCCGGCTTGGCGAAACCTTCGACCTCATCGTCATGACCGGCCATGCCTTCCAGGTTTTCCTGATCCGCGCCGACCGACTGGCCGTCCTGAAAACCATTGCGGTACACCTGTCGCCGCAGGGCCGTTTCATCTTCGACAGCCGCAACCCGGAATTGGAGGAATGGCGCGAATGGACGCCGGCGCTTTCGGAACGTCAATTCACCCATCCGCAATTGGGCGAGATGTTCGCGTGGAACGACGTCTCCCACGATCCCTCAACCGGCATCGTCACCTACCAAACGCACTACCGCCACCTTGTCGACGACCGCACCGATTCCGCCTCCTCACACCTCGCTTTCGCGTCGCGGGCGGAAATCGAGGAACTGGCGGGCGAAGCGGGCCTGAGCGTCGAGCGCTGGCTGGGGGACTGGAAGGGTGCGGTGTGGGCGGAGGATGCGCCGGAGATCATTCCGATCGGAAGGCTGGCAGTGTAAACGACAAAAATCCGCCCGGTAATACCGCCGGGCGGATTGTCAATTATTGGACGTCCTTCAAACCGGCATGCTGAAGCCGAGGAGTTGAGCTAAGCCGGGACCATCGGCGGTATCCGGCGCATGCAGGCCGACTAACTTGATGCCGATATCGCTGCCATAGTCGCCGCCTTGGAAGACATAGAGGCCAGTCTCGTTGCCGTCCATGTAGTCGAAGGCGACGGTTTCGCCCTGTTTGACGACATTGTCGTTTGAGAGATACTTAAGAGCGGCATTCAGCAGATCCCCGGACAGCGCCACAGAGATTTTATTGCTCGCGTCGGTCACATGTCCAATACCGTTAACGACGTCGACATTGTAGCTTTTGTCGCCAAAGCTGAAGCTTTGGCCCTGCACATTGGCCACAATCTTATGGTCCGGCAGACTGAGGTGATCCATCTTGGTATCGAAGCCGAAGACCTTGTCTTCGTGGCCGATATCGGAGTCGGTGTGAACATCGTGTTTTATTGGCTCAACGGCGCTTTCGGCGATCACTTTGGCATGAGCGAGGTCAGCGTCGGATTTCACTTTGTTCTCTGAGGTCTCCGCATCGGCCGCGGCAATCTTTTTGGCCTGTGCGTCGTCCAATTTATCGTTTGCTTTGTTCAACTCAGTTTGCGCATTGGCTTTGGCATTATCCGCCTGCTTTTGATATTCATCGATATATGAGTGAACCTTGTCGAGGAAGCTTGCCAGCTTGAAGTCTTTTACATCAGGAATAGCATCCAGAATGTTTGTCTTCAGATCCTGGGGAATGATCTTGCTTGTTTCGATATAGGTCCGCAGGCCGAGCAGCGTTATCTGGTTAACGCCTAGAAGCGCAAAGACCTTGTTGATTTCCTTATCCAGCAAGCTTACGGCTTTGCTCAAAGCATCAGCAACCTTGTCGGCCGCTTCGGCGACCTGCAACGTAATCTTGGCTTCCTTTATCTCTTTCTCGGCGACTGCCAGATCTTCTACAGCCTTGTTCAAGGCGGTTCTTGCGTCTACAGCATCGCGTGCGGCTGAGGCAGCTTCGAGGACAGTTCTAACGGCGAGATCGGTAACGCCGTTGACCCGAATGTTATCGACGCCCGATGAACCGCTTTCGATGTCAATGGTATCGGCGCTGAGACCGCCTTCGATAGAGTTCCTGCCCGAAGCCGTCACATGGATGGCCTGCGTCCCTGCGGAGCCGGAAATACAGACGGAGCCTTCGCCACCAATCTCATGTGTCGATGCCGTTTCAGCATCCATTGAAACGCGAAGGTTGTCTTTCAGCACCAGATCCGCCGGCAAGGCTTTGTTGGCAATCTGTACGGCCCAGTTTACCGCAACGGAGCCTTCCGGAAATGTTGCCGCCACGCCGCTGCGTTCGCCGGTCAGCAGGCTCGGCTTCGGTGTCCAATCGATGGTCGGCTCCAGCGATAGCAGGTCAACAGGCGTGACCATTTTCTTCATCGGCATTTCCATGCCGCCGGTTTGGCCGAGGGTGATTGCGCCGGTGGCGTTGCCGCCGAAGCTGATGCCATCCACGCTCATGGTTCTCGACATGTCATTCGAAGGCGGCGCGCTTTTGTGAATTTCAAACGTGGTCTGCGTTCCGCCGCCAATGCTACCGCCCGTGCCTGTATCGCCGACAGGCGCTTGGCCCTGGTTCTGAACAACCTTCAGGATCGCTGCATCGGCTTTTTCGGCAGTGCCCGGATCGGTCTTGGTGACCGCGGTGATGAAATCGCGGCCGATCTGGGCGGCGGTGTTGCCCCTATAGGCGTCGATTTCGAGTTGCAGGTCGAGATGGCTGGTGAAGATGTTGGCGGCGTCGATCTTGGCCTTGACGGTAACCAGGTCATCGCCCTGCGCGCCATCAAGGATGGCAATCGCGATATTGTTGATGGTCAATTCACCCGAGGCAAGCTTGGCGAGGAAGAAGTCGATGCCGGTCTTTTCGCCGTCGCGACCGAACAGCGACTTGTAGATCGAATTGACGACCTGTTCGTTGCTCATGCCTGTGAAGCGGCTTTGATACTCGCTTGTTTTCGTCAGGTCTCCGATGCCCCTGAGATCGGCACCGTTCTTGGCGACGCCGTTGAAATAAGCCAGACCACTCGGATCGGCAGGACGCCCGAACAATGCGACATAGATACCTTGGATGCTGGCCATGGTTAATACTCCCTGAACACCATTTGGAGCTATGTACCCAGGTTCAAATTAGTTAATCAATCGTAAAACGTTGGATTAGTTAATCCGCCCAAAATTGTTCGATAATATCCTGTGTCAAAGTTTATCGCGCTGATCGATTTCTTCCGATCCCGAAAAGAATTATACACCAATGATTGTTTATTCGATCGTATTGGTTGTGAATTGATTTTGAGAGAAGAAAAAATCGACTCTGGTCATGACGATTGTCAAATGGCATGACTTGTCCGATTGCAATGGTATCGTCGAATTTTGGGCGTCCCGTTTCGATCCCGGCGCATGCCGAAACATGCGGCGGATACACACCTTACGAAAATATAATCCGCTCCATGCTTTGTCGGTGGGTTGGAAAGGGCCTATATCGCCGGCATGATCATGCGCGCGATATTTCAGCTGTTCGAAAACTGGATCGATCCCTATCGGCGTAGCGGCGATCTGCAGCCGCCGCGGGAGACGCTCGGGTTCATTCTCTTCTATCTGAGACAGGCCAAGGCGCCGTTTTTCGCCATGCTGGTCGTCGGCGGGCTGGTGGCGATGGTGGAGGCGGGGCTGTTCTGGTCAGTCGGGCTGCTGGTCGATATGCTGGACGGCGCGCCGAAGGAGGCGGGCTGGGACGGGCTGCTTGCCATGCATGGCGGGGCGCTGGCCGCCATGGCGCTGTTCGTGCTTGTCGGGCGCATGACGGTGGTGGCGCTGAATGCGTTGCTGGAAGAGCAGACCATCGTTCCGGGCTTCTTCAACATGATGCGCTGGCAGGCCTATGTGCACGTGGCGCGTCAGTCGCTCTCCTTCTTCCAGAACGATTTTTCCGGCCGCATCGTCTCGAAGGTCTGGGCGGGCGGGCAGGCGACCGGCGATCTCATGGTGTCGCTGTTGCAGGTCGTCTGGTTCATCCTGATCTATGCGCTCTCGACCATGGCGCTGGTTGCGGCGCTCGACTGGCGGCTGGCGGCGGTGATCGCGGTCTGGCTGGTCGGTTTCGGCTTCATCGCCCGCCATTTCGTGCCGCGCATCCGTCGTCTCGCCCGCGCCTCGGCCGAGGCGTCTTCGATGCTGAACGGGCGGCTGGTCGATTCCTATGCCAATATCCAGACGCTGAAACTCTTCGGCCGCGAGACCGACAACGACCATTATGTGCGCGACGGCTTCGACCGTTTTCAGCAGGCGGTGATCGCCTTCACCCGGCATATCACCGGTGTGCGCATCGCGCTTTCCTTCCTCTCCGGCCTGATGATCGCAACGATCGGCTTCCTCTCGATCGACCTGTGGTTTGCTGGCGCGATGACGGCTGGCGGCGTTGCCTATACGCTGGGGCTGGTGCTGCGCCTCAACATGCTGCTCGGGCGCATGATGACCCAGTTCAACGCCATCATGCGCAATCTCGGCACCATCCAGAACTCCGCCGAACTGATTTCGCAGCCGATCCGCCTCGTCGACCGGCCGGATGCCGGTGACCTCAAGGTGACGCAGCCGGAAATCCGTTTCGAAAACATCACCTTTCATTATGGGCGCGGCAAGGGCGTCATCGACGACCTGTCGCTGACCATCCGTCCGGGCGAAAAGGTCGGCATCGTCGGCCGCTCGGGGGCGGGCAAGTCGACGCTGGTCAACCTACTGCTGCGTTTCTACGATCTCGAAAGCGGCCGTATCCTCATCGACGGACAGGATATCGCCGGTGTGCGCCAAAGCTCGCTGCGCGCCCATATCGGCATGGTGACGCAGGATACGGCGCTGCTCAACCGCTCGATCCGCGACAATATTCTCTTCGGCCGCGCCGATGCCAGCGAGGAGCAACTCCTCGAGGCCGTGCGCAGGGCCGAAGCCGACCGCTTCATCGGGCAGGTGCAGGATCAGCGCGGCCGCAAGGGTTTCGATGCTCATGTTGGCGAGCGCGGTGTGAAACTTTCCGGCGGCCAGCGCCAGCGTATCGCGATTGCCCGTGTCATGCTGAAGGATGCGCCAATCCTGGTGCTGGACGAGGCGACCTCGGCGCTGGATTCGCAGGTCGAGGCGGCGATCCAGTCCAATCTGGAAAAGCTGATGCAGGGCAAGACCGTGCTGGCCATTGCCCACCGCCTGTCGACCATTGCCAGCCTCGACCGTCTCGTAGTGATGGATCGCGGCCGCATCGTCGAGCAAGGCACGCATCAGGATCTGATCGCCCGTGGCGGACTTTATGCCGACCTCTGGTCTCGCCAGTCCGGCGGCATGATCGCGGCCGATTTTGGCGACGAGGAGGGCGGTGAACCACAGCCGGCTCCTGCACTGCATAATTTCTGAAGACGTGACAGGCTTCAGGTGAATCATGCAATATTTTTAGGGTGTTACGGCGCTTTTTGCGCGTCGTTCGTGATGTTTGGCGCTGCAATGGCGAATTGCGAAACCAGTCCGTAATGGTTCGAGCCGAAGGCGTCGGGGATGCGTCGTGTCTCGATCAGTTCGGCCGGCTGCCTTGCAAAGACGTGGTCGATGGCGATGCCATAGGCGCCGGCGCGGATCGGCCAGGTGCGCGGTTCGCTCGGCGCCGTGGTCAGGCCGCCATTGCGGATGAAGGCCTGCATGTCGGGCGCGATTATATCGGAGTTGAAGTCGCCGGCGACCAGCAGCGGCCCCTCCGCCGCCTCGATCAGCTCGCCCAGATTGTACAGTTCCTCGTCATGATAATGGTCGTAATAGGGCTTTGTCAGGTGGGTAGCGGCAATGTTCAGCTTCTGGCCGGCGAATTCGATGCGGGCGAGCGCAAACCGGTTCCGGCGCAGGTCACTGAGGCTGGCCTTCATCGTCTCGACGAAGGGGCGGCGCGATAGGAGCAGCAGGTCGCAATCCTCGCCGCCGGTCTCGCAACCGATCCGGTGCGGGAAGAGGCGCGCCAGGCGATCGAGCTGCGAAAACAGCGGTCTCGCTTCCAGGATCACCGCCACATCGGCGCGTGAGGAGAGGATATAGTCGGCGATCCTTTCGCCGTTCTCGCTGTTGTCGCCCATGATGTTGAAGGACAGCAGCCTGAAATGCGGTGCCGCCAGCGCCTGCGGGCTGGGGTCGCGGCGGAATTCCTGCAGCATGATCAGCGCATGCACGACCAGCGCCGCCGCCCAGGCCAGCAGGAAGACACCGTAGACATGCCGGCGCAAGGCGAGCGCAACCACCGCCCCGGCCAGACAGGCGAGCGTGGCATGCAATTGCAGGCTATAGAGAAAGGACAGGGGCCAGGATTCGCGCAGGTAGCGCAGCGAACAGGCCGCCAGCACCAGCGTCAGCAGCACGCACAACACGCAATACAGGGTCGATCTCATCGGCGTTTGTCCGGCGGGGAAACAAGGGGCGGGTCAGGAGCCGCGATACCACGCCCGATTGCCGGCTTGCAATGCGGCAGGGCCCCATCGGGCATCGGCCGGCGATTCTTCGTTTGCTCGATCTTCGGCGGCATCCCGATGAAATCGCCGCAAAATTGGCCTGGGAGTTGCCCGAAATCAAAGACGTTGAAAAAAGTGTGTCCGAATTCCGCGACATAGTGCCCGGAGCCCTTGTCGACACTGGACATAATTTGCGATCAAGCATAGAACGCGCCGGATTGCCGGGGAATCTGTGGCCGAATTGTGTCCGCTCGGATTCGCCGGTTTGGGGGCAATGCGTTATTGCGAAGATTTGCGCAGAGGATGGTTTAGCCGTGAGCGAACACGAGACGACAAGCGAAACCCTTGGCGAGCCTACTCGCCGTGATTTCCTGTATCTGACCACGGGGATGGCGGGTGCCGTCGGTGCCGTTTCGGTTGCCTGGCCGTTCATCGACCAGATGCGCCCGGATGCGTCGACGCTGGCGCTCGGCGCCATCGAGGTCGACGTCTCCAGCCTGACGCCCGGCATGTCCCTGACCGTCAAATGGCGCGGCAAGCCCGTCTTCATCCGCAACCGCACGGACGACGAGGTCAAGGCAGCCAAGGCTGTCGAGCTTTCCGACCTCAAGGATCCGATCGCGCGCAACGCCAATATCGCGGCCGACGCACCGGCGACCGATATCGATCGCTCTGCCGGGGAGAACCGGGAGAACTGGATCATCATGGTCGGCGTATGCACCCATCTGGGCTGCATTCCGCTCGGACAGGCCGGGGACTTCGGCGGATGGTTCTGTCCCTGCCATGGTTCGCACTACGATACGGCCGGTCGAATCCGCAAGGGTCCGGCGCCGATGAACCTGGCCGTGCCGACCTTTTCTTTCGTCAAAGATACAGTGATCAAGATCGGTTAAGGGGATACTGATTCTATGAGTGGTCATTCAAGTTACCAACCAGCGACCGGCCTTGAAAAGTGGATCGATTCCCGCCTGCCATTGCCGCGTCTTGTCTATGACAGCTTTGTCGCCTATCCGGTTCCGCGCAACCTGAACTATGCTTACACGTTCGGCGCCATGCTGTCCGTCATGCTGGTCGTGCAGATCCTGACCGGGGTCGTGCTGGCCATGCATTATGCCGCCGACACGTCGGTCGCCTTCGTGTCCGTCGAGAAGATCATGCGCGACGTCAATCACGGCTGGCTTTTGCGCTATATGCATGCCAACGGCGCATCCTTCTTCTTCATCGCCGTCTATCTGCATATCGCCCGCGGCCTGTATTACGGTTCTTACAAGGCACCGCGCGAAATCCTTTGGATCCTCGGCGTCGTCATCTATCTGCTGATGATGGCGACCGGCTTTATGGGCTACGTCCTGCCCTGGGGGCAGATGTCTTTCTGGGGCGCCACCGTCATCACCGGCTTCTTTTCGGCCTTCCCGTGGGTCGGCGAATGGCTGCAGCAGTTCCTGCTCGGCGGCTTCGCGGTCGACCAGCCGACGCTGAACCGCTTCTTCTCGCTGCATTACCTGCTGCCCTTCATGATCGCCGGCGTCGTCGTGCTGCACGTCTGGGCCCTGCACGTCACCGGCCAGACCAACCCGACCGGCGTGGAGGTCAAGACCAAGACCGATACCGTGCCTTTCACGCCCTATGCGACGCTGAAGGATGCGCTCGGCGTCTCGGTCTTCCTGATCGTCTATGCGTGGTTCGTCTTCTACATGCCGAACTATCTCGGCCATCCCGACAACTACGTCATGGCCAACCCGCTGAAGACGCCGGCCCACATCGTTCCGGAATGGTATTACCTGCCGTTCTACGCGATGCTGCGCGCCATCACCTTCAACGTCGGCCCGATCGACTCCAAGCTTGGCGGCGTTCTGGTGATGTTCGGTGCGATCATCATCCTGTTCTTCCTGCCCTGGCTCGATACCTCGAAGGTCCGCTCGGCTGTCTATCGCCCGTGGTACAAGCTGTTCTTCTGGCTGTTCGTCGCCAACGCCATCATGCTCGGCTGGCTCGGCGCCCAGCCTGCGGAAGGCATCTTCGTCGTCCTGTCGCAGCTCGGCACGCTCTATTACTTCGGCTTCTTCATCGTCGTGATGCCGCTGCTGGGGTTGTTCGAGACGCCGCGCCGCCTGCCGAACTCCATCACCGAAGCGGTTCTGGAAAAGAACGCGGCGACGGCGAAGGCCTGAGACAAGCGACTGAGAGGGAATCACATCATGAAAAAGCTTGTAACAAGCATCCTGTCGCTTGCTGTCGTCGCCATCATCGGCTTTGCGGCTCCTGCCTTCGCCGAAGAGGCGAAGGGGGATGCACATGCGGAAGGCGGCACGCCGCATTATCCGATCCATCATCCCAAGCAGGAAAGCTGGAGCTTTGCCGGCCCGTTCGGGCACTACGACAAGGCTCAGCTTCAGCGCGGGCTGAAGGTTTATTCGGAAGTCTGCTCCGCCTGTCATTCGATGAACCTGGTGCCGTTCCGCATGCTGGAGCATCTCGGTTATTCCGATGCCCAGGTGAAGGCTTTCGCCGCCAATTACGAAGTGCAGGACGGTCCGAACGGCGACGGTGAAATGTTCACCCGCAAGGCGGTCCCGTCGGATCACTTCCCGTCGCCCTATCCGAATCCGGAAGCGGCCGCCGCCGCAAACGGCGGTGCGGCTCCGCCCGATATGTCGCTGCTCGCCAAAGCGCGCGGCGTTACTCGCGGCTTCCCGCAGTTCATCTTCGATATCTTCACGCAGTATCAGGAAGGCGGGCCGGATTACATCTACTCGCTGCTGACCGGCTATCAGGATCCGCCGGCCGGCGTCGAAGTGGCCGAGGGCACGCATTACAACCCGTATTTCGCCAACGCCGCGGCGCTTGCCATGGCGCAGCCGATCAGCAACGACCAGGTCACCTATGAAGACGGCACGCCGCAGACGGTCGACCAGTATGCGAAGGATGTCGCCGCATTCCTGATGTGGGCCGCCGAGCCTCATCTGGAAGAGCGCAAGCGGACCGGCTTCATGGTCATGGTTTTCCTGGTGATCTTCACCGGCCTCGTCTATCTGACGAAAAAGTCGGTCTACGCCAACAAGGAACACTGAGACGTTCAGGTTTCCGGTTTGAAAAAGGCGGCCTGCAGGCCGCCTTTTTTGTTTGGCCAGCCGGTCCGCAATTGATAGTGTCTGGCGTAACCCGGTTGCATGTCCGGCAAACGCGCCTGCGGCGCGGCTGCTGCCGGAGGTGCCCGATCAAGACACGGATGAGTGTTTTCATGACCTTGACTGCTTCGGATCTCGCCAGCTCGATCCGTTCCATCCCGGA
Organism: Rhizobium sp. YJ-22; assembly: GCF_029601685.1. NCBI lineage: Bacteria > Pseudomonadati > Pseudomonadota > Alphaproteobacteria > Hyphomicrobiales > Rhizobiaceae > Rhizobium > Rhizobium sp. YJ-22. The sequence continues at coordinate 462,762 of NZ_JARRIR010000002.1, read as the reverse complement.
TTATCCCAAGCCGGGCATCATCTTTCGCGATATCACCACACTGCTCGGCAATCCGCGCACTTTCCGCCGCGCAGTGGACGAATTGGTGAACCCCTATGTCGGTTCCAAGATCGACAAGATCGCCGGCATGGAGGCGCGCGGCTTCATTCTCGGCGGCGCCGTCGCCCACCAGCTTTCGGCCGGTTTCGTGCCGATCCGCAAGAAGGGCAAGCTGCCGCACGAAACGGTGCGAATCGCCTACAGCCTCGAATACGGGGTTGACGAGATGGAGATCCATCGCGATGCGGTGCAGCCCGGCGACAAGGTGATCCTGGTTGACGACCTGATCGCCACCGGCGGTACCGCGGTCGGCGCGGTGCAGCTTCTGCGCCAGATCGGCGCCGACGTCATCTCCTGCTGCTTCGTCATCGACCTGCCCGACCTCGGCGGCCGGCAGAAGCTGGAAGCGCTCGGCGTGGAAGTGCGCACGCTGGTCGAGTTCAGCGGGCATTGACCCCGCTTTATCTCAGGAAAATTCCAGCACGGTGCTTTCGAAGCGCACGACGAGATCGCCGCTCTGGTTGGCGCCTTCGCACAGGATGGTGTTCATGATCCAGCCGGGACGCGAGGATAGGTCTCGGCTGGCCTTCAGGGTCACGAAATAGGTGATGTCATCACCGGCATAGACCGGGCGCAGCCAGCGAAGGTCGCGGAAGCCGGGGGAAGGACCGAGTTTTGGCGGTGCGATGCCGCGCTCTTCCAGCCGTCGGCATTCTTCTTTCCAGAAATCGAGGAAACTGCGCATCCATAGGGCGCATGTGTGCCAGCCGGACGCGCACAGGCCGCCGAACAGGCTGCTCCTGGCCGCTTCCGCATCGATATGGAAGGGCTGGCCGTCGAAACGGCGGGCGAAGCGGATGATGTCCTCGGCGCTGAAATGCTTGGTGGCCAGTTCCAGCCGCATGTCCGGATAGAGATCCTGCATCCTCATGCGCCGGCCTCCGGGCTTGTCGCCATGCGGAACATCACGGAATTTTCCGACAGCGCCACCAGTTCGCCATGCTGGTTCTCGGTCTCGTGGCGCAGCTTGACGACGCCGATGCCGGGGCGCGAATGCAAAGGCCGGGCGCTGACCACCACCGAGCGGCCGGACAGCGTATCGCCTGCCAGCACCGGCTTCTTCCAGTCCATCAGGTCGATGCCCGGCGAACCCTGGCAGGTGGAATTCAGGATATAGCTGTCGATCATCATCCGCATGGTCAGCGCGCTGGTGTGCCAGCCGGAGGCGGCGAGGCCGCCGAGAATGCTGTCCTTGCCGGCGTTTTCGTCGAGATGCATCGGTTGCGGGTCGAATTCCCTGGCGAATTCAATGATATCGGCCGCCGTTACCGCAATCGGCCCGAGCGGAAAGACCCGGCCGGGCGTAAAGTCTTCATAAGTGTATGTCGTCACGTGCATATCCGTCCCGTTTGCGACGCACAATGGCGAGGGCGGCGTGGTTTGGCAAGGGTGCATGGCCTTGTCAAAGCGTTGCGTCCGGGTAAGGTGGCGCCGAATTGAGCATTCCCGCTTTCTCTGAATCGTGAGAACGCATCTCACCCTTTGCTTTTTCGCATTTCCGAAGGAAAACCGCTTCGCACTGTTCCTGGAAATGCTTTATGGGGCCTTATTCATGCAGACATTGAAATCCGTGCTCGACGGCGCCGCCGGCGAGGGCATTATCTCCGGTGACCAGGCCGGCGCGCTTTTGCCCTATATGCAGGCGCGCGGTGTCGTGCTCCGGCCGCCATCTGCAGCCTTGGGCGACATTGCCGGGCCCGGCGAGGCGCATGTGGTCGCGCCAGTGGAGGATACCGAAGCGCCGCGCTTCATTCGCGGCTTTCACGATGTGCTGATCACGATCGGCGTCTGCATCGTCATGGCCGGAATATGGGGCGTGGGCTCGCTGTTCGGCGTATTGCCGGCAGTGATCGTCCTTGCGGAAATCCTCGTGCGGCGGCAGCGGCTGGCCCTGCCGGCGGTGGTGCTGACGCTGATTTTCGCGCATTGGATCTTCATGGCCAGCATCGTGATGCTCGAGGACAGGCTCGCGCCGGACGCGGATCCGATGCTGCATTTCGTGCTGACCATGGCGCCCTTTGCGCTGCTGATGGCGCCTTTCTATCTGCGTTATCGCATTCCGTTGGCGCTCAGCCTGTGGATCGTGTCGCTGGTGGCTATCGCGGCCGGACTGCTGTTCCTCGGGCTCTCGCGGGCAAGCGGACAGGCGGACTTCATCAGCGTGCATCCGTCGCTCTCCGCGGCGATCTTCTTCGCCGGTGCCCTGGTGCTGTTTGCGGTGGCGATGCGCTACGATCTCTCCGATCGCTTCCGGGTGACGCGGCGCTCGGATGTCGCGTTCTGGCTGCATCTAGCGGCGGCGCCGGCGCTGCTTTATGCGATGCTGGCCCTGGTTTTCCTCGGCGATTTCAATAACGGCGCCCTGTTCAACGCTGAAAAAGGCCTGCCGGATGCGTTGATCGTCGTCGCTATCGTTGCGGTGTTCATGACCATAGGCCTGGTCATCGACCGACGTGCCTTCGTCACATCGGGGCTGGTATCGCTGGGGCTGGCGACCGCAAGCCTCTTGCAGAAGACGGCGGCCGCGCCGGAAACCTATGTCTTCGCGACGCTGCTGATCGTCGGGCTGGTGGTGCTGACCATCGGCGTCGGCTGGCCGCATTTCCGTCGCTTCGCGGTCACGCCGCTACCGCTGATCTTTAAAGAAAAACTGCCGCCTCTTCGGTGAGAGGCGGCAGCGATTTTAAGGCAGGTGAGGCTTCGACTCAGGTGTTGAAGCGGAAGTGGATGACGTCGCCGTCCTGCACCACATATTCCTTGCCTTCGTCGCGGCCCTTTCCGGCTTCCTTGGCGCCGACTTCGCCCTTGTAGGCGATGTAATCGTCATAGGCGATGGTGAAGGCGCGGATGAAGCCGCGTTCGAAATCGGTGTGGATGACGCCGGCGGCCTGCGGGGCCTTGGTGCCGCGCACGATGGTCCAGGCGCGGGTTTCCTTGGGGCCGACAGTGAAATAGGTGATGAGATCGAGCAGGTGATAGCCGGCGCGGATCAACCGGTCGAGGCCCGCTTCCTCTAGGCCAAGCGCGGAGAGGAATTCGGCCGACTCTTCTTCCGGAAGCTGGGCGACCTCGGATTCGATGGCGGCCGAGATGACGACGCATTCGGCGCCCTGTTCCCTGGCCATGGCGGCGACGGCTGCGGTGTGGGCATTGCCGGTCGCGGCGTCCGCCTCGGCGACGTTGCAGACGTAGAGAACCGGATGCGAGGTCAGCAGGTTGAGGCCTTTGAGGATCTCGATCTCTTCCGGCGCCAGCGTCTTCAGGAGAAGGCGGGCCGGCTTGCCCTCGTTCAAAAGCTTGACCACGGCTTCCATGATCGGAAGCTGGGCGATGGACTCCTTGTCCTTGCCGGTGGCGCGCTTGCGGGTCTGCTCGACGCGGCGCTCCAGGCTTTCGAGGTCGGCGAGCATCAACTCGGTCTCGATCGTATCGGCATCACCCACCGGGTTGATGCGGCCCTCAACATGGGTGATGTCGTCGTCCTCGAAGCAGCGCAGCACATGCACCACGGCATCGACTTCGCGGATATTGGCGAGGAACTTGTTGCCGAGGCCTTCACCCTTGGATGCGCCGCGCACCAGGCCGGCGATATCGACGAAGGAGATGCGGGTCGGGATGATCTCCTTGGAGCCGGCGACCGTCGCCAGCGCCTTCATGCGCGGATCGGGCACGGCAACCTCGCCGGTGTTCGGCTCGATGGTGCAGAAAGGATAGTTGGCGGCCTGCGCGGCGGCCGTCTTGGTCAGTGCATTGAAGAGGGTCGACTTGCCGACATTCGGCAGGCCGACGATACCGCATTTGAAGCCCATGGTCTTGAAACCCGTTTCTGGAAAACTGTCTGTGCTGCCTTTTGCGGAATGGCCGGGGGAAGGTCAAGCCTTGCGGCCGAAAACCTTGCCCGAGGACGCCGGGCGGGGCAATATCGTCGAAACAGGTCCATTTTTCGACGTAGGGGAAGCTCATGGCCGGCAGCAGCACCCAGTTGAAACCGAAGCTGGCGACCAGACCCAGGGTCGAACGCCCCAAGCTCTACAAGGTCATCCTGCTCAACGACGATTATACGCCGCGCGATTTCGTCACCATGGTGCTGAAAGCGGTTTTCCGCACTGGCGAGGAAGCGGGGCGGCGCATCATGATCACCGCCCATCAGAAGGGCTCCTGCGTCGTCACCGTCTGCCCGCGCGATGTCGCCGAGACCAAGGCGAAGGAAGCGACCGATCTCGGCAAGGAGGCGGGCTTTCCGCTGCTGTTCACGGCGGAGCCGGAAGAATAGGGCCTAATCCTCACCCTTCTTGGAAAACATCCGCTTGAGCATGTCCGCCATCGGGCCGGAGGCGGGCAGGGGCTTTGTCGCCGCATTCGGCCGCGCCTGGCGAATATGCGACTGTCCCGCCGGCTTCTTCGGGGCGGGCGCCGGCTTGGCCTCATCGGGCTTGCCGCCGGTCGCCAGCGTGATGCGGTTCATGAATTGCGAATCCTCGCCCTTGACCAGCATGGCGGCATTGTCGGCGACAGCGTCGAGCAGCGGCTCCAGCCAGGCGGCGTCGGCCTTGGCGAAATCGCCGAGCACATGGCCGACCACGGCTTCCTTGATGCCGGGATGGCCGATTCCGAGGCGCAGGCGGCGATAGTCCTTGCCGCAATGGGCGTCCAGCGACTTGATGCCGTTATGGCCGCCATGGCCGCCGCCGGTCTTGATGCGCGCCTTGCCGGCGGGCAGGTCGAGCTCGTCGTAGATGGCGACGAGATCCTTGGGGGCCAGCTTGTAGAAGCGCATTGCCTCGCCGACGGCCTCGCCGGACAGGTTCATATAGGTCAGCGGCCGGATCAGCAGCACCTTCTCGCCGCCCAGTTCGCCTTCCGAGATCTCGCCCTTGAACTTTCTCGACCAGGGCGAAAAGGAATGGCGGCGCTGGATGGCATCGAGCGCCATGAAACCGATATTGTGACGATTGCCGGCATATTGACTGCCGGGATTGCCGAGGCCGGCGATGACGAGCATGAACGGACTCCTCTTTGAGTTCCGGAGCAATTCCAGGAAAGCGGTTTTCCGTCCGGAAATGCGACAAAGCAAAAAGGCGCCCTGCCGGGGCAGGACGCCTTATAGGCGTTCAAACGGAAGCGGCTATTACTCGCTGGCTTCTTCCGCCATGCCGCCGGCCGGGGCAACGATCGTGGCGATCGTGAAGTCGCGGTCGCCGATGACGGGCGAGGCGTTGGCTGGCAGCTTCACATGCGAGATGTGAACGGCATCGCCGACCTTGAAGCCGGACAGGTCGACGGTGATGAATTCCGGGATGTCGTTGGCCGGAACGTGCAGCTCGACTTCGTGACGAACGACGTTCAGCACGGCGCCGGTCTTGATGGCCGACTTCTCTTCGTTGATGAAGTGAACCGGAACCTGAACCGTGACCTGGCTGTCGGCGGAGACGCGCAGGAAGTCGACATGCATGGTGAAGTCGCGCACCGGATCCAGCTGATAGTCCTTCGGCAGGACGCGGATCTTCTCGCCGTTGACGTCGATGACGGCAACCGTGGTCATGAAACCACCGCCATGGATGCGCTTGGTGACTTCGTTGGTCGACAGCGCGATGGAAATCGGGGCCTGCTTGTCACCATAGATGACAGCGGGAATGAAACCGTTGCGGCGAAGTTCACGGGAGGACCCCTTACCGACCCGTTCGCGCGCCTCGGCCTTGAGCTCGTAAGATGCGTGGCTCATGGCATATCCTTTCGAGGTTGTTTGGAGAGCCCGGCGGTGGCAAGATGCCTGTGTTCCGCTGGACCGGAGACGGTCCGAAAACCTTCTCATCCGCGGTGCCTCCAAGGGTGTCTGCGCGGACGGGCGGGCTATAATACACAATGCCCGATAAGGCAAGCCTTGCGCGGGTTTTGCCGATCCGTGCCGTTTTGCCTGTTGTTCCGGACGCTTTCACGTTGACAGCCCTCCCTCCTCCTTCGCACAATACCGCTGATTGCAACAAGGAGAAGCATCATGCAGCGTAAGACTTCGGCCGCAATGTGCCTGGCGGGCGCGCTTTTCGCCTGCGGCACGACGCAGGCGGCCGATATCGACCAGGCCGGCGCCGACAAGCTCAAAGCCAGCCTGACGCACTACCTGCCCAAGGATCTGCTCGATACCGGCTTTCTGTCGGTCAAGCCGGCCACCGGCCGCTACGAGATCGTCACCGATATCATGAAGCTTCTCGCCGGCAAGCTGCCGCCGGAAACGACGGTGACCGGCCTGAAACCCTTCACGGTGTTCGCAACGCCGGCCGAGAAGGATCTGTGGAAGGTCGAAGGCGACGGCAACTTCGACGTCACCGCCGGCTACAAGATCGCCGACGCACCGGCGACCATGCGCTACATCATCTCGAACTACAGCTATACCGGCCTGTTCGACCCGGCCATTGCCTATATGCGCAACGGCACGTTTACCGCCTCCGGTCTCAAGCTTTCGACCACCGGCGGCACCGAGCAGATCGACGCCCGCTTCGGCGGCATGAATTATGTCGTCTCCAGCACCGATGCGGCCGGCGGCGCGCTCGATTTCACCGGCAGCGGCACCCTTTCGGATTTTTACGAGAAGGTGGTCTCGCCGAATACGCCGCCGGTGGAAATCTCCGCCGACTCCATCGCCTTCGACGCGACGGTGAAAGGCGCGATGTTGCGCGAAATCCGCGATCTCGTCTTCTTCGTGCTCGACAACATGAAGCACAAGGACCTGACCGACGCACAGCAGCAGGAACTGAAGGCGAAGGCGCTCGCCGCGTTGCCTTTCGCCTCGTCCATCGACGAGAACATTCGCCTCAACAACCTCAACGTCGCGACCGCGCAGGCGCGCTTCGGCGTCAAGACCTTCGATTACGGCCTCAATCTTTCGGGGGCCGGCGACGCGATGCGTTTCGGGGTGTCGATGAAGGCTGCCGATCCGATCCTGCCGGCAGGCTTGGTTCCGTCTGTTTACGCCAGCCTGGTGCCGCAGCAGACCGAGGTCTCCTTCAGCATGGCCGACATGAAGATCGGCGAATTTTTGCGGAAATTCCTGGAAAAGGCGGATTTCAACAAGAAGGAGCCGATCAGCGATGCCGAGGGCGCCGAACTGGTCAAGCTAATCTTCCCGGACGGCAAGGTGGCCATGACCTTCGACCGGATCGCGGCGCGCGCGCCGACCTATGACGTCGAGATGTCCGGCAAGCTCACATCGGCGCTGGAAAACACCAAGCAGGTATCGATGACCGCGACCGTGATCGCGCGCAATTTCGACGCCACCATCGCCGCCATCCAGGAGGCCGCCAAGGCCGATCCGCAGCTCAACCAGGTCTCCTTCGGCCTGATGATGGCCAAGGGCTTTGCCAAGGACGACGGCGGCGGCAAGCAGCGCTGGGAGGTCGAGGTGCGCGAGGACGGGTCCGTCGATATCAACGGCCAGCAGGTCAAGGGGCCGGATACCCTCGATGAGGAGCCGGAAGCGCTCGGCACGGAAGAACCGGATGCGCTGGGCACGCCGGAGGATTCGGACGAGCCGGCGACCGACGCGCAGCCGGAGACGGAGCAGCAGCAGCCGGAATGAGGCCGGTTGCCCGGCGCCTTCGCCCTTTTGCCTGATCCTCTCCCTTAAACGCGGGGGAGAGTACCGTCTGGCCAGATGGGGAGCGGGCGGTCATTGCATTCCCTGAGAGAATCGAAAAAGGCGCGCCCGTGAGGACGCGCCTTTTCCTTTGGAAACGGAGAAATTCTCAGTCGAACAGGCTCGATACCGAGGCTTCGTGGCTGGTGCGGTTGATCGCTTCGCCAAGCAGGCTCGCCGTCGAGATCACGCGGATGTTCGGCGCGGATTGCACGGCGGTGGTTGGCTGGATCGAATCCGTGATGACGAGTTCGCGCAGCTTCGAGGAGGTGACGCGGTTGACCGCACCGCCCGAAAGTACGCCATGGGTGATATAGGCGGTAACGCTGGTGGCGCCGTTCTTCAGCAGGGCCTCGGCCGCGTTGCAGAGCGTGCCGCCGGAATCGACGATGTCGTCGATCAGGATGCAGTCCTTGCCGTGAACCTCGCCGATGATGTTCATGACTTCCGACTCGCCCGGACGGTCGCGGCGCTTGTCGACGATGGCCAGCAGACAGTCGAGACGCTTGGCGAGCGCGCGGGCGCGGACCACGCCGCCGACATCCGGCGAGACGACCATCAGGTTCTTCAGGTCGTAATGTTCCTTGACGTCGCGGGCGAGAATCGGCGCGGCATAGAGGTTGTCGGTCGGGATATCGAAGAAGCCCTGGATCTGGCCGGCGTGAAGATCGAGCGTCAGGACGCGGTCGGCGCCGGCCTCGGTGATCAGGTTGGCGACCAGCTTGGCCGAGATCGGCGTGCGCGGGCCGGGCTTGCGGTCCTGGCGGGCATAGCCGAAATAGGGAATCACGGCAGTGATGCGGCGCGCCGACGAACGGCGGAACGCGTCGATCATGATCAACAATTCCATCAGGTGGTCGTTCGTCGGGAACGAGGTCGACTGGACGACGAAAACGTCCTCGCCGCGCACGTTTTCCTGGATTTCGACGAAGATTTCCTGATCGGCGAACCGTCTGACGCTGGCCTTGCCCAGGGGAACATTAAGATGTTTGCAGATCGCTTCGGCGAGATGCCGGTTCGAATTGCCTGCGAAAACCTTCATTTTGGCCCGCCTCGTGTGTCCGTGCTGTTGGGCGCTTATTAACGCCCCGATTTGCGAATGCAAGGGGCTAGAAACGCCCGTCGTTGTTTTCTTCTGTAAAACATCGCGACAATTTTCATGACTCGCGTCAGCCGGCATGTTGGCTGCGCCAGCGCATATACTCCTGGATGGTTTTCGTCGCTATGGATTGCATGGCCGAGGCGGGCACGTTTGCCCAGGGATCGGGCCCGCCGCCGGGCACGCTGTCCTGCCCCTGGATGCGGTGCAGGCGCGCGCCGTTGCCGTCGAGAACGTCCCAGACATAGACGACCGTCGTCTGCGATCCGTCCGAAAAGGCGGAGAAATAGCCCTTGAGGATATGCTGGCTGCTGGAATCGCCCGACGCCTTGATGGCGAGGCCGTTGGCGCGGGCATCGGTCCCGAGCTGGCGCGACAGCGGCGTCACCGCCTGTACCGGCGCGCCGATGATCGGCAGGAAGCGGATGCTGGCCTCACCGTTTGCGGCGGCCGCCGTCTCGGCCGGCTGGGCGGGCGGTGTTTGCGCCGGGGCGGAGGCAGGTTGCTCGGCATTGCCGCTCTGCAGCGCCTCGGCCTGAGCCTGCAGCGTGTTCTGGGCGCCGCGCGCGCCCTGGCGGCGTGGCGGGCGGGCAGGGGCGGCGTCCGGCGCGCTGTCGGAGGCCAGCCGTTCGGCGTCGGCCTGGGTCACCGGCCCGGAGCCGGCGCGGGCGGTGCCGGCATTGGGGATATCCGCCTGGGGTGTCAGCGCATCGGTCGTATTGCAGGCGGAAAGCCCGAAAGCAAAGCAAAGGGCGGCGACAGCCTTTTTCGATCCGTGCACCGATGACGCCTCCCTTGGATTGATGCGTTTTTCGTTCACTGGCGGATTTATGGGCGCTCGATGCCCCGCCTGTCAATTCCGGGCGGGGGAATTCCCCCGCCAATGCTTTTCGTGCCGCGTCTACCGGTTGAGGAAATCCAGCCCGTGGCGGGAAAGCGCGCGCGGGGCGTCGTCGGTCGTCAGATACGTCTGGCCGAGCGTCATCGCCGTACCGCTGTCGGAATCCATGATGATCATGTGGATGAACAGCGACATGCCGGGTTTGATCTCCTCGACATTGCCGGCATGGAACATCTGGTGCTCCATCCAGGAGGGCGAGAAGCGGGCGCCCAGCGAATAGCCGCAGGCATTCAGCCGGTGCCGCGTCAGGCCGCGCTCGTCCATGATGCGGGCATGGGTGTCGAAGACATCGCCGAAGATGTGGCCGGGGCGCAGCACCGCCTCGATCGCCTGGATGTTTTCGACGCAGGCGCTGAACAGTTCCCGATGGCGGTGGGTCGGCTGGCCGATGACCACGGTGCGCATCATCGCCGCATGGTAATGGGCGCTGACGCCGGCCCATTCGAGGGTCAGCTGGTCCTCGGTATCCAGCTTGCGGCGGCCGGCCTTGTAACGGCAGAGCAGGGCGTCGGCCCCCGAGCCGATGATGAATTCATTGGCGGGATAGTCGCCGCCGCCGGCAAACACCGCGCCTTGCATGGCCGCCAGGATATCGGCCTCGTCGGCGCCGGGGCCGATCAGCGGCAGGGCGGCATCGAGCGCATCGTCGGCCAGTGCCGCCGCGCGCTCGACATAAGCGATCTCGGCCGGGCTCTTGACCAGCCGCAGCCGGCTGACGAGGTAGGAGGCGTCGACGATCGTGCCGAAAGCGGTCAATTGCTGGTCGAGCAGGCGGGCGATACGGCCGGTCATACCGTGCGTGTCGTATTCGACGCCGATTTTCGCGCCGAGCAGGTCCATGTCCGAGAGCAGGTTTTTCAGATCCGAGGTCGGGTCGGCGTTCACCCGGTCGACCCAGATGACGACATTGTCGATGATCGAGGTCTGGCGGGCCTGGCGCAGGTCGGCGGAGCGGGTCAGCAGCGCCATCGTGCCGTCCGCCTTCACCACCAGGCACTGGAAGAAGCAGTAGCCGAAGGTGTCGTAGCCGGTCAGCCAGTACATGCTTTCCTGGGCGAAGAGCAGCATGGCGTCGAGTTTTTCCTCGCGCATGCCGGCGGTCAGGCGCTCCAGCCGCGCGGCGTATTCGTCGCGTTCGAAATGCAATGCCATGTCAGTCCTCCATGATGGCAATGGCCGAGATCTGGCGGCCGTAGTCGGGTTCGCGCGCATGGGTGGTGCGGCGATAGGAGAAGAAGCGGTCGGCATCCGCATAGGTGCAGAGGCCGAGCTGGCCGGCCTGCACGCCGGCCTGTTGCAGCCGGCGCACGGTCAGTCCCGGCAGGTCGAACATCGCATGCCCGTCTTTCGGCGAGGGCGAGAAATAGGCCTCGTAGGACGGATCATGCGCCAGGAAACGCTCGACGAATTCCGGCCCGACCTCGTAACTGTCGCGGCCGATGGAGGGGCCGAGCACGGCGACGATGCGCTCGCGTTCGGCGCCGAGCCCCACCATGGCCTCGACGGTATTTTCGAGAACGCCTGTCAGCGCTCCCTTCCAGCCGGCATGGGCGGCGCCGACGACGCCGGCCTGCCGGTCCGCGAAGAGGATCGGCCCGCAATCCGCACTGAGCACGCCAAGCACCAGGCCCGGCCGTTTGGTCACCAGTGCGTCGGCCTTGGGGCGCTCGCCGTAACGGCGCCAGTCCTCGATGCCATCGAGCGTAACGACATCGGGGGAATGCACCTGGTAGAGCGTCACCAGATTTTCGGCGGGCGCCCCGAACCAGCCGGCGACGCGGGCGCGGTTTTCCCCGACATGTTCACGGCTGTCGGCCGAGCCGATGCCGACGTTCAGGCCGCGATAGAGGCCCTCGGAGACGCCGCCTTGGCGGGTGAAATACCCGTGGCGGATGCGGCCGGTATCCGACAGCGCCTCGCTGACGATCGGGCGCGGCCCTGTTTCATGCTGCATTCTGCTGCCTCTGATAGTTCCCGGCGCCGGTGTCCCGGGATGGAGCGTTCGGGGCAAATCACCACCCCACGGGTGGCGGCAGCTTGGCCCAAGGCCCGCCCGGCTGTCAATCGGGCCTCAACTTGCGCCGGCGGGGCGCACCCGCCGCAGGTCGATGCGCGGATGGGAGAGCAGCAAGACCTTGAACAACTCGCCCATCTTGCCGGCGCCTTCGCCGGCCAAGCGCTCCACCGCGAGGCGGATTTCGTTTTGCGTCGCCGGGTCCTTGTCGCGGCCGAGCGCCTGCGCCCGCTCGACGATGCCGAGGCCGCGCAGGAAATCCCCCTGGTGCATCAGGCCGTTGACATCGACGCCGCTGGCGGCGGCAGTGCGGCTCAGCCGGTCGAAATCCACATGGCTGGTGAGATCGGCCTCGCCCGGATGGGCAAGCGGCGGGTCGAATTCATGGTGGCGCACGGCCTGCAACGTGTCGCCATAGGCGGTGACGGTATAGCCGTAGTCAATAATCACGGCGGAGCCGCCGATTTCCTGCAACCGGGCGCAGATCGTGCCCATCACCGCCTCGCGGGCCGGCGCGATCTCGAAAATCGTGCCGTCCGGCAGGCCGGCGGGTGCGGCCGGCAGAAGCGCCGGATCGATGCCGGCGACGCCGAGCGAGAAGGTCAGCTCGTCATCGGCATCGAGACTGACCATGCGCTCGCGAAACCCGGTCGGCGTCTTGACGAACTGGCGGAAGGGAATAGCGTCGAACAGCTCGTTGGCGGCGAGCAGGATGAAGCCGCGCGGCACCTCATCGAAGGAGTCGTGCCAGTCGATCTTGCCGATATGTGCGGCCAGCGTCTGGCGCTGGAGGTCGCGCAGCTTCGGGCTGGTCTCGACCATATGCACGCTCATGCCGGCATAGAGATCGGGGGCAAGGCGGGCGACGACGCGCAGCATGTCGGCCATCATCGTGCCGCGTCCCGGCCCGATCTCGACAAGGCGGATATCGCCCGGCGTCCCATGCCGCTGCCAGGCATGGACCATGAACACGCCGATCATCTCGCCGAAGAGCTGGCTGATTTCCGGTGCGGTGATGAAATCGCCGCCCTGTCCGAAGGGCTGGCGGCTGCGGTAATAGCCGTGTTCGGGGTGGGCGAGGCAAAGCGCGAAGTAATCCGTCACGCTGATCGGTCCATGCGCGCGGATCAGGGCCTTGATGGTGTCGCCGAGCTGTGTCGTCACGCCGTCATGCTCCCCTTGTCAGGCCCGCCGGGCGCGCAGCGCAATCGCGATGCCGATGAGAACCATCGGCATCGACAGGACCATGCCCATGGTCAGCCATCCGCCGGCGAGATAGCCAAGCTGCGCATCCGGCTCGCGGAAGAATTCCACGGTGATGCGCGCCACCGCATACCCGGCGACGAAGACGCCGCTGACCATGCCGGGATGTTTCAGCGCACCGGCAAAGCGGATCAGGAGGTTGAGGATGACGAACAGCATGATGCCTTCCAGCGCCGCCTCGTAAAGCTGGCTCGGATGGCGCGCGAAGGGACCGCCATTGGGGAAGATAACCGCCCAGGGCATGGAGGACAGCCGGCCCCAGAGCTCGCCATTGATGAAATTGGCGATGCGGCCGAAGAACAGGCCGATGGGTGCGACCGCCGCGACGATATCGAACATGCTCCACATCGGAATGGCGTTGCGGCGCGCAAACAGGATCATGGCGAGCGTCGTGCCGATCAGTCCGCCATGGAAGGACATGCCGCCGTTCCAGATCTGGATGGCGCGGACCGGCTCTGCCAGAACCGGGCCGAGATCGTAGAACAGGATATAGCCGATGCGGCCGCCGAGAATGATGCCGGCCGCCGCCCAGACAAGGAAATCGTCGAGATGGGTGGGCGTGATCGGCGAGGCGTCGCCGCGCCATAGCGACGCCTTCAGCGCCAGCCGGCGGGCATGGAGCCAGCCGAGAAGAATGCCGGCGACATAGGCCAGGCCATACCAATGGACCGCCAGCGGCCCGATTTGCAACGCCACCGGATCGATATCCGGAAAGGGCATGATCGACAGGAGTTGAGGCGCGAGCAGCAAGGGTCCGGTTCCGTTTCGTCCGGCGGAAAATGGCGGCCAAATCCTTGAGGGTCAAGCCGAAACTTGGCCGATCATCAAAGCTTGAAGGGCGGCCGGCGACGATTCTCCTTGCATCCTTACTATCCACACCCTACCTCACGTTCCAGGCCGCCTTTCCCGACATTTCGAGCGGCGCAGGCAACAGGCAAGGAGCCCGTCATGACCACCGGATCGAACCGCGTTCTGGATGAATTCGCCAAGTTGATGACCGATGCGGCCGGCGCTGCCCAGGGCGTGCGCCGCGAGATGGAAACCGCCTTCAACGTCCAGGCCGAGCGCTGGCTGAACAAGATGGACGTCGTCAAGCGCGAGGAGTTCGAAGCGCTGCGCGAAATGGCGATCAAGGCCCGCGACGAGAACGACGCGCTGCGCGCCCGCATCGACGCCCTGGAAGCCCGCCTCGCCGCCGACGGCAAGTAAGTGCCGCTGGGGTGCCCGGCGATGGTTTCGCCGGGCGAAATCATCAAGAATCCAAGATTTTTTTGGGCCTGTGGACATGCCCAAAAAAGCCAATTTCCAGAGTCGTTTAAACTCTTGTGCTGAATCAAATTCACAGCACCTTTCCACAGGGCCCCGCGCCAAATCGCGCCTCGGGGGCTGGTCTTGAGACTCTGCCGTTATACACTGATTTTAAATGATGATTCGAAACGGGGCCGTTGCGGTTCCGACGGGCTGTAGCCGTGTATTCCCGTCTCTCGTGACCGGATCGTCAGTGATCGCGTTCCGGTTCAGATGGCGTTTGCGTGTCTCGGGTTTTTAAAAGCCGGGTGCGTCGTTTTCGCGCCGGTCAAAAAGGTGCTGCATGAGCCTGATGGAAATGGAAGTTCAACGCCAGTCGAATCCGGTCGACATGATCGAATTCGTGGCCGCCAACAACGACTGGACCTTCGAGCGGTCCGGCGAGGACGAGATCGCCATGACCGTCGCCGGTTGCTGGGCCGATTACCACGTTTCCTTTTCCTGGATGGCCGATTTCGAAGCCCTGCATGTCGCCTGCGCCTTCGATCTCAAGGTGCCGGATGCGCGGGTCAACGAGGTGATCCGGCTCCTTTCGCAGATCAACGGCCAGGTGCTGATGGGGCATTTCGACCTGTGGCTTGACGAGGAGGCGGTGATCTTCCGCCAGTCGCTGCTGCTGTGCGGCGGCGCCGAGCCGAACAACCATCAGGTCGAGCGGCTGCTGTCGAGCGCGGCGGAAGCCTGCGAGGCCTATTATCAGGCCTTCCAGTTCGTCGTCTGGTCGGGTATGGACGCCAAGAACGCGCTGGCCGCCGTTCTGTTCGAAACCGTAGGCGAGGCATGACCATGAGCATTTCTTCCACCAACGGTCCGATCGTGCTGATCGGCGCCGGCAACATGGGCGGCGCGATGCTGGCCGGCTGGCTGCGCAACGGCGTGCCCGGCTCCTCCGTCGTCGTCATCGATCCCGGCCCCTCCGAGGCGATGCGCACCATCATGGCCGATGCCGGTGCCCGCCACATGACCGCCGCGCCCGCCGACATGGTCGCCGGCGTGCTGTTCCTGGCGGTGAAGCCGCAGGCGATGGATGCCGTGCTGCCGCCCTTGAAGACGCTGGTCGGGCCGAAGACGGTGGTCGTTTCTGTTGCCGCCGGCAAGACGCTCGCCTATCTCGAAAGGCATCTCGGCCAGGCCGCCATGGTGCGCGCCATGCCGAACACGCCGGCGATGATCGGCCGCGGCGTCACCGGCGCCTATGCCAATGCCGGCGTCGATGCCGAGCAGAAGGCGCAGGTCGAGGCGCTGCTGAAGGTCAGCGGCCCGGTCGAATGGGTGACCGACGAAGGTGATATCGATGCCGTGACGGCGCTGTCGGGCAGCGGCCCGGCCTATGTGTTCTATCTCGTCGAGTGCATGGCGGAAGCAGGCCGCAAGCTCGGCCTGCCGGCGGACCTCGCCATGAAACTCGCGCGGGAAACGGTCTCGGGGGCTGGTGAATTGTTGCACCAGTCCCCCGACGACGCGTCGCGGCTGCGCCAGAACGTCACCTCTCCCGGCGGTACCACCGCCGCCGCGCTCTCGGTGCTGATGGCCGAGGACGGCATGCAGCCGCTGTTCGACGCAGCGCTCGCCGCTGCCCGCCGCCGCGCCGAGGAACTGGCGGGCTGAGCTGGAAAGAGTGGAAGAATTTCATGAGTGAAGAGATTGCTTATTCCGATTTCGAGCGCGTCGACATCCGGGTCGGTACGGTCGTCGAAGCGGCGCCCTTTCCCGAAGCGCGCAAGCCGGCGATCCGCCTGCTGATCGATTTCGGCCCCGAGATCGGCGTGAAAAAGTCCTCGGCGCAGATCACCGTGCATTATACGCCGGAAGAGCTTGTCGGCCGGCAGGTGATGGCGGTCGTCAATTTCCCGCCGCGCCAGATCGGGCCGATGCGCTCGGAAGTGCTGACCCTCGGCTTCGAGGACGAGGCCGGCGCCATCGTGCTGGCCGCGCTGGAACGCCGGGTGCCGAACGGCAGGAAGCTGATGTGATGTTTGCTGGCCGCGATCAGTGAATGTCGCGGCTTTTCGGCTCACCGATCGAAAACGCCGAAAAACGGGCTTCGAAGCCTTCGCGCTGAGGCGAGCAGGCCATGATGCCGGCCTGCAGCGTCTCGAATTCCGGCGGGAAATAGGCGAGCCGCGCCATGGTCCAGTTGTCGGCATCGTCGCCGCGATACTGGATGAACAAGGCGTCGAACATGCGGGTGACGCGCAGGCGCATCGCCTGCGGCGGCGTGGGCAGACGGATCGCCGACCAGTCGGAATGGCGATTGGTGACGACGACGCTCAGGTGCTGGTGGCCGTCGGTCAGTTCGATGCCGCATTTCATCCAGTGGCGGGCATCGGCGCGGATCATCAACCCGGCCTGGTCGTAGAGCGCCTCGTATTGCCCGGAAAACCGCACTTCCATCATGAAATCGCCGCGACGCGTCTCATGCAGGAAATGGCCGTTGTCGTGTTCGAAGCCGTAATAGGTGTTCTGCCAGAAATCGGTGTGCAGGGCGGTGCGAAGGGTCAGCGTGCCGTCGCGCATTTCGCTATGGGGCGGTTCATGCAGCCAGCTCATGGCGGAAAAATCGGATGACATCGCAATTCCTTCCTTTCGCAATGGGCGAACTCTAAAGCATGTCGCGCAAAACTGTGCAGCGGTTTTGCGACGACGGCATGCGAAAAATCAAAGACCTGAAACGCAGGATCGGATCTGAGCGGATCGCGACGCGCTTCAGGCGGAGATCGCCGGTTGAGGAAAGCGGTTTCGGCGTGTTTCAGGCGTCACTTGCGCTCGGTCCGGGTCTTCGGTTTCTTCTGAGGCTTCTTGTCCTCCGGCGCGGGCCGATTGCTGAAATGGGCGTTGCCGAGGCCGGTGCCGATGGTCAGCACGGCCCAATGCTGGACATCCTGCATGAACGGCACCTGCGAAAGCCCTTGCACGACCGCATCATTGTGCATGATGACGAAGGTATCATGGCCGCCGATCTGCGGGATCGCCTTGGTCAGCGCTTCGGGCAGGTTGAAACGCTCGCTTTCCCAGTTGCCGCCGGGCAGGTTCTGGCCACCGCGCAGGATCGAGCCATCGGCGTCGATGATGCCGGGGCAGGCGATGCCGATCACTGGAGCGGGCACGAGCTTCGCCTTGTCGGCCTTGGAGACCAGCGTGTCGATCATCTCCACCAGCCGCTCGATGGAGGTGCCCCGGCGCGGATCGTCGTCGGCGTGACGCCAGATATCGGATTTCCACACGCGGGCGCGGGAAAAATCCGCCGCATCCTTCTGGCGAAGCTCGACGATGCCGGCGCGGATATTGGTGCCGCCGATGTCGACGGCGACGATGGCGTCGTGGCCCTTCATCATCCAGGGCGGCATCAACTGCACCGCGCCGATCAGGCCGGCATCGTCGGAATGCTGGCGGATGATCGACAGCTCCGTGCGGATGCCCTCGGTGCGCAGCAAAAGCTGGGTGCGAGCAATGGCGAGCGCGCCGATGTGGCTTTGCTTGAAACCGCCGCCAATGGCAATGCGCTCGGTCTTCTTCCAGCGATCCTCCTTCATGAAGCGCTGGATGACGCCGGCGAACGCGGCGGCGTAATCATCGATCGCGCCGAGGATCAGCGCTGTCGCCAGCGGCTCCTCGCCGGAAAACAGGGCGTCGAGCTGCTTTTTGGAGAAATCTCGGGTCGGGGTCTCGCCGAGCGGATCGGGCCCGGCGCGGCGCACGCGCTTGCGCCAGTCCTCCAGCCTATCGGAAAAGGCTGACTTGCAGGCGCGGTCGCCGATGAAGCCGTCGCCATCCTTGATTTCGAGATTGTAGTCGTCGACCGTTACCGCCGGCAATTCGGCCGCCCCGTGGACGATCGGTGCGGCAACCTCTTCGACCTGCTTCTTTCTGGTTTTCGCCATGCGTCCCCCGCGTTTGCAACCCCGATCGGTGACGAGAAACGCGTGGAGAGGACGGTGGTTCCGTGGCATCGCCGCCCGGCGGAAAGAAAGCGATCTTGCCCTTGCCCTCACGGGGCGCTGACCTAGATCGGCTGTCATGCACGCAACCGATTTTCCCATCGGCGCCCTTGCTTCACCGGAAGCGGTCTTCCACGATCTCGGCCGGAACCCCGGCCGCTGGGCGTTGTTCCTCGACATCGACGGCACGCTGCTCGACCTTGCGCCGACGCCGGACACCATCCAGGTGCCCACAAGCCTGCCGACCGACCTGCACAATATCTCGGCGCATTTGAACGGGGCGCTGGCACTGGTTACCGGCCGGGCGCTGGTCTATGCCGACAGCCTGTTCCAGCCATATCATTTTCCCATCGCCGGCCTGCACGGGGCGGAGATGCGCGGCTCCGACGGCACCATCCTGCCGGCCCTGGTGACGCCGGCTTTCGCGGCGTTGAAGCGCAGCCTCGCCGAACGCGCCTCGACGATGAAGGGCGTTGTCGTGGAGGACAAGGGGGCGGCGATTGCCGCGCATTATCGCCTCGCGCCGGAATTCGATGAGCCGCTCGGCGATCTCATGCGTGATTTCGTCGCGCAGGCCGGCGATGGCTGGGTGCTGCAACTCGGCAAGATGGTCTATGAAATCCGCCCGGCAAAATCCAGCAAGGGCGAGGCGGTGGCCCGCTACCTGCAGGAGCCGGTATTTGCCGGCCGGCGGGCGCTGGCGCTCGGCGACGACCTGACCGACGAATCGATGTTTTCCGCCGTCAACGCAATGGGCGGCTATTCGATCCGCGTCGGCTCGGGCGAGGTGAAAACCGCGGCGCTCGGCCGCCTCGCCTCGCCGGAGGCGGTACGGCAGACGCTGGCGGCGCTGGCAGCCGGAAAACCGATCTGAGATCAGGCCTTCTTCGCCGTCTTTGCAGCGCGGCCGGCATGGTTCAGTTCGGCGGCGACGCGGATCAGCGTCTTGAACGCCTCCGCATCGATCGTCTCGCCCTCACGGATATCGATGGCGCGGCGGGTGTTGCCTTCCAGGCTGGCATTGAACAGCTTGGCCGGATCGTCCAGCGATGCGCCCTTGGCGAAGGTCAGCTTCACCACCGCCTTGTAGGTCTCGCCGGTGCAGAGAATGCCGGCAAAGGACCAGACCGGGACGCCGCGCCATTTCCATTCCTCGATCACCTCCGGCACGGCCTCGTGAATGAGGGCGCGCATGCGCGCCAGCGTCTCGCCACGCCAGTCGCCAAGCTCGGCGATCCGGACGTCGATCAGGTGGGAAGCCGGTTCGCTCATAGGGATCTCCTTCGTCTTTCACGCGGGAATACGGATGACGGCGCGCAGCCCCCCCAGCGGGCTGTCGCCGAGCGTGATGTCGCCGCCATGGCTGCGGGCGATGTCGCGGGCGATGGCAAGCCCGAGGCCGGTGCCGGAGGCATCGAGATTGCGGGCCTCGTCGAGGCGGAAGAACGGTTTGAACACGTCGTCGCGGGCAGCTTCGGGAATGCCGGGGCCGTCATCGTCGAAGGTGATGGTCAGCCATTTGGCACTGTGGCGCGCCTCCATGTCCAGCCGGCCGGCATAGCGGCGGCTGTTGGTCGCAAGGTTGGTGACGAGGCGGGAGAAGGCGGTGGGCCGCACCTGCACGTCGTCCTCGCCTTCGATACGATAGGTCAGCGTCTTGCCATGCATCTGTGCATCCGCCTGCAGCTTGTCGAACAGGGCGGAGAGGCTGACCATGCCGACCATTTCTTCGCTCTCGCTCTTGGCGAAAGCCATGTAGCCTTCCAGCATGCTCTGCATGTCCTCGACGTCCTCGCTCATGCCTTGCAGGTCGGGATTGTCGCCGGCCAGCGCCAATTGCAGCTTGAAGCGGGTCAAGATGGTGCGCAGATCGTGGCTGACACCGGTCAGCATGGCGGTGCGCTGCTCGATCTGCCGCTCGATGCGCTCGCGCATCAGGATGAAGGCGAGGCCGGCGCGGCGCACTTCGTCGGCGCCGCGGGGCGAGAAGTCGGGCGATTTCTGCCCCTTGCCGAAGCTCTCCGCCGCCCGCGCCAGCGTCAGGATCGGCCGGATCTGGCCGCGCAGGAACAGCAGCGAGATCAGGATCAGCACCAGCGAGGTGCCGACCATCCACAGGATGAAGATATGGGTGTTGGAGGCATAGGTCTGGCTGCGGCGGGCGAAGACGCGCAACACCTTGCCTTCGAGCTGGATGCGGATTTCCACCAGCCGCGAATCGCCGACCGTGTCGATCCAGAAGGGCAGGTGGATCTGGCGGGTAATCTCGTCGGACAGGATTTCGTCGAGGATCGAGAAGAAGGGTTTCGGGCGCGGTGCGGGCAGTTCGCCGCCGGGCTCGATCGAGATCGTCAGGTTCAGTCGCTCTCGGGCGATACGGATGATTTCGCCGACATCCTTCTCGCCGGGATAGACGCCGATGAGATCGATGACGGCGGCGATGTCACGGGTCACCGCCGTCGACAGGCGTTCGGTCACCATCTGCCAGTGGCGCTCCATGAACACGAAGGCGACCACGGTTTGCAACAGCACCATCGGCAGGATGATGATCAATACCGAGCGGGCATAAAGGCCGGTCGGCAGGCGGCGGCGTAGCCAGCGCGTCATGGTGCGCAGGGCGCTGCCGCCGCGTTCCTGTTCCCTGCTCAAGACGTCCGTCAACGCCATGGTTGCTCCTTCAATCGATGCTCAGCCGGTAGCCGATGCCGCGCACCGTCTGCAGCCAGACGGGATTGGCCGGATCGTCCTCGATCTTGCGGCGCAGGCGGTTGATCTGCACGTCGATGGTGCGTTCGCCGACATCGGAATCGTTGCCGACCAGTTCGTGGCGCGGAATGGTCTCGCCGGCGCGCATGGCAAACAACAGCATGATATCCTGCTCGCGGTCGGTGAGGCGGATGATTTCCGCCCCCTTCTTCAGTTCTTTGCGCGAGAGCGAGAAGGTATAGGGGCCGAACATCACCTGTTCGATCTTCGTCGTATTGGCCGGGACGTTGCGGCGCAGGATATTGTTGATGCGCAGCACCAGTTCGCGCGGATCGAAGGGCTTCGGCAGATAGTCGTCGGCGCCGGCTTCCAGCCCGGCGATGCGCGAGGAGGCCTCGGCCAGCGCCGTCAGCAGGATGATCGGCACTTTCTTGATCTGGGCGAGGCTCTGGGTCAGCGACAGGCCGGTTTCGCCGGGCATCATCACGTCGAGCACGATCAGGTCGAAATCGAGGCCGTTCAGCTTGCGCCGCGCTTCGGCGGCATCCGCCGCAACGGTCACGCGAAAACCCTGCTCGACCAGGTAACGGTTGAGCAGGGCGCGAATGCGCTTGTCGTCATCGACGACCAGCAGATGGGCGGCGTCGTCGGAAAGGGGTGTCTTCTGTGTCGTCGTCATGGCCTGACCGGAAAAAGAATGATGTCCAGCGGGTTATTTATCGCGCATGCCCTCGAGGAAAAGCTTGATGCCCGGCCGCATCTCCACCGGCACCTTCTCGAATGCCCGGGCGATGCGGCGGGATTGCGGCTCCGCGAGCGCGAGCGCCAGCGTCCGGCCTTTCGGCGTCGGATAGAGCTTGCGCTGGCGGCGGTCCTCCGGCCCGGCGACCTGGCGGATGTAGCCCGAGTCGATGAGTTGCTTGAGGACGCGCGCCAGGCTCTGCTTGGTGATCTTCAGCGTATCGAGGAGCGCAGCCACCGTCATGCCCGGCTCGCGATTGACGAAATGCACGACGCGGTGATGGGCGCGCCCGAAACCGCTATGGGCGAGAATCGCATCGGGGTCGGAGACAAAATCGCGATAGGCGAAGAAGAATTGCTCGATGATTTCGAAATCGATCGTGTCGGTGTCCTGCTGCGCCGTTTCCAGCAACTCGTCCTTCAGGGCTTTCGCCCGCACCTGCGCTGACACCTTGTCGTTTCCTTTCGTCTTTGTTCGTCCGCAGCATATCCAGGAAAGCTGCGGCGGTTGCACGTTATGCAACGTGACTGAAAACTCAAACGAAAATAGCAGGTTTTGCGGTAACCGGGCAGCCGCAAGCCACTTCGCATGTTTCTTCGGAAACAGCGGGATCGAAATCGAACCTTTAAACGTTAAGCCATCGAGGGTGACAACAGGATCGATACAGGAGAGGATCATGACGACCATCACCACCGCCGCAACGCGCGAACCGCAGGTCAACGCCGCCTTGAAACCGGTGCTTTATACCGTCTTTGCGGCGAAACTCGTCGTCGCTGGCCTGCTGGTCGCCGCCGTCAACCTGCCGACCCCCTCGGCTCATGCCGATCAGACGGTCGTCGCAGGCGATTTCTGAGTTTCTACTGTCTAAAGCCGGCATCAATGCCTATATGCCTCTTCAGTTTTCCCAAAGGAGAGGCGTATGGGCATGCTACAGGCCGGGGTCGTCCCGGTTACTCCCTTCCAGCAGAATTGCACGGTGCTGTTCGACACCGACACCAAGGAAGGCGTCGTCGTCGATCCCGGCGGTGATGTCGAGGTCATCCTGCAAGTGCTCAAGGAGAACGGCATCGACGTCAAGGCGATCTGGCTGACCCATGGCCATATCGACCACGCCGGTGGCGCCGACGAATTGCGCGAGGCGCTCGGCGTCAAGGTCATCGGCCCGCACAAGGACGACCTGCCGCTGCTCAGCGGCCTCGAAAAGCAGTCGAAGATGTTCAACGTGCCGATGGCGGTGCGCAACGTCGTGCCGGACCAGTGGCTTGACGACGGCGACACGGTGTCCTTCGGCGACCATGTCTTCGAGGTTTATCATTGCCCCGGTCACGCGCCCGGCCATGTCATCTATTTCAACCGCAAACAGGGCTTTGCCCATCTCGGCGACGTGCTGTTCAGCGGCTCGATCGGCCGCACGGACCTTCCCGGCGGCGATCACCGGCAATTGCTGGATTCGATCCGCGACAAGGTTCTGCCACTCGGCGATCAGGTCGGCTTCATCTGCGGTCACGGCCCCGGCGGCCAGATCGGCGAAGAGCGCCGCACCAATCCTTTCCTGCGTGGGATATGAACAAACAAAAAGCGCCGGCTTTCGGCCGGCGCATGGGATCGTCGTCGCTCCGTTTCGGCTCAGCCGACGGTGCAGAAGTGCTCACGGCCATCATAGCCGATGAAGGTGCCTGTGCCGGGGTCGAAGCTGCGATAGCGCTGCGAGCAGTACCGGCGCCAGGCCGGCGACCAGGGGCGCAATTCGCGCACCGGCTGAACATAGCCGGGATCCTCGACATAGACGCGGGCGCGGGGCTGATAGACCGGAACCGGCTCCACGTAGTCGGGTTCGACATAGACGGGGCCTTCCTCGACATAACGCGGGCGGCTGGCAAGCGCCGAGCCGAGCAGCACGCCGGCGGCAAGGCCTGCCGCGCCGAGCGCCACGCCATCACCGTGATGATGGCGGCGGTAATAATCCCCAGCTGTTGCCGGTGCGATCGACGTCAACGTCGCCGCCGCGACGGCAACGGACAGAACGGCGGATTTGATCATCGCATGCATCATTCTTTTCCTCGTTCAGCGGGCGACCGTGTCGGCCCTTTCGATGAAGCCAACCCTATGCTCGCCATCCTGAACGAAGCCTGAATGACAAAACCCGGCATTTCTGCCGGGCTTCAACTCGAAATAAAATGCCTCGGCGGAGGCTCAGCCGGCGATCTGCAGATTGACGGCCTTCGGGCCCTTGCCACGACGATCCGGTTCCGTGTCGAAGCTTACCTTCTGGTTTTCAGACAGTCCCGACAGGCCGGAAGCCTGAACGGCGGAAATATGCACGAAGATATCGGCGCCACCGTTGTCCGGTTTGATGAAGCCGAAGCCCTTATCGGTATTGAAGAATTTTACAGTGCCAGTCTCGGCCATGCGTCAGGTCCTTTTCTCTCTGCCCGTGTCAGACCGGGCAGCATTACTATCTTGCCCTAGCGGGCGTGGGGCAGGCAGTTCTCGAAATGTGAGGAAAGGGTCCCGTGTTACCGCGAACCGTGAAACGACTTTCCCATGGGATCGTCTTCACTGGATCGCCCGGATCTTCTTGCGTCTCCGGCGCGCATTCATTGTTAAGGTCTTCCCAATGTTCGTAAAATGCCCGAACAGTCGCACAGTGAGGCCATTATTAAAAATTGGCAAGCAAAACTTTTACGATGTCCCTGTGCGGAGGGCGTCTCGCCATGGCGATCTTTTCAACGGTTCTACACTGCACGGATCAAAATTGCCGCGCAAGGGGACAAAAACGATCGCCAGCGATGCATTTCTGTCCCGAAAACGCAATAAAATCGCGTCTTCCACCCTCGACGCGTGTTTTCCAGAAAATCACGATGACCGGGGCGGAGGATTGTTTAACCGTAAAATTCCACAGGATTTCGGTCAAAACCGGTGCGTTTACAGCGGTCTGACTGGCCGTAGTTGTCGCCGCTGGCCGGCAGGCCCTTATCCATCAGGGCGCGAAATGCGACTGTCCGGCGGCCAGTTTCAGCCACAGGTCCAGATGCGCAGATCGGATAGGATTTTTTCGCCGCGCGCGGGTCGATTTCCGCATCGCCGAATGCCGGCGCAGCGCGCCGGCCTCGGGGCGGGGGCGAAAATCCTGTCACTGTAACGCGTTTATGCTTGAAAGACCGGGCCAAGTCCGACATAGAGCATCACGCCGGCCCTGGCGTCCGAGCCAGACAATCCGGCGGTTTTCAACAGATCCAGGATCGATCACCATGGCCTTCCTTGCCGACGCCCTTTCTCGTGTAAAGCCTTCCGCCACCATCGCCGTGTCCCAGAAAGCGCGCGAGCTGAAAGCCAAGGGACGCGACGTGATCGGTCTCGGTGCCGGCGAGCCGGATTTCGATACGCCAGACAACATCAAGCAGGCGGCCATCGACGCGATCAATCGCGGCGAGACGAAGTATACGCCGGTTTCCGGTATCCCGGAACTGCGCAAGGCGATTGCCGCCAAGTTCAAGCGCGAGAACAATCTCGACTATACTGCGGAGCAGACCATCGTCGGCACCGGCGGCAAGCAGATCCTGTTCAACGCCTTCATGGCGACGCTGAACCCGGGCGACGAAGTCGTCATCCCGACCCCTTACTGGGTTTCCTATCCGGAAATGGTCTCGCTGTGCGGCGGCACGCCGGTGTTCGTGGCGACCACCCAGGAAAACAATTTCAAGCTGAAGGCCGAGGATCTGGACAAGGCGATCACCCCGAAGACTAAGTGGTTCGTCTTCAACTCGCCGTCCAACCCCTCGGGCGCGGCCTATTCCCATGACGAGCTGAAGGCGCTGACCGACGTGCTGCTCAAGCATCCGCATGTCTGGATCCTGACCGACGACATGTATGAGCACCTGACCTATGGCGACTTCAAGTTCGCCACCCCGGTCGAGGTCGAGCCGAAGCTCTACGACCGCACGCTGACCATGAACGGCGTTTCCAAGGCCTATGCCATGACCGGCTGGCGCATCGGCTATGCCGCAGGTCCCCTGCAGCTGATCAAGGCCATGGACATGATCCAGGGCCAGCAGACCTCGGGCGCCACCTCGATTGCCCAGTGGGCCGCCGTCGAGGCGCTGAACGGCACCCAGGACTTCATTCCGAAGAACAAGAAGGTGTTCGAAGGCCGCCGCGATCTGGTCGTCTCGATGCTGAACCAGGCCAAGGGCATTTCGTGCCCGTCGCCGGAAGGCGCCTTCTATGTCTATCCGTCCTGCGCCGGCCTGATCGGCAAGACCGCGCCGAGCGGCAAGGTCATCGAGACGGATGAGGATTTCGTTTCGGAACTGCTGGAATCGGAAGGCGTCGCCGTCGTCCATGGCTCGGCCTTCGGCCTCGGTCCGAACTTCCGCATTTCCTACGCCACCTCGGAAGAGCTGTTGGAAGAAGCCTGCAAGCGCATCCAGCGTTTCTGCGCCAACTGCAAGTAAGCACCGT
Organism: Rhizobium sp. YJ-22; assembly: GCF_029601685.1. Classification (NCBI taxonomy): domain Bacteria; kingdom Pseudomonadati; phylum Pseudomonadota; class Alphaproteobacteria; order Hyphomicrobiales; family Rhizobiaceae; genus Rhizobium; species Rhizobium sp. YJ-22. The sequence goes on along the minus strand of NZ_JARRIR010000002.1, from coordinate 436,601 downwards.
CTTTTTTATCGTTCAGGCGGGCGGGCCCATCGGTCCCGCCCGCTTTTTTGTTGATTACAACCCTATGGCCGTCAGCATGATGAAGGTGGCGAACAGGATGAAATGCGTCATGCCCTCGATGGCGTTGGTCTCGCCGTCGTTGAGGTTGATGGCGGCGGCGATCAGGGTGATGCCGACCATGACCGTCTGGGTCGGGGTCATGGCCATGACGAAGGGCTGGCCGGTATAGAGCGCGATGGCCTCCATCACCGGAACGGTGAGGATCACCGTCGACAAAGACGCGCCGAGCGCGATGTTGACCACGGCCTGCATCCGGTTGCGCAAGGCGGCGCGCATCGCGGTCATGATTTCGGGGGCGGCGGAAATGGCGGCGACAACGATCGCCATCAGCGCCGGCGGCGCGCCGCTGCCTTCCAGCCCGTGATTGAGCAGCGCCGACATGGTTTCCGCCAGCACGCCGATGAGGATGACGCCGAACAGGATGATGGCGACAGCCGCCGTCGTCGAGCTTTCCTCTTCTTGTTCATGTGGGCCTGCGCCGGTCCTTTCGCGTCGCGGATAGGCATAGGAGAAGAAATAGCTGTGCTGCCCCACCTGCATGCGCAGGAAAAGGGTGTAGAGCGCGATCATCGCGACGATGGTGAATGCGGAATAGTAATGCCATTTGTCGACGGGTACGAATTCCGGCACCACCATGGAAATGCCCATCGCCGTCAGGATCATGACGCTGTAGGTCTTGCCGCTGTCGTCGTTATAGGGCTGCTCGCCATGCTTGATGCCGCCAAGCAGGGCAGCGAGGCCGAGAATACCGTTGATATCCAGCATGACCGCTGCGTAGATCGTGTCGCGCACCAGCGTCGGCGACTCCTGGTTGTTCATCATGATCGCCAGGATGATCACCTCGACCAGCACGGCTGAGAGCGTCAGGATCATGGTGCCGTAGGGGTCGCCGACCTTGACGGCCAGCACCTCGGCCTGATGGGCGACCCGCATCGAAGCGATGACGATCAGCACGATCAGGCCGCCCGCGGCAAGCAGCGCCACCAGCCGGCCGGCCTCGACGAGCTGGTGCTCGAACAGCATGGCAAGGATGGCGCCGAGAACCGGCAGGAGAAGCAGGCGTTCCTGTCTGGCGATAGTCAGCATGATGTGGCGTCGGTCCTCTCTTGTGTCCGGCAATGTAAGGCACGGGCGGGTCGCTGCAAGCCCGGGCGGGGAGTATTTGCAGTTGTCGGATTTTGATGAGATAGTCGGTCTCGTTCAGGCCGTTCGCGGTGGGTCTTACCCGTCGGCGGACAAGGCCGATCGCAGTCTGCCCGCTTCGCTGAGCGGCGGGCGCTGCCGAGCCCTCGCGGCCCGCGTCTCCATCCCTGGCGTGGCCGCCCGGGCGGACGCCATGGCGGGCCTTTCCACGCCGTCATGGGGCTTTTGGCGCATTGTCCGGGATCGGAGTGCCCGGATCGTGGACGGCGGATGCCGGGCGATGAGGTCGCGTGTTTCCATCGCCGGATCCGGCGCGGCGCGTCACCGGTTCGAAGGAGGTGAACGGAATGGTTAAAGTGGTTTATGAAGTGGTGCCGCATGACGGTGGCTGGGCCTATCGGCTCGGCGACGTTTATTCGGAGGCGTTTCGCTCGCATGCGGAGGCGCTCGAAGCAGTGCGCATCGTCGCGGCCGAGCAGAGCGTTGCCGGCGAGGCCTCGGTCATCAGCTACCAGGACAAGGACGGCGTCTGGAAGCGCGAATATGACGACGGCAGCGACCGGCCGGAGCCGGAGATCGTCGACGCGATGTTCCGCGGCCGCGCCTTTCGCGCCGGGTCCACCGACGCCTGATCAGGACGCGATGAACGTCTTCAGGCCCTGAACCAGGGCATCGAAGACGAGCCGGCAGCGGCGCGCGCTTTTCATGTCCTCATGCATGACGACATGAGTTTCGAGCGGCAGGTCGATTTCTTTCGCGAACAGGCGCACGAGATCGGGCTCGCGGCGCGCCAGCGGCACCTGGCAAAGGCCTATGCCCATGCCGGCGCGGATGGCGGCAAGCTGCGCCAGATTGTTGTCGCTGCGAAAGGCGAAGCTCAGGCCCGACAGCATCGGCAGCGCGTCCATCGCCGCGCGGATGAAGGCCGTCTCCCGGTCGAAGCCGATCAGCCGGTGGCGGGCGAGATCGTTGGGGGTTTCAGGCATGCCGTGCCGGTCGAGATAGTCACGGCGCGCATGCAGGCCGAGCGCAACAGGGCCGACAGTGCGCACCAGCAGCACCTCCTGCCTCGGCGCGGTCATGCGCACGGCGATATCCGCCTCGCGGCGCAGCAGATCTTCGATTTTGTCAGAGAGCGACAATTCGACCGTCAGGCCGGGGTGTTCGCCCTGCAGCGCGGCTAGGATCGGCGGCAGCACCTCGACGCCGACGACATCGCTGGCGCTGATGCGCACGGTGCCCGAGATGCCGTCGCGTTCGCCGCTCGCCATGCGCATGAGCGAGGCGGCGGTGGTCGCCATCAGCTTCGCCTGCGGCTGCAATCGACGTGCCGCCTCGGTCGGCAGCAGGCCCTGTTGCGAGCGGGTAAACAGCGGCAGGCCGAGATGGCGCTCCAGCGCCTCGATGTGGCGGCCGGCAGTCGGCTGAGTCAGGCCGAGCGCGCGGGCGGCAGCCGAAAGCGACCCTTCCTCCAGCACCGCCAGAAAGGTGCGATACCAGTCCCAGTTCGAAAGATCCGTTGCCATGCATTTTTGTATAGCAGCGCCAGAATTTTCCGCAATTTCGTTTATCGCGGATTGGACGATACTGGCTTCATCGACAATGGAGATGACGGTCATGACGCAGAACACGCAACAGGTGGCAACGGCCTTGGTCCTGGGCGCGACCGGCGGCATCGGCGGCGCGGTCACCGGGGCGCTGCTGTCTCGGGGCTGGCGGGTGAGGGCATTGACCCGCCGCGCGCCACAGGAAATGGCGCGCAAGCGGCCGGAGATTTCATGGGTTTCCGGCGATGCCATGGATGCCGGCGCGGTGCTGGCGGCTGCGGAGGGCGTGTGCCTGATCGTCCATGCCGTCAATCCGCCCGGCTATCGCGGCTGGGACAAGCTGTCGCTGCCGATGCTGGAAAACACCATCGCCGCGGCGCGCGCCGTTGGCGCCCGCATCCTGTTTCCCGGCACGATCTACAATTTCGGGCCGGATGCGTTGCCGAACCTGACGGAGGACAGCGCGCAGCATCCGGTGACCGGCAAGGGCGCGGTGCGCGCCCGCATGGAAAAGCGGTTGCGGGCGGCGTCGGCCACCGGCGTGCCGGTGCTGATCGTCCGCGCCGGCGATTATTTTGGGCCGAATGCCGCCAACAACTGGTTCGGGCAATTGCTGGTGACGCCGGGCAAGCCGGTGCGTTCCGTCACCTATCCCGGCCGCAAGGGCGTCGGCCACCAATGGGCATACCTCCCGGATGTCGCCGAAACCATGATGCGCCTGGTCGATCGCCGTGCCGAACTGCCGGATTTCGCCGAATTCCAGATGGAAGGTTTCTGGGATGCGGACGGTACGCAGTTGATCGCCGCCATCGGCCGGGCGGCCGGCGCGCCGCCCAGGGTCAAATCCTTTCCGTGGTGGCTGCTGCCGCTTGCCGCACCCTTCGTGCCGTTCTTCCGCGAATTGCGCGAGATCCGCTATCTCTGGCAGATGCCGGTGCGGATGCGCAACGACAGGCTCGTCGCCTTCCTCGGCCAGGAACCATGCACCCCGCTGGACGAAGCCATGCGCACGACGCTCACCGCACTCGATTGCCTGCCGCCGGCTCCCCCGGCGCACGCAGGCCGCCAGCCTTCGCTGCGGCTGCCCGCTTGATGCCTGCAAATGAAAACCGGCCCTTGTTTTGAGGGCCGGTTGGATTGATCGTAAAGCTTTCGTCTCTTTCCACGTCATGCTGGGACACGCCCGAGCATGCGTGGAATAGATCTGGAAATCTCAGGCCAGCGCCGGATAGTCGGTGTAGCCGGCTTCCTTGCCGCCGTAAAAGGTATTGCGGTCCGGCTCGTTGAGGGCGGCGTGTTCGCGCAAGCGGCGCACGAGGTCGGGATTGGCGATGAACAGTCTGCCAAAGGCAACGAGGTCGGCGCGACCGCTTTCGACGGCGTCCGCAGCGCTTTCTCGGTCATAACCGTTGTTGACCATCCAGGCGGCCTTGCCGCCGGCGGCGCGGTGGGCCTGCTTAAAGGCGGCGTAATCGAAGGGCTTGTCGCCCTGCTGGTAGTCGCGCGCACCGCCGGTCGCCCCTTCGATCACATGAATATAGGCGAGGCCGAAAGCGGCCAGCTTTTCAGCCACATGATTGAAGATCGGCTGCGGATCGGGTTCGGAGGCGTCATTGGCGGGTGTTACCGGCGACAGGCGGATGCCGACGCGGCCGCCGCCGATCTCGCGGGTCACGGCCTCGACCACCTCAAGCACGAAGCGGGCGCGGTTCTCGATCGAGCCGCCATACTGGTCGGTGCGGTGGTTGGTGCCCGAGCGCAGGAACTGGTCGATCAGGTAGCCATTGGCGGCATGCAGTTCGATGCCGTCGAAGCCGGCCTCGATGGCGGCGCGGGCGCCCTTGCGGAAATCATCGACGATGCCGGCGATTTCTTCCGTGCCGAGCGCGCGCGGCGCCGAAGTCTCGGTGAAGGTGCCGTTGCCCTTGTCGTCGATGACATAGGTTTTGCTCTTGGCGGTGATCGCCGAGGGCGCGACCGGCGGGGCGCCGCCCGGCTGCAGGCTGACATGCGAGACGCGGCCGACATGCCAGATCTGGGTGACGATCTTGCCGCCCGCCGCATGCACTGCGTCGGTTACCTTCTTCCAGCCGGCGATGGCTTCCGGCTTGTAGAGGCCGGGGACATCGGCATAGCCCTGGCCCTGCTGGGTGATCGGCGTGCCCTCGGTGATGATCAGGCCGGCGCCGGCGCGCTGGCGGTAATATTCCACCTGCAGATCGTTGGGAATGGCGTTCGGAGAGCGGTTGCGCGTCAGCGGCGCCATGACGACGCGGTTGGCAAGGGCGATATCCCCAATGGTGATGGGATCGAAGAGGCTCGTCATTGTCTGACCTTTCATTGAAATTCGGTTGGTCATTCGGATCGGGTTGGGAGGGGCCGGCTTTCGCCGGATTCGAGGAGGCTCGACAGCTCCGCCAGAAAGGCGGCGATGGTGGCTTCGTTGCGGCGATAGAAAATCCACTGGCCGAGCCGCTGCGACGTCACAAGGCCAGCGCGTTGCAGCACGGCCAGATGCGACGACACCGTCGATTGCGACAATCCGCAACGCTCGAACTGGCTGGCGCACACGCCGAGGTCGAGCGGATGCGTCTGGCTGGAAAAATGCAGTTCCGGTTCGCGCAACCACAGCAGGATCTGCAGCCGGGCAGGGTGGGCGAGCGCCTTGAGGATGTCGTCGGTGTTCATCATGCGGCTCAATGATATATCGCGATTTATCGATATATGTATCGATGAACTTCGATATGGCAACTCACGACAGCGTGATCGATGGATGGCGCAGAAGAAATGCGGGCAAAAAAAGAGGGCCGTTGGAGTGTCTCCAAGGCCCTTTTAAGTGTGAAGGTTCTTCAACCTCCAGAGGGGAACAGCTAGTGCGGCGGCACTGGGAGGAAAAAGCCGCCATGTGCATTAGCTGCCTTTCATATGGTCGATTTTTGTGCAGGGCACAACGAGCGAAAACGCAGGGCAGCCATGCATTTTTAACCGGTTGGTAAAGAAACTGGCATCGCTGGCAAAAAAAGAGGGCCATTGGAGTGTCTCCAAGGCCCTTTTAAGTGTGAAGGTTCTTCAACCTCCAGAGGGGAACAGCTAGTGCGGCGGCACTGGGAGGAAAACCGCCATGTGCATTAGCTGGGTGCAATATGGTTGATTTTTGTGCAGGGCACAATGAACGAAAACGCGGGGCGGCCATGCATTTTTTGACCATCTGGTAAAATCGTCACTCGCATTGCGGACGGCAGCGTAAGCCAGACTGAACGCAAGAGAGCAAAAAAAATGGGCCGCCGGAAAATTCCGCGGCCCGTAAGTGTGAAGGTTCTTCAACCTCCAGAGGGGAACAGCTGCTGCGGCGGCACTGGGAGGAAAAAGCCGCCATATGCATCAGCTGAGGGTGATATGGTGTGTATTCAGGCAGGTTTCAAGAGGCATTTGCGCATGGCTGTCATGCGGAAACCGCAACTCTCCAGGCGTGGCGATCGATGAAAACTGTCGCGAAAGTTGTTTTTAGCCTCGGAAAACTGCGATAAATCCATGTAATCAATCGATAATATCGGGTTGTGTCACGGGCGTCCGTGCTGCGGAGGCGACGCAAACCTGCTTTTTAAAAATTCCAGTTGCGGGCCTTGGAAACGATGAAATCGCGGAATGCCTTCAGCTTTGCGGCGTTCTTCATTTCGTCGGGATAGCAGAAATAGGTGTCGAAGGACGGCACATCGGCATTGATGGCGAGCTGGATGAGGCCCGGATCGCGCCCGACGATATAATCCGGCAGGCAGGCGATGCCGATGCCGAGCAGGCAGGCGCGCTTGATCGAAGTCTGGCTGTTGATTTGCAGGTGCGGCACCCGCTTGTTGTCCGACGAACGCCCGGCGACTTCCAGCCAGTTGACGTCGAGCAGATAGTTCGGCGCCGGTTCGCCGAAGGAGATGATCCGGTGATTGTCCAGGTCCTCGATCGACTGCGGCTCGCCATAGCGGTTGATATAGGAGGGGGCGGCATAGACGTGCATATGCACGGTGAACAGCTTGCGCTGGATAAGGTCCGATTGCTGCGGCTGGCGCAGGCGGATGGCGCAATCGGCATGGCGCATGTTGACGTCCAGTTCCTCGTTGTCGAGGATCAGTTGGATCTGCACATCCGGGTAAAGCTGCAGGAATTCCTGAATCTTGTCGGTCAGCCAGCCCTGGCCGAGCCCGACCGTCGTGGTGACGCGCAGGCGGCCGCTTGGCTTCTCCGTGGTTTCCGTGAGTTGCATCTTCACGGTTTCAAGCTTGAGCAGCACTTCATGGGCGGTGCGGTACAGCAGTTCGCCCTGTTCTGTGAGGATCAGGCCGCGCGCATGGCGATGGAAGAGCTTGACGCCGACATCCTGCTCCAGCGCGCTGACCTGACGGCTGATGGCGGATTGCGAGAGGTGCAGCTTGTCGGCCGCATGGGTGAACGAACCGGCCTCCGCCGCGGCATGAAAAATCCGCAGCTTGTCCCAGTCCAGCGGCATTCCTGCGCCCCTCATGATTCCCCCTTAAAGCATTTCCTGGAAAAGTGTTTAACGGTTTTCCACCCCGGAAATGCGCAACTCTACTCGGCCGCGATGGCCACGGTTTCGATGCCGGCGAGATAGCGCTCGGCCTCGAGCGCCGCCATGCAGCCCATGCCGGCGGCGGTGATCGCCTGCCGGAAGGTGTCGTCGGTGACGTCGCCGGCGGCGAAAACGCCCTCGACGGTGGTCGCCGTCGAATCCGGCGCCGTCCAGATATAGCCGTTCGATTTCAGCCTGATCTGGTCCTTGAACAGTTCGACCGCCGGCGCATGGCCGATGGCGACGAAGACGCCGTCGATCGGCATTTCGGTGATGGCGCTGGTTTTCGTATCGCGCAGCCTGGCGCCGGTGACCGACGGCGGCATCGGCGGTTTGGCCGGCGTGCCGGTGATTTCGGCAATCTCGGTGTTCCAGAGAATTTTGACGTTCTCCTTGGCAAACAGCCGTTCCTGCAGGATTTTTTCGGCGCGGAAGCCCTCTCGGCGATGCACAACCGTCACGCTGCGGGCGATGTTCGACAGATACAGCGCCTCCTCGACGGCGGAATTGCCACCGCCGACCACGATCACATCGCGGTTGCGATAGAAGAAGCCGTCGCAGGTGGCGCAGGCGGAAACGCCGAACCCCTGGAAGTGCTGCTCGCTTTCGATTCCCAGCCACTTGGCCTTGGCGCCGGTGGCGATGATCAGCGTATCCGCGGTCCAGTTTTCACCCGAATCGGTCTTCACCGAGAAGGGGCGATGGGAGAGTTCGACCGAGGTCACGAGGTCGTTGACGATCTCGGCACCGACATGGGTCGCCTGCTTGAGCATCTGCTCCATCATCCACGGACCTTGGACGGGCTCGGCATAGCCCGGATAATTCTCGACATCGGTGGTGATCATCAACTGGCCGCCTTGCTCCATGCCAGCGATCAGCACCGGCTTCAGCATGGCACGCGCCGCGTAGATGGCGGCCGTATAGCCGGCCGGGCCGGATCCGATGATCAGGACCTTGGTATGACGGGCGTTCATAATCGTTCCTTTCGAATTCGTCGCGCGCTCGCGCCGGCGCGTCAGGCATGAAGCCGCCCGTATATGGGGCTCAGTTTACGATTGCTCCATGCAAATATTCAAGGGCAGGGTTGCGTTAATAACAGGGCTTTTGGCACGCGGTAATAATCGGTCGCAACAGGGACACATTCTTGCGTATCTCGCGACTTCGTTTAAAAGAAACGAAAAGATTCTGGAGACCTTTCCGGTGCGTGCCGAACTCGATGCCATTGACCTTAAAATCCTGCGCGAATTGCAACGCGACGGGCGGATCACCAATGTAGAACTGGCCGACCGCGTCGGCATCTCCGCGCCCCCCTGCCTGCGGCGGGTGCGCAAGCTTGAAGAATCGGGCATCGTCGAGGGCTATCACGCGATGCTGAATGCGCCGGCGCTCGGCTTCGACCTCGTTGCCTTCTGCATGGTCGGGCTTAAACACCAGTCCGAGGCCAATCTCAAGGCCTTTGCGGCCGCGACCACCGAATGGCTGTTGGTGCGCCAGGCGTGGATGGTTTCGGGCGACAGCGACTTCCTGCTGCATTGCGTGGCCGAAAACCTGACGCATTTCCAGGATTTCGTGATCGAGGTGCTGACCGCCAACGAGCATGTGGACACGGTGCGCACCATGCTGACCATCCGCCAGGTCAAAAAGATCGGGCTGGTGGAAATCTAGGCCGGAGTGAGGGCCGGTAACGGCTCTCCGCGCAGCAGCGCTTCATAGATGGCGCCGATCGCCAGGGCCTCGCCCTCGATGCTGAAATTCTCGATGACGTGATCGCGTCCGCGCGCGCCCGCCTGTTCGCGGCGGGCGTCGTCATCCATGAAGGCGGCGCTTGTCGCTGCCATGGCGTCGAGATCGGCGGCGGGAATGACGGCGCCGATCTCCGATTTACCGTAAATCACCAGTTCCGGGAAGGCACCGACATCGGTCGCGACCACAGGCACGGCGCTGGCCATGGCTTCCAGCGGCGTCAGGCCGAACCCTTCCCAGCGCTGCGGGGCGATGAACAGGTCCAATGCACGATACCAGTCATTGATATTGGTGTGCTCGCCGACGAACAGGATACGATCCGCCAATCCCGCCGCCGCGACGCGCTGCTTCAATTCGGTTTCGAAGCCGGCATGCTTGGCGGTGGCGCGGCCGGCGATGACGGCGATCCAGTCCGGCCGCGCGGGCAGCAGGCGGATCATCGCATCGACGAACAGATCCGTGCCCTTCTGATGGCGGACGCGACCGAAGCAGCCGGCAACTTTCTTCGCCGGATCGAGGCCGAGCGCGCTTTTTGCCGCGCCCCGGTCGGCAGGCGGGGAGAACCGCGTGGTGTCGATGCCGTGGCGGATGACGGTGTTGGGGACCGTGAGGTAAGCGGCGGTGCGGGCGCTGGTGGCGATCACCGCATCCATGCGGCCAACCAGAAATTTCGTCCAGCCGCTATGGCGCCGCTGCGAGGCGGAGGTGAAGACGATCTTCAGCGGCATGCGCAGGAGGTCGCGCAGCATGAGCGCCGGCAGCATCTCGATGTTGCGGCGGGCATGCCAGACGCGCCGACGCCGCCGTGAAGGCGGCGTCCAGAAACGCAGGAGATCGGAAAAAGAGATACACGGCAGGCCGGCGGGCAGGCCGGGGCCGAGTGTGGCGATGCGCTGGCCGAGTCGCGCCTGCACCGGCACCAGCTGGATGATCGTCGAGGTCACTCCCGACAGCCGCCGCTTGAAGTTCGGCGCGACGATCTCGACCTCGCTCACATCACTCACACGACACTCCGTTGGCCGGTCCGGTTGGTCTCAGCCCCAGGAAATCGCCAGGATTTCGTAGGCCTTTGAGCCGCCGGGCGCATTGACCTCGATGGAATCGCCGACTTCCTTGCCGATCAGCGCGCGGGCGATCGGCGAGGAAATGGAGATGCGGCCGGCCTTCACATCGGCTTCCTGATCGCCGACGATCTGGTAGGTCTTCTTTTCCTCGGTATCCTCGTCGACCAGCTTGACGGTGGCGCCGAACTTGATGGTCGAGCCGGACATTTTCGAGAGATCGATGACTTCGGCGCGGGCGATCAGATCTTCCAGCTCGCCGACGCGGCCTTCATTGTGGCTCTGCGCTTCCTTGGCGGCATGGTATTCGGCGTTTTCCGAGAGGTCGCCATGGGCGCGCGCTTCCGCGATCGCTTCGATGATTCGCGGGCGCTCTTCCTGTTGGCGCCAGCGCAGTTCTTCCTGCAGCTTGACGAACCCGCCCTGTGTCATCGGTACCTTATCAACCATTTTGCTGTCCTTCGAACCTCGTATCGCTCATTGGCGGACACAAAAAGAAACAGGTTCCGAAGCGGAACTTCGGAACCATGTCACAAACCAATTTGAACGGTTATAGCAGAGTGCAGGGCGAAAAGGCCAGAAAATTCGCAACCGTACCGGAAGCGCCCTTTTACGACGCCTGAGCTTCTCCCTTGATGTCGCTTGCTTTTCAGCAATTTCAGCGATGATGGCTTGACGCATCGACAAGGAACATATAGTGAACAAATAATGAGGAAATCGCTGAAGGATCGTCTTGCCATCCTGTCCGACGCCGCCAAATATGATGCCTCCTGCGCATCGAGCGGCACGGCGAAACGGGATTCGGCCGCAAGCGGCGGGCTGGGCTCGACCGAAGGCTCCGGAATCTGCCATGCCTATGCCCCGGACGGGCGCTGCATTTCCCTCCTGAAAATCCTGATGACCAATTTCTGCATCTATGACTGCGCCTATTGCGTCAATCGCTCCTCCAGCAATGTCGAACGAGCAAGGTTTACCGCCGAAGAGGTCGTCTGGCTGACGATCGAATTCTATCGGCGCAATTATATCGAGGGGCTGTTTCTGTCTTCCGGCATTATTCGCTCCTCCGATTATACGATGGAAGAGATGGTGCGCATCGCCCGGACCTTGCGCATCACCCATGGCTTTCGCGGCTATATCCACCTCAAGACCATCCCCGAGGCCTCGCCGGCGCTGATCGAAGAGGCGGGGCTTTATGCCGATCGCCTGTCGATCAATATCGAACTGCCGACCGATGCCGGTATTGCTCGCTTCGCGCCGGAAAAGCGACCGGCCAATATCCGCCGCTCGATGGCCGATCTGAGGCTCAAGATCGAGGATGCCGGCGAGCCGACCCTGCAGACCGGCCGGCGCAAGCGCTTCGTTCCGGCGGGGCAGAGCACGCAGATGATCGTCGGCGCCGATGGCGCCAGTGATGCCGCAATTCTCTCGACCAGCGCCCGTCTCTATGGCAGCTACGATTTGAAACGCGTCTATTATTCCGCCTTCAGCCCTATCCCCGATGCCTCGCGTAACCTGCCGCTCGTCAAGCCGCCGCTGATGCGCGAACATCGGCTCTACCAGGCGGACTGGCTTTATCGTTTCTATGGTTTCGATATCAACGAGATTGTTTCCGGGCGCGAGGATGGGATGCTGGATCTCGATCTCGATCCGAAACTCGCCTGGGCGCTTGCGCATCGCGCAAAATTTCCGGTCGATGTCAACCGCGCGGCGCGGGAAATGCTGCTAAGGGTGCCTGGACTCGGCACCAAGGCGGTGAAATCGATCCTCTCCGCCCGGCCGCACAGGCGGCTGCGGCTGGAGGATCTGGCGCGGCTTGGGGTTTCGATCCGCAAGGTCAAGGCCTTCGTTGCCGCCGAGGGCTGGTCGCCGCTGAAGCTGACCGACCGCTCCGACCTGCGAACGATGTTCGAACCGAAACCGCAACAGCTCAGCCTGCTATGATCCACGCCGCCGTCATCGAGGGCAGGGGTGCATTCGAGCCATGGCGCGACGCCGCCCGCGCGCTGTTGCAGGCTGGAATTGCTCCCGATGCAGTGGACTGGCGCGTGTTTGATGCTGCGGAGGCGCGGCTAGATTTCGACGCCTTGCCGGTGCCGGCGGGCGGCGCGGGAAAGACGTCTGCCGTGCCGGCCGCCTTTCTCGACCTCGCCGCCGCCGCCATCTGTCACAGCGATCCGGCGCGTTTTGCGCTGCTGTATCGGCTGTTGTGGCGACTGGTGCATGAGGAGCGCCTGCTCTTGAGGGTGCATGCGGATGCGGATGTGGCCGCTGCCCGGGCGATGGAAAAATCCGTGCGCCGCGATGCCCACAAGATGACGGCCTTCGTCCGGTTTCGGGAGATCGTCGCGCCGCCGGGCGCGCGCCGGCGCTTCGTCGCCTGGTTCGAGCCGGAGCATTTTATCGTTGCCCGCACCGCGCCTTTCTTTCAGCGGCGCTTCACCGACATGGATTGGCTGATCGCCACGCCGAAGGGCTCGGCTGCCTGGGACGGCGAAAGGCTGACGGTGACGCCGGAGCCGGCTGCGAGGCCGGAGGCCGAAGACGCGACCGACGACCTTTGGCGCATCTATTATTCCAACATCTTCAATCCCGCCCGCCTCAAGGTGAAGGCGATGCAGGCGGAGATGCCGAAAAAATACTGGAGGAACCTGCCCGAGGCGCGGCTGATCCCCGAGCTTATTGCCGAGGCGGAAACGCGGGTCGCCGAAATGGCGGCGCGGCAGGCGACCACACCCCTGCCGTTCCACGACCGGCTGCAATCTTCCTTTCCGGCGGAAACCTTGCCCGTGCCTGCCAATAATTGGGAAGCCTTGCGGAACCAGGCGATGGGTTGCACGCGTTGCCCGCTGCATTGCCACGCCACGCAGACCGTTTTCGGCGAAGGTCCCGGCGATGCCGAGGTCATGATCGTCGGCGAGCAGCCGGGCGACCAGGAAGATCTCGCCGGTCGCCCCTTCGTTGGCCCGGCCGGAAAGCTGTTCGACCGCGCGGCGGGGGAGGTTGGGCTGGATCGCCGGCGGCTCTACGTCACCAATGCGGTCAAGCATTTCAAATACGAGCCGCGCGGCAAGCGCCGCATCCACCAGAAGCCCAATATGGGGGAGATCGAACATTGCCGCTGGTGGCTGACGCAGGAAATCGACCTCGTGAAGCCGAAGTTGATCGTCGCGCTCGGTGCAACCGCCTATGCGGCCCTGACCGGTGAGCGCAAGCCGCTGTCGGAAGTGCGCGGTCAGACCCTGGCGATGGAGGGCGACCGGGCGCTGTTCGTCACGGTGCATCCGTCCTATCTGCTGCGCATTCCCGATCCGCAGAAGAAAGAGGTGGAGTGGCGGAATTTTCTGGAGGATTTGAAGGCGGTGACCTGCCTGATGCAGGCCGCCAGTATGACCGAAGAGGACGCTTTGCCCCGTGCCCGACTCGCGATTCCTTAAACGGGCGTCATCCTCGGCCTTGTGCCGAGGATCTGCAAACATCACATAAAATCAAGAGGCTGAAGATGCTCGGGACAAGCCCGAGCATGACGATGCGAAAGCTTTTAAGACTTCTTCGCAGTATGGAGCGCCCCGCAAGGGACGCTCGTTTTTGTCAGGCGAAATAGCTCTGCAGCGGCCGCACTTCCAGATTGCCGGCTTTCAGGGCCTTGATTGCCTGGGCGGCGGATTCGGCGCCGGCCATGGTGGTGTAGTAGGGCACCTTCTGCATCAGCGTGGCGCGACGCAGCGATTTCGAATCGGAAATCGCCTTGTTGCCGTCCGTCGTGTTGATGACCAGCTGGACCTGGCGGTTGCGGATGGCGTCCTCGATATGCGGGCGCCCTTCCAGAACCTTGTTGATCTTGGTCGCCGCAATGCCGTTTTCGGCGAGGAAGCGCTGGGTGCCGCCGGTTGCCAGGACCTTGAAGCCGATTTCGACCAGAAGCTTGATCGCCGGCAGGACGCGTTCCTTGTCGTCGTCGCGCACCGAAACGAAGACCGTGCCTTCGCGCGGCAGCTCGACGCCGGCGCCGAGCTGCGATTTGGCGAAGGCCAGCGCGAAATCGGTGTCGAGGCCGATGACTTCACCGGTCGAGCGCATTTCCGGCCCGAGCAGCGTATCGACGCCCGGGAAGCGGGCGAAGGGGAAGACGGCTTCCTTGACGGCGATATGCTTCAGCGCGCGCGGATCCGGCTTCTCGCCATAGGCGGCGAAGGTCGGGTCGAGGGATTCGCCGGCCATGACACGGGCGGCGATCTTGGCGATCGGTGCGCCGACCGTCTTGGCGACGAAAGGCACGGTACGCGAGGCGCGCGGGTTGACTTCGAGAACGTAGATCGTGCCGTCCTTGATGGCATATTGCACGTTCATCAACCCGCCGACGTTCAGCGCCTTGGCGAGCGCCTTGGTCTGGCGTTCCAACTCGTCGACCATTTCAGGCGAGAGCGTGCGCGGCGGCAGCGAGCAGGCGCTGTCGCCCGAATGGATGCCGGCTTCCTCGATATGCTCCATGATACCGGCGACGTAGACGTCCTTGCCGTCGCTCAAAGCATCGACATCGACTTCGGTGGCGTTGGTCAGGTACGAGTCGAAGAGCAGCGGATTCTTGCCGAGCAGGGTGTTGATCTGGCCGGTCTTGTCGTTCGGGTAACGCTGCTTGATGTCTTCCGGCACCAGTTCCGGCACGGTGTCGAGCAGGTAGGTCTGGAGCTGGCTTTCCGAATGCAGGATCTGCATGGCGCGGCCGCCGAGCACGTAGGACGGGCGCACGACCAGCGGGAAGCCGATTTCGGAGGCGACGAGGCGGGCCTGCTCGACCGAATAGGCGATGCCGTTGTTCGGCTGGGCGAGATCGAGCTTCATCAACAGCTTCTGGAAGCGGTCGCGGTCTTCGGCAAGATCGATCATATCAGGCGCGGTGCCGAGGATCGGGATGCCGTTCTTTTCCAGCGCTTCCGCCAGCTTCAGCGGCGTCTGGCCGCCGAACTGGACGATGACGCCGACCAACTCGCCCTTTTCCTGCTCGGCGCGCATGATTTCGATGACATCCTCGGCCGTCAGCGGTTCGAAATAAAGGCGGTCGGAGGTGTCGTAGTCGGTGGAGACGGTTTCCGGGTTGCAGTTGATCATGATCGCTTCGAAGCCGGCATCCTTCAGCGCGAAGGCGGCATGGCAGCAGCAATAGTCGAACTCGATGCCCTGGCCGATACGGTTCGGGCCGCCGCCGAGGATGACGACCTTCCTGCGATCCGAAATGCCGGCTTCCGAACGGGCTTCGCCGACGAAGGGCGTTTCATAGGTCGAATACATATAGGCGGTCGGCGAGGCGAATTCGGCGGCGCAAGTGTCGATGCGCTTGAAGACCGGGCGCACGTTCAGCCGGTTGCGCAGCATGGCGACGTCTTTCGGCTTGCCGCCGGTGAGGCTCGCAAGGCGGGCGTCGGAGAAGCCCATGGCCTTCAGCATGCGCAGGTTTTCGGCATCTTCCGGCAGGCCGTGCTCGCGGATGCGGGCTTCCATGTCGACGATCGCCTTGAACTGGGCGATGAACCACGGATCGATCTTGCAGCCTTCATGCACTTCTTCTTCGGACATGCCGAGACGCAGCGCCTGGGCGACCATGCGAAGTCGGTCCGGCGTCGGCGTGCCGATGGCGGCGCGGATGGCGTTCTTGTCGTCGCCGCTGTCGCCATTGGCGCCGAGGCCGGGGATTTCGATCTCGTCGAGGCCGGTCAGACCCGTTTCGAGGCCGCGTAGCGCCTTCTGCAGCGATTCGGCGAAAGTGCGGCCGATGGCCATGACTTCACCGACCGATTTCATGGCAGTGGTCAGCACCGGCGAGGCGCCGGGGAATTTTTCGAAGGCGAAACGCGGGATCTTGGTGACCACGTAATCGATGGACGGCTCGAACGAGGCCGGCGTCGCGCCGCCGGTGATGTCGTTCTCCAGTTCGTCCAGCCTATAGCCGATAGCCAACTTGGCGGCTATCTTGGCGATCGGGAAGCCGGTGGCTTTCGATGCAAGGGCGGAGGAGCGCGAGACGCGCGGGTTCATTTCGATGACGACGAGACGGCCGTCGGCCGGGTTGACGGCGAACTGCACGTTCGAGCCGCCGGTCTCGACGCCGATCTCGCGCAGCACCGCGATCGAGGCGTTGCGCATGATCTGGTATTCCTTGTCGGTCAGCGTCAGCGCCGGCGCTACGGTGATGGAATCGCCGGTGTGGACGCCCATCGGGTCGATGTTCTCGATGGAGCAGATGATGATGCAGTTGTCCGCCGTGTCGCGGACGACCTCCATCTCGTATTCCTTCCAGCCGAGTACCGATTCCTCGATCAGCACTTCGGTGGTCGGCGAGGCGTCGAGGCCGCCGGAGACGATGTCGAAGAATTCCGAGCGGTTATAGGCGATGCCGCCGCCGGTGCCGCCGAGCGTGAAGGAGGGGCGGATGATCGCCGGCAGGCCGACATGATCGAGCGCCTGGGCGGCAACCGCCATGGCATGGCTCAGGTAGCGCTGCTTGCGGTCGGTCTCGCCGAGGTTCCACTGGTTTTCAAGGGCGTCGAGCGCCTTGTCGAGATCGGGGCCGGAGAGTTCCCCCTTCAGCTTGGCGCGCTCGGCCTCGTGCTTCTTGCGGTCGGCATCCTTGATGTCGGTGGCGTTGGCGAGCATGGAGCGCGGGGTTTCCAGGCCGATCCGGGCCATGGCCTCGCGGAACAGGGCGCGGTCCTCGGCCATGTCGATGGCGGCCGGCTTGGCGCCGATCATCTCGACATTGTAGCGGTCGAGAACGCCCATGCGCTTCAGGGAGAGGGCGGTGTTGAGCGCCGTCTGGCCGCCCATGGTCGGCAGCAGCGCGTCCGGGCGCTCCTTGGCGATGATCTTTGCCACGACCTCGGGGGTGATCGGCTCGACATAGGTGGCGTCGGCCAAGCCCGGATCGGTCATGATCGTCGCCGGGTTGGAGTTGACGAGGATGACGCGGTAGCCTTCCTCCTTCAGCGCCTTGCAGGCCTGCGTGCCCGAATAGTCGAATTCGCAGGCCTGGCCGATGACGATCGGCCCCGCGCCGATGATGAGGATCGATTTGAGGTCTTGGCGCTTCGGCATATCGTCATCCGTTTTCTAGCGTGCGCGAACAACCGGTCCCGGTGTTTTCCACCGGCCGGGGGCACTATGTCGTTTCGAAAGGCTAGAAGCGGCTTATAGGCAAATGTCGGGGGGAACGGAACCCCATAAATGCAGTTTCCTCAACAACAGGTCTGGCGCGCCTATATGGCCTCGTTTCCATGAATTCGGAAGCGGCAAAGGCTTAGCCTTTTCCCGTTTTTTTACCGATGGCGTGTCTTATGGCGAAGGGGCGCGATTGCCCCGCTCCAGATCGCCCCGTCGAGGATACGCCCCATGCTCCTGCAGCCGCGCCTGCTGCTCTTTTCGATGACCCTGCTTGCCTATGGGATCGTCTTCGGCCTGGCATGGATGGTCGGACCGGCCGTGGAATACGGCTCGATCATGAAGCTGTGCGCGGTTCTCATTCCGGTCTTCGGCGCCGCGATCGCCTATACGATGTTCCGCCGCATGGAGCCGATGCGGGTATTGCTCGAATGCATTCTCTGCGGATTGCTGCTGTCGGTGCCGGTGGGGCTTTCCACCTATATCGCCATGGGGGCGAATTTTCCGCTGGCGGATGAGCGGCTGATGCGCATGGATACCGCGCTCGGCTTCGACTGGCGCGCCTTCATCCGTTTCGTGGATGCGCGTCCGCTTCTGGCGGAAAGCCTGGGGCAGGCCTATCAGAGCTTCGGCCTGCAACTGCTGGGCATTCCGATCCTGCTTGCCGCATTCGGCCGCTATGCCCGCTGCTATGCCATGGTGCTGGGCTATGGCCTCTTGTGTTTCCTGTCGATCCTGATTTCGCTCTGGTATCCGGCGCTCGGCACCTACAGCGTCTATGCGGTGGCGCCGCAATCGCTTGACAATATCAATGCCCATTTCGGCTATGCGTTTCTGGAGCAGTTCAACGCCGTTCGCTCGGATCCGGATTTCATCTTTTCCTTTCCGAAGATGATGGGGATCGTGACCTTTCCTTCGGTCCATGCCGCCGCTGCGGTGCTGTGCGCCTGGGCGATGTGGGATATTCGCCTGCTGCGTTATCCGTTCCTCGCCCTCAATGTGCTCATGGCGGTCTCGGCGATCTCGCATGCCAATCATTATCTGGTGGATGTCATCGCCGGCATCGGCGTTGCCTCCATATCGATCTCGAGCGTCAGCGCGCTGTGCAACCTGCGCGCCCATGCGCCGGTGCGGACCGCGAAGACAATGGTGGCCACGCAGACCTGACCGGTCGTTTAACCGAACCGTGCCCGCGCCTGCGCCGCATAAGTGCGGCTGACGGGGATTTCAGTGCCGTCTTCGAGGATGGCCGTAAGCTTGCCGTCCCCGCGCTCTAGGCGGGCGACGAAGGCGGTCGCGACCCAGTGCGAGCGGTGGACCTGCATGCCGTCGACACCGTCGATTTCCCGGAGCGCATCGGAGAAGCGCAGCAGGATCAGTTCGCTGCCGCGGCTGGTGCGCACGTGCGTATAATGATCCTGAACCGAAAGATGCAGCAGCGTCCCGCGATTTTGCGGTTTCAGGCGGGCCAGCAGACGCGCGCCGGGCGGTTGCGAATCGACGGCGGCCGGCTGCGGTCGCTCGAAATCCGCAGCGGCCTTGCCGTTCGCCAGCGTCATGTAGGAGATGACGCAGAATATCAGGCAGAGGGGCAGCGAGGAGAGAACGCCGCCGGCCATTCCCGCCAGCGTCGGCGGTGTCGCGAACCAGGCATAGTCGATGAGTTTGACCAGGGCGGCAATCGGCAAGGCGGCGACGGCCGCGCCGGTCATCATGCGCATGAACATATAGGGGGTCAGGCGTTCGAGCAGCCGGTTGCCGGCGATGGAAAAGGCAATGGCCGTCGGCCAGGCGAGCGCATGGACGGTGAACCAGTAGGCAAAGCGCGGCAGGGCGCGCAGGTGCTCATAGGTGCCGAACGGGCCGGTGACGGTGAACAGCAGCACCACCGCCGCGAAGGTGATCCACAGGTTCCGCAGGCGCAGAAAGGCCTGCATTTCGCGAAGCGTGGATTGCATGATGCCGTCTTTCACGAAGTTTTCCGCCCTGCCGCGCATGTCTGCTTGAGCGCTTTAGACCGTTGATCCAACCGATTGGCAAGATCAATCCGTGCAGGAGTTATGCCATGACGCTCGCGCCCCTTCTCGACGCGCCGCTCGCCATCCAGATCCATGTCGCCACCGTCGTGCCCGCCGCTCTGCTCGGCATCTGGATGTTGCTGGCGCGCAAGGGCACGCCGCTGCATCGGCGCCTGGGCCGCGTGTGGCTGGCGCTGATGGTGGTCAGCGCCGCATCTTCCTTCTTCATCCACAGCATAAACATGTTCCACGGCTTCAGCCCCATCCACCTGCTCTCCGCCTATGTCATCTACGGCGCCTTCGCCGCCTATCGCTCAGCCAGGCAGCGGCGCATCGCCGATCATCGCCGGCAGGTGATCGGCCTCTATTTCGGTGGCATCGTCGGAGCAGGGGCTTTCACGCTGCTGCCGGGGCGGATCATGCATGAGGTCGTCTGGTCGAGCGCCACGGGCGCGGGAACGGCTTCGCAGGCACTGTTGCTCGCCGGTATGGCGATCGGCATTTGCGGCCTACTCTATCTCATCGTCGGGCGCGGCATGAAGGAGGGCGCGGAACGCATTTGATGTTTTCGCCGTTCTTTGCTTAACATCCGGGAGACAAGGACGGGAGTTAAGACCATGGAATGGAAAGGCCGCCGGCAGTCGGACAATATCGAGGACCGGCGCTCCGCCGGCACGGGCGGTTTCGGAGGGGGCGATCCGTTCGGCGGCGGGCGGCGGGTGCGCATCCCCATCGGTCGCGGCGGCGGCGGGCTCGGCATCGGCTCCATCGTGCTGATCCTGATCGTCTGCTGGTTCCTCGGCATCAACCCGCTGACCCTGCTCGACGGCGGCATGGGCGGCACGAATTTCCAGACCGAATCGAACCAGCAGGCCTCCACGCCCCAGAACGACGAGATGACCGCTTTCGTGCGCACCGTGCTCGCCGAAACCGAGGATACCTGGACCGGCATCTTCAAGGCCAATGGCCGCACCTATGAGGAGCCGCGCATGGTGCTGTTTTCCGGCGCCACGCAATCGGCCTGCGGCTCGGCTTCGGCCGCCACCGGCCCCTTCTATTGCCCGGGCGACCGCAAGGTCTATCTCGATACGGATTTCTTCCGCCAGCTCGACCAGCAGTTCGGCGCCTCCGGCGATTTCGCCGAGGCCTATGTGATCGCGCACGAGGTCGGCCACCACGTTCAGAACCTGCTCGGCATCCTGCCGAAGTTCAACCAGATGCGCCAGAGCATGTCGGAGACCGATGCCAACCGCATGTCGGTGCGTGTCGAATTGCAGGCGGATTGCTTTGCCGGCGTCTGGGGCAAGTTCACCCAGCAGAAGGGCATTCTCGATGCCGGCGACCTGGAGGAGGCGCTCAACGCCGCCCAGCAGATCGGCGACGATACGCTGCAGAAGCGTAGCCAGGGTTATGTCGTGCCCGACAGTTTCAACCACGGCACCTCGGCCCAGCGCGTCAAATGGTTCAAGCGCGGCTTCGACACCGGCGACATGAAGGCCTGCGATACGTTCACCGGCCCGGTTTGATTTGGGGTTAAGGCGGGGCGCGATTTGCGCCCCGCCTCATCCATCACTTTTCGCTGTCGAGATGGGCGAGCTGCGATTCGGGGTAACGGCCGCCGGCCGCCGCATCCTTGGGGACGGCATTTTCGATCGTTGCCAGATCTTCCGGCGTCAGGCGGACGTCCAGTGCGCCAAGGCTCTCGGCGAGGCGGTCGCGGCGGCGTGCGCCGATGATCGGAACGATATCCTTGCCCTGCGCCGCCACCCAGGCGATGGCGATCTGGGCGACGGTCACGCCCTTCTCCTCGGCGATGCTGCGCAGCGCCTCGACCAGCTCAAGATTCTTCTCGACATTACCCGGCTGGAAGCGCGGGCTCATGGCGCGGAAATCGAAGCCGCTCGTGCCGCTCGGCTGCCAATGGCCGCTGATCAACCCGCGTGACAGCACGCCATAGGCGGTGACCGAAATCCCCAACTCCCGGCACGCCGGCAGGATATCCGCTTCTATGCCGCGCGAGATCAGCGAGTATTCGATCTGCAGGTCGGCGATGGGATGAACGGCGGCGGCGCGCCGGATGGTCTCGGCGCCCATTTCCGACAGGCCGATATGACGGACATACCCTTCCTTCACCAGATCGGCGATCGCTCCGATCGACTCTTCGATCGGCACGGCCGGATCGAGGCGCGAGGGCCGGTAGATGTCGATATAGTCGACGCCCAGCCGTTGCAGAGAATAGGCGATGAAGTTGCGCAGCGCCACCGGACGGGCATCATAGCCGGCGAAGCCGCCCTTGGGATCGCGTAGCGCCCCGGTCTTGACGCTGAGGACGACCTTGTCGCGGTCCTTGCCCTGAAGGGCTTCGCGGATCAGCATTTCATTGTGGCCCATGCCGTAGAAATCGCCGGTATCGAGAAGCGTGATTCCAGCATCCAGCGCCGCGTGGATGGTGGCGATACTCTCGGCGCGGTCGGCCGGGCCATACATGCCCGACATGCCCATGCAGCCGAGGCCGATGGCCGAGACTTCGGGGCCGGTTTTTCCAAGACGGGTGGTCTGCATGGTCGTTCTCCTTCGGATCGTGTCGGAGGCGGTTTTAGCGCGATCGGTTTTGTGCGATAATCCATGTTTATCGCGATAGCCTGTCCGGGATTTTGCACAATGACCGATCTGCCGCTTGCCGATCTCGATGCTTTCGTCGCCGTTGCCCGCGAGCGCAGTTTTCGCGCGGCGGCGCGCCTGCGCGGCGTCTCGCCCTCCCAGCTTTCCGAAGCCGTGCGGCGGCTGGAGGAGCGGCTTGCCGCGCGCCTGCTCAACCGGACCACCCGCTCTGTCACCCCGACCGAGGCCGGCGAGCGGCTGATCGAGCGACTGAACCCGGCGATCCTCGATATCCGCAGCGCGCTGGAGGCGGTCGGGGAAACCTCCGGCCAGCCGGTCGGGCGGCTGCGCCTCAACGTGCCTTCGGCGGTGGCGCATTTCATCCTGCCTGACATTCTCGACCCGTTTATGGAGCTCTACCCCGGCATCGTTGTCGAGATCACGGCCGACGACCGGTTCCTCGACGTGCTGGCCGGCGGTTTCGATGCCGGCATCCGCTATGGCGAGCGGCTGGAAAGCGATATGATCGCCGTGCCCATCGGTCCGCGCGAGCAGCGTTTCATCACTGCCGCCGCACCCGCCTATCTCGCCCGCCATGGAACGCCGCAGCGCCCGGGCGATCTGCTTGCCCATCGCTGCATCGTCCATCGCTTCCTGAGCGGCGCCATGCCTGCCTGGGAATTTCCGGAGGAGGGCCGCATGGTGCGGCTGCAGCCGCCGGCGCGCTTCGTCAGCAATCTCGCCGGGCTGGAGGTGGGCGCCGCCGAGGCCGGTCACGGCGTCATCCGAACCTTCGAGGAGTTCCTGAAGCCGGCCATCGACGCGGGGCGGCTGGTGCGCATCCTCGTGACCTGGGACGAATCCTTTCCCGGCCCGTATCTCTATTATGCCAGCCGCCGGCATGTGCCGCCGCCGTTGCGCGCCTTCGTCGATTTCCTGCGCGCGCATCGCCGCCGGCAGCAGCGTGACGGGGATGTTCCGCAGGAGGACGCGGAATGATCACGCCCTGTTCTCGAATCCATCAGCGGAATGCGTGCCTGGGATCAAAAAGTTTGAAATGTTCACGGATTGTTTCGGGGACGAATCTGCTTTAAAGCAAACGTCGCATTCGCGGGGAGTGGTTCTGCGGCCGCGCCGGGCATGTCATTGCAGCTCGGCGAACGGTCGCCCGTGTGTCGTTTGGCCATGCGCCCTTCCGCTTTCATCCGACCGCACCGGCCTGGCCGGACCGGCTCCGTATATTTCGATGGGCGACCAAGCGTCCTTGTGCCTTGCAAAGGGCGGAGACGCCGGCAGGGAGAGCAGTCATGATCGATCCAGTGCTGGCGCGACGCGGCCTGTTTCTTGTCTTCGTCATCCTGTTTCTGGATGTGATCGGCATAGCCATCATCGTGCCTGTCATGCCGGCTTTCATGAAAGAGGTGACCGGCGAAAACATCAGCGCCGCCGCCATCGACGGCGGCTGGCTGCTGCTGGCCTATGCCGGCATGCAATTCCTGTTCGCGCCGCTGATCGGCAATCTTTCCGACCGCTTCGGGCGGCGGCCGATCCTGCTCGCCTCGGTGCTGACCTTTGCCATCGACAACCTGATCTGCGCGCTGGCCGGCAGCTATGCGATCCTGTTCGTCGGCCGCATCCTCGCCGGCATCAGCGGCGCCAGTTTCGCCACCTGTTCCGCCTTCATCGCCGATGTCAGCGACGACAGCAACCGCGCCCGCAATTTCGGCCTGATCGGCATCGCCTTCGGCACCGGCTTCGCGCTCGGGCCTGTCATCGGCGGCCTGCTCGGCGAGTTTGGCGTGCGGGTGCCCTTCTATGGGGCGGCCCTGATCGCTTTCCTGAATTTCGTCGCCGCCTGCTTCCTGCTGCCGGAAACGCTGCAGCCGGCCAATCGCCGCCGCTTCGAGCTGTCGCGCGCCAATCCGCTCGGCGCGCTCCGGCAGATGCGCCATTATCACGGCATCGGCTGGATCGGGCTGGTGCTGTTTCTCTACTGGATGGCGCACGCGGTTTATCCCGCCGTCTGGCCCTTCGTCGGCGCCTTTCGCTACGGCTGGAGCGAGGGGCAGATCGGCCTGTCGCTCGGCATTTTCGGTATTTGCGGCGCCATCGTCATGGGCGTCATCCTGCCGCGGCTGGTGCCGGTTCTCGGCGAATGGCGCACGGCGGCGCTGGGGCTGAGCTTTTCCACGCTCGGGCTTGCCGGTTTCGCCGCTGCCTCGCAGGGCTGGATGGTCTATGCCGTCATCGTGCTGACCGCGCTGGAAAGCGTGGCCGATCCGGCGCTGCGCAGCATCGCCTCTGCCAAGGTGCCGCCCTCGGCGCAAGGCGAGCTGCAGGGGGCGATGAGCAGCCTCAACAGCATCACCACCATCATCGGTCCGGTGCTGTTCACCCAGCTTTTCGGTTATTTCACCGCGCCATCCGCGCCGCTGACCTTTGCCGGCGCGCCGTTTGCGCTCGCGTCGTTCTTCCTGTTCATCGGCCTGCTCGCCTTCCTCTGGCGCGTGCGTGACAAACACCGAACGCTCGCGGTTGGAAATGCCTGATAAGTGGCCCGTTTGATAACGGTTTGATGAAATATCAGGCAATTCCCTCCGATAGGACTGGCTTTAACCCGGCCCTTCGGGTAGAGCGGGGGCGCTTGACATCGGCGGCCGGGCGGCTGCCGGCGGGGAATCGGACACTCGGGTTCACAATATCCCGGGCGTTGTGACAGGACCGCGGCCCGCTCCGCATACGACACCAGACGATTTTATGACGCGCGTTGCCCCGGAAACGGCGTGTGCGGCGCGTTTCACACGAACGATATGGCGGTTGATCCATGGATACGATGGTTCACGTTCCGGCAAAGGCCGGAAGCAACGACAATAGCTGGCTGGGACAAATCCGCACGACGCTTTCGCTCGGCATTCCCCTGATCGGCGCGCAATTGGCGCAACTCGGCATCCACACCACCGATGTGGTGATCGTCGGCCGTCTCGGCGCGGTGACGCTGGCCTCGATGGTGCTGGCGACGCAATTCCTGTTCACCATCCTGATCTTCGGTTCGGGCTTCTCCATGGCCGTGGTGCCGATGGTGGCGCAGGCCTTTGGACGCGGCGATACGACCAATGTGCGCCGTTCGCTGCGCATGGGCATCTGGGTGGCCGTGTTCTACTGGCTTCTGATGCAGCCGGCCTTCTGGAACGCCGAGCGTATCCTGCTGGCGCTCAACCAGAAGCCGGATGTGGCGGCCTTGGCCGGGCATTATGTGATGATTGCCCAGTTCGGCATCCTGCCGGCGCTCTTGTTCTTCGTGTACCGCGCGATGGTCAGCGCCATCGGCAAGGCGGGCATCATCCTGTTTGTCACCATCGCCATGTTGGTCCTGAATGCTATCGGCGCCTATGTGCTGGTTCTTGGCCATTTCGGCCTGCCGGCGATGGGCATGGAAGGCGCAGCCGTCGTCTCCGTCGTGGTGCAGACGGCCGGCCTGATCTTTATCGTCGCTTATGTCCAGAGTTTCGAGGAAACCCGCAAATACGAGCTGTTCGTGCGCTTCTGGCGGCCGGACTGGCGCGCCTTTTTCGAGGTGCTGCATCTCGGTTTTCCGATCGGCATGACGCTCTTGGCCGAAGTCAGCCTGTTCACGGCGGCCTCGCTGATGATGGGGCGCATCGGCACGCTGGAGCTTGCCGCCCACGGCATCGCGCTGCAGCTTTCCGGGATCACCTTCATGATTCCGCTGGGGCTGGCGCAGGCGGGCACCGTCATGGTCGGCATGGCGCATGGGCGCGGCGACACCACCGCCATGGTGCGCGCCTCGGTGTCGGTCACTGCGCTCGCCATCATGGTGTCGATGGTCTGCACGGCGATGCTGGCTTCGTTCCCGGCCTATTTTGGAAGCCTGTTCATCAACACGCATACGCCGGATGCGGCCCGGGTTCTGGAAATCGCCGCCTCGTTCATCGTCATTGCCGGCATCTTCCAGCTCGTCGACGGCATGCAGGCGATTGCCAGCGGTTTGCTGCGCGGGCTGAAGGATGCGCGCGTGCCGATGGTGCTGGCGCTGATTTCCTATTGGCCGGTCGGCTTCCTGCTGGCCTGGGTGCTGGCCTTCCCGGTCGGCTTCGGCGGCATCGGCATCTGGTATGGTTTCCTCGTCGGGCTCGGCACGGCCTCGGCGCTGCTTTGCTGGCGGTATTACCGGCTGCTGCGCAGCCATATGAAAATGGCCCGGTGATTTCGCCGGGCCATCCAATCATTCCATCGATTTTAAGTCGTCTCAGCGCTCGGCGAGCGCTTCTTCGCCCTTGCGTTCGCGGATGAGGTTTACGAAGCGGCGGAAGAGGTAGTGGCTATCCTGCGGGCCGGGCGAGGCTTCCGGGTGGTGCTGCACCGAGAAGACCGGCTTGCCGACCAGGCGCATGCCGCAATTGGTGCCGTCGAACAGCGACACATGGGTTTCCTCGACGCCCGACGGCAGCGAGTCGGAATCGACGGCGAAACCGTGGTTCATCGAGACGATCTCGACCTTGCCGGTGGTGTGGTCCTTGACCGGATGATTGGCGCCGTGATGGCCCTGATGCATCTTCGAGGTGCGGGCGCCGACGGCGAGGCCCAGCATCTGGTGGCCGAGGCAGATGCCGAACAGCGGCAGTTCCTTGTCGATCAGCGTGCGGATGACCGGCACGGCATAGTCGCCGGTCGCGGCCGGATCGCCCGGGCCGTTCGACAGGAAGACGCCGTCCGGGTTCAGCGCCATGATGTCCTCGGCGCTGGTGGTTGCCGGCACGACGGTGACGCGGCAGTCGAGGCCGGCAAAGAGGCGCAGGATGTTGCGCTTGACGCCGAAATCGACGGCGACGACGTGATAACGCGCATCCGTTGCGCCGAGCGTGCCGTAGCCTTCGTTCCACACCCACGGCGTCTCGGTCCATTCCGAGGACTGGCCGGAGGAGGCGACCTTGGCGAGGTCGAGGCCTTCGAGGCCGCTCCAGGCCTTGGCCTCGGCCTTCAGCGTCTCGATGTCGAAGACGCCGGCGGGATCATGGGCGATGACGCCGTTCGGCATGCCGTTTTCGCGGATCCAGGCGGTCAGCGCCCGGGTGTCGATGCCGGACAGGCCGATGATGCCGCGCGCCTTCAGCCAGGCGTCGAGGTGTTTTGCGGCGCGGTAATTGGACGGCTCGGTGATGTCGGCCTTGAAGATGACGCCGACGGCGCCGTGGCGGGCGGCGGGCGTCAGATCTTCGACGTCCTCGTCATTGGCGCCGACATTGCCGATATGCGGGAAGGTGAAGGTGACGATCTGGCCGAGATAGGAGGGATCGGTGAGGATTTCCTCATAGCCGGTCAGGGCGGTGTTGAAGCACACTTCGGCCTGCACCTTGCCGGTGGCGCCGATGCCGGTGCCCTCGATCATGGTTCCATCGGCCAGGACCAGCAGGGCGGTCGGTTTTTTCACAGTCCAGGGTGCGGTCGCGCTCATCTCAAATCCCTTCCGGCCGCGTGAAGTCGCAAAGAGGGTCTTGAACCCGGCATGCGCTTGGGCCATTTCATGTCGCAGGCAGGGGCGCGCGAAATCCATGCGCGGTCGGCGGCCCTGATGTCGATTGTCGTGCAGGCGCCGACCCATAGACAAAGCCTGCGCCAGGGTCAATGCTTGAGCCATGCAAAGGCAGCGGAATTGTGGAGCGGTCCCCCGTTCTTGCAGTTCCTTGCGTCTGTGGGCTAAGACACCTGCAAACAGGAATGCTCAGGAGACAATGACATGATGCGCGATGAACTCACCGCCGCCCTCAAGGAGGCCATGAAGGCCAAGGACAGCCTGCGGCTGTCGACCATCCGCCTGGTCCAGGCCGCGATCAAGGATCGCGATATCGCCAACCGCACCGCCGGCAAGGGCGAGGCTTCCGACGAGGATATCGCCCAGCTTCTCGCCAAGCTGGTGAAGCAGCGCGAGGAATCCGCCCGCATCTACGACGAGAACGCCCGCGCGGAGCTGGCCGACAAGGAACGCGCCGAAATCGCCGTCATCAGAACCTTCATGCCGGCACAGATGTCGGACGAGGAAATCCGCGCCGCCGCCGCTCAGGCCGTTGCCGAGACCGGCGCGCAGGGGCCGAAGGACATGGGCAAGGTAATCGGCCATCTCAAGGAGCATCATGCCGGCAAGATGGATTTCGCCAAGGCTTCCGGCATCGTCAAGGACCTGCTGAAATAAGAATCGCAAGACCCTTGAAACAGGAAAGGCCCCTGAAAACAGGAAAGGCAGGAGCGCGGCTCCTGCCTTTTCCGTGCTCCTGGCATCCCGACTAACGATCAGCGGAGGCTGCGCGGATGCGGGGAGGCACCCGGATGGAGAATGCGGGGGTGGGGGCTCTCCATCCGGGATCGGAGATTGGGGTTCCGATATGCGGCTGGGAAATCATTTCCCGGCTGCATCCTACGGTTCGGAAGGTAGGCCCGCGCAGGCCGCGGGACAAATTACAAATAAGTAATTTTGCCGGTGCGGATTTTGCCCCATTCTTGCCACATCGGCGGAGGCTGCTTCGTTTTTCGCTTGCGAAATAGCGGTGGACCTGCCGATCCGCTGGTGGCGCAACCGGTGCCGCCGTCCTATATTGTCAGTCGTTCCCAGAGGTGACCCGGTTTGCGTTTTTCCAATGCCTTTCTCGACGAGATCCGTGACCGCGTGCCGATATCGGCCGTGATCGGCCGTCGCGTGACCTGGGATCGCAAGAAGACCAACGTCTCGCGCGGCGATTACTGGGCCTGCTGCCCCTTTCATGGCGAGAAATCGCCGAGCTTCCATTGCGAGGATCGCAAGGGCCGCTATCATTGCTTCGGCTGCGGCGTATCAGGCGATCATTTCCGCTTCCTCACCGATCTCGAAGGGGTGAATTTCCCCGAGGCCGTGCAGCAGATCGCCGACATGGCCGGCATTCCCATGCCGCAGCCCGATCCGCAGGCCGAGCGGCGCGAGAAGGAACGCACGACGCTGCTCGATGTCATGGAACTGGCGACCGCCTATTTCCAGGACCAGCTCAACACCGCCGCCGGGGCGCGTGCCCGCGCCTATCTGCGCGACCGCGGTCTGACGGGGCGCACCATCGAAACCTTCCGGCTGGGTTACGCCAGCGACAGCCGCAACGCGTTGAAGGAATATCTGGCCGGGAAAAACATCCCCAAGGACCAGATCGAGGCCTGCGGCCTCGTGGTGCACGGCGCGGAGATTCCCGTTTCCTACGACCGCTTTCGCGATCGCATCATGTTCCCGATCCTGTCGTCGCGCGAGAGGGTGATCGCCTTTGGCGGGCGCGCCATGTCGGCGGATGCGCCGGCCAAGTATCTAAACTCCAACGAGACCGAGCTGTTCCACAAGGGCAATGTCTTGTTCAACTTCACCCGCGCCCGGCGCGCGGCGCAAGAGAGCGTGCGCGGTCGCGAGGAGGGCGCGACGGTGATTGCGGTGGAAGGCTACATGGATGTCATCGCCCTGCATCAGGCCGGCATCGAGAATGCCGTTGCCCCGCTCGGCACGGCGCTGACCGAAAGCCAGCTCGATCTGCTCTGGAAGATGTCGCCGATGCCGGTGCTGTGCTTCGACGGCGACGGTGCGGGCCTGCGCGCCGCCAACCGCGCGCTGGATCTCGCGCTGCCGCAGATCAAGCCGGGCCGCTCGGTGCGTTTCGCGCTGCTGCCGGAGGGCAAGGATCCTGACGATCTCGTCAAGCATGATGGCCGCGCACCCTTCGACCAGGTGATGACGGAAGCGCGGCCGCTGGCCGATATGCTGTGGGCCCGCGAAACCTCGGGCGGCAATTTCGACACGCCGGAAAAGCGCGCCGAGCTGGAAAGCCGGCTGCGCCAGATCGTGGCGCAGATCCAGGACGAGGACGTGCGCCGCCATTACGGGCAGGATATGCGCGACCGTCTCAACGCCTTCTTCCGCCCGGTTCAGGCCGGCGGCGGGCGGCAGGGCTTTGCCCGGGGCGGCCGCCAGCAGGGCGGCGGGCGTGGCGGTCAACAGGGCGCGCGCGGCGGGCAGATGGCGGCCAGCGACGCGGTCTCCGACCGGCTGATGCGCTCCGGCATGGTCAAGGGCCATCGCGACCAGCCGACGCTGCGTGAAAGCGTCATGGCGCTCTCCATCGTCAACCATCCAGAGCTTCTCGCCCGCGAATATGACGAGATCGCCGCCATCGATTATGAAAACCGCGACCTGCAGCGGCTGTGGGCGGCGGTGCTCGGCATCACGGCGGCGTCCGGAACCCGGCTGACGCGCGCGCTGATGCTGGAGGAGTTGGAGACACAGGGCTTTGCCGGCCTCGTCACCGCCCTCGATCTGCAGGTGCGTGGCGCGGGCCTGTGGACCGCGACGCCTGAGGCCGCCTATGAGGACGCCGCCGACGCCTTCCTTCAGGCGCTTTCGCTGCACAAGCGCAGCAAGGCGCTGCGCTGGCAGAAGATCGAGCTCGAGCGCGAGATTGCCGAAGCGGCCGAGGCCGAGGATGCCGGGCGCATCGACGCGCTGATGCGGGCGCTGCAGGAAATCCAGTTCGAGATCCTGCGCATGGAAAACCAGGAGGCCATCATCGATGGTTTCGGGGTCATGTCCGGCCGGATCAAAGGAGCGGCGGGGCGTTGACGCCGGGCTCGCAAGCCATGGCGCGACATGCTATGAGCCGGCCCTATTGTTGTTGAATTTGATTGATAGGCCCGCCGGAAACACCGGTATTTTCGAAAGGGAGGATGCGCGTGCGCTACGAGGCAAGCTGTCATTGCGGCAAGATCGCCTATGATGTCGAAGGCGAATTCACCGAAGCGCTGGATTGCAACTGCTCCCTGTGCCGGCGGCGCGGCGCGCTGCTCGCCTTCGTGCCGCGCGACAAGCTGATCCTGAAGACGCCGGAAGAGAACCTGTCGCGCTACACCTTCAACAAGCATGTCATCCAGCATTATTTCTGCGGAAATTGCGGTATTGCCGTCTATGGCGAGGGCAAGGCACCGGACGGTTCGGCGACGGCGGCGATAAACCTGCGCTGCATTCCGGCCATCGATCTTGATTCGTTGAACATCAACAAATGGGACGGCGCCAGTCATTGAGGCGAAAAACGGGTTTCGAAGGCAGGGCGCGGGCGAATTTCCGCTGTATGCGGCCCATGCCCTTGTTTTTGCAAGAACGATGCCTATCTCTCGCGTCGAGTGGTCTTTCGCGGAAGTTGCTCCTTAAAAGGCATTTCCGGACATTTCTCGTCATTTTCCGTCTTGGAGAGCTTGACGGGGAGGAATTTTGTGGGAATCACCATTTCGGGCTTAGAAGATTGGACGGATTGAGCGGATCGGCAGTGATGACCGGGAGAGAATGTTCGCGCTCGCGCAGAACTCTCGCATCTTCCCGGTGTTTAATCAGGAATTAGCGATCATTCCGTTAGGTAAGATAACCGATTCGCATTCACGGCGAAGAGGTGTCCGTTTCGGCGGACATTTTATCGCAGTGATGATGGAAGCGTCAGGGAAAGCGACGAAGTAATGGCAACCAAGGTCAAAGAAAACGACGAAGCAGATGTCGAACGCGATGGCGCAACGGACGGACCGCTTCTCGACCTTTCCGACGACGCGGTCAAGAAGATGATCAAGGCCGCGAAGAAGCGCGGCTATGTGACCATGGACGAATTGAACTCGGTCCTGCCTTCGGAGGAAGTCACCTCCGAGCAGATCGAGGACACCATGGCCATGCTTTCCGACATGGGCATCAACGTCGTCGAGGACGAAGACATCGACGAGCAGGCGACTGCCGACGATGACGATAGCGAAAGCGACGGCGAGAGCGAGGGCGGCGAACTGGCCCCCAGCGCCGGCACCCAGCTTGCGACCGCCAAGAAGAAGGAACCGACCGACCGCACGGACGACCCGGTGCGCATGTATCTGCGCGAAATGGGTTCCGTCGAGCTCCTGTCGCGCGAAGGCGAAATCGCCATCGCCAAGCGCATCGAGGCTGGTCGCGAAACGATGATTTCGGGCCTCTGTGAGAGCCCGCTCACCTTCCAGGCGCTGATCATCTGGCGCGACGAGCTGAACGAAGGCTCGACGCTGCTGCGCGAGATCATCGACCTCGAAACCACCTATTCCGGTCCTGAGGCCAAGGCGGCGCCGCAGTTCCAGAGCCCGGAAAAGATCGAGGCCGACCGCAAGGCGGCGGAAGAGAAGGAAAAGACCCGCCGTCCGCGCATGCCGGCGCCCGGCGAAGACGACATCACCGATATCGGCGAAGCCATGCCGGTCGAGGAGGAAGAGGAAGACGAGGACGAATCCTCGCTGTCTCTCGCCGCGATGGAAGCCGAGTTACGCCCGCAGGTCATGGAAACCCTCGACCTGATCGCCGATACCTACAAGAAGCTGCGCAAGCTGCAGGACCAGCAGGTCGAGGCGCGCCTCGCCGCCGTCGGCACGCTGTCGTCCGGCCAGGAGCGCCGCTACAAGGAATTGAAGGATCAGTTGATCACGGCG
Source organism: Rhizobium sp. YJ-22 (assembly GCF_029601685.1). Classification (NCBI taxonomy): domain Bacteria; kingdom Pseudomonadati; phylum Pseudomonadota; class Alphaproteobacteria; order Hyphomicrobiales; family Rhizobiaceae; genus Rhizobium; species Rhizobium sp. YJ-22. The sequence goes on along the minus strand of NZ_JARRIR010000002.1, from coordinate 404,203 downwards.
GTCAAGTCGCTGTCGCTCAACCAGAACCGCATCGATTCGCTGGTCGAGCAGCTCTACGACATCAACAAGCGCCTCGTGCAGAACGAGGGCCGCCTGCTGCGTCTGGCCGAATCCTACGGGGTTCGCCGCGAGAGCTTCCTCGAACAGTATCAGGGCGCGGAGCTCGATCCGAACTGGATGAAGTCGATCTCGAACCTCGCCGCCAAGGGCTGGAAGGAATTCGCCCGCGCCGAGAATTCGACGATCCGCGACATCCGCCAGGAGATCCAGAACCTCGCCACCGAAACCGGTATCTCGGTGACGGAATTCCGCCGCATCGTGCATATGGTGCAGAAGGGCGAGCGCGAGGCGCGCATCGCCAAGAAGGAAATGGTCGAGGCAAACCTGCGCCTCGTCATCTCCATCGCCAAGAAGTATACGAACCGCGGCCTGCAGTTCCTCGACCTCATCCAGGAAGGCAATATCGGCCTGATGAAGGCGGTCGACAAGTTCGAGTATCGCCGCGGCTACAAGTTCTCGACCTATGCCACCTGGTGGATCCGGCAGGCGATCACCCGTTCGATCGCCGACCAGGCCCGCACCATCCGTATTCCGGTGCATATGATCGAGACGATCAACAAGATCGTCCGTACCTCGCGCCAGATGCTGCACGAAATCGGCCGCGAGCCGACGCCGGAAGAGCTGGCCGAAAAGCTGGCCATGCCGCTGGAAAAGGTGCGCAAGGTGCTGAAGATCGCCAAGGAGCCGATCTCGCTCGAAACCCCGGTGGGTGACGAAGAGGATTCGCATCTCGGCGATTTCATCGAGGACAAGAACGCGCTGCTGCCGATCGACGCCGCCATCCAGGCGAACCTGCGCGAGACGACCACCCGCGTTCTCGCCTCGCTGACGCCGCGTGAGGAACGCGTGCTGCGCATGCGCTTCGGCATCGGCATGAACACCGACCACACGCTGGAAGAAGTCGGCCAGCAGTTCTCGGTGACCCGCGAACGTATCCGCCAGATCGAGGCGAAAGCGCTGCGCAAGCTGAAGCATCCGAGCCGCTCGCGCAAGCTGCGCTCCTTCCTCGACAGCTAAGGTTTCCTTGTTCGATGCAAAGGCCCGGTCGTGAAAGCGACCGGGCCTTTTGCTTTAAGCCGGGCGGACCAGCAGCCGCACGAGGCGGCGGGTGAGCGGCAGGGCCATAAGCAAGGTGGGGAAGGCGATCAGCCAGGACATGGCCCAGGCCGGCAACCAATGGGCGGCGAAATCGGCTTGCAGACCGAGATTGCGCGCGGTGGCGACGGCGGACACGACCATGGTCATGACGATGGAGAGGATGAAGGGCATGACGATGCCGGCATAGCGGGCCGGCAGGCGCGTAAGCTGCATGGCAGTTTTCCTTTTGGGAAGGGAAATCGTCTTCGGCGTCGGCATCTCGAACCTTTGCGGAAACGCCCTCGCGGACGATTTCAGGTCTGGATGCGTTGCTTGACGTCAAACGCTTACGGCCGATCATTCATCGACACCGGTCGCATACCCGATCCCGGCCCGCGTGGCAAGGCTGCATCGCCAGGGAGAATTCGCAAGCCGGCGGTTGGACATTGCCTCAGCCACGGCTTACATGCCGAACATGACGGATGCGGCGACAAAACCGAGGATGAAGTTTACGCGGGGCATCGCCGTCTCCGTCGTGCTGCATCTCGTGCTTGCCGTCGTCTTCCTTCTGAAGCTGCCGCTGCCGCAGACGGATGCGGCCAAGGAAGACGCGGTTTCGGTCGAACTCGTCGAGCCGCCCAAGCCGCCGGAGCCGGAAAAGAAGCAGGAACCGGAAAAGAAAGCGCGGATGCCGGCGCCGAAGCAGCAATCGACACCGCCGGCTCCCCCGCCGCCCACTTCCGCCGGTGCGCCGCCCCCGCCGCAGGAACAGGCCTTCGAGACCGGCTCGCAGGACGAGCAGATGGACGAGCCGGAAGGCGCTGCCCCTTCCACCGCCGCCGACGGCAACGCATCGACCGCGCCCAAGCCCGCCGAGCAGGAGGCAGTTGCAAAGCCAGTGCCCAAGCCGGCGCTGACGCCCGCCGCCATCGACATGCTGCGCGCCAAGATGCAGGCCGCGGAGGCTGAGCAGGCGAAAGAAGAGGCCAAGGCCGAACCACCCAAGCCGGCGGAAAAGCCGCCCGAAGAGAAGAAGCCCGAGGAAAAGCCCGCGCAGGAGATGGCCAAAGCTGAAGGCGAGCCCGACAAGCCCAAGGGCAAGGACGAGGCGGCCAAAGTCGCACTGGAGCAGATGACCGAGGCGAAGAAGCATTATTCCAAGAAGATGCTTTCCGATCCGCGCGTGAAACAGGCGCTGGGGCAATTGCCGCCGGAGCGGCGCATCGTGCAGATCTGCAGCATCGAGGCGCTGGAGCAGGTGCGCCATGCGCGGCCGGATGCCTTTCCCGATCTTCTGGTACCGTTTTCCACCGGCGGCGGGCTGATTTCCGACCATGTGCTGGATGCCAAGGGCGGCGCTTTCCGCGCGCGGGAGGGCTGGTTCGATATCGCTTATCGCTGCCAAGTGGATGCAGAGACGACCCGCATCGTCTCCTTCCGCTACGAGATCGGCGGCCCGGTGCCGCGCGGCGACTGGGCGAGGCGCAAGTTGCCGGCGGAGTAACGACTCAGGCGGCGGAGCGGCGGTATTCGTCCGGCGTCGTGCCGGTCATGCGCTTGAACATGGCGATGAAGGCGGAGGCGTTGCCGTAACCCAGCCGCGCCGAGATCGCATCCACCGTTTCGCCGCCCTCAAGCAGCGGCATGGCTTTCAGCACCCGCAGGCGTTGCTTCCATTCGGAAAAGGTCATGCCGAGTTCGCCCTGGCAGCGGCGGATGAGCGTCCGCTCGGTGGTGCCGGCCAGGCGCGCGAATTCGGCCAGCGACCGGTTGTCGCCTGGATTGTCCTGCAGATGCGCCAGAACCGGGGCGAGATGGGCATCGGTGGACCACGGCAGGTAGCTGCCGACGCGCGGCGCTTCAGTCAGAAGATCGACCACCACCTGCAGGAAACGTTGATGCTCCGCCGAGGGATCTGCGACCGTTTCCTTTTGCCTGAGATGTTCGAGCATGGCGCGCAGCAGCGGGCTCAGCGACAGGGCGCAGGTCGTGTCGGGCAGGCGGTCGCAGAGCGCGCGCGAGACATAAAGCGAGCAGTGATAGGCTTCGTGGCGGTTCAGCCCTTGATGTTCAATGTCGGGCGGCAGCCAGATGCCGTATTGCGGCGGCGCCAGGTAATGCCGGTCGGCAAGGCTGATTTCCATGACGCCGCTATAGGAATAGACGAACTCGCCCCAACTATGGCTGTGGCGCGGATAAGCGGCGTCCGCCGGCGTATGGGCGACACGGAAATAGAGCGGCGAGGGCAGGGCGCTGCGAAATGGCGGTTCGAGGAAATGCCGCGGAGGCATCTCGCCACGCCGGGCCGCTGGCAGGTATGTGATACCGATTGTCATAAGATCATTATATGCGTGAAAGCTGACAAGTGCTAGATGGCCTTCAACGCGCCTCAGCGCCGCAGGAGAATGTCATGGACGATCGTAAACCATTGGATGCGCAAGCGGTCGCGCTGATGGTGCTTGCCTGCGCGATCTGGGCGGTGCAGCCGATCACCCTGAAGGCCACCGCCGACTATGCCGCGCCGGTGATGCAGATCGGGTTGCGCTCGTTGCTGGCGGCGGTTTGCGTCTATGCCCTGATCCGGTTTCGCGGCGGGCGGGTGGTGCTCGTCGGCCGGGTGGCGTTGGCCGGCGCTTTCGCCGGGCTGCTGTTTTCGGGGGAGTTCATTCTGGTCGGCGAAAGCCTCAAGTTCACCTCAGCATCGCATGTCGTCGTGTTCATGTATACCGCGCCGATCTTCGCGGCGCTCGGGCTGCACTGGAAAATTCCCTCGGAACGGCTGGCGGCGATGCAATGGGCCGGTATCGGACTTGCCGCATTCGGCATCGGCGTCGCCTTCCTGGGGCGCGGGGAGAGCGTGCCCGGCGCCGACATGTCGCGGCGGCTGATGGGCGATGCGCTGGCGCTGGCGGCTGGCCTCTGCTGGGGCATGACCACCGTGCTGATCCGCACCACGGTTCTCGCCCGGGTGCCGGCGGCACACACCCTGTTTTATCAGCTCGCCGTCGCCGGCATTGCGCTAACCATGGCGGCGGCGGCTTCGGGGCAAGCGGCCGTGCATCTGGCCTGGCCGCTGGTTGGCAATATCGCCTTCCAGGCGCTGGTGGTGTCCTTCTTCAGCTTTCTCGTCTGGTTCTGGCTGCTGACCAAATACAAGGCGTCTCAGTTGGGTGTGTTTTCGTTCATGACGCCGATGATGGGCGTGGTGCTGGGGGTCGTCCTGCTTGGCGAACCCCTGACGCAGGAATTCATGCTCGGCGCCGCCGGCGTGCTTTGCGGAATCATGATGGTGACAGCCTGTCCCTGGCTGCGGCAGAAGGCCGGCCGCAGCGCTGCGACCCGCCCCGCCTGATCGTCAGGCATGGTGCGGCCGCCGTTGGGCGAGCTGTGCTATCGCGAAGACGACAATCATCACCGGCCAGACGAGACAAAGCGCCAGCCCGGCCGTGCGCCAGGTATTCCAGCCGCGCCCTTCCACCTGGCCTTCGGCCGCGGTGCAAGCCATGCAGGCGAGCGTCACGGCGCCATAGCCAAGCATGGCAAGGACCGCCAGCGCGATCCCGATCTCCTGCGATGCATTGGCGATCCACATGGGCCTGCTCATCTTTTCCGTGTATTTCTCCTTGTGCCAGACCCCGCCACCGGCTGCAACGGGTTTTAACCTTTCGTTCACCACGAAATGGCGAGACTGTGCCGTCGCGGGGCATCGGTTCCGGGGAGCGGGGCCGCAGAACAGAATCTTAAGGTTTGCGCTTCATCAATCTCTCGATGACGAGAGGTTCCACGATGCGTCTTGTGTTGGTCGTTGCGCTTCTGCTGCTGGCCGGCTGTGCCACCGCGCCGCGCGAAACCCGCAATGCCTGCGCCATTTTCGAACAGCGCGACGGGCTGTTCAACAACTGGCGGCGCGCGGCCGAAAGCACGCAGCGCGAATATGGCGTGCCGGTCGCGGTGCTGATGGCGACGATCTATACCGAATCGGGATTCCGCCCCTATGCCCGGCCACCGCGCCGCAAGCTGCTCGGTTTCATTCCCTGGAAACACCAGTCCAGCGCTTATGGCTACAGCCAGGCCATAGACGGCACCTGGGCGCGCTATCAGCGCCAGACCGGCCGCTGGAGTGCAAGGCGCACCAAGTTTTCCGACGCCATCCGCTTCATCGGCTGGTACCATGCCGAAAGCCGCCGCCGGAACGGCATCGCGCTCAACGACACCTACAACCTATACCTTGCCTATTATTTCGGCCATACCGCTTATGCGCGTGGTGATTGGCGTGCCGATCCCGGCATCCGCCGCGCGGCGCGGCGCACCGCCAACATGGCGGTGAACTACTGGCAGCAGCTGCGACGCTGCCCGAATTGAATTTGCAGTCGATCAAAAACGCGTGCCGACATCGATTCGCGGAACAAAGTTTTTGGGCGGCGGTTCCTTCGATAAGGAGGGACATACATGCCCGGCTTTCACTTTCGAATCGTCGATCGCGACGGTATATTTTCGACTGAACAGGCTTACCAATTCGAAAATGCGGACGCCGCCTGTCGTCATGCGAAGACGGTGCTGGCGGAAATGGCGCTGGACGGCCTGCCGGGCGAGCCTGTCAATGCCTATTCCGTGCAAGTGCTGGATGCGCAACGCCATGCGATCTACGAGGTTCGCCTCAAGGTAGAAATAATTCCCAGTCTCGCAAAGGCGGACTAGCAGGCAAGTCCCAGGTTTCATGGTGAAATCTGGGACTTGCGGCTTTGCGCCGGATGCGTCAATCATGCTAGTGGTTGAGCCGGAACGCGCTGCCGCCATGGCGGACGAACGGGGTCGACGGGAGCGTGGCGTGAAGGGACGTTTGATCGCGGTGGTTCTGACTGCGTTGCTTCCGGCAGTGGCGATGCTCGGATACAACGAGTTTTTGAGCCGCCAGCAGCGCCGTCTCGAAATTCACCGGGTCGCCGCGCAGACCACGCGCCAGACAGCCTCCGAAGTGGAGCATATCCTCGATGGCACCCGCAACCTGCTGGCTGCGGTTTCCGTCATTCCCGCCGTCGTCGATGAAGGCGGGCAGCCTTGCATCGACGGGCTGAAACGCATCGTCGACCGCATGGCTTCGATCAACAGCGTCATCGTGCTGGACACGAACGGCAAGCTGGTCTGCGACAGCAACGGCCGGGAGAAGGGAACGGATTTTTCAGACCGGCCCTATTTCGCCGCAGCGCGCGCCGGCGGCGCTTTCGCCGTCGGCGGCTATACGATCAGCCGTCCCTCGGGGCTGAAAGTCCTGCCGGTCGCCATAGCCATGGAGAAGGACGGCGTGCTGCGCGGCTTCATTGTTGCCGGCATCCGGCTCGACTGGCTGCAGGGACGTATCGAGGAGCGTGGGCTGCTGCCGGGCGGCACGGTGACCATCGCCGATCGCGACGGCATCATCCTGGTGCGCAATCCTCATCCGGAAGCCTTTGTCGGCACGCGGCTGATCGACGATTCCATGCCGCTTGTCCGTGAAAGGAGCGCCGGCACCCGGGAAATGACCGGGCGTGACGGCGTGGCGCGCATCATCGGCTACGAGCCCGCGCTGTCCGACGCCATGCCGCTGTTCGTTGCCGCGGGCATCGCCAAGGAGGAGGGCTTCGCTTCCATCGATCAGGCGTCGATTGCCGGTGTGGCCATCATTGCGGTCGGGGCGTTGCTCGCCATCGCCGCGGCGCTTCTGGTCGGAAACCGGTTTCTCATCCGGCCGATCGCGCAGATCGTCGACACGCTGGAACGCTGGCGGGCCGGCGACGAGACGGCGCGCACCCGGCTGCGCGGCCGTCATGGTGAAATCGGCCTCGTCGGCGCCACCATCGACAGCATGCTGGAGGAACTGGACGAACGCCGGCGGGTGGCGGCGGCGGCGGAGACGGCGCGCAACCTGCTGGTGCGCGAACTCAGCCATCGGGTGAAGAACACGTTTTCGGTGGTGCAGGCGATTGCCCGCCAGACCTTCGGCCGGCGCGACGCTGCCGAATATGAGAGCTTTTCGCAGCGGCTGGGCGCGCTGGCCGGCGCCTATGACATCCTCGTTTCCGGCCAATGGCAGAGCGGCGATATCCGTGAGGTCGTGGTGCGCGCGCTCCGGCCGCATCGCAACGACAACGACGACCATATCGCCCTGCATGGCGATCCCTGCCGGCTGCCGGCGCAGGCGGTGCTGTCCCTGTCGCTGGTCGTGCATGAGCTTGCGACCAATGCCACCAAATATGGCGCGCTCTCCCATCCCGACGGGCGCATCGACGTAACTTGGCGGCACGACGGCGCGGGTGTCGCCTTTTCCTGGATCGAGCATTGCGGCAAGCCATTGACGTCGCCGGCACGGCAAGGCTTCGGCTCGCGGCTGATCCGCAGCGCCTTTCCCGGCGAATACGCACCGGAGGCGAAATCGGTATTCGAGCCGACCGGATTGGTCTTCACTTTGCATTTCCGCCTCGATGTCGCGGAATGATGCCTGGGAACAATTGGCCGGCCGGCCCGTTCCTTCATGAACGCAATTCAACGGGAGAACGTGCCATGGGAATCGAACAGGCGCCGACGCCGGATGGCCGCGAGGCCGCGCGCGGCTTGCGCAAGGAAACCAAACGCGAGGAGCGGCAGGTCGAGGCTGAAAAGGGCTCCGATCTCGCCAAGGGCGCAGACCGCATCGAGGAGCGATCGCGCAGTTCGGACGGCCGCGGCGCCGGCGACAAGCAGAACTTGTGAGGGTGGGAGAGCGGTCATGTCCAACAGCGCCCGAACTGGCGGCGATGCCGCCTTCAATGGCACCAGTTCCACCACTTTCGGCCGGTCGGTCGAAAGCCAGGCGCAGATGCGCGATGCCGCACGGCTCGCCGACGCCGGTGACGGTTTCGAGACCCTGAACGTCTATCGCCTCGTCCCGATTGCCAAATTCGACGATCCCCGCTGGGACAATGCCACCGATCACGGCGAAGTCGTCGTCGCGGCGCGCACGGCGGGCGACGCCCGTATCGTCGCGGCGGCGCGTGAACTGGATTTCATGGAAATCGACGCGGCGCCCGCTGAGGACGTCACGACCTCCAACGCCAGCGCCTTTCGCGACGACAAGCTCTACAGCGTCATCGAGATCCAACGTGGCCGGCAGGATCTGAAGCGCGGCGTTCTCGAAGGCTCGATCCGCACCGATACGATCCGCCCGGCCCAATAGACGGCGAGCGCGTCCTTATTGATCCAAAGCAAGGACGCGCATGCGCGCGTCCGTTAGCACTGTTCCTTGACAATCATCAAGGAGCGACCATGAGCCATCCGCTCGTCGAGAAATATGGCGATGCCCGCCTGCCGCGCTATACCAGCTATCCGACCACGCCGGTCTTCGATGCCGAGATCGGCGAGGGCCGGTATGGGCAATGGCTGCAGCAGATCGCGGCGGATGCGAAGGCCTCTCTTTATATCCATGTTCCCTTCTGTCGGGCGATGTGCTGGTATTGCGGCTGTCACACCACGGTCAGCCGCCGTGATCCGCCGGTTTTGACCTATCTCGCGGCCGTGGAGCGCGAGGCGGCACTGGTCGCCGGGCATCTTCGCCATCCGCTCGAGGTGCGGCATATCCATTTCGGCGGCGGGACGCCGACCGTGATGCCGCCGGCGGCGTTGCGCAGGCTGATGGGCGCGCTGATCGCGCAGTTCGACATTGGCAAGGCGACGGAGCTGGCCATAGAGATCGATCCGCGTACCCTGTCGGCCGAAATGGCGGCGACGCTCGGCGAAATCGGCACCGACCGCGCCAGCCTCGGCATCCAGAGCTTCGACCGCAAGGTGCAAGTTGCGATCAACCGTATCCAGTCCTTCGAACAGACCGAGCTGGCGGTGCAGCGGCTGCGCGACGTCGGCGTGCGCGGCATCAATTTCGACCTGATCTACGGCCTGCCGCACGAGACGGTGGAAAGCTGCATCGCCACCGCCAAGGCCGCTGCGGCGCTGAAGCCGGATCGCTTCGCCGTTTTCGGCTATGCCCACATCCCGTCTTTCAAGAAGCACCAGCGGATGATCGACGAGGCCGTGCTGCCGGGAGCGCAAGAGCGTAATGCACAGGCCGAGGCGATCGCGCAGACGCTGCGCGAGGCCGGTTACGTCCAGATCGGGCTCGACCATTTTGCGCTGCCGCAGGACGGCATGGCGATCGCGGCAAGCGAAGGCCGGCTGCGGCGCAATTTCCAGGGCTATGCCGCCGAACCCTATGACGTGCTGATCGGGCTCGGCGCGTCCTCGATCGGCACCACGTCTTCGGGCTATGTCCAGAACGAGGTGGCGCATGGGCTGTACGAGCAGCGCATTGCCGCAAACCAGTTGGCGACCGTCAAGGGCTATCGGCTGACCGCTGACGACCGTTTCCGCGCCGACCTCATCGAGCGCGTCATGTGCGATTTCGCCGTCGATGTCGGGGCCATTGCCTCCCGCCATGGCGTCGATCCCGCCTCGGTCCTGGAGGGCAATGGCCGGCTTGCGGCACTGGCCGAGGACGGCGTCGTCGCCATCGCCGGCACCCGCGTCATCGTGCGCACCGATTTCCGCTTCCTCGTGCGGGCGGTGGCCGCCAGCTTCGACGCCTATATCGACACCAAGGCGCGTACACACAGCAAGGCGGCATGATTATCGGGAGACGTGAAAAAAAGCCGGTGCAGCGATGCACCGGCCTTTTTGTATAGGGGAGACGGCGTATCAATCCAGCAATTCGCGGATCCGGGTCGCCAGTTCCTTTGCGGTGTAGGGCTTCTTCAGCCAGCTTCCGTTGATGACGAAATCACGGCCGCCGACCACGGGTTCGGCGTAACCGGAGGTGAAGAGGACGTGAATGTCGGGGCGCAGGATGCGGGCCTCTTTCGCCAGTTCGTCGCCGAGCATGCCGCCGGGCATGACGATGTCGGTGAAGAGGAGGGCGACCTGCGGATTCTGTTTCAGCAGGGTGAGCGCTTCCTGCGCGTCGCCGGCCTCGATGACGGCGTAACCCATGTCAAGGAGACGCGAGACGGAGACGCGGCGCACGCGCGGATCGTCCTCGACAACGAGGATGGTCTCGCTGCCGCCGGGCAGGGTTTCGCGGATCGCCGGACGCTCGATCTTTTCCGGCGTCGCCTGGGTATCGACCTTCACCCAGGGCAGGTAGATGCGGATGGTCGTTCCATGGTCGACCTCGCTGTAAATCTGCACATGGCCGCCGGATTGCTTGACGAAGCCATAGACCATGCTCAACCCCAGCCCGGTGCCGGCGCCGGCGCCCTTGGTGGTGAAGAAGGGCTCGAAGGCGTGTTCCTTGACGTCGTCGGTCATGCCGGTGCCGGTATCGGTGACCGAGATCAGCACGAAATCGCCGGTGCGCAGTTGCGGATACATCTTGGCATAATCGGCATCGAGATGGACGCGGGAGATCTCCGTCGTCAGCGTGCCGCCGCGCGACATGGCGTCGCGCGCGTTCAGCGCGATGTTGAGCAGCGCGTTCTGCAGTTGCGAGCCATCGACCAGGACATTGTGCTGCGAGCCGTTGATGACGGTGCGCAGGTCGATGTTTTCACCCAGCGTGCGGCGCAGCAGGTCCGAGAAACCGGAGACGAGCTGGCCAAGATCGCTGAGCTTCGGGTTCAGCGGCTGGCGGCGGCCGAAGGCCAGCAGTTGCGAGGTCAGCTTGGCGCCATCGGCGGCGGCCCCTTGCGCCTCGCCGATCAGTTCCAGCACCGGGCCTGGCGCCAGCTTGGCCTCGATCATTTCGAGATTGCCGCTGATAACGGTCAGCAGGTTGTTGAAATCATGGGCAATGCCGCCGGTCAACTGGCCGACGGCTTCCATCTTCTGCGCCTGGCGCAGGTCGTCCTCGATCTTCAGGCGGCTGGTCAGGTCGCGGATAAAGCCTGTGAAGATGCGCTGGCCGTTGACGCTGGTCTCGCCGACATGCAGCTCGACCGGAAATTTCGTGCCGTCGGCGCGCAATGCCGTGACGACACGTCCATAGCCGATGATGCGGCGCTCCCCGGTCTCGATATAATGTTCGAGATAGCGGTCATGGGCATCGCGGTCGGGATTGGGCATGAGGTTGCTGACATTGCGGCCGCAGATATCCTGCGCCTTCATCGCAAACAGCTTTTCGGCGCCGGGGCTGAAGGAGATGACGATGCCGTGGTCGTCGATCACGATCATCGCCTCTGGCACGGTTTCGAGGATCGAGCGCAGATGCGCCTCGCGGGCGGCGAGATCGTCCTGCGCCTTCTTCTGGGCGCTGATGTCGTTGTTGGTCTGGATGATGGTGAAGGCGTCGCTGTCGGCCAGGCGCACCGCCACGCAACGGCTGGCGACATGCACGTCGTGGCCGGCCTTGTGTCGGTGGATCAGCTCGCCTTCCCAGACGCCGGCGTGGTGCAGGCGTTCGACGATGTCCTCGCGCGGCTGGTTGGCGCGGGTTTCCAGGAGATCGAAGACCGGCTTGCCGATCGCCTCGGCGCGGGTCCAGCCATAAGTGTTCTCGCAGCCGATCGTCCAATGGCTGATGATGCCGTCGAAGCTATGTGCAATGACGGTGGCGCCATCGAGAATGCGCTCGATGGCGTCCAGTTCCGTCGTCGTCGCCGTGCGCTGCGGTATCTGGCGATGGGGCATGACCCTCTCCCGGCCCGGCAGGCCGGGACCGCTCTGATGTCGCGACCATTGGTGCTGCCGAATCTCATATCCGATTTGCATTCCATTTCGTCCTGTCGCGCGGCGATGTCCATCGAAACTTTGGGGCGGGGCGAGTGATATCCTTGCTTCAGTGAAGGCTGGCGCCGTCGCGGCCGTCGCCCGAGAGATGGGCCAGGCGCCGCGGCTGCAGGATGCGGATCTCGTGGCGGCCGACCGGGGTCAGCACGCCGCGATTGGCGAGCTTGGTGATGGTGCGCGACACGGTCTCGATGGTCAGCCCCAGATAATCGGCAATGTCGAGGCGGCTCATCGGCAGCGATACCGCACCGATTTCCTCGGCGCCGGCCGGGCCGCGGCGCAGCAGGTCGTGCAGGAAGCTGCACAGCCGCTCCTCGGCGTTTTTCTTGGAAAGCAGCACCATCTGGTCGTGGGCGGCGGCGGTTTCCCGGCAGAGCAGGGCGATCAGGTCCGGACGCAGGCAGGGCGAACGCGAGACCTCGTCATGGAAGGTCTTGCGGCCGATGCGGCGAATGCGACAGTCGGTCACCGCCTCGGCGGTGTAGAGGTATCGGTCCTGCAGCGAGGCGCCGACGATGTCGCCCGGAAACAAAAAGGCGGTGATAACGCGCCGGCCTTCGCCGATGATGCGATAGAGACGGATGACGCCTTCCGCGATTTCGAACAGGTGGTTCGTGGGATCGCCTTCCCAGAACAGCGCCTTGCCGCTGCCAAGCGTTTCGGCCGGCTGCGCCTGAAACAGCGATCCAAGCGACAGGGCAGGGGCGAATTCCCCTGCGCGGGTAATCTCGGTTTCGAAGGCGGTGTGTTTTTCCATCAGCATCGGCGAACATCCTTGAAGCGTCTATGCTGCGGAATATTCAGCCTCACCGTCACGCAAGGATGACCGGCGCGTAACCGGCCGAGCGAAAGTGTAACAGTGTGTAACAGGCCGGCGCGCAAGGGTAATTCCGGTGCGCCGGCCGCCAGTATTGACCTATGTCAAAGAGCCTTGATGCACCCTCGTGGCAGATGTGATCGTAAGCGGGATGGGATTCTAGGCCCTTCTTCCTGCCCCAATTTCTGAATCGGGGATGATCACAATGAATTACACGGTCTCAACGCTGGCTGTCGCCGTCGGGGCATTCTTTGCCCTGCTCGGCGCGGCCTTCGCGCATGACAGTCTTTTTGCTTCCCATATGTGGGTTCTTTTCTTCGTGCTGATGGTCAGCACGGTGGTGATGGTGCGTCGTTTCAGCTTCGCGCCGGCCGGTGCAAGGGCCGCGACGGCGACCCGCGACGGCGAATATTTCGACGAGGTGATCCGCTACGGCGTCATCGCCACGGTGTTCTGGGGGGTCGTCGGCTTCCTGGTCGGCGTGGTCATCGCCGCGCAGCTTGCCTTTCCGGACCTGAATTTCGGGCCTTACCTGAACTTCGGCCGCGTGCGCCCGCTGCACACCTCCGCCGTCATCTTCGCCTTTTGCGGCAATGCGCTGATCGCGACCTCCTTCTATGTCGTGCAGCGCACCTGTCATGCCCGCCTGTTCGGCGGCAGCCTGGCCTGGTTCGTGTTCTGGGGCTACCAGCTCTTCATCGTCATGGCGGCGACCGGCTATCTGCTCGGCATCACGCAGGGGCGCGAATATGCCGAACCGGAATGGTATGTCGACCTGTGGCTGACCATCGTCTGGGTCGCCTATCTCGCCGTGTTCCTCGGCACGCTGCTGCGCCGCAAGGAGCCGCATATCTATGTGGCGAACTGGTTCTACCTGTCGTTCATCGTCACTATCGCCATGCTGCACATCATCAACAACCTGGCGATCCCGGTGTCCTTCCTCGGCTCCAAGAGCTATTCGGCCTTCGCCGGCGTCCAGGATGCGGTGACGCAATGGTGGTACGGCCATAACGCCGTCGCCTTCTTCCTGACCGTGCCCTTCCTCGCCATGATGTATTACTTCGTGCCGAAGCAGGCCAATCGGCCGGTCTATTCCTACCGCCTGTCGATCGTGCATTTCTGGTCGATCATCTTCCTCTACATCTGGGCAGGTCCGCACCATCTGCACTACACGGCCGTGCCGGACTGGGCGCAGACGTTGGGCATGATCTTCTCCATCATGCTGTGGATGCCCTCCTGGGGCGGCATGATCAACGGCCTGATGACGCTGTCGGGTGCCTGGGACAAGGTGCGCACCGATCCGATCATCCGCCTGATGGTCGCGGCCATTGCCTTCTACGGCATGGCGACCTTCGAAGGTCCGATGCTGTCGATCAAGGCCGTCAACTCGCTGTCGCATTACACCGACTGGACCATCGGCCACGTTCACGCCGGCGCGCTTGGCTGGAACGGCATGATCTCCTTCGCCGCCGTCTATTACCTGGCGCCGAAGCTGTGGAACCGCGAACGCCTGTACTCGATCCGCATGGTCAACTGGCATTTCTGGCTCGCCACCCTCGGCATCGTGCTCTACGCCGCCGCCATGTGGGTCGCCGGCATCCAGCAGGGCCTGATGTGGCGCGAATACGATAGCCAGGGCTTCCTGGTCTATTCCTTCGCCGAAACGGTGCTGGCGATGTTCCCCTACTACGTCATCCGCACGACGGGCGGCCTGTTCTACCTCGCCGGTGGTCTGGTGATGGCCTGGAACGTCTATCAGACCGTTCGTGGCCGCCTGCGCATCGAATCCCCGATGGACGGCGGTCAGCCGGTCGCCGGGACCAAGCTGCAGCCCGCCGAATAAGGAGTGTGAACCATGTCTATCCTGAAGAAACACTCCACGCTGGAGAAGAACGCGACGCTGCTTCTGCTCGCCTCGCTGGCCGTGGTCACGGTCGGCGGCATCGTCGAGATCGCGCCGCTCTTCTACCTGCAGAACACCATCGAGAAGGTGGAGGGGATGCGTCCCTATTCGCCGCTGGAACTGGCTGGCCGCAACATCTACATCCGCGAGGGCTGCTATCTCTGCCATAGCCAGATGATCCGGCCGTTCCGTGACGAGGTGGAGCGCTACGGCCATTACAGCCTGGCGGCGGAATCGATGTACGATCACTCCTTCCAGTGGGGTTCGAAGCGAACCGGGCCGGATCTCGCCCGCGTCGGCGACCGCTATTCCAACGAATGGCACGTCCAGCACCTGAGCAACCCGCGCGACGTCGTGCCGGAATCGGTGATGCCGCGCTATGCCTTCCTGAAGGACACGGATCTGAAGATCAACGACGTTGCCATGGACCTGAAGGCCAATGTCGATGTCGGCGTGCCCTATAGCCAGGAGATGATCGACAACGCCGAGGCCGACCTGAAGGCGCAGGCCGATCCCGATGCCGATACCAAGGGTCTGCTCGCCCGCTATCCGAAAGCCAAGGTCGGCGATTTCGACGGTGACGGAAAGCGGCTGACGGAGATGGACGCGCTCGTCGCCTATCTGCAGATGCTCGGCACGCTGGTCGATTTCTCCACCTATGACGACGCATCCGGCTATCGCTGAGGAGAGGAACCCATGGAAACCTACACCGCAATGCGCACCTTCGCCGATAGCTGGGGCTTGGCCGGCATGGTCCTGTTCTTCGTCGGCGTCATCATCTATACCCTGCGGCCCGGCGGCAAGAAAACCGCGCAGGAAGCCGCCTTCATTCCCCTGAAGGAGGACTGATCCCATGGCAGACAAACATGTCGACGATGTCAGCGGCGTCGAAACCACGGGCCATGTCTGGGACGGCATCCGCGAACTCGACACTCCGATGCCGCGCTGGTGGCTGCTCACCTTCTACGCGACCATCGTCTGGGCAGTGATCTATGCCATCGCCTATCCGTCGATCCCGCTGGTGCGGGAAGCGACACGGGGCTGGCTCGGCTATTCCAGCCGCGCCGAACTGACCCATGACGTCGAGAAGGCCAAGGCCGGCCAGACGGTCTATCTCGACAAGATCGCCACCCTGCCGCTCGCCGAGATCGACGCCGATCCGCAATTGCGCCAGTTCGCCATTTCCGGCGGCGCGTCGGCCTTCAAGGTCAACTGTGCTCCCTGCCATGGCTCGGGTGCCGCAGGCGGGCCCGGCTTCCCCAACCTCAATGACGACGACTGGCTGTGGGGCGGCAATCTCGACGCCATCCACCAGACCATCGCCCATGGGGTGCGCTATGATGCCGATCCCGATACGCGCGTCTCGGAAATGCCGGCCTTCCAGGGCGTTCTCGAACCGAAGCAGATCCGGGAAGTCGCGGCCTATGTCGTCAGCCTGACGGCCAAGCCCTCCGACCCTGCGCTCGTCGAGCCGGGCAAGCAGGTGTTCGCCGACAATTGCGCCAGTTGCCACGGCGAAGACGCCAAGGGCAACCGCGACATGGGCGCGCCCGATCTCGCCGACGCCATCTGGCTGAAGGGCTCGGGCGAGGATGCGATCGTGCGCCAGGTTTCGTCGCCGCGTCACGGTGTCATGCCCGCATGGGGCGCCCGCCTCGGCGACACCACGGTCAAGCAGCTCACCATCTTCGTCCATTCGCTGGGCGGCGGCGAATGAGCTTTGTGTCCGGTCGGGCACATTGATGGAAAGGGGGCGCGGCGCGAAAGTGCCGCGCCCTTTGCGTCTGGAATCAGGCGATGACGGTGTTTCGGCCGGTGGATTTGGCGCGGTAGAGATTGCCATCGGCGGCGGCAAGTGCCTGGGAAGGGTCGAAGCCGGCGCGGCAATGGAAGGCGCCGATGCTGGCGCCGAGCGCCACCTGGGCGCCGGCCGGGGTGCGGAAATCCAGGCTGCGCACCGCCTCGCGGATACGATGCGAACGATCCAGCATGTGTTCGGCGGTGACGCTGTGCAGGAAGATGCCGAATTCCTCGCCGCCGAGGCGGCCGACGATGTCGGTGGCGCGGACATGGCCGGTCAGCAATTGCCCGATGGCGCGCAGCGCCTCGTCGCCGGTGGCATGGCCGAAGCGGTCGTTGATCGACTTGAAATGATCGAGGTCGATGAACAGCAGCCCGCCGGAGGCGGCCGCCTCGCTGACCGCCTGCAATTCCTGGGCAAAGGCATGGCGGTTCAAAACGCCGGTCAGGGCGTCCAGTCGGGACTGGCTGTGAAGCTGGCGGTAGGCTTCCGCCAGCTTGTCGTTCGCTGCCATCAATGCGCCATTGGCGCGGCGCAGCCGCTCCGACTGCCAGTAATGCAGGGTGGAGGCCGGCAGCGCCACGGCGATCGGGCAGACGATCGTCATCACGAGGCCCGCGCCCGACACCTCGCCGCCGAGCATCGGCACGAAGGTGAAGGAAATCGCCAGCGATGCGAGCAGCGCCAGGACGGTGACAGCGATCGATTTTGCCAGGATGCGGGACATGACGACGCACGCGGTTGATGGTTCTGCTGACTTATTAGAAACTATGCATTGAAGAAACCTGAATCCGCGTGACGAATTTGCATGAATTTTATGCGCTGCCTGCCAAAGCGGCGCGCCTTTTGTCGCAGCGTGGCGCATGACGATGTTGACTTAAGTCAAGGCAGCGGGCGGCGGCGAGGCGCAAGAAGGCAGAAAGGATGGTGCCGCCATGAATCTCTACACAGCCCCGGGAACCGGCAAGGACGAAAGCAGCGTCGAGCGCCTCGAAGCCGAACCGGTCAACTCCGCGAAGATCCGCAAGCCGCTTTACGAAAAGCGCAAGAAGATCTTTCCCAAGCGTGCCGAAGGGCGCTTTCGCCAGTTCAAATGGCTGGTGATGCTGGTGACGCTGACGATCTATTACGTGACGCCCTGGCTGCGCTGGGATCGCGGGCCTTACGCACCGGATCAGGCGGTGCTGATCGATCTCGCCAATCGTCGTTTCTATTTCTTCTTCATCGAGATCTGGCCGCAGGAGTTCTATTATGTCGCCGGCCTGCTGGTGATGGCGGGATTTGGGCTGTTCCTGGTTACGACCGCCATCGGGCGCGCCTGGTGCGGCTATACCTGTCCGCAGACGGTGTGGGTCGATCTCTTTCTCGTGGTCGAGCGCGCCGTCGAGGGCGACCGCAATGCGCGCATGAAGCTCGATGCCGGGCCGTGGACCTTCGACAAGCTGTGGAAGCGGGTGGTCAAGCATTCGATCTGGCTGGTCATCGGCGTGCTGACCGGCGGCGCCTGGATCTTCTATTTCGCCAATGCGCCGGCGCTGCTGACCGATTTTGTCACGGGACAGGCGGCTTCCGTCGCCTATGCCACGGTCGCGTTGCTGACGGCCACGACCTACATCTTCGGTGGGTTGATGCGCGAGCAGGTTTGCACCTATATGTGCCCCTGGCCGCGCATCCAGGGGGCGATGCTGGACGAGAATTCGCTGGTCGTCACCTATAACGACTGGCGCGGCGAGCCGCGCTCGCGCCATGCCAAGAAGGCGATGGCCGCCGGGCAGCCGGTCGGCGATTGCGTCGACTGCAACGCCTGCGTCGCGGTCTGTCCCATGGGCATCGACATCCGCGACGGCCAGCAACTCGAATGCATCACCTGTGCGCTGTGCATCGATGCCTGCGATGGCGTCATGGACAAGATCGGCAAGGAGCGCGGCCTGATCGCCTATGCGACGCTTGCCGAATACAATGCGAATATGGCACTGGCGACCGACAACGGAACCATCGCCATCGATCCGGCGCGGGTGCATGACAGCGCGGGCAGGCTCAACGACAAGGTGCGACACTTCAACTGGCGCATCATCTACCGTCCGCGTGTGCTCGTCTATTGCGCCGTCTGGCTGGCGATCGGGCTTGCCATGGCCATTCATCTCGCTCAGCGCGAGCGGCTGGAACTGAACGTCCTGCACGACCGCAACCCGCAATTCGTCGTCGAATCCAGCGGCGCCATCCGCAACGGCTATACCATTCGCCTGCTGAACATGATCCCCGAACCCCGGGTGATCTCGCTGTCGCTGCAGGCGCTGCCGGGCGCGACCATGACCGTGCCGACGCTTTCCAAGGATCCCGGCGAGCGCTTCGACATCCCGACGCAGCCCGATCAGGCCACGACGCTGAAAGTCTTCGTCACCCTGCCCAGGGAAGGTGTGGCCGGCGCCGTGACGCCCTTCCGCTTCCTTGCCGAGGACAGGGACGGCAGCGAGCACGCCGTCTACGACGCCTCCTTCAACGCTCCGGAGAAAAAGCAATGACCGCACAGACTTCGCAGCCCCGCTTTACCGGCTACCATATGGCCGCGATCATGGTGTCCTTCTTCGGCGTGGTCATCGCCGTCAATTTCACCATGGCCTGGTACGCCACGTCGAGCTGGAGCGGGCTGGTGGTGGAAAATACCTACGTGGCCAGCCAGCAATTCAACAGCCGGGCGGCGGCGATGCGGGCGATGGCCGCCACCGGCATCCATGGCGAGGTAACGCTTGCACCGCAAACCATCTCCTATACGCTCAAGCAGCGCGACGGCACGCCAGCGATCGCCGACACCGTCACGGCCCATTTCAAGCGTCCGGTCGGCGATCACCAGGATTTTCAGGTGGAACTGGTGAAGGCCGGCGAGGGCAATTTCACGCTCGCCCATGTGGTGCCGGCCGGCGACTGGATCGTCGAGGTCATCTCGAAGCGCAACGGCGAGATCATCATGCATGAGGCCTCGCGCATCTATATGAAGGGGCAGGGCCAATGAGTTGCTGCGTCGATCCAGACAGCGTTATTGCGCTTGCGAAGGATAACAACGCTTCCCGCGACGAACTGCTGCTCGCCAGCCGCCCGCTCGGCGACGGGCTGCTGCAGGTGGATCTGAGCGTCCCCGCCGCCCATTGCGGCGCCTGCATCACCACCATCGAGAGCGCGCTGAAGCGTCTGCCCGTCGTCGAGCAGGCGCGTGTCAACCTGACGTCGCGGCGCGTCTCCTGCGTCTGGCGTGAAACCGTCGACGGCAAGCCGTCGGATCCGACCGTCATCCTCGATGCGCTCACCGGCTGCGGCTATCGCGGCCATCTGTTCACGGCGGCGGCCGAGGAGGACGACAAGGCGCGCACCCGGCTGCTGCAGGCGGTCGGACTTTCCGGCTTCGCCGCCACCAACATCATGCTGCTTTCGGTATCCGTCTGGTCGGGCGCCGATGCCGCCACGCGCGATCTGTTCCACTGGATTTCCGCGGCGATCGCCGCGCCGACGCTCATCTATGCCGGCCGCTTCTTCTACGCTTCCGCCTGGAATGCCCTGAAGCGCGGGCGCACCAACATGGACGTGCCGATCGCGCTGGCAATCACGCTGTCCTATGCCGTTTCGTTGTGGGAAACCATCCATCATGGTGAGCATGCCTGGTTCGACGCCACCGTCACGCTGCTGTTCTTCCTGCTGATCGGCCGCACGCTCGATCACGTCATGCGCAACCGGGCACGCTCGGCCATTACCGGGCTTGCGCGGCTTGTGCCGCGCGGCGCCACCGTGCTGAACGACGATGGCCAGCGCCGCTACATGCCGGTCGAGGAGATCGCCGTCGGCGACCGCATCGCACTCACCGCCGGTGAGCGGGTTCCCGTCGATGCGACGGTGATTTCCGGCGCCAGCGATGTCGACATGTCGATCGTCACAGGAGAAAGCCGGCCGGTGGCGGTCTCGGTCGGTTCGGAACTGAAGTCCGGGGCGATGAACCTCACCGGCTCGCTGACGGTGCGCGCCGTCGCCACGGCGCGCGATTCGCTGCTGTCGGAAATCATCGGCCTGATGGAAGCGGCCGAAGGCGGGCGGGCGCGTTATCGCCGCATCGCCGACCGCGCCGCCAGCTATTATTCGCCGGTGGTGCATCTGCTGGCGCTCATCACCTTCCTTGGCTGGGGGATTTTCGGCGGCGACTGGAAACAGGCGATGCTGATTTCCGTCGCCGTGCTGATCATCACCTGCCCCTGCGCGCTCGGCCTTGCCGTGCCGGTGGTGCAGGTGGTTGCGGCGGGCGAACTGTTCCGGCGCGGCATCATGGTCAAGGACGGCTCCGCCATGGAGCGGCTTGCCGAAATCGACGCCGTCGCCTTCGACAAGACTGGCACGTTGACGCTCGGCCGCCCGCGTCTGGTCGACAGCAGTGGCGAGGCGGGCGACCGGGCGATCGCCGCCGGCATGGCCGCCCATTCGCGCCATCCGCTCTCCATGGCGCTGGCTGGGCAATTCGACGCGCTGCCTGCCGCCCTCGACGGCGTGCGTGAAATTCCCGGCGCCGGCCTGGAGACGGTACGGCCGGACGGCATCTGGCGGCTCGGCAATCCGCGCTTTGCCTTGACGGGTGCGGCGGCGGAAACCGACGAAGCCCGGTCGGCGGTCGTGCTGTCGCTGGACGGCAGGGAACGGGCGCGCTTCCTGTTCGAGGATATGTTGCGGCCCGGCGCCGACGGCGCGGTCGCAGCGCTGCAGCAGCGCGGGTTTTCGGCTTACATGCTTTCCGGCGACGGCCGCGCCGTGGTCGCGGATACTGCCCGGCGGCTCGGCATAGACGGCTGGTTCGCGGCACTGACGCCGAAGGGCAAGGTCGAGGTTTGCGAAGATCTGGCGGCGAAGGGTCACCGTGTGCTGATGGTCGGCGACGGCATCAACGACGCGCCGGCGCTGGCGGCGGCCTATGTCTCGATGGCGCCGGCCAGCGCCGCCGATGTCGGGCGGCAGGCGGCCGATCTGGTCTTCCTGCATGAAAGCCTCGATGCCGTACCCGATGCCATCGACATGTCGCGCAAGGCAGGCCGGCTGATTCGCGAGAACTTCGCGCTTGCCATCGGCTACAATGTCATCGCCGTCCCGATCGCCATCGCCGGCTATGCCACGCCGTTGATCGCGGCGGTGGCGATGTCCACCTCGTCGCTGATCGTGGTCGCCAACGCGTTGCGTCTCGGCCGGATGGCGCGCCGCCGGCCGGCGGCCGATCGGCAGCCGCGCACCGCCATCCTTTCCGAAGCCATGGGAACCGCGCCATGAACCTGCTGATCTATTTTATCCCGATCGCGCTGCTGATGGGCGGCGCCGGGCTTGCCGCGTTTCTCTGGTCCCTGCGCTCCGGCCAGTACGACGACCTGGAAGGGGCGTCGTGGCGTGTGCTGGACGACGACGATTGATCGCAATCGGGGGATTTGTCGGAACGCGCGCAGGGGCGGATGGAGCAGGGAGGGCTCCATCCACCCGCTTCGGTTTTACGGGGGACTTTGTCCCTCACGGACGAGAGGGAGAGGGGGAAAATAAAACCCGGAAAATATCCGGCGCTGCTCAGATGCTGCGCAGCAGCTCCGAATCCTCGATGCGGATGGTGCGGCCCTGCACGGCGATGCCGTGCTCCTTCAGAAGCGCGAAGGCGCGTGACAATCCCTCGGGCGTCAGGCCGAGCTTGGCGGCCAGAAGGCTTTTGCGGAAGGGCAGGCGGAACACGCCCTGACGGCGTTCGGCCTGGGCGGTGCGCAGCAGATAGGCGGCGAGGCGCTGCGGGGCGGTGTGCAGCCGGTCCTCGGCGACACAATTGAGCGTGGCCAGGAGGTTCTGCGACAGCACATGCATGACGGCGTCATCGACGCTTCGATCGTCCTCGGCGAGCTTGCGCACGGCGGCGAGATCGAATTGCGCCAGCACGCAGTTTTCCGCCGCCTCGGCGCCGTAGGGGTAGGTCGGGCCGGCGCGCAGCATGCATTCGCCGAAGACGTCGCCCGGCTCGCAGATGCGCAAGGATGCGATCCGGCCGCTGTCGCAGGTCCGGGTCAACCGCACATAGCCGCGCAGCACGACGCAGAAGAAATGCGCCTGTTCCTGCTGGCGGAAGATCACATCACCTTCGAGATAGGTCTTCAAGAGCGCGCTGCCGGCCAGCGTCGAGGCCGCCTTGCGGCTGAGATGCGAGAATAACGCCGAATGCATCAGCGTCGCGAGATCAGGGTTCATCTTGAGAGCGGTCCGGGTCATGTGAAATATCTATCATGCTCCTCCGAACCCTCTTTGATCTTTGTCAAATGGTCTGCAATGGTGCAACCACAGCGATTTGTCGCATGCGACGATTCGGCCGGGGAACAGGCTATCTCGCGCGTTTCCATTGCGCGCGGATTTGGCTATGTCCTTGTCGACGAAGCGGATTCATTGCCGGGGAGAAAAGACGTGACAGCAGCGGGCAGTGCACAGGAACGATTGCTGGTGGTCGATGACGACCCGCGCATTCGCCAGATGCTCACCCGTTATTTCGAGGGCGAAGGCTATGCCGTGACCGCCGTCGCCGATGGCGTCGCCATGCGCGACGAACTGGCGCGGCAGGATTTTTCAGCCCTGTTCCTCGACCTCGTATTGCCGGGCGGCGAGGACGGGCTGTCGCTCGCCCGCACCGTGCGCTCGCAATCCGATATACCGATCCTGATGCTGACCGGCCGCGACGACGTGGTCGACAAGGTGGTCGGACTGGAAGTCGGCGCCGACGACTACATCGCCAAGCCGTTTCACCTGCGCGAGGTTCTGGCCCGGCTGCGCAGCATCCTGCGCCGGCGCCAGCCGCAGCAGGCGCCGGTGGTCGAGGCACCGCCGGCAAGCGAAGCGCATCCGCCGCTGCGGTTCGACGGCTGGGTGCTGGATGTCGATCGCCGCAAGCTCGTCTGTCCCAAGGGTGAGGAAATCATCCTCACCACGGGCGAATTCGACATGCTGGTGGTGCTGGTGCGCAATGCCGGGCGGGTGATGTCGCGCGAGCGCTTGATGGATCTGACCCGCAACCGCAATCTCGAAGCCTTCGACCGCACCATCGATGCGCAGGTGGCGCGCCTGCGCCGCAAGATCGAGGCCGATTCGGCCGATCCGCAGTTCATCAAGTCCGTGCGCGGCGTCGGCTATATCTTCACCGGCCGGGTGACCTGAGTTCGTTTCACCCTCCCGCCTTGCGCGCGAGAACGTCGAGATAGGCCTGCGTCAGCCGCGCCAGCACCGGGGATTTGCGTGTTCCGTTGGCGCCGCCGATCGGGTCTTCGATATGCAGCACCCGCAGATCGCGCATGAAATCCTCCCAGAGCGCCGGGCCGCCTTCCTCCAGCAATTGCGCGCGAATGCTGAGCTCCTCCGTGACCGGCAGGAAGCGTCGGCCCCAGGCGCCGAGCATGGCCAGCACCGGCACCAGCGCGATCGCCGGTTCGGCGAGGCTGTAGATGGCCTTCTGCGCATGGCTCGGATCGTCCATGCGGGTGATCAGCCCGAGCGCCGTCAGCCGCTTCAGCCGCGAGGCGAGAATATTCGAGGCAATGCCTTCGTGCGAACGCGTCAGCAGGTCACGGAAATGCCGGCGATTGCCGAACATCATGTCGCGGATGACAACCAGGCTCCAGCGGTCGCCCACCACCTCCATCGACAGGTTGATCGGGCAGCCCGACCGTCGCTCGATATCCACGCTCACCTCGTCCTTCGAACCGGTTGCAACATAGGATCGGTTATGGCAGTCTGCAACCAGTTGTAAAATGCAATCGGACTACTTTCGGGAGGAAGCGATGACGAAAGTGCGCGTGGCAGGGTTTTCCATATCGCTTGATGGTTTCGGCGCGGGGCCGGACCAGAGCCTCGAACAGCCCCTGGGCCTGCGCGGCAAGGAACTGCACGAATGGTTCTTCCCGACGCGCAGCTTTCGCACGATGATTGGGCAGGAGGGTGGCACACAGGGCATTGACGAGAGTTTCGCCATTCGCGCGATGGACAATTGCGGAGCTTTCATCCTCGGCCGCAACATGTTCGGCCCGGTGCGCGGCGATTGGCCGGATGAGAGCTGGAAAGGCTGGTGGGGCGACAACCCGCCCTATCATGCGCCGACCTTCATCCTCACCCATTATCCACGCGCGCCGATCGTCATGGAAGGCGGCACCGTCTTCCATTTCGTCACCGAGGGGATCGGTGCGGCGCTGGAGCAGGCGCGGGCGGCGGCCGGCGGACGCGACGTGCGCATCGGCGGCGGCGTCTCGACCGTGCGGCAATATCTGCAGGCTGGCCTGGTCGACGAGATGCATCTCGCGGTTTCGCCCGTCGTGCTGGGACAGGGCGAAAACCTGTTCGCCGGCATAGACCTGCCGGCGCTCGGTTTTCGCGTCACCGAACATGTGTTCGGCGAAGGCGCGACCCATATCGTTCTCAGCCGTTGAGGAAAAGCCGATGCCCTTCAGCCTCTATCTCCACCCGCTGTCATCCTATTGCCAGAAGGCCAAGACCGCCTTCTATGAAAAAGGCCTCGATTTTGAAACACGGATGCTCGACGGCAGCGAGCCGGTCGCCGGCGAATTCGCAAAACTCTCGCCCGTCGGCCGCTTCCCGATCCTCGTCGACGGCGACCGCGTCGTCTTCGAGGCGACCAGCATCATCGATCATATCGACCTGAATCACCCGGAGCCGCGCCTCATCCCCGCCGATGCGCAACTGGCCGTGGAAACACGCATGTGGGACCGCTTCTTCGACAATTACATCAGCACACCGCAGCAAAGGCTGGTCCTTTCCGCCATCGGCCGCGACAGCGCCGGCCTGGATGGCGGCGCGACGCTGCGCGCCGGGCTGGAAACTGCCTATTCTGTGCTGGACGAGCGCATGGCGGGCCGCGAATGGGTGGTCGGCGATCGTTTCAGCCTGGCCGATTGCGCCGCCGCACCCGCCTTACTCTATGCCGACTGGACGCATCCGATTCCGGAGCGCCACCGCCATCTCTGGGTCTACCGCACCCGACTGATTAGCCGCCCAAGCTATGCCCGCGCCCTCGATGAGGCGCGGCCTTACCGCCACCTTTTCCCGCTTGGCGCTCCCACCGACCGCGATTGAGACGGTTTTCCGTCTCCGCCGGCGACGAATCGCCGGCCGGCCATCGCTCAATTGACCCCAAGCTTCTTCAGCAAATCCTTTGCCTGCGCCATGGCCGCTTCCCGCCCGGCATCGTCGAGGAAGCCCGGGCCGCAATAATTACGGAAATTCGCCAGATCGTTCCGCGTCAATCCCGGCCGGCGCGACTTGATGAGCACTATCTGCCAGGCACATCCCCTGACAGGATTGGCCTGGACTGCGGAATCGCAGCCCGTCGTCAGGCAAAACGAAACCTTGCGCTGCCCCCGCGGCTTTCCTGCAATCGCCTCTGCATAATCCCGCAGCAGATCCTGCCGCACAGCATTGCACGACCCCGGATCCTCCGCTGCGCTGCAATCCGTCATGCTCAGATAATCCGCTGCCGGCGGCCATTCGGACGCCTGCACTCCAGCAGGCAGGACAGCCATCACCGCCGCAAAAGCCAATCGCAACATGTCCGACATCCCCTCAAGCCCTCAGACGGCTTCGCCGATCCCCTACCGATAATCACGGAAAGCGGCACGATTTTGAATTGCAGTGCCGAATTGGTTCTTGATGGAACGAAATGGTGGGCCCGGAGGGCCTTGGAAAAACCAGTCTTTCCAGCCTCTTAGGGAAGACGGTTGGACAGAGACCTTTCCATATTGTCGTGTATTGTCGGTATTTGTAGAGTCTACAAAATCACGAAAATCGCTTAAGTAGGAGCGACAGGCCGTCGACCGCCAGCACCTCTTGTTCAGCTTCCCGGCTGTACAATTCGACGTGTTCGAGATCGTCGTGGCCAAGGATGCCTGCGGATTGTTTAGCAGTCGCGCCGCACTCCGACAAGTATTTCCCGAGCGTCTTCCTCAATCCGTGAAAGGTAGCTCCCGGCCCCATGTTGGCCTTCTCGGTCCAGTGCGCCATCATCCCCGTGAGAGATTTCTCGGAGAACGGCTTTTTGTACTCCGTCGACAAGACGGTTTCGCAGTGGCGGGGGAGGTCGACGAGCGCTGCTTCCAGCATCGGTAACTTGTTGCTGTTTTCGCGCCCGTCTCGGATGTAGCGCATTGACATCCCGCGCGGACAAAAAGCAAATGCTACCTCTGGTTTTCGATTGTTGCTTTCGTCCAGGGGCCAAGCATGAACGCTGATGTGATCTCCGATTTCTTAAGGGCATACGCTAGAGAATTCTATTTCTACAAAAACGCCGCGAACTCTTGCGCCACGCTTTGCGAGGAAATTCTGGAGACAGCCGGCATTAGAGCAATTGTATCTCACAGAGCCAAGTCCATCAAAAAGCTTGCCGACAAGATACCCTCCCGCAAGAAAGCAAAACACTACGCAAGTATCGACGATGTTAGGGAAGACATAGTCGACCTAGCCGGTGTGCGAATCGCACTTTACTTTCCTGGTGATGCCAAGAGGGTCAAGGAGCTTTTGTCATCTACATTCGAAGTATTGGCGAGCAAGACGTTCCCGACGACAATCGAGCGACATCCAAGCAACAGGTTCAACGGCTATTACGCGGATCACTATCGTGTTCGTCTCAAATCCGATCAGAAAGTGGGAACCGCACACGACTACGCTCAGGCGTCCATCGAGATCCAGGTAGGGTCAGTTTTGATGCATGCGTGGGCTGAGGTCGAGCATGACCTAATTTATAAACCGCACAGCGGCACGCCGTCGGAGGAGGAGCGGGCCATCTTAGATGAGTTGAACGGCCTCGTACTTTCCGGGGAGATTGCGCTAGAAAGATTGCAGAAAGCGGTACAACGCCGTGTACAAATGCTTGATCAAGAAAGATGGGACAGCAGGTACGACCTGGCTACGTTGATCTACTCTTGGCTTGAGAAAAACGGAAAGACAGACGTCAGTCTGGGCCGTATCGACAACCTTGATCGGCTTCTACGAATGGCCGGCATAGCCTCTGCGACTGAACTAAGAGCGGAACTCGACAAACTTACTTTGGTCAACAAAGAGCCGTTGGCCCTCCAACTTATAGCGTCACTGTTGCGTCGACACCCAGCCATATACCTCAAATTTCTTAAGCCCGACTGGGGTACGAGGGAGGCCCACCGCGACTTCGACCAAGCGCTTAAGCAGATAGTTCGGGCTTACCTCATTATGACTCATGTCGCTGCGCGGTGGTACGAGCCGGACAGCGAGAATAACATTAGAGACGACAATTTGCCTTTTCACATCAACTTTATAAGGGCGGTTGGACGTGCAAACTCGGTTCTTATCGCGAGAGCGCCAATCGGTCCGATTGATGATTTTCCGTTGGGTGTTGTCTGTCACCGGTATCCGGAATTCTTGTCATTTCCTGTCATTGCCCGTCATTCCGAGGCAAAAGCCTTATGGAACAAGTCATTAGCCTGACATCGGGAGGTGATGGGCCAAGGATGATTTTGACAGATCGGCGGAGCAAATCGGTGCGCCTGGCGGTGGATTATAGTCGGTGGGGGCGAGGCTTCAAGATGGGGCTCAGAAATCCTCGGAATGCCTTTAAGGCGACTTCAAGCCATTGAAAAATATAGGCACCAGTTTCTTCAGGGAAGTTTGGGAATCCACGATTTTTTCAGCCGGTTCTGACCGAAATTCCAATTGAGAAAAGTCCGAAATGGACCTATTTCGCCGGAAATTGAAAAAAGCACGCGAAAACAGATAATTACGCCTACCGTGCCCTCCTGTGAGAAAAGTCCGGCTATTTCCTTTCAGGGCGCTCGACGAGGCTTTTGCGCCAGTCGCCGGTGAAGCCGAAATCGGGAGCCTCGATCTGTTCGGCAAACCAGAAATCGGTGAAGGCGGCGATGTCTGGAGCGCCGTACCAGTATGCTTTTCGGTCGGCATCCATTGCCCACCAGCGCGCGCCCTTTGGCGCTTTCTTCCAGTCAACCACCGGCATGGCGATTTCCTCCGGTTTTCCCATCTATCCTTACCGAAACCTTAACCCTTAACCATTCGCAACTCATTGGGGATCAGGCGCTATTGCCTCGCGCCCCTATGGGTTGTCATTCCGATCTTGTGCTACACGTACAATCATGAGGCCGAGCGTTTGGTGGTGCCCGGATTGGCAGAGGTTCGGGAGATTTCTTTCCTCAAATTGTAAATGAGTTGTGCGAGGGCTAACTGGACCTCCTCTTCATCATCGAGGTCTTTAACCTGATGAGTTAATGCAGCAAAAAGGTCCATTGCCACCATTGCCATTGCATCCTCTTGAACGAATTTTTCGCTAGTTACGAATGCCTCGCGAACGTGTCGGTAGATGCGCCGTCTCAAAACTAGAGTGGGATTATCAATACCAAGAGTAGAGGTGTCCGTAGGCGGAAACTCTATTCTGCGCTTCTCACCTGTATCGCCAATTTTGCCGAACATTTCTCCCTCGCCTGTTATCAACCATTCAAGATTTACATCAAATTCTCTGTGGTAGGCGGCTAGGACATTTGCGTCCGGCACATTGTCACCTCGCTCGTAATTCGCGATGGCTGCGGCGCTTACGGAAACGAACCTCGCGGCAAGTTCTTCGCGGTCCAAGCCGAATTCCTCGCGAATATCGGCGAGCCGGCGGCCGAGTGGCGTTTTGTACACGGGTTTTCGAGCCATTCTCAAAAACATAAAATTCGGGCTTTTAAAATCCGAAATTTATGTTTATCCTCCTTCTATAAACATAGACCAAATCACACATGAAAAAGGAGGCCGGCCAGGGCCTCCCTCATCACAATAAGGGAATACCATGCACCATGACCGCATAGCGGACAAGGCGGCGAAGCTGCGCCTTGATGAGATGAACCGCGTCAAGCGCCTGCTCTCCGAGGCCGGCCTGACGCTGATCGGAATTGACGCGGATTACGGCCTTGCAAAGGGCACCTGCGGCAACGCGCTTCAGCAGGCCAATCTGGCTGGCGAGCGCGCTATCGCGGCGGCCCTGCGCCGGCGTCCCGAGCATCTGTGGCGCACGCGCTATCATGGCGACGGGACGCGGAAGAGCCCGCAGCCCAAGGAAAACTATGTTCGCCCGCCGAATATGCGCCAGCGCCGGGCCAAGCATAAAAGCGCCGTTGCATCGAGCGGGGTGGCGGCGTGACCTATTCGTTTTCGGCAGGACTTCTTGACGCATTGATTGATGCCGTCGAACGCAGGCGCGTCGAACGGCAAGAAGCCCTGGATCAAGAGTTTACTGAGGCATTCCGATCTGCGTTAGCCAAGGCTGGTCGGGGCGTAAAGGGTTCGTGCCTCGACAAGGAGGCGGCGAAGATACATGCCTCCACCCGCCGCGCCCATCTGAAGCAAGCACGGCAATCGGCCGAAGAAAAACGAAGCCTGACTGCTGACGATCTGTATGCTCTTTACGCCAAGGGGGCGCTTACTCCTCGTCGTCAGGATATTCCTCGACGATGCGTTCTGCCTCAAGGGGGCTTTCCCCTGGACGTCCCGCCGCAAGCCACGCGTGTTGCTGGGTGCGAAGCTGATCCAGCGCAGGCTCCAACGTCAATCGTCGGCTCCATGCGTCGATGGTTATCTGCGCTGCTGCGACGTGGTGACCGCTGATGTCGCCATCCTCTTCTCCGATTTTGTCAGCCATTTCAGCCCGACATTCCGCCCTCAATAGAGCGCCAGCGATATCCTCGTTGTTGAGAAGGTTTCTCTGCTTCAGCGCGTCTGCAAGCTCAGACAGGAGCATGCCGAGAACATTGGCGTCCGCCATCGCGAAGTTCGCCGTACGTTCGATCTGCGTTTCCTCTTCCATTTCCGAATCCCTCCATTCGTTCGTTGCGGGCACACCCTCCCGCATTTCGAGGCCATCGCCAATGACGAAAAAGCGCTCCGAAATAGACATCGTTCCGATGGTCCCGGCGCTCCGCCGAGCCGGCCTCGCGGTGGAAATGCTGCTGGTGACGTGTACCGCGTGCGCCGGCATCCTCGCGGCGACCGTCGCGCTCGTATCCAGCGTCTGGTGACCGATGTTGAACGTTTACGATCAGAAGCAGGTTTATGAAGCCACCATCCATGCCTGCCTTTGCGCCGTGCGGGAAGGGTTTCCGCATCTCTCGATCCGCGACATCGTCGATCCACCACACGAGTGGTTCGATGCCGCGCTTGCCCGGCAGGTTGTCATGCATCTGGTGGTGCGTGAATTCGGCTGGCCGAAACGCCGTGTCGTCGAGATGGAGGATCGCTCCCGTGAGGCAATCAACCGGGGCCTGCGGACGATCGACGCCCGCATAGCTCATGACCCCTTCGCCATTCATTACCAATCCATGGCCGAACGCGCACGGACGCTCCTGTTTCTCAGGACATCCGACGGCGAAGCGCCGTATTTTGATGAGGTTGCTTGATGGCAACGCTGAAATCCATTCCGATTGCTTCCATTTTCGTCGGCGAACGCGCCCGGCCGGTCGATGAAGAACACGCGCTGGCGATTGCCGCGTCGATGGCCGAGCGCGGCCTGATCAATCCGATCACGGTGCGGCCGACGCCGGCAGCAAAGGGCGGCAAGACGCCCTGGTCGCTGGTCGCTGGCGCACACCGGTTGCGTGGTGGCGAACTGAACGAGTGGACGGAGATCGACGCTCTAATCGTCTCTACCGATGTTGCCGAGGCGCAGCTTATCGAGATCTCCGAAAACCTGTTTCGTAACGAGCTTTCGCAGCTCGATCGCGGAATGTTCGTGGTCAAATTTCGGGAAATTGCCGAAGAGAAACACGGAAAAATCGTGCGAGGCGGTAACAGGAAATCAAAGGACCACGATGGACCTTTGATGTTTGCACCCGGCAGAGAGCTTTCCGAGCGGGTCCAAGAACGGCTTGGCATCGGCGCGACGACATATAAGCGTCTTTCGACGATTGGCCTGAAGCTACATCCCGGCCTTCGCGCGGCCCTCCGTGGAACTCCGGCTGAAGACGATCAGAAGCTACTCTTGAAGCTGGCTGGAATGCCGGAGACAGAGCAGGCCGGGCTTGTCGGCGGGCTGAAGGTCGAACCGGATATCTACCGCGTGCTTGACGCGATGAAGCCAGAGAAACCGAAGAAGCCCGTCAGCCTGTTGACTAAGCTGATTTCTGTTTGGGACGAGGCCGACGAAGAGACCAGGAGCGAATTCCTTGTTCATATCGGTGTCGATCCGCTCGAAGGGCTTGGCGACCTGATGGAAAGCATCAAGCGTGAGGCGGCGGCATGAAGCCCGATCCCTCCCAACTCGACATGTTCGGCGAGCCGGTATTTCCGGTTCGCGCGCCGGCCACTCAGATCGATATCGACCGCTATCGCGCCAAGCTGAAGGCGGCGATGAGCCGCGCCATTCGCGAAAGCCAGTACGACCGCCCAACGATTGCCACCCGCATGGCCCGGTATCTCGGCCTACCATCGATCAGCAAAGCGTCGATCGATGCCTATACCGCCGAGAGCAAGACCGGCCACGATATCACCATGCCGCGCTTCTGCGCCCTGGTCTATGCGACCGGCGCTATGTGGCTTTGGGACGAAGCCGCATCCGTCCAGGGCGTAACCGTCCTGATTGGCGAGGAGGCCGTGCTTGCCGAGATCGCCCTGCGCGAGCAGGAGCGGCGGCGGATCACAGCCGAGCTGAAGATGCTGCGCGCCCGGCCGATCTCGATCACGTCGCGGGGGAAGCGGTGATGCAGAAGGTTTCCATCGCCAGCCAGATCGCCGCTGTCGATCAGTTCCTGCAACGGAATTGCACGATCTACACCGGAGCCAAGGGCGACCTGCACCGCGAGCACATGCGCGCGGCGGCGCAGACCCTGCGCTGGATACAGCAGAACGAAGCGGCCTTCCGCGAATTCTCGGCATCCCGAAAGGCAGGGGCGAGATGAAGGAATGGTTTTCCGTCCAGGAGCTTTTGGACCTACGGCTGCCGGGTCTTCCGGCGAGCTTGACCGCGATGAAGCGCCTTGTGGAAGAGGCCGGCTGGAAAAATGATCTGGAGCGCGCGCGGCAGTTCGACGGCAAGACCAAGCCAGTCTGGCGTTTCCATAGGTCTGCTTTGCCTCACAGCGCCCAGGTTAGACTGGCTGTGATCGTTGGCGCAGACGAAGCCCGCCAGGAGACCCGCGAAAAGCGCAAGCGCCTCTATTGGGTCCAATGGGAAGCGATGACGGACGATCAGCGTGCCGTCTGCCACGCCCGCCACAACGTCTTGGTGGCAGTGGAGACTGCGCTGTTGGAGCGCCAAGCCTCGGATACGCCGGAAGACACGAAGTCGGTGCTGGCGAGGGTGCTGGGTGCGCATAAGACACCGGTTTCCACCTACTACGAATGGCGGAAGCTGGTCAGCGACGTGGATCAGGAAGACTGGTTGCCGGCGCTTGCCCCGAAGTATGTCGAGGACGGCGTTGTTCGTGATCGCGCCGAGTGCCATCCAGACGCCTGGGCGGCCTTGAAGTCGGATTATCTCCGGCCGGAAGCCCCGCGCTTTTCGGCCTGCTATCGACGTGTTACCGAAGCGGCCAAGAAGAAGGGATGGGCTCCGATCCCTTCGGAGCGGTCGCTGCGCCGCCGCCTCGATGCCGAGGTCGAGAAGTCGGTGCAGGTCTATACCCGCGAGGGGAAGAAGAAGGCCGAGCAACTTTATCCGCCGCAGGTCCGCACCAAGGATCACCTGCATGCGATGGAAATCGCCAATACCGACGGTCACCAGCTCGACCTGTTCGTATGGGCACCCTGGAACAAGAAAAGCCCGGTGCGTGTGATCCTGCTCGGCATCCAGGACATCTATTCGGGCAAGGTCTTGTCCTGGCGGCTCGCCAGCGCCGAGACATGGGACGTTGTTCGCGCCTGCATCGGCGATATGATCGAGGATTTCGGGATCCCCGAGCATTTCTACATGGACAACGGCCGCGCCTTTGCCAGCAAGGCGATTTCGGGTGGCGCGGCGCACCGCAACCTGTTCCGCAAGAAGGCCAGCACGAAGGCAAACCGCTTCGGCATCGACGAAGAGGAGATGTCCGGCATCCTGAAGAATTTCGGCATCGAGCCGCATTTCACCAAGGTCTATCACGGGCAGTCGAAGCCTATCGAGCGCGCATGGCGCGATCTGGCCGAGGAAATCTCCAAGCACCCCGCCATGTCTGGCTGCTATACCGGCCCGAATACCAATGCCAAGCCGGAAAACTATCGCAGCCGGGCGATCCCTCTCGATGTTCTGCAGGCCCACGTCGCCGAGCGGATCGCGGAGCACAATGCCCGCACCGGTCGCAAGTCGCACACGGCGAAAGGCCGCAGCTTCGATGCGACCTTTGAGGAAAGCATGGCTCATCCCGGCACGATTGTTCGCCGCGCCACCGAAGCGCAGCGCGATTTCTGGATGCTGGCCGAGAAGGTGGTTCAGGTTCGCAAGAACCGTGGCGAAATCCACTACCTGAAGAACATCTATTGGTCGAACGACCTGACCGCCTGGTCGGGCAAGAAGGTCAAAATCCGTTTCGATCCGGACCGACTGCATGATCCCATCAAGGTCTACGAGCCGAACGGCCGCCTGATCTGCGCTGCGCCTTGCACGGAGAAGGGCCGTTTCAACGATGTCGAGGCGGCGCATATCCACAACCGCAATCGCAGAACCTTCGTGAAGCTCCAGAAGGCTCAGGCGGACATGCATCGCATCCTTTCCGCCGACGAATTGGCCGATCTCTACAGCGCCAGCGAACCGGATGCGCCCAAGAAGCCGATCCGCCCCGCCGTCACCCGCATTGTCGCCGGCAATCTTGCCGTGGAGGCCGATACCGACGTGATGACGGACGAAGAATTCGAGGCCGGGATTTCCCGCAGCCTTTCCCAGCTATCGGGCGTCAGCTCGATCATCCCATTCCCGAAAGGGAATACCGGCCGAGCAGGTATTGCGTCCGGCCGGACCAAACGAGCCGAGAAGTAGTGAGTACGGTTCCCTCAAAGAAAAAATGGCCGGGAAATCCCGGCCGCTAATCAGCCCCTGAGGGCATCACACAAGGGACCATTGTAATGCTTGATATTGTAGGTGCAAGCCCGAACAGCCGTTGGGCACAGCCCGAACCATCTTCGAAGTTTCTTGCCAAACACTCGGCGCATGACGTCGGTGCGTGGCGTGAGCTTCGGTCACGGCTATTCGAGATTGCCGCCCAGCAAGGATGGACGAAGAACGACACCGGTCGGCGCATCGGCATGGCCGAGAGTTCTTTCTCCATGTGGTGCTCCGGCACGCTCGAAGGCGTTCTGGAGAATGCCAATACTTCCGTCAGCCGCTGGCTGGATACGTTCGAGGACAGCGTTGGAATGTCGTCGGCGCTGCCGCAGTCGCCGGACTTCTTCGTGACGAACGCGGCGCGCAGCATTCACGATACGCTGAAGCTCGCCCAGGCCATTTCCGGCTTTGTCACGATCACGCTCGATGCGGGCAGGGGTAAGACGTCGGCCTGCGATGCGTTTCGACGCGTCAAGTCGCATGTCTACATGGTGACGTTGCATGAGAAGGCGACGACGGTGACTGGCGCTATGAACATGCTTGCCCGTCAATTCGGTGTGCGCGTGTTTAACCAAGGCGAAGTGGTCGAGACCATTGGGGAGCGGCTGAAGCGCAGCGGATCGGCGCTGTTGATCGTGGACGAGGCGCAGCACGCCGATGGGCGGGCGGTCAACCAGTTTCGGCATTTCTCCGATCAGTACCAGACAGGCGTGGCGCTGGTCGGCAATGCCGACATCCGCCGCCGTATCAGCCAGGGCGGGCCGAACGCCGCCAGCCGCGACCAGATCGTCAGCCGCATCGATAAGAACCTGAAGCGCGATCCCGGCCGGGCCGACGATGTGCGTGCCTTTATCGAGGCATGGGGTGTTCTCGATGCAGCCAGCGTCAAGTTCCTGACCGGGCTGGGCATGAAAGGTGGCGCTTTGCGACAAATCGACCGGACGATCAAGATCGCCTGCCTCGCGGCCGGTTGCAGCGCCGCCGAGTTGAAAAAGCAGCATCTGGAAGCCGCCTGGCGCAACCGCGATGTGGAGGACATGTAATGGTCTCTGCAGTTCCAGCCAGCGTTGCATTGGACGAAGTCATCCGCGATCTCGGCCGCCACTGCGGCGCCGTCGAGGTCACCATGCCCGGCGAGGATTTCGACGGGCTGGTGAAAACGCTTTCGGCGATCAGGAGGATCGTTCTGATTGATGAACGCGAAATCGGTTCCTTCCGCCTCGCCGATGCGGCGCGGCGTAATCGTCCAATTATCGACCAGCTCGCCGCCGATCAGTTCGAGGGCTTGGCCCGCGATGTAGACGGCAAGGTCGTTCGCCCGGATTTCGGGGGGAAGCGCTGATGATCTCCGCTCTCCCTTCCGAACATGTCGCCGCGATCCGCGATGCGCTGCGGCCGCACCAGAAACGGGGCGTCGAGTTCACCCCCGACCAGATCGTTAGCTTCTGCAAGCGCCTGCGGACGGTGATCGAGATTTGCCGCGAGGTCGAGGACGAAAACCGCATTCTCGGTAAGGCGCTGCGCGAGGCCGAGGCGAAGCTTGGGCGGCCCCGGCCGCTTATCCCCGCCGCCGGCAACGTGGTGCATTTCCGGCCGCAACCCGTCTCCGGCCGGCGTGCCGTCCTCAACGTGATCCACGCCCTGACCGCCTACGAGCAGACGAAACACACGGTCGGCGAACGGGCCGCTCTTGAATATCTCCTGGCACAGGCCGCGACCTTGCGCGCGTCCGAGGTCGCCAACGCCAACCACGCCTGAAGGAACCACCCATGAAGAAAACCAAGGCGAAGGCCATCGCCCGCGTACCACAGAACCGCCAGGAGGCCGTTCAGTCGGTCGGCCGTGTCGGCGAACTGCGCCGCCTGATTGCAGGCCATAAGTCGATTGCGGAAGACAAGGTGCGGCTGGCCGGCGAGCAGCTCGAACAGGATACGGCCCTTCTCGCGCTGGAGCTGGCCGAGCACGAGCGCGGCTTGCAGACCTATTGCGAAGCCAATCGCGCCGCGCTCACCAATGACAACAAGGTCAAGTTCCACGATTTCGGGACTGGTCGGATCAACTGGCGGGCTCGACCCGCCAGCGTGCGCATCACCACCACCGTTGCGGTCGCGGTCGCGACGATCAAGCGTATGCGCCTCGGCAAGAGCTTCCTCCGCATCAAAGAGGAGATCAACAGGGAGGCGATGCTCGCCGACCCCGCACGCGCCCGCAAGATCGAGGGCGTGACCATCACGTCCGATGGCGAAGACTTCATCATCGAACCGGCAGAGATCGATGCGCCGAGCGCCATGCAGGCGGAGGCCTGAGGATGATTGCCGACCTCGAAAATCTCGTTTCAATCGTCGAGGGCAAGCTTGCCGGCCTGCCGCCGACCGGCATCGACGAACCGCGCCCCCGCCAAAAGGCATACTTCGCTGCGGCTGACGACGCCTTGCAATCCCTTGAAGACGATCACGGCGCTCGCGTCATTCGGAAACACGACGCCCAGCATATGACGCTGGGCGGCGTCAAGACGAGCTGCACCTATGGCAGCGTCGGCCTGATGCTGAACTGGAAAGCTGCCGCCGAACGGAAGATCGCGATGCTGAAGGAGCCGATCCGATGAGCAGCATCTGGATTGATCAACGCCATATGCGGCTCAAGGACTTTTCCGCCTCGGTGAAGCGGGCGAAGTCCACCGTGAAAGTCGAGATCGAGGTTTCCGAACCCGGCTCGCTCGGTTTCCTGCTCGAACAGCTCCGCGAGATCGAGCACGAACAGATCGTCGCCGACAAGAAGGCCAAGGAAGAGGCCGCTGCGGCGAAGCGCAAGAAGCCGCTCGCCCTGCCGGCTCCGCTGCTCGGCTTGCCGTATTATTCGGAGGAAAATTGATGGCTGAGAAAACCCATATCACATGGGCGGATCACACCTGGAACCCGTGGATCGGCTGCCAGAAAGTGTCGCCCGCTTGCGATGGCTGCTATGCCGAGCACCTGATGGATAAGCGGCTTGGCCGCGTCGCGTGGGGACCGCACGGCGAGCGCGTCCGCACGAGCGCCCACACCTGGAACGATCCTCTCCGTTGGGATCGGAAAGCCGCTGCGTCCGGAACCCGCCCATTCGTCTTCTGCGCCTCCCTTGCCGATATCTTCGACAACAAGGTGCCGCCGCAGTGGCGTGCAGAAGCCTTCGACGTCATGCGGCGGACGCCGCATCTGGTTTATCTGCTGCTGACCAAGCGCCCCTCGAATATCGCCCGCCTTTCGGCCGAGGCCGGTGGCTTGCCGGCCAATGCCGCCATCGGAACGACCGTTGAAGATCAGCAGCGCGCAAACCTGAATGTGCCCGACCTCCTCGAAGCCAGCGTCAAGCTGTGGAAGCTGGATATGCGGCCTCTCTTCAATTTCGTTTCGTGCGAGCCGCTGCTTGGCGATATCGACCTGACGAGCTTTCCCGAGGTCGAGGGTGGGGATTATCACATCGACGCCCTCAGTGGCCGCATATGGATGCCGGCCGGCCGAAATACCATCCCCGGCACTGGTCACATCGAGGGAGATCGCGATTATGTCGGTCTCTGCCATCGCCTTGGCTGGGTGATAACCGGCGGGGAAACGAACCAGGGCGAACATCTTGCCCGCCCCACGCATCCGGCCAGTTTTATCCGCCTTCGCGACCAGTGCGAAAAGGAGCGTGTTCCTTTTCACCACAAGCAGAACGGCGAATACCTGCCTGAGAATTGGTTCGACGCCGATCGCTTCGCCTGGCAGGCCGGGACCGATGATCCTCGCGTCCATCGGTTTGAAGACGGTACGGCCTGCATCCGCATTGGAAAGCGCCGGTCCGGACGCCTGCTTGATGGCAAGCTACACGACGCCCGCCCCATAATAGCGGCGGTCGCATGATGGCCAATCTCAACAGGCTCATTTTCGGCGGGTATCGCGCCTTGCAGATTGACGACGAGGCCGACCAGCGGGCGTTCAACCACCGCGTCACGGGTGAAAGCCGCCTCTCGTTGATGAGCGACGGGCAGAAACAGGCGGTCGCCGACGAGCTGCTCCGCTTGGGCTTCAAACCGGCTGCGAAGCGCCTTCAAGGCCAGCCCGACATGAGCGGGAAGTATTCCCCCAAGGTCCAGGCGCTCTGGATCGCCCTCTATAATCTCGGCGTGGTCAAGGATCGCCGGGACAGCGCCATCCTGGAATTCGTCAAGAGACAGGCGAAAGTGCAAGCCATGCGTTTCGTCCATCACCACGACGACGGCACGGCCGTCATCGAAGCGCTGAAGGCGCGCGCGGCCCGCGCCGG
The DNA here is from genome assembly GCF_029601685.1 of Rhizobium sp. YJ-22. Taxonomy (NCBI): domain Bacteria; kingdom Pseudomonadati; phylum Pseudomonadota; class Alphaproteobacteria; order Hyphomicrobiales; family Rhizobiaceae; genus Rhizobium; species Rhizobium sp. YJ-22. The sequence goes on along the minus strand of NZ_JARRIR010000002.1, from coordinate 365,463 downwards.
CGTCAACTGGTCGATCAAGGGCAAGGCCAAGCATGAAGAGGCTTTCGGCTGCCAGATAGCGCGAGCGCAGTGGAAGATCCTGCATCCGGCCGGCGCGCCGGATTTCTGGCCAGGCATCAACGCCATGCTCGGCAAGCCTGCATCATCCCGCTCAGTGAGCAAGGAAGAGTGGATCGCGGTCATGAACGAACTCGGCGCGCGCATCCGCCTGCAGAAGAAGGCGGGTGCGAAATGACCGACCGTGAAAAGCTCATCGCCAAAATACGCGCCCTGACCGCCAAGACCGTCGCGGCTGGCTGCACCGAAGCCGAGGCTATGGCGGCGGCCGAGAAGGTCGCCGCCCTGATGCGCGATCATGCTGTGTCGGAAACGGTCATCGACATGGAGAAGGCGTCGATCGGCGTCAAGTTCGACGTCCGGTCAATTAAGACGCGCGTCTGCACTGCTGTCGCGCATGTCACTAACTCGGCGATGGTTCATCTCCGCGAGGGGCGCGACAAGACAGTCATCTACGTTGGTGCTGCTCCCGGCCCGCAGATCGCTTGCTACCTTCACGACGTGCTTCATCGCGCCATTGAGGGCGGGGTGAAGGAATTTCGAAAGGGCGCATTTTATAAAGCGCGCCGTTCCGACAAGACACGGCGGAAAGCTGTCGAGGATTTCGTTGACGGCATGATCCGCTCCCTTGTCTGCCGGTTGCTTCTCATGTTTCGCGCCAACATCTCGACAGCCAGAGGCGATCAGGCTCGCGCAGCCTTGGACGAAATGTTTCCGAAGGCGCGGATGGTCAGGCCGAAGGAGGCAAAAGCCAGATTTGCCGACGCCACCTATGCCGGGGACCGCGCCGGCGCTCGCGTGAACTTTCGCCATGGTGTTGAGCGAGGGGGCGTTGCCGGCCTCATTGGAAAGGCAGGTGCATAATGCGCTTCGTGAAAGCCACTCGTCACGGCCCGTTCGAGGACACCAGCCGGAAGCGTGCTGCCCTTGCTCGAAAGCAGCGCATGGAACGCGAGCGGCTCCCGCTGTTTGCTGAAGTGATTGCTGAGCAGCAGCCCGACGCCGACACCGTCATGGCAAAGCGCGCGGTCCAATGGGACCAGTGGCAGCAGGAGCATCGCGATCAGCGTGCACAGCTCTGGCGTCGGGCGCGCCAGCGCCTGTTCGGCTATGGCAACAATATCCGGCTGACCTTGCGTCGGCTGTGGAACACCTGCCCTTATCCAGGCACGCCCGTTTACCTGCTTGATCTGCTGCACAGCTACGACGTTGGCCGGCTCGATCCAGAGAACCCACCGTGGATTTATCGTGGGCCTGGCTGGCAGGGTTTTGACATCACACCCATCCTTGAAAGGGCGAAGGCCCGTCAATCCGCCGAAAGGACGCGCGCAGTATGACTAAGCTGATCAGCGTCACCGACCATGCAGTCATCCGCTATCTGGAGCGCGCCCACGATTTCGACACGGGGCGCATTCGTGCCCACATCGAGCGCGTCGTATCGCGGGGTGTTGCGCTCGGCGCGTCAGGCGTCATCTTCGAAGGGGTGAAGTTCGTGCTGGTCGGTGACCGCGTGGTCACCTGCGTACCTCTTCACAAGCCTTCGATCGACAGACGCCTTCGGCCGGAGGGCCAATAGTTCATGGCCGACACGCTGCCGCTCATGTCCTGGCAAAAGCAGGTCGAGATTGATCGTCTCGCCCAGCGCCGGGCGGAGCTGTGCCAGCGGATCGAGCAATTGCGCCCGCATTGCCATCGCCGCGTCGTGTTGGTGATGAAGCTCCAGCAGTTGACCCTTGAGCAAATCCAGCTCGAAAACCAGCTTCGCAGGGACCGCCCATGAGCGACCTGCCGCTTATCATCGCCGAGATCGAGCGTATCGCCGGTTCCGAGGCCGCGCTTGAGCTTGCCATGGCCAAGGGAGGCCAGGAGATTTATGTTCCTGTTGCCGCCACGGACGATCATTGGTTGACCAGGGCCGTTGGCCTTGAGGCCGCGCGCAAAATCTGCGATCACTATCGCGGGAGCCGCATCATCATTCCGATGGCGAAGCTTTCGATGCAGCGCCGGCGGCTGATTGCAGCGCTCAAAGATGGCGCTTCCGCCGCCGAGGCTTCTGCCGCTGCGGGAATGCATATCCGCTCCGCGTATCGGGCGCGTAAGAACCACAAGGATGATCGGCAAGGTTCCCTTTTCTAAGGGCGTGCCCCTGACACTGTCAGGGGCGAGAGTGCCGACCACGATCAGCAATATGGCTCCAATCAATCGGAGCCGAACATGTCCCCCGAAAATCTGCCATCCATTTTCACGACGGAAATGCTTTGCCGCATCGGCGGGCCGGTGCCCGATGCCAAGGCAGCGAGCCGCCGTGCGCATGCCGGCGTCCTGGCTGAGCACCTGCCGGCTCTCATGCAGCGCTTCGAAATCGACCGCCCCTTGCGGATGGCTCACTTCACCGGCCAGATGGCGCATGAGAGCGACAGCTTTTGCACCATGGAGGAATATGCCAGCGGCGCGGCCTACGAAGGCCGTGCTGACCTCGGCAACCTCCATGTCGGCGATGGCAAGCGCTTCAAGGGCCGTGGTCCCTTCCAGTTGACCGGGCGGGGCAACTACCGCGCCTTCACCTCCTGGATGCGGGAGTATGTTTCCGCCGATGCGCCCGACTTCGAGGGTCGGCCGGAATTGGTGCTGGCGGATCGCTGGGTCGCTTATTCGCCCATCTATTTCTGGATCACGCGTGGCCTCAACCGTCATGCCGATCGCGACGACATTCTTGCGGTCACCCGCATCATCAACGGCGGTCGAAACGGTCTTGAAGATCGCAAGGTCAAGCTCGGCCGCGCCAAAGCCGAGATCGCCAAGGCGATGGCGAGCGCCACCCTCGATACTGGCCGCGACGAATGGCCGATCCTCCATCGCGGCTTGATGGACGATAAGGGCGTCGAGCGGCTGCAATACTGGCTTGCCAAAGCGGGCTACACGCTCGCCATCGATGGCGACTTTGGGCCGGCGACGGAGCTTGCGCTGAAGGACTGGCAGCGCCGCAAAGGCCTGCCGCCGACCGGGATCGCCAACGGCGCGACCTGGGTGATGCTGACCGGGGACTGACCTTGCGCGCGGACACCACCTTTCTCCTGGTCATGCTGGCCGCCGCTGCCGCTTTCCTCTTCCTCAATCCTCCTTCGTGGTGACGACATGCAGCTAACCCGCGTCCTGCAGAAGCCCGGCTATACGACGACACGCCAGATGCTCTGGATTTCGTTCGGCAGTTCCTGGGCAATCAATTTTGCCGTCGTCATCGGCGCGCTCCTGCGCGTACCCGAAGCCATCGAACTGGCACAGATCACCTTTCCGTCGATGGTGCTCTTGATCGCGTCGTTGCTCGGCATCCATCGCGGCTTCGGATCGGCCGACTATAGAGCGGCCGCGGCGCAGCCCCTGTCATCGGGTGCGCCACCCTACGATGCCCGCGACGATCCGGCAGGAGAAACACAATGAGCGCGCTGCTGGCCAAGGTCGGTGGGCCGCTCGTCATATTCGGAGCCATGATCCTCGCCGCCATGTTTTTGGGGGTCATGGCACTCAGCACCGTGGATCGTATGGTCGAAACCGCACGATCCTCCATGAAAGCCGAGCGCGATGCGCATTGGGCGGCCGAGATCGAGCGGAGCAATGCCGCTGCGAATGCGCAGATCGCCCAGAACCTGAAACAGACGATGGCCGCGCAGGACGCCGCCCGCGACCAGGTCGCGGCCGCCGAGCAACGGGCGCGTGAATTGGAGATCGAGAATGCTGCTCTGCCGGACGATGGCAATGGTGGTCTTGGCCGCGAGCGCGTGCGGTTGCTCAACCAGCGATGAGAAATGGGAGCCAGTTGTGCGAACCGTGATCGTCGAGCGTGAGACGCCGCCCGAAGCGAAGAGGAAGTGCGCCGCTCCGGTGGCGCTTCCCGATCGCCGTCTCTCGGAGCCCGAAACGCAGAGCTATTGGGGAGCCGACCGAACCGCTTTGCGCGTTTGCGAGGCCCGCCGCGCGGCGGCCGTCAACCCGGCCGTGACGACAACCGGAGCCGGAGAGTAATGGTTTTGGACCTCGCCATCATCTTGCCGTGGATTACGGCTGCCCTTTCGATCATCGCTTTTCTGACCGCGATCAAGAATATCCTCGGTTCTCCGGCGAAAGAAAATGCCGAGAAGATTTCAAAGCATGATCAAAAGCTCATTGAGCATGATCGGCGCATCCAGGCCGTCGAGAGCGATTTCAAGCATCTGCCCAACCGGGACACGGCACATAACCTCGAACTCGCCCTGGCTCAGATATCGGGTCGTCTGAATTCCATGGATGCCCAAATCTCCGGCCGCCTCAATGCCATGGACGAACGTCTCAATCCGATCGCCGCCACCAGCGTCCGATTGCAAGAATTCCTGCTCGATCAGGTGAAGAAGTGAAACTGACCATGGAGGTGAGAATGGAAGAAGAGGCGCGGCTGGCAATCCTGAAGGAACTGGCGAAGGAAGACAACAAGGCGATGTCGTCGGCGCGGATGCGAACCTATCTCCTGACGAAGCTGCTGATCGACAAGCCGCGCGAATGGATTGAAGAGCAATACCGCTTCCTGCAGAGCATGGATGCGGTGACCATCATCCAGGCCGAAAGCGTCAAAGTCGCGCGCCTGGCTGAGCGTGGCGAATTTCATCTTCAGGGTCTCGTCAGCATTCCCGGCGTGCAGCGCCCGAGCGGGAGATAAGCGATGAGCAGAAAGGGGCGCGGCTGGCTGTCGTCTATCGACAGGCTGCCGGACGAATGTCAGCCGATCGTCGCCTGGGCCGCCCAGGAACTGGGGAAGATGGACCGTACCCAGGTGGACGTCTATGCCGAGTTCAAGCAAAAGCTCATCGCCCTGCAGGGCGAGCAGGGCCTTGATTTCGACATTCCGCACTATCGTAGCTTCAGTCGCCATTCGACGCGGTTGGCGAACCTGTCGAAAACAATCCAGCAGGCACGCGAGATCGCATCGACCCTTGCCGATCGGTTCGATGCGGCCGGCTCCGACGATCTGACCATCATTGCAGCCGAGGCGATCAAGGCGCTGATGCTGGAAACGGCAATGGCTTCGATCGGCGGCAAGCTCACGACCAAATCGGCCATGGAATTGGGTAGTGCCCTGAAGAGCCTGGCGAGCGCCCAGGCAACTAGCGCCAACCGCCGTCTGAAGCTGGAGGCCGAGGAGCGTGCTCACCGGATCGAAACCGAGATGAAGGAGAAGGCGGAAAAAGCCCTGGATATGCTTTCATCCGAGCCCGGCATATCCAAGGAGGCCATCGCCCGCGCCAAGCGCGAATTCCTTGGTGTCCGTCCGAAGAAACCGAAGCCAGCGCCGGAAGGCAGTGACGAATGATCGCCACACCCGCACCGGGCCTGCCGCGCGGTCAATGGGTCGATCCGCCCGTGATGCCGCTCGATCCGGACGAATTGCCGGTCGAGCTGCCGCGCGGCGGCGATATCCCCGACAATCTCGATCCGTTCGAAGACGGCGTGCTGATGGAGCATCAGGCCGACTGGATCGCCGACGACAGTATCCTCAAGGTCTGCGAAAAGGGCCGTCGAACCGGCATCACATTCGCCGAGGCCCTGGACTGCACCCTGATCGCGGCGGCGCAGCGCTCGGCCGGCGGCCAGAACGTCTTTTACATCCCGGACAGCAAGCCGAAAGGCCGTGAATTCGTCGGCTATTGCGCACACTTCGCCAAAACCGTCGCCAAGGAAATGCTGACGATCGAGGACGGCATTTTCTTCGACATCCGCGAGGACGGCAGCACCCAGGCCATTTCCAGCTATATCATCCGGTTCGCCTCGGGCTTCCGCATCGAAGCCCTGTCGAGCCGGCCGGAGAACATTCGCGGTCTGCAGGGCACCGTTGTTATCGACGAAGCGGCCTTCCATCGCGACGTGTTCGCCGTGCTCGATGCCGTCAGCGCCCTGCTGATCTGGGGCGGCAAAATCCGCATCATCTCGTCTCACAACGGCATGACGAACCCGTTCAATGAGCTGATCAAGGAAGCCCGCGCCGGCAAAAACGGCTACAGCGTCCATACCTACACCTTCGGCGATGCCGTTAAGAACGGCCTCTATAAGCGCGTCTGCCTGATCAAGGGCGAGGACTGGTCGCAGGAGGAGCAGGACAAGTGGGAAGCTACGATCCGCAAGGCCTATGGCACGCGTACCGCGAAGATGCGCCAGGAGCTGGACGCGATCCCGGCCGAGGCCGAGGGCGCGGCGCTGACCAGCGTCCTGATCGAGAGCTGCATGCGCCCCGGCATTCCGGTTGTCCGCTGGGCTTGCTCGGACGATTTCAAGATGCTGCCGGAGGAGACCCGAACCGAGCAGACGAAGGCCTGGCTGAAAAAGGAAGTTGCCCCCTTGCTGGCGCGGCTCAACCCGCGCCGCCAGCATGTGTTCGGCGAGGACTTCGGCCGCAAGGGCGATGCCACCGCCATCGTGCCGATGGAAATCGGCCAGGACATGGTGCGCCGCGTGCCGTTCGTCGTCGAGCTGCACAACGTCCCCTTCGACCAGCAGCGGGAAATCCTGTTCTTCGTCGTCGATGGTTTGCCGCGTCTCGCCGGCGGTGCGCTCGACAGCGGCGGTAACGGCGCATACCTCGCCGAAAAGGCCGCCCAGCGCTACGGCTCCAAGGTTATCGAGGTGAAGTTTTCGGAAGCCTGGTACAAGACCGAAATGGCCGCCTATGTCATGGCCTTCTCCGACAAGCTGGTCTTGCTGCCCTTCGACATCGACATCCGCGACGATCACCAGGCGCTCGCCTATGTCCGGGGCTATATCAAGGTGCCCGACGATTATCGCACCAAGGGCAGCGACGGCTACGACCGCCATGGCGACACCGCGATCGCCGGCGCGCTCGCCTATTTCGCCAGCCGCGCCGATCTCGAAGCCTACGAATACACGCCGACCCGCAAGCTTGAGAGCCTGGGCGGCACGCCCATGTTCGAATCGCCCTCGATGGGCGGCCTCATCCCCAACATTTCCCGAGGGCTTCACTGATGGCCACCACGCCCCGTATCATCGACCAGTGGGGAAACCCGGTCTCCTCGGCCTCGCTGCGCAAGGAATTCGCCGCGCCGACGCTCGGCGGCATTCATTCCGTCTGGTCGGAGACGATCGTCAGCGGCCTGACGCCGATGGCGATGGCCGAGGTCCTGCGCGCCGCCGGGAACGGCTATCCGGATCGCTTCTTCGTGCTCGCCGGCGAGATGGAGGAGCGCGATCTGCACTATGCCGCCGTGCTCGGCACCCGCAAGCGCGCGATCACCGGCATCAAGCCGATCGTCGTTGCCGCCTCGAACTCTGCCGAGGACGAGATGATCGCCGATGCCGTTCGCGAGTTGATCGAGCAACCCGAGTTCGTTGACGACTACCTGACCGATCTCCTCGACGCTCTCGGCAAGGGATATTCCATCGTCGAAACGGTATGGGACCGATCCGGCAAGGACTGGTTTCCTGCCCGGTACGAATGGCGCGACCAGCGGCACTTCGTCATCGACCAGCGCGATGGCCGTACGTTGCGGTTCAAGGCTCCGGGCAACATCGAGGGCGTCGATCTGCCGCCATACCAGTTTTCCGTCCATCGCCCGAAGCTGAAAAGCGGCCTGCCAATCAAGGCCGGCCTTGCCCGTCTCGCGGCGTGGGCTTTCCTGTTCAAGTCCTACACCCTGAAGGACTGGATGGCTTTTCTGGAAATTTATGGCATGCCGCTCCGCGTCGGCCGCTATGGCACCGGCGCCAGCCTCGACGATCGGCGCGTCATGTTGCAGGCCCTGCGCGATATCTCCTCGGATGCTGCGGCGATGATCCCGAAGGAAATGGACATCGAGTTTATCGAGGCGAAGGGCGGGACCGGCAACGCCGTGTTCTCGGCCAAGGCAGAATATCTTGACCGGCAGGTATCCAAGGGCGTTCTCGGCCAGACGATGACCACCGACGACGGATCGTCGCTCGGCCAGGCCGCCGTCCATGAAAACGTCCGCCACGACATTGCCCGCGCCGATGCGCGCCAAACCGAAATCACCGCAAACCGCGATCTTGTCCGCCCGTTCGTCGATCTGAATTTTGGCCCGCGCGACAGCTATCCGCGCCTGGTCATCCCGATTGTCGAGGCCGAGGACGTCAAGTCCCTGGTGGACGCCATCGACAAGCTTGTGCCGCTCGGGCTGAAGATCAGCATGTCCGAGGTGCGCGAGCGGATCGGTTTCGACGAACCCGAAGACGGTGACGAGTTGCTTGTTCCTGCCAGCAAGACGCAAACGCCATCGGATACCGAGACTGGCGCGCCGTCCGGCAAGACGGCGACAAAACCCGACGATCTGCCGAAAGACGTCCCGGAGCCGACCAAGGCAGCGGCCCGCCTTCAGCCGCAGTGCCAGAACTGCGGCGGCTATCACGCTATCGCCTCCGACCAGACGCCGGAGCTGGACGCCCTGGTCGACGATGCGCTTGACCATTGGGAAGAGGATTTGAGCCCGATCGTGAAGCCGCTTCAAAGCCTCTTCGAACGCGCATCGAGCTATGCCGAATTGGAGGCCGGGCTTGATGACCTGGTCGCCAAGATGGATGCGGGCCCGCTCGCCGATCGGCTGGCGAAACTGCAGATGAAGGCGCGCGGCCTGGGAGACGCCGGCGATGGACGCGCCTGATCTGTTCAAGACAGCGCCGCGCGAGGTCACCCGCTATTTCGACGCCAAGGCGAACGTGCCAAGCTTCGACTGGCGCGACATCGCGCCTGCCGAACACGCCTTCAGCTTCACCGTCGCGAAATCGGCCGGCTATGACATCCTCGACGACGTCAGGGCGGCGGTCGAGGACGCCATCACCAACCGCGTGCCCTTCGAAGAGTTTAGCGCCCGCCTGACCCCGATCCTGCAGGTGAAAGGCTGGTGGGGGAAAAAGGAAGCTGCCGATCCGGCGACCGGCGAGCTGCGCGCCGTCCAGCTCGGATCGCCTCGCCGTCTGCAAACGATCTATTGGGCCAACACCGCCACGGCGCACGCGGCCGGCGAATGGGAGCGCACCCAGCGCAACAAGCGCTTCCTCCCGTTCCTGATCTATCTGCGCTCGGTTTCCGAGAACAAGCGCCTGGAGCACCTGCGCTATGTCGGCACGGTCGCGCCGGTGGACGATCCGATCTGGGATCGGCTGTATCCGCCGAACGGCTGGGGCTGCAAATGCGGCGTGCGCCAGGTATCGCGTCAACAGGCCGTCGATCTCGGCTGGGATGGCGAGGAGCCGCCGCAGCCTGCCGAACGCCCGTGGCGCAACAAGCGCACCGGCGAAACCGTCATGGTGCCGGAAGGCGTCGATCCCGGCTGGGACACCAATCCCGGCAAGCACCGCGCCGCCAACGTCTCGCGCTTCCTGACGGACCGCATCGAAACCATGCCGGCCTCGCGCCAGCGCAGCGCCATCGAGGACATCGTGTCGTCGCCGGTGCTGAAGGCATTCGCCGAGGGGCGGCTGAAGCAAGGTTTCGTGCCGGTGGCTCAGCTGCCGGCCCGCATCGTCGAGGCGATGGGGGCGGAAACGCCACTGGTTCGCCTCTCGGCCGACAGCGTTGCCCACATCCTGACGGAACATTCGGCCCGAGGTCTCAGCGTTGACGAATTCCGCGCCGCGATCTCGGTGCTCACGTCTCCGACCGCCGCCATGCGCGAGGAAGGCTCGCGTTCGGTGCGCCTGGTCGGCGCGGCGCTGGGAACGTGGTGGCGCGTCGTCGTCAAATCGGCGGCCGAGGGCAAGGAATGGTGGTTGACCAGCTTCCATCGCAAGAGCGAGGCGGAAACGCTCAAGGCGATTGAGCGGGCGAAACGCAGCGGAAGCTTGATGGAATGATGGCGCGGAGGGGCGGCACTCCCTCTCGGGTCCGACTGCTCGCCGTCCCGGTCGACCTTGCTCGCGCCTGAATGCAATATTGCCCAGAAGGTTGGCGTTTTCAAGGGCGCGGACGAAAGCGAAATAGAGGCCCGTACAGCCGCTTGGCCCGCGTGCATGCCTCGTCATAGCCCATAGGGGTTAGAAGCGCGCCCACGGGCTTCAAAAGCGCTTCAATTTTCGATCTGTTTTTGATTGGGCGGACGGATGCGCGGGGAATGTGATCCCTGCGGCTTGCCCCTGACACTGTCAGGGGCGCGGGGCTTTTGCCGCCCGGCCATTATGCCCCCATGACAACCGCCACCGCAACACCCTTTTTCACCGAATTGGCCGCCGTCGCCGACAAGCCGCCGGAGTGGATCGAGCTGTTCCCGAAGGGGCCGGCGATCGCCGCTCGTGATGGCCGGCGCTGGACGCTGGAGCCGGCGCGCGTCGTCGCGGCCTTCGCCGCCAATCAGGGGCCGCTCGCCATCGACTATGAGCACGGTCAGGCGCTGAAGGCTCCGGCCGGCGAGGAAGCGCCGGCGGCCGGCTGGATCACGGATGTCGAGGAGCGCGATGGCGCGGTCTGGGGCCGCGTCGAATGGACGGCCTCCGCCGCCCGCAAGATCGTCGAACGCGAATACCGCTTCGTTTCCCCCGACTTCGGTCACACCCGAGAGGGCGTGATCGTGCAGCTCAATGGCGCTGGCCTCGTCAATCGGCCGGCGCTGGTCATGACGGCGCTGAGCCGACAGCAACCCAACGACAAGGATACCGACATGAGCCTGAAGGCAATTGCCGCCGCGCTCGGCCTCGCTGACGATGCCGACGAAAAGGCGGTCCTGGCCGCAATCTCCGCCGGCAAAGAGCAGAGCACTGCCCTTTGCGCGCTCCTGAAGATCGATGCCGGCAGCGATGCCAGCGCGATCAATGCCGCCGTCACGGCGCTGCAGAGCGAAACCGAAACCGCGCTCGCCTCGCTGAAGGCCGCTCCGAACGCCTCCGAGCTGGCGACCGTCAAGGCCACGCTGAAGGACACCCAGACAGCGCTCGCCGCTATCCAGAAGAAGGATGCGGATCGCGAAATCGAAACCGCGCTCGACAAGGCCTCGGCCGAGGGCAAGATCACGCCAGCATCGCGCGAGAGCTATCGCGCCATGTGTGCGGCCGAAGGCGGGCTTGCACGCTTCACGGCGCTGGCCGCCACCCTGCCGGTCATCTGCGCGCCGTCGCCGCTTGGTCAGGCCGCGATCAAGACCGGCGACCCGGCCGACGATTTCAATCCCACGGCGCTCGCCTCCAAGGCGCGCAAGTACCAGGACGATCAGGCCGCGCTCGGCATCCTCGTCTCCATTTCCGAAGCCGTCGAACACGTAAAGGCCGCAGGCTGATGACCAATCCGCTTCTCACCAAGGGTTTTCGCGCGCTGGTCGCCATTGCCGGCTACCTCGTCCTGAAGCATGGCACCGGCGGCGTCACGCTCGCCACCGCGCCCACGGACGCCCTGGTCGGCGCGGCCGGCTCGATGGGCGCGCCTCAGGGCGGCATGGTCGATATCGACATGACCGGCTGGTCCGAGGTTCGCCTGGGCGGCGACGTCTCGGCCGGCGATCCGTTGACCGTCAACGGGGCCAGCAAGGCGGTCAAGGCCGTGCCGACTGCCAGCACGGTGGTTCGCACCATCGGCTTCGCCATGTCCGATGGCGCGGCCGACGACATCATTTCCTACCAGATCGCGCCCGGCATCCTCACGAAGCCGTCCGCCTGAAGCTGATTTCCCGAGGGGTTTTCCATGTCCACCGTCAATAGGCCTTTTCCTGTCGATCCGACGCTGACCGCGATTGCGATCGGCTACCGCAATCCGGCCGGCACGCTGATCTACAATCGCGTCCTTCCCGGCGTTCCCGTCCTGTCCGAACAGTTCAAGTGGACAGAATTTCCTTTGGGCCAGGGCTTCACGGTTCCTGATCTCGAAGTCGGCCGCAAGAGCCGCCCGGCCCAGGTCGAGTTCACAGCCGAGGAGCGCGACAGCTCTATCAAGGATTACGGCCTGGACGATGCCATCCCGCAATCGGACATCGATGCCGCCGCCCGTGCCCGCGCCGCCAGGCTGTCGAACATCGATCCGCGCAACATGGCCGTCGAAGGCCTGACCAACCTCGTCGAACTCGGCCGAGAGGTGCGCGCCGCCGCCGTGGTTCAAGACCCGAACAACTATGACGCCTCGCGCAAGATCGTCCTGACCGGCACGGATCGCTTCTCGGATTTCGCGAATTCCGATCCTTACGGCGTCATCGACGAAGGCATGGACAAGACGCTGGTCTATCGCCCGAACCATATCGTCATGGGCCAGCCCGTCTGGTCGAAAATCAAGCGCAATCCGAAGCTGATCAAGGCGGTGAAGGGCGGGCTGACGGAAGACGGCGCGATCACCAAGGCGCAGTTCGCCGATCTCTTTGAAATCCCGCTGGAAAACTTCCTGGTCGGCATGGCCCAGGTCAACCTTGCCCGCAAGGGACAGTCCGTCAACCTGTCCCGTGTCTGGGGCAACTCTGTCGCGCTGCTGTACCTCGATCCCAGCAAGAAGCAGGCGGATGGTTCGGTCATCTCCTGGGGCTTCACGGCAGAACTCGGCGGGCGCATTTCCGGCTCGATCCCGGATCCGGATATCGGCCTCAACGGCGGCGAGCGTGTCCGCGTCGGCGAGCGCGTGCGCGAACTGGTTGCCGCGAAGTCGGTCGGCTACCTGATCCAGAACGCCGTGCCCTGATTTCGTCGGGCGGTCGCAGAGATCGCCCGCCTGCCGGCGACACACCTCCCTGTCGCCGGCGGTTCTTTGGCAAGCGGCGCTGCCGCCTCTTTCCCAAGAACCGGAGGCCACCATGGCAAAACCCACACGCACCGCACCTGTGAAAATCCCCGAGGACATGACGCTGAACGGCTCCAACACCTTGCCGGCTCAGATCGAGATTGCCGAGGGCAAGTCCGTCCAGCTCGGCGAAGTCGTCATGCTCGCGTTTCAGAAATCCGGTCTGCAGCCGGAGGCCTGGAACGATCTGCCGGAAGCCGACCGCGATGCCGCGCTGAACCTGATGATCGAGAATATGAAGGTGGCGGCTGCTGGCGTCGGTGGCGATACGGCCGACAACAAACCGCAGGCGGGGACGACATTCGTATCCGCCGATGGCCAATCGGTGACGATCACGGCAGACCTGCCCAGCGATCGAGGCCCACGCGCCCGTCAGGAAATCCGCTATCGCGGCAAGACCTACGCACCCGGCGAATACCTGCCGGCCGACATCGACGACACGACGCTCGACGAACTCGACGACTACGACGCCATCTGACGAATACCGGGCGGGGAGCGCTGCGAGCGGCGGAGCCGGGTCAGACCGGTAGCAAGCCCGAAGCCCCACTGGCGGAAACGATGCCGCCAGAAAACAGCAGCACCAATACCTGGGGAGGTCTGGTCCCGCTCGCGAGGCGGTCAGCACCCATCGACCCGGCCTCGGCCGGATAGGGAACGTTCGAACGTAGGGGCTTAGCCCGCCTCCCACCCCATTTCGGAGCGATCATGATCTACGCCAGCCGCGAACAGTTGGAAGAGGTATGGGGAGCCGACTTCATCGGCGATCTCCTGCCTGAGGACGTCGATACCGCCGAGGCGGTCGGCGGCGCGCTCGCCCGCGCCAGCGGCGAAATCGATCTGTATCTGTCCGCCCGCTATCCGCTTCCACTCGCCGCAGCGCCGGCGGCGCTGATCACGCCCTGCGCCAACATCGCCGTCTATATGCTGGCGATCCGCCACACGGCGCTGACGACGACGATCGAAGAGCGCTACAAGCAGACGGTCGATCTCCTGAAGCGCATCGCGGACGGCAAGGCCGGCCTCGGCGAGGACGAACCGCGCGTTTCCACCGATCCCGGCACCTCCGCCGGCGGCGCATTCTTCTCGGCATCGCCGCGCATGTTCTCGCGGGAGCGCCTGCCATGAGCGGCGTCGCTTTCGAGGTCAAGGAACAGGGGCTGACCGAAGCCCTGTTGAAGATCGAGGGCATCGCCAACGCCCCGACCGAAGAACTGGCCGAAGGCATCGGCCGGCTTGTGCAGGAAAGCACTCGCAACCGTATCCGCTCGACCAAGACATCGCCGGCCGGCGCTGCCTGGAAGGCGAACCGCGCCGGCACTGCGATCCTCTATCGCTCCGGCGCGCTGGAACGCTCGATCGACTATGTTGCCAGCGCCGACAGTGTCGTCGTCGGCTCCGGCCTGGTCTATGCCCGCATTCATCAAATGGGCGGAACCATTCCTGCACGGAAGATTGAACCAAGGTCGGCTAAGGCATTGGCGTTCAAGGTCGGTGGGCGGCTCGTTTTCGCAAAGTCGGTCAACATGCCCAGCGTAACCATGCCAGCGCGCCCCTATCTCGGGCTTTCCCCTGACGATCTGACGAAGATCATTCTCGCAACCGAGTCCTGGCTCTCGGAGCTTGTCCAATGACCGGCCGCGTCGAGACCTTCCGCAGCGCTGTCGTTGCCCGCATCAAGACCATTGCGCCGGCGCTTCGCTCCGCTGAAACGCAGTTCGGCCGCTTCGACCTGGACGAACTGGAGCGCAACGTCATTCGCTGCCCGGCAGTCCGCGTCTCCGTGTTGAAGGTCACCCTGAAAGACCTGCCGGCCGGCAGCATTTCCGCCGTGCTGGATTGCGCCGCCTTCGTTGTCACCGACGGTTCTGACCGCGACGATACGGCCTGGACGCTGGCGGAGGCCATCGCCACGCAACTGCATTCTGGCCAGCTCTGGGGCCTGACCAGGCTCGGCGCACCGGAGAAGCCCAGCATCGAGCCCGTGGTTTCCGGTTCCCTGAAACAGCGCGGCGTCGCGGTCATGGCCGTGCTCTGGTCGCAGGAGCTGCGCCACCTCGGCGACAACATCTTCGACGAAGCCGGCGTCCTCCTGCAGGAGCTGTATGTCAACGGCGAGGAGATCGACCTTTCCGAGGGTGGCGACCATGCATGAGCGCGACGCCCAGGCCATCGCCCGCGAGTTTCGGAAGGTCTACAAGCATATCGACGATCAGGATCGTCGCCTGTCGAACGTCATCCTGCAGGGACCGGTCGCCGAGGTGAAGGGCGATCTCGTCCGCCTGGAGCTTGGTCCGAAGGACAAGCGCACGGGCAAGGCTTTTCTCTCGCCCTGGGTGCAGGTGCAGGAAGCGGCCGGCCAGAGCGGCACCCATTTCCCCGTCAAGAAGGGCGATCCGATGCGGCTTCTGTCGCCCAACGGCGAGATCGGCGCGGCCTCGATCGCAATCCGCGACGGCTACACCCAATCGGCCGCCAACCCGACCGACAAGAAGCAAGGCGAACTCATCATCGCCCATGACGGGCCGGTGCGCATCAAGGGCTCGGCCATCGTGCTCGAAGCCACCGGCAAAGTTGACGTCAAGGCGGCTGACCTGACGCACGACAATGTTCCGGTCGGCAAGACGCACAAGCACGACAAGGTCATTCGGGGCTCTCAGATTTCCGGCGACCCCATCCCCTGAAGACGCTTCAAAGGAGCTTTGAACATGGAAAAAATCGACTTCATCGTCACCGAAAAGGCCGGCCTCTGGGTCGCCGGCCGGCGCTCGCCAGGAGCAGGCAGTGCCTTGCCGCTCACCGAAGAGGAAGCTGTCTATGCGCTCGATGCCGGCGAACTGCGCCGCCCGGACGCGAAACCGGAAGTCGCCAAGAAACCCTCCAAGCCGGCCGAGGCCTGACGCGCATGCGGGTGGGGCTTAACGAGCGCACGGGGCAGTTGTTGACGGGATGGGCGCATTGCCAGCAGTGCATCCGCCGTTGCCTTCGCACGCTCTTCCGCACCCGCGAAATGCGTTACCACCTCGGCAGCGAGGTGCCGGAGCTGCAGGACGACAACCTGTCCGAGGCGACGATCTTCCGCTTCTTCGCCGCGATCGCCGAGGCTCTGTCCGATCCGGACGGCGGCGAGCCCGGTTTCCGCCTGCAGGACATCGAGGTCGTGGCGAGCGGCGCGCGCAGCGGCCGCATCGTCTTTCTGCTGACCGGCGTGTTTTTCCCGCGCGGCCACCTCGGCGATTTCAGCGTCTACGAACGCCAGTCGACTGACTGGATGCTGGAGGCAGCGTGACCTTTTCCTATCCCGCCCCCACGATCCACGCCGAATACGATTACGAAATCCTGCGGTCGCAGCGCATTGCCGAATTCCTGGCATCGTGGGCCGACATGCGCCAGCGCCTGCCCGACCTGCCTGCCTACGATACGCAGTCGATCGAGAACGAAACCGCCGTCATCGCGCTCGGAGCCGCAGCGAAGGGCGACATGTTCCTGATCGCCCG
The DNA here is from genome assembly GCF_029601685.1 of Rhizobium sp. YJ-22. Lineage (NCBI taxonomy): Bacteria > Pseudomonadati > Pseudomonadota > Alphaproteobacteria > Hyphomicrobiales > Rhizobiaceae > Rhizobium > Rhizobium sp. YJ-22. The sequence continues at coordinate 349,179 of NZ_JARRIR010000002.1, read as the reverse complement.
CAGCAATGACGTCGCCCGCGCGGCGCTGCTGGTCGATTATGCCCAGGACGGCGACGTGGACCTGCACGGTCTGGCGACGAAGGTGCCTGCGCATCCCGCCGGCGTCGTTCGTCACTCCGGGGAGAGCGATGCAGATTATGCCGCCCGCATCATCGAGGCGCGCGCTGGCTCATCGGCCGCAGGCCCGGATGAATGGTGGTTGACCCATGCCCGCGCCGCCGATGCGCGCGTGCGCTCTATCGGCCTCGATTATCGCGGCCAGGGCCAGCTCGATATCTATCTGCTGGCGCGCGACAATGGCGGCGTGCCGGATCGGGCGATGCTCGATACCGTCTCGGCACGGTTGACCGCAGCCGGCGTGCGTCCCCGCAATGTCATGCCGACCGTCAAGAGCGCCATCATCGACGAGATCGACGTGGTCGCCGACGTCTGGCTGTTTCCCGATGCGGCCGAAAGCCGATTGGCAGAACTGGCCGCCGATGCCAAGGCCACGCACAATGCCGAACAGGCGCTGGATCGCGACCTGACCCACCATTATCTCACGCGGCTGCTCGATGCCGGCGACGTCTATTCGATTGCCATCGTCGCGCCCACGGCCGACCTGGTCGCCGATCCTTCACGCGCCTATGCCATCCGCTCGATCACGCCCAGGCTGGCGGGGAGGAAGCGTTGAGCGGTCTCCTCGTTTCCGGCCAGCCGCCAGCCACACGGGCAATCGCCGAGGCCAACGATAGCTTCGGCCGTCTTGCCGAGGCTCTCGACCTCGTTCCCCAGATCGGCCGCACCGTCATGCCCGATGGCTGGATGCCGTGGCTGCTGCGCAATGCCGGCCTGCAGGCGATGATGCCCTATGTCGATTGGGCGACCCTCTGGGACAAGGGTCCGGCATGGCTCACCCTTCGCGGCACGCCGGCGGCATCCGTCGAGGCGCTGTCGTGGGTCGGCTGGTCCATCCGTTTCGAGGACGGCGAGATCGGTTCCGCGCTTTATGACCGCTATCATATCCATCTCGACCGCGTACCCTGGCGCGCGGAGCTGGAACGGCTGATCGCGGTGGAGCTGTTTGCCAAGTCGAGCGACAGCATTTTTTTCCGCTTGGTCCATGGTTACGACATTCGCCCGGTGCGCGGCGGCATGTCCCGGTTCGGCGGCGCGATCTTCGGTCGCTTTTCCGGCATCGATGTCCGCCCCGATTGGCCGCGCCTGTCATTCCGGGCCACGGGCGTCATGCATTGGCCCGCCTCGACGAAAGTGTCTGCGGCCGAAACGCTGACGGTTGCCGCCTGGGCCAGCCTGCGCGGCGATATCATCTATGGCAATTCCCGCTTCTGCAGCCGTCCGAAGGCCGGCCCGGTCTTTGCTATGGAGCTGTCGGACAGCCTGTCGCTGACCGGCGCGCTTGCGGACCATCGCGCCATCGATGCCGCCTTGCCGGTCGCCGGCGTCGTCGGCGGACGCACCCGCTTCGCCGGCCGCCAGGCCGTCTTTGTGCCCTATCGCCTGTTGTCGGGCGAAACACCGATGCTCGCGTCCTACCGGTTCGGCCAGCGTCTTCGCCCGGCCGAGATCGAGCGCGTGCTGCGCATCCCCGACCCCATCGACCTTGCCGCCCTGGTCGATGCCGGCGCGACTGTCGATCTGCGCGAGCAGTTGCTCGACCGCGCGGCCGTCACCGTCGCGCCTTCCATCCTTGCCGCCGACACGCCGGATGGCCCGGCCCATGTCGGCACCATCGCCACACTCGACAACGCGCCCTGGTCGGGCCTGCCCTGGGGCGATGATGCCCTCGGCAGCAGCCCGCGTGTCCAGGCAACAGAGGAGACCACATGAGCGTGCTCAAGACGCGCGGCCGCGCCGATATCGCCGCCGCATACAAGGCGCTCGCCGCCATCGCCAATCATTTCATGATCGCTTTCGGGGCGGGCCAGAACTGGTGGGGAAGCCAGCAACAGGTGCTGCTGGCGCTGGACGGCGACGGCAAGGCCCAGATCAACCCGACGCATGTCCCGGTGACCGCGCCGGTCATCCGCTCGGCCGATGGTGTCACGCTCTATCAGGTCGGCACCGATTACCTGATCAGCACCGCGACGGGCGCGATCGAGCGCGTGGTGTCGGGCGCGATCGCCGGCGGCGCCACCCTACAGGTCAGCTACACGGCAAGGGTTCCCGAGCCCGACCTGACGACGCAGGTGCTGGTCGATGAAGTCGGCCGCGTGCCGGTTTCGTCGGTGCAGTTCATCCTGCCCTTTGCCGAGGCCAACGATGCCGGCGCGCCCTTCGTCGTCATCGAGGGCGCGAAGTATGCCCTCTCGGCGACCCCGACGCGCATGCTGCTGTTCTCGGCCGTGCTCAACGCCACCGATGGCGTCGGCGATCCCATCCGCGAATATGCGCTGTTTTCCGGCTGCGCCGTCGATGCCGGCTTGCCGCCCGGCCAGACCTATTTCGAGCCGGCCGACATCGTCACCTCGGGCGCTTGCGTCATCGCCAAGCATCGCAGCCCCGTGCCGCATGACGGCACGGTCGGCCTCGCCATGTCCATCATCCTCGAAATCTAAGGGCCGACCATGCCGTCTTTTCCGCTCTACTACCGTGACGCCTTCGATCCCGAAAAGCACCGCGCCAAGCCGCTGTTCCAGGAAGGCGAATACTTCTTCGCGCAAGACCTCAATGAAGGCCTGAGCGCCGAGCGCCATTCCCGGCGCGGCCTTGCCGACGCCATCTTCCGCGACGGCCAGGTGCTGCGCGGCGCGCAAATCCTCGTCAACGCCCAGACGGGCGCGACCACGCTCGATGCCGGCCAGGTCTATGTCCAGGGCATGATGCGCGATCTGGCGGCCGCCACGCTGACGATCCCGGTTTCCGGCGAAGTGCTGGTCGGTGTCATCCTCGAAACCCGCGTCGTCACCTCGCTCGAAGACCCGGAACTGATCGGCCAGAATTTCCCGACGCGGGCGCTCGATGCGCATGGCCTGCCGCGCGCAGACTGGCTTGTCGAAACGCCGCGCTGGGGCTCGACCGCCGAGACGCTGGCCGATACGGCCGACGTCGCCTACAGCTTCTTCGCCGTCTACACGGTGCGCGACGGCGTCGTGGTCGATACCGCGCCGGCCACCGATGCGACGGCCTTTTCCGCCCTGGTCGAGCGCTACGACCGCGAAAGCAACGGCCATTATGTCGCCCGCGGCTGCGGCGTCACCTATCTCGACACGACGGCCGGCGCGCAGAACTATTCGCTGGCTGAAGGCGTCGCCAACGTCGATGGCCGCAAGATCGACCGTCCGTCCTCGGTACGCCTGACCTATGTCGAGGATCCGGACCTCGAGCGCATCAACGCCGAACCGCATCTGTTCACCGATGGCGGTTCCGGCAGCCTGGTCATCACCCTCAACCGCACGCCGATCGCCACCATCCACGATGTCAGCGTGCTCACCGAAAAGACCGTGTCGGTCACGCGCGGCCAGTCGAGCGGCGGGCGCGATCCGCTGCCCGACGCGCAAATCCAGCAGATCATGGAGGTCAAGCAGGGCGGCACAACTTACACGGCCGTCACGTCCTACAACCGCCTTGGCGACGAAATCGACTGGTCGCCGGCAGGCAGCGAGCCGTCGCCCGGCAGCTCCTATTCGGTGACCTACCGCTACAAGAAGTCCATCGCGCCCACGGCGCAGACGGCCACGACGGTCACCGTCGCCGGCGCGGTCACCGGCTCGGAAGTCGATATCGACTATTCGTGGAAGATGCCGCGCTTCGACCTGATCGCGCTCGACCGGTTGAACGCCGTGCATCGCATCAAGGGCGTTGCCTCGCCCTACAATCCGCAGCGCCCGAGCCTGCCGGCCGGCCTGCTGGAGCTGGCCGAGATCGAGCAGCGGTGGACGACGGGCTATCCCCTGGTGCGCGATACCGCCATCCAGGCGCTCCCGAAATCCGACCTGAAGGCGATCCGCGATGCGGTCGTCGAGAACCGCCAGGAGCTGGCGCGCATCCGCCTTCAGTCCGAAGCCTCGGCCCGCAACCCCGCCGCCGTCAACGGCATCTTCGCCGACAACTTCGACAATGACGATCAGCGCGACGCCGGCATTGCCCAGACGGCATCGATCGTCAACGGCGAGCTGACGCTGTCGATCGCGGCCACGCTCGACAACATCAACACCGGCGGAAACGGCTGGACGCTCAACTACACGCTGGAAGACGTGATCGTGCAGCCCCTGTTCACCAGAGCTTTCAAGATCAATCCCTACCAGAGCTTCGCTCCGGTCCCGGCCAAGGTGACGCTGACGCCGTCGATCGACGAATGGGTGGAGATCGATACGCAATGGGCCAGCCCGATCACACAGACGATCATGCGCACCCCGTCCCAGGGCGGTTCGGGCTCGACCTCGACCGACGTGCTGTTGTCGCGCTCTACGGTGGCGGCCGAATTCCTGCGCACGCGTTCGGTGGAGTTTTCCATATCCGGTTTCGGCGCGGGCGAGCAGCTCGCCACCCTGAAATTCGACGGCATCGACGTGACGCCGAACCCGAAGCCTGCCGCCAACAATCTCGGCGTGCTGGCCGGCCTGTTCACCGTGCCCGCCAACATCCCGGCCGGCACCAAGACGGTCGAGGCGGTCGGCGCTGGCGGCTCGCGCGGCACGGCCACCTATACCGGCCGTGGCACGATCACGATCGAGGAGCGCCGGCGCGTCACGACGATCTTCCAGCAGTTCGATCCGGTCTATCAGTCGTTCACCGCGCCGCCCGAGGGCATGCACTTCGGCGGCTTCGTCTTCCGCTTCGCCGAGATCGGCAACAAGAACGAACCCGTCGTCGTGCAGTTGCGGGATGCGGTGCAGGGCCAGCCCGGCCGCACGGTGCTGGCGGAAGTCACGATCGACATGCATCAGGTCAACACCGTGGCGGATGTCGAGCTGGTGTTCTCGACGCTGCCCTGGATCGATGGCGGCGTCGAAGTCACCGTCGTCTGGCTCACCAACGATGCCGATCACGCGATCGCGGTCGCCGAGCTGGGCAAGTTCGATGCGCATCTGCAGCGCTGGGTCACGGCCCAGCCCTATCAGGTCGGCGTCTTCGGTTCGTCTTCGAACAACCGCGCCTGGACGATCCATCAGGAGCTGGACGCCTATTTCAAGGTTCGGCGGCCGGTGTTCACGCAATCGACCCGCACCATCGAGCTTGGCACCATCCAGGCGACGGCGCTGACCGATATCCTCGCCCTTGCCGGCGTCGATATCCCGGCCGCCGCCACCGGTGTCGATCTCATCTTCGAGCGGCCGAACGGCCAGCAGATCAAGCTTGCGCCCGGCGCTGTCGTCTCCCTCGATACGGCGCTCAATGAAAACCTGACCGTCAAGGCAATCTTACGCGGCGTCGCCAATGCCTCGCCGATCCTGTTCCCCGATCCGCTGATCGTGCTTGGAGTGCTGTCGGCCAGCGACACCTATGTCAGCCGGGCCTTCAACTGCGGTTCCAACCGCACCGTCCAGGCCGAGTATCGCGCCCGCATTCCGGGCACGGCGACCGTCGCCGTCCACGTCCAGCAGACGAACGGCACCTGGACGTCCGTGCCGCTGGATAGCGTGGCCGACGATAGCGAAGGCTACAAACGCTACACCCACAAGCTGACCGGCTTCAGCGCGCCGACCACGCGGGTGCGGGTGACGCTGACCGGCTCGGCGCTGCATCGCCCGCGCGTGTCCGACCTCGTCGTCATGCCGCTGACGGTCTGACCGGAGTAGTCCATGACTGAGACACCAAACCGCAACCTGCCGCTGATCGATCCCGACCAGCCGCAACGCGACGGCGCAGCGCGGATCAACACCGCGCTCACCGCCGTCGATGCTGAGATCGCGGCCTTGCTGCTCGCGCTCGGGCAAAAGGCCAATGCCGCCGATATCGGCCCGGCGATCACGGCGGCGATCAATGCCCTGGTCGCCGGCGCGCCCGCCGCGCTCGACACCCTGGCCGAAGTCGCGGCCAAGCTCGCCGAGAATGACGATGCGGTCGCGGCGATCATGGCGAGCCTCGCGACCAAGGCCAACGCCGCCAATGTCTACAGCCGGGCGACGGTGGACGGCATGGTGTCGGCCGAGGCGCAGGCCCGGGCCGACGCCGACACAGCCGAGGCGACCGCGCGGGCGAGTGCAATCGCCACCGCAGTCGCGACCCTGACGACGTCGATCAATGCCAAAGCCGGGAAGCTGATCTTGCAGACGAAGAATACCAACTTCGCTGCTTCTGCTGGCAACGCCTACCTGATCACGGCCGGCATCATCTGCACCTTTCCCGCATCGCCGGCTGTTGGCGACCGGATCGGTATCGTCACAGAAAGCGCGATCAAGGACACGCCCTGCACGATCAATTTCGCAGGCGCGACCTTCGACGGCGCGACCGCCAACCTTGTGATCGGCGTGCCGACGTCGCTGATCCTTGAATTTTATTCCGGCGCCTGGAGGCTTGTCTAATGGGTATTCGTGAGAGCCTTCTGGGCAGCACCGCGCTTTCCCCCACGCGCGAATGGCGCCGTTTTCTGACGTCGCGCACCTTCACGCCTGACAGGGACATGGATGTTATCATCCATGCCATCGGTGGCGGTGCCTCCGGCGGCGTTGCAAATGCAGGTGGCTATGCCGTTTCCTTAGCCACAGGCGGCGGTGCCGGCGCGTATGTCATGAAGCGCGTTACGCTCAAGGCGGGCGTTACCTACACTTTTGCGATTGGTGCGGGGGGTGCTGCTGTCGTTGGAAGCACCAGTTACCCGACCAGGGCAGACGGCAACGATGGCGGCGATACCACGGTTACCGGTGGCGGTCTCGCCATCGTCGCCGGTGGCGGCAAAAAGGGCACATCCAGAAACGGGACCAGTCCGCACACCACGACGCTGCTCAACGGCGGTCTCGGAGGTATCGCGTCTGGTGGTGACGTCAATCGAAACGGTGGACGTGGTGGCAATGTCAATGCAGGCTCGCTGACCGGCAACGGGTCCACGTATCTGGCTCAGGCAACCGGCGGCGGCGCGGTAAACCTCCTCGGAGAGGCGGAATGCCGTGGTGGGGACATCGGCCCGATCAACTATGGCACCTCATCGGGCCTGGGCTCCACCGGTGGCGCCGGAATCGGTGAGAATGGTTTTAACCTTGCCAATACGGGTGATAGCACGCTCGGCGGTGGTTGCGGAAGCATCACGGGCTTGGGAGATGCCGCAGCGACGACGTTAATCGCACGCTCGTTTATGGGCTTTTGGGATAAGCTGGGGCCAAGATCTAGCAGCAGTTCTGTGAGTTCGGGCCCGGGCGCAGGCAATCCCGGAATGTCAAACAGCTCATATACACCGGGTGAGTTCGCCGGTGGTGGCAGTTACGCCCATTTTGGTGCTAGCGGCACAACTTCGGCAGCGACCTACGGCGGCGGCTCAGGCGGCTCGGCTGGCGGGTCAACAAGCACCGCGCCCGGTTCTGGCAAGGGCGGGGATGGTGCAATCTTCTTGGAGATTTTGTCGTGACGGCTGCGATCTACAAAATCGTGAACGAGGCCGGCGACGCGGTCAATCAGATCGTCGCCGACGAAGCGTTTGTCGAGGCGGCCTACCCGGGACGGTGGGAGCTGGTGGGGCCGATGCCAGAGGCCCCCTCGCCAGCACCAGCCTATCCAGCGCTCTCCCGCCGCCAGCTCCTCCTTGGCCTTCTTTCGATCGGCGTCACCGAAGGCGACGTTGAGGCCGAGATCACGGCGGCCGTATCCGATCCGATGGAGCGCGAAGCCGCCCTGATCGAATGGCGCGCCGCCGGATCGTATGAGCGCACCCATCCCCTCATCGCCGACATCGCCACCGCCATGAACCTGCCCGCCGAACAGGTCGATGCCCTCTGGCTCTGGGCGGCGGGGCTGTGATGTCTTGCCGCTTCAAGGCGGCGATGATAAGCCTTTGACACTTCCTCAAAGCGGATTTGAAGCGTTGCCCCTGACACTGTCAGGGGCGCGTCCGCGCGCGCGAAATGGTCTGATAGGCACGCAACTGCCTGCGAGGACCATGGATGGCCACCGAATTCAATCACGGCGTCCGCGTCATAGACGCCGGATCGTCGTCCCGCCCGCTCGAAGTCGCCGATGGCTCGACCATTGGCCTCAATTTCATTGACCCGACCGCCGACAACACCCTTTTCCCGATGGATGAGCCGGTGCTGTTTTATTCCCATGAGGTCGACAAGGTCACGAAGCTCGGCACCACGCCCGGCAATCTCGCCGTCGATCAGGTCAACGCCGCCAAGGCGCAAGGTATCGAAGTCTGCATCGTCGCCGCCCGTGTCGCGCATTCGGTAAAGACCGATCCGGTTCAGAAGGCCGAGGAAGAACTGGCGAGACTGGTCGGCTCCGCCGGGCAGATGACCGGCGCGCATGCGCTGTCCTATGCAGAAGGTCATGTCGGTCGTTCGGTCGATATCTTCACCGGTGGCGCGCGTTCGGCCGGCCGCGTCTCTGACGCCAAGAACCCCTATGCCGATGCGCTCGATCAGGTCTCGCGCAAGGTCAAGGGCGTCTTCGTCTGCGACACCGGCGGTCCGGATGCTGAAGCCAGCCTGGAATATGCCGCCGACTTTTCCAGTCGCTTCGGCTATCTGGTCGATCCCTTCGTGCGCGTGCAGTCCGGCACGTCGATCATCGCCAAGCCGGCATCGCCCTTCGCCGCTGCGATGTTCGCAAAGCGCGACAAGCAGAAGGGCGGACCTTATTTCTCACCGTCCAACCAGGAAGTTGCCGGCATCCTCGGCATTGCCCGGCCGGTCACCTATTTCGACGGCGAGATCGAGCACGAGGCCAACCTGCTAAACAAGAACGGCATCGCGACGTTCATTCCCAAGCGTGTCATCCAGCAGAGCGGCGGGGCGTTTTCGGCCAATGGCCGCATTCTTTGGGGCAACCGCACCACCTCGGCCGATCCTCTCTGGCAGTTCGTCAACGTGGTCCGCACACGCGCCACGCTTGAAAAGGCCATCGTCGCCGGCTTCCGCCCTTGGGCGAATGACGAAAACATCTCGGCGCAGCACGTCATCTCTGTGATGCGCACGCTGCAAGACCTGATCGACAGCATGATCGACATCGGCGCCATTCTCGGCGGCGCGGTCTATTTCGAGCGGTCCGCCAACACCAATGCCAGCATTCGCCTGGGCAAAATCCGTGTCGAATTCGACGCCGAGGAAGCCCCGCCGCTCGAAGACCTGATCTTCGGTTCGCGCCGCAACGAAGCCTATATCGACAACCTCGCGGCCGATATCCAGCGCCGCGTCAGCGTCGAATTCGGCGGCACCATCGCCGACTACCTCGCCGCCGCCTGACCGGAGACCATCATGTCCCTGCGCCTTCTTCGAGGGTTCACCCTCATCATCAACGACAACATCAATCTCGCCCTTGAGATCGAGACCATGCAGCTCCCGACGCTTGAGGAAAGCCTTGAGACGTTCCAGCCGGGCGGCGCGGACGGCGAGATCGAAATCGCCGGCATGGGCACCAAGGCCCTGAAGTGCCCCTTCAAGACCAAGAGCCACCGGCCCGAGGTCGCAGGCTATTTCGGCGGTGCGCCGGGCGTGCGCCTGCCGTTCACCGGCCGCAAGCTGATCATCGACGAAGAGGACGGCTCCGAACATGAGCACGCGGTCGACATGCGCGGCCGGCTGACCAAGCTGTCCGGTCAGGAGATGAGCGGCGGCAAGGTCACCGGCTACGACAACGAGATCGGCGCGATCTGGGACTACACCGAATATTGGGACAACCGGATCATGCATCGCTTTTCCTTCAAGCGCGGCGGCTGGGTCGTTCGCAATTTCGAGGCGGTCAACATCGGCCGTCAGCGCATCCTCTTCCCCTAAAGGCTTTCCATGTCTACGCTCAAAACCCAGATCGAAATCCCGCTTTCCGTTCCGGTCCCCGTCACCGGCGCGGATGGCAAGGAGGCCCAGCGCGTCAAGCTGACCATGACGCGGCCCAAGGTGCGCCACACCAAGTGGCTGGCGGCGCTGATCGGCAAAGACCTGGTCAACATACTTGCCGGCGACGATGGCGCGTCCGAAAAGGACGGCAAGACCATTGCCCGCGAAATCTTTGGCCAACTGCTCAACCAGGACAAGCTCGACGGCCTGACCTTGCTAGTCGCCGATCTCTGCGGCGAGGACCAAGCCGTCATCGATAACATCGACGCGGCCGACATCATGGCCGTTGGCATGGCCTTCGCCGGTTTTTTTCCCGCACTCCAGTCCGTAGCGTCTGGACTGTCGCCGGCGACCTCGCCGTCTTCGGACGCTACGACCCAAGCCTGATCGACGGCCTCGACTGGATCGAGGCCATCATTCTGTTTTCCCACTTCGCGCGCCGCATGCCCCCAAGGACTGAGTGATGGACGTATCGCTGCTCATACGCCTGATCGACCAGTTCTCCGCGCCGGCGAAAACCATCGCCGGCAAGCTGAAGGCCATTGGCGACACAGCGAAAGAGATGGGCTCCGCCTTCGGCCAGTCGGTTCGCGAAGGTTTTTCTGTCGACAATGTCGAGAAGGCCAGCGCCAATGCCGAGCAGGCATTGTCGAAGGCGCGCGCGCGCCTTCTCGGCGCATTCGGCATGGCGATGACGCTCGGCGCGCCCGTGGTGCAGGCAGCGCAATTCGATCAGTCCATGCGCGGCCTGGACAAGGTGCTGGATGTCAGCGGCGAGCGCCTGGCGAACCTGCGCAAGTTCGCCCTCGACACCTCGGCCGAGGTGCCGATCGCGGCCCGCGATCTAGTCGACCTCATGTCAGAGGCGGCGCAGGGCGGCGTTCCGCAGGAAGAGCTTGAGGCTTTCTCGCTCTACGTCGCCAAGGCGGCGGTGGCCTTCGACATGGCCGGCGGCGAGATCGGTGACCGCTTCGCCAAGCTGCGCAACGTCTACAAGCTCAATCAGCAGGGCATCGAGGAGCTGGGCGACGCCACCAACCATCTGTCGAACAAGATGGCGGCGAAGGCGTCGGAGCTGACCGATTTCAGCAACCGCGCGGCGGGCGGCGCGAACATGCTCAAGCTCACGGCTGTCCAGGCGACCGCCATGGGCGCGGCCATGGTCTCGGCCGGCATCGTGCCGGAGACGGCGGCGCGCGGCTTCAATGCGCTTGCGACCAGGGTGACGGTCGGCGGCAAGAAGGCTGAAGAGGCGTTTCAGACGCTCGGCATCAACCGCAAGAAGTTCCTCAAGGAGCTGGATCAGGATGCGCCCAAGGCGCTGATGAAGCTCTTCAACGCCATGAACAAGTCGCCTGAAGGCATGGACGCCCTAGTCGATCTGGTCGGTATGGACTTCTCCGACGACTTTTCCAAGCTCGTCAACAATCCGGACCTCATCCGGCAGGCCTTTGGCTATGTCGCCGATGCGCAAGACTATGCCGGCTCGGCCACCCAGGAGGCGGCTAAGCAGGCCGAAGGCGCGGTTAAGAAGTGGGAGCTGCTGACCAATAAGCTGACCCGCCTTTCCATCGTCATCGGCGACATGCTCTTGCCGATCGCCGTCCGCGCCATGGAGGTGATGGGCGACCTGATCGACAAGGCGGTGGAATTCGCGGAAGCCAATCCCGAGCTTGCAGCGACGATCGTGCAGGTGGCGGCCGGCATGCTTGCGCTTTCGATCGCCTCGCGCCTTCTCGCCTTCGCCATCGCCGCCGTGCGCCTGCCACTGATCGGGCTGGCCTCGACCTTCCTCAAATTCGACGAAAGCGGCCGGAATATCGCCACCGGCTGGCGGATCATTGCCGGCGCTGGCAGCATGCTGGGCGGTGCCTTCGGCATCGTCCGCGCGGCGGCAGTCGGGATTGTCGGCGCGATCTCGGGTATTTCGGCACCGGTGCTTGCGGTCGGGCTGGCCTTGATGGCGGCCGGCTTCTCCGTCTGGAAATATTGGGACCGGATTTCGTCCTTCGCCTCCGGCTTCGCCAGCGCCTTTTCCGGGATCTGGGACAGCGTCAAGAGCGGCGCGGCGTCTGCAGCCGATTGGGTGGCGGACAAGCTCGCCAGCTTCCTCAATCTGCCGCCTGGGCAGGTCGAGGCCTTCAAGGCGGCGTTCAAGGCCGCATTCGACTTCTCCGGCCTGATCGACAGCGCCAAACAGATGCTGGCGGACCTGTGGGCATCGATCGGCGATTTCTTCTCGGCCGAGGAGCTGACCGACGGTGAAAAAGCCGAGATGTACAACGCCGGCCGTGCGCTCGGCGAAAGCATCATCAACGGCATCAAGGAATTCGTGGCGGAATGGATCACGCCGATCCAGGACTTGTTCAAGTTTGCGCTGGAGATCGAATGGCCGGAGCCGCCCGACTGGCTGCGCTGGCTGATGGACAAAGGCGGCTCGCTGCTCGACCAAAGCGGCGACGCCTTGAACAAAGGCGGCAATGTCGCGGCCGGCTATTGGGAAGACGCGAAGAAGTGGGCCAGCGGCATGTGGGGAGTTGACGAAACGGCAGCGGTGCCGACACCGGCCAACAACAACAGTAGCTGGTCGCTTGGCGGATATCTTTCGGACCTCATTGGTGCGGGTAAAGGTGCAGGTGACGACATCACCCAGGGCGGAATAGCCGTTCGCGAGGGTGGCCTTGCAGCAGCACGCGAAATTCAGAACGCAGCCGGTGCCATCAGCGCGGCGGCTTCCAGCCTTCGTTCGGCCGCCAGCGCCGGCGCGGGCGGTGGCGGGGTGGCACGGGCTATTGTAGGCGCACGCACCGGCGCGATGCATGGAGGGACGGACTGATGCCCTTGCTCGCTCTCGGCCCGCATGTCTTCGAAATCGCGCCTCTCAACTATCAGCAGCTTGAACGGGACACGTCGATCAAAGCCCCGGCGATTGCCCGTTTCGGCGGCCGGCCGGGCCGGCAGGTGACCGGCTACGGCGAAGACCCGATCACGATCACCGGTATTCTCTATCCGGACGAACTCGGCGGCCGGGAGGAACTGGCGGAGCTGCGCGCCACCCAGCGCGCCAAGCGGCCGGTCAGCATGGTCGGCTGGTCCGAGGACGGCACGGTCAAGGGCAAGATGCTGGGGCAGGTTCTGATCCTCTCGATCAAGACGACGGACAGCAAGATCAACTGGCAGGGTCAGGGCGGCAAGGTTTCCTACTCCATCAATCTCGTGCCCGTCTCCGATGCGGCCGGCCTGCTGGCGGGGTGGCTGTGATGGCGACGCTTCCGGCTGCCACAGTAGAGGTCAAGGTCGAGGACATGACGGTCGGCCTGCTGTGCTTCGATTATGCCTATGCGCTGCTCGGCGACCGCAAGCGCGCCGGCAAGCTGCGCGGCTATGTCGAGGCCACGATTGAGGCCAATCCGGGCATCACCCGCACCGGCCTGTTGCTGCCGCTCGGGTGCAAGGTTGCCTTGCCCGAATTCGTCATCGCCGATCAGGGACAGCAGACCGAAAGGCTTTGGGACGAATGAACCTTGAACCTTTTATTGACGTGTCGATAGGCGGGAAGCCCGTCAACTCGGCCTTCTACGAACGCCTGGTCTCGGCGACGATCCACGACGCACCCGGCCAGGAGGCCGACAATATCGACCTGAAGTTCGATGATGAAGCCAATGCCGTGGCGTTGCCGACCACAGGCGCGGTCATCACCGTGCGCTTCGGTTTCCGCGACGGCGATCAGACGACATCGGAAAAGATGGGTGTCTTTACGGTCGAAAAGACCGGCATCGAGGGCGGCGACGGCGGCGAATTCGTCAGTGTCTCCGGCCGCGCCGCCGATATGCGAAGCGACCTGAAGGAACCGCTCAGCGAGCACTTCGACGATGCCAGCCTCGGCGACGTCGTCAAGGAGCTGGCCGGCCGTCACAAGCTCGGCGCAAAGGTCTCGGCCGAACTGGAGTCCATCAAGCTCCCCTACCTCAGCCGGACGAACCAGAGCGCCATGGACTTCCTGACGCGTCTGGCCGACCGATACGGCGCTCTGTTCTCGATCAAGGATCAGAAGTTCCTTTTCCTGACACCCGGCTCCTTCGCGCCGCTGACCATTTCCAAGTTCGAATGTGAGAGCTGGAATTTCGACATCGAGCCGCGGCCGTTTTTCGGCACCACGGAAGCCGGCTGGTTCGACCGCACGACCGGCAAGACCGTCATCGAGAGCTATTCGACTGCCCTCAAAGGCCCTTCAAAGCGGGTTCGAACCGTCTATTCGAGCGAAGCCGAGGCGAAGGCGGCGGCGCGGGCCGAAGGCGACCGCCAGGCGCGCGGCACCGGCTCCGGCTCGATCACCCTGGCCGGCCGTCCCTCGATTATGGCCGACCGCCCGATCAACACCGTGGACTTCCGCCCGGAGGCGAACGGCCTCTGGCGCTGCGCCGGTGTCGATCACAAATTCGATGGCACCTACATGACGTCGGTGTCGCTCGAAGCCCCTGAAAGCGGAAAGGAGTGATGCCATGTCCGATGGTGAGAGTGTCGAAAACATTGCGGCCGCCGAGCTGCGGCAATTCATTGAGCGCATCGAGCGCCTGGAAGAGGAAGTGTCCGCCCGCAAAGATGATGTTGCGGATACGTATAGCGAGGCGAAGGGTCGCGGCTACGACGTCAAGGCCATCCGCACCATCATCCGGCTGCGAAAGAAAGACGCCAATGAGCGGATGGAGGAGGATAGCATTTTGCAGTCCTATATGGCCGCGCTGGGCATGGAATAGGCCATCGTCCTCAATCTTTGGGTGGCAGATCACTGAAGCCAGTTTTGCTAACTTTGCTGCTTGTCGCGAGGTAAGCGCTGCCTTGGCAGACCGGCAAAGAGCAATCCAGCAATGGATGGTATTCAAGCTGCTCGACTTTAATTGTCAGCTCGCGCCCGGCGCGCTTGGGAGGGCAGAAATTGCAAAATTTTACGACCATGCCAGGAAACGCTCTACTGGTTTTCCCGCCTGGTTTCAGTGCATTCATCCCTCGGGCGCAATCCCAAAGGAAGTGTGCTCTGTCGAGAACAGCGTGAAGCGCACCTATCGGATCATGCTTGGAATGATCCTTCAGGTCTTCAAGATCGGACGGCACCAGAATGCTGTTGAGTTTTGCAGGCCCGAGCTTCATCCGTTGAGGCATGAGTTCAGACAAGCGCGCGGCAGCGGCCTGCTCAAATTGGCCCAGCTCGCGGTTGGCTTGGTCGATATACGGGAAGAAAACGTCTGCGGAGGGAGGTTCGATATACATGCTTGCTACCCGAGCTAATTCCTTGTCCGGGTGGCTGGGGCGCATGAACGCCCTCAACGACGGGACTGAGTTTGGCCACAAAGCCCGCCTGACGTAGTGAATGCACAACCGTCACACCCGTACCCTGCAGGGCGGGACTACCTGTGACTGAGTCGTGAGCTTTTTGAAATGCAGAATATCCGTTGTGGCTCTTGCGCCGCTCTCTTGTTTCGGGCGGCGCAGGGCGCCATAGCCAACACCATTGAAATCAAGTGCCGCCGATGCGGCACCTTTAATTCCCTGAGGCCTATCGAGCCCCACTCCGATCGCCAGGAGCGACCATCAAGGAGTAAAATGTGTGGCTCTACATCCCACGAAATCTGATCCCTTCACCGGGATCGCCCTCTGCGCCGGCGTCGGTGGCCTCGAACTCGGCCTGCATATCGCCGAGCCCGGATACCGAACTGTTTGTTACGTCGAGCGGGAAGCCTTCGTTGCGTCCACTATCGTGGCTCGGATGGAGGACGCGGCCCTGGATGAAGCGCCTATCTGGGACGACGTTACCACCTTCGACGGCCGCCCTTGGCGTTGCAAGGTTCATATCCTCACTGGCGGATATCCGTGCCAGCCGTTTTCCTACGCCGGCAAGCGCCTCGGGGAAAACGATCCCCGGCACCTCTGGCCCCATATCAGAAGGATCATTGCCGAGCTGGATCCCGAATGGTGCTTCTTCGAAAACGTCGAGGGGCACTTGTCCCTGGGAGCCGACACTGTCTTCCGAGACCTTCGCGGCTTGGGCTTTACGGTCAAAGCGGGCCTGTTCAGCGCGGCAGAGATCGGCGCATCCCACCAGCGCCGGCGGCTCTTCATTGTGGCCCACGCCGACAAAGTCCCTCTACTGCACGAGGATCGAACTGGAGCTGGTGAACGACTGCTTCAGGATGAGGGACGATGCGGCAGCGGCGGGATCGCAGTTCGGGATCGGCAAGGCGGCCAGAGTGTGGACGCATATCTGGCTGCTGATGAAAGCCTGCGGGGCGACACCGACGAAGCCTTTCAGCTTCCCGTCTTCCCGCCCGCTCCATCTGAGTTTGAACGCTGGGCACCGATCCTTGCCCGGCGACCTGATCTTCAACCCGAACTTTTCGGATTGGGTGATGGGTTGGCCGATCGGATGGACCGATCCGATGCAGCCGGTAACGGAGTGGTCAGCTTGGCTGCGGCGTATGCGTGGCGAACTCTCAAGGCTGCTTTCAGGGAGCCTTGAAGACCCTTTAGAAGGGCAATGAGGAAAAATAAAAGGCGGGGAACAACCCCGCCGACTCATTTTGACAGCTCTCTGGAATTCCACAAATTCCGGATCATGGTGTCAAAATTCCGAAATTTCGCGTCACGCTACATTGGGCGTGGAAGACTTGAGCGACTCTTTCAACATCGAACTCGAAGACATAGAGTTCGATGACAACGAGGAGTTCAAGCGGTTGTTTCGAGAAGCCGTCGATACGGTCAACCAAATTGAGTTCGAACAGGGCGAACGCGACCCGGATGGGTTATCAATGCGCGGCGACATCACGTTCCCACCTGCAGGCTAACTAGCCACAGAAATCCACTGTCCAACCGCCTTGTAAGCGGTTGGACTATATGGAATTTGGTGGGCCCGGAGGGACTCGAACCCCCAACCAAGCGGTTATGAGCCGCCGGCTCTAACCATTGAGCTACAGGCCCGGCCGGAGGTTCCGGCGGTGGCGGGGCAATGGTATCCCGGCGCGGGTTTCGCTCTAGCGCAAATCCTGCACATTCTCAAGTGATTGCCGCAATAGCTTCACAATCGCAGGACAAGAAATGTTTCTGGTCTTTCACGCAATAGGAGAACGTATGCGCCTGATCCGAAAAGCCGACATGGCGGCAGCCTGCATCAGCCTTGCAATTCTGGCCGTGGCGGGTGCGCCAGCGATGGCCCAGAGTGCCGAGCGGAGGGAAGCCCGCATCACCGTCTCCGGCGAGGGCAATGCCGCCGTCAAGCCCGACATGGCGGTGATCACGCTCAGCGTCATGCGTCAGGCGGAAACGGCGCGCCAGGCGCTCGACGACAACAACAAGGCTATGGCCGCCGTTCTCGACGCCATGAAGAAGGAAGGCATCGCCGAGCGCGACCTGCAGACCTCCGGCTTCAGCATTTCGCCGCAATACGTCTATCCGAACAACAACGAGACGCCGCAGGCGCCGAAGATCGTCGCCTACCAGGCGACCAATACGCTGAGCGTGCGTCTGCGCGATCTCGACAAGCTCGGTGCGTTGCTCGACCAGTCGGTCACCCTCGGCGTCAACCAGGGCGGCGACATCAATTTCACCAACGACAAGCCCGACGCCGTGCTCAACGACGCCCGCAAGGCTGCCGTCGCCGATGCCGTCTCCAAGGCGAAGCTGCTGACCGAAGCCGCCGGCGTCAAGCTCGGACGCATCATCGAGATCTCCGAAAGCGGCGGCCGCCCGATTCCCCAGCCGATGTACCGCATGGCCATGGCCAAGGAAGCGGCCGATGCGCCGGTGCCGATCGCGCAAGGGGAGACCAATTACACCGCCAATGTCAGTATCGTCTTCGCCATCGACCAGTAAGGCGCAGACGATTCGAAACGGGAGTCCCGCAAGCGATTGCGGGACTTTCTGCTGTCCGGGCAGGGCGGAAAATGAAAACCCCTCGCAGCCGGGGCCGCGAGGGGTTCGTTCAAACGAGCCGCATGAAAATTTTAGCGTCGGATCAGCGGGCAGCCGCGAACATTGGCGAAGACCATGCGGTCCCAGCCGCCACGGCTGCGGCCTTCGACGATCACGCGGCGCGGGGTAACGTCGGTGACGCGGGCGCGGCGCATGCCGTAGTCGCGGGCGATGTCTTCGGCCATGCGCGGATGGCAGCCACGGCGCGAACCGCCCCAGCCATCCTGGACATGCTCGACGCGCGGGCCATCGTAATAGCCGAAATCGCCGGCGGCGGCGAAGCCGGCCGTGGCCGGCAGCGCGGTAACGGCGAGAAGTGCGGCGATGGCGGCGTTCTTGGCAAAGTGGATCATCAAGGTTCTCCTTCAAAGGGAATCGCGCGATAGCGAGTCCGGCCTTAGCTAGGGTTCATGGCAAAAAATGGCACAGTGTGCCGGTATGGCTAACGAAGAACTAACGGGCAGCCCGGCATGTTGGCGAAGACCATCCGTCCCCAGCCGAAGCGGCCATGGCCCTCTACGACGACGCTGCGCTGGTTGAAATCGGCGACCGTCGGGCGGCGAATGCCTTCCTGTTCCGCCTGGCCCATGGCATTGAGGGGTGCGCAGCCGCGCGTTCCACGCCAGCCGCGATGGCGATCGTTGCGCGGCGCATCGGGATAGACCACTGCGACATCGCGGTCGCGGCCCAGCATCGCTTCGCCAGCGGCGACCGGCGCCGTCATGGCGGCCAATCCCAGCATCAGGAAAAGCGAGCCCGCAATCCGCTGTCGTGTCGTCATCGTCGTCACCTTGTTCCGGCAACCGACCCATTCCGGTTTGCCGATGATGCGACATTATCCGCACGAAACTGAATGCGGCCGGAACCGGCCATTCATCCGGCGTTTATGTTCACGCCGAGAGATGCAGCACGACGCTGCGCCGGTGCGGGCGGTCGCGATGCTCGAACAGGTAGAGGCCTTGCCAGGTGCCGAGCGCCAGCCGTCCGGCGATAACCGGAATACCGATCGAGACCTGTGTCAGCGCCGCCTTGATATGCGCCGGCATGTCGTCCGGTCCCTCGTCGGTATGGCGCACCCAGCGCATCGCCGGATCGGAGGAAGGCGGAACGACGCGCGCAAAAAATTCCTCGAGGTCGCGGCGAACGTCCGGATCGGCATTTTCCTGAATAAGAAGCGAACAGGAGGTGTGGCGCACGAAAACGGTGAGCAAACCATCTTCGTTGCCATCGGCCTGAACGAATTCTTCTGCCGTGCGGGTGAATTCGTAGAGCCCTTGGCCCTTCGTATCGATGGTGATGGTCTTGGATGGCATGGCGCGCTCCGGTTTCGATGGCAACGCAGATGCGCCATGCCGGCGTACCGGTCAATGGTGCAGCGTCTGGATGTGCTCGCCGCCGAGCGCATCCAGGAAGGCGCGTCTCGCCTCTTCGGCATCGCGTGTGTGGCGCAAGGCTTCGATACAGGCATTCTTCGCCGCTTCATAGGTCAGCCCGCTGGCGCTGTGGCATTCATGGATGAGGTAGCACAGCGCTTCGCTGGGGCCATGGAAAACGCGATGTCCGCATTCGGGCACGGTCACGTCGACGGGCACGAGCCATCGTATGCCGGTGGTTTCCGGCGTGAAATGGGGTTGCATGGGTTCCTCCTCGTTGATTCTTGTCGAACGTTCTGGGCGGCCTTATGTTCCGCGAACTGCCTCGTCCGCATGCGGAATGGGAACCATTTTTGCTTTGACTCGTTCTTCCGCGGATGTGTGCAGGTTTTCGCCGGCCCGGTCGGCCGGCTTTTTCGGAGAAGTGAAATGTTGAGACTTGTCTCCTCGTGCTGCCTGGCTGCTCTCGTGACGGCGGGAACCTTCGTGCCTTTCGTCACGCCGACGCATGCGCAGGATATGGAATTGCAAATCGGCCCGGATGGCGTGCGCCCGGTCATTCGCGACCGCCGTGAAGAGGAGCGCCGCCGGCGGCTGCGCGAACAGGAACGCGAGGACTTCCGTGCCGGCTGCGATCCGGACCAGGCGGTCGAGGAAGCCCGCGATGCCGGTCTGCGCCGTGCGCGCGTGGTGCGCATGAACGAGCGCCGCATCGTGGTCGAGGGCCGCACCGATGACGGTATCGAGCGCATGACCTTCGCCAACCGGCCCGGCTGCCCGGAATTGTGATCGATCGCAGCCATTCCCGATGAATTTCGGCCCGGATCGATCGTTCGATTCGGGCCGATTTCGTTTGCGGGATTTTAGGCATGAGAAAAACCCGCCGGGGAAACGGCGGGTTTTTCAGCGTGGATTTATGCGTTTTTAGTTCATGCGGCCGTTTTCTTCCTGGGCCATGTCGATGGCGTCCTTGCCATTCTTAGAAAGCCGGACGCGACCGCTGTCGACATCCGAAACCATGTCCAGAGGAATGAAGTGATGGTGACCCTGATGCCCGGCCTTGCCGTTATCGGCTTTCGTCAGCTTGATGCGGCCGCCTTCGACGCGGTCGACGGTACCGACATGCACGCCATCGGCGCCGACGACTTCGGCATGTTCCTTGATCTCGGAAGCGTTGATCATGTCTAATCCTCCTTTGATTTGACACAGAAGGAACGCCGCGCCGCTGAAATCGATCCATGGAAATCGAAATTTCCGGCAGGCCCTTTGCAAGACGCGCCGCACTTCCCATCTCGATTGACGTCAGTTCCTTTTGAAAAGCCCATGTCCTCCGATCCCAAGCGCCGTTTCCGCGATTTTCCGATCACTCCGCAGGCCGTCTTCATCTGGCTTGCCATTCTCGGCTCCGTTGCCGGTTACCAGTTGCTGTGGTCGTCGCATCCACAGCCGCTGACGATCACCATCGACATTCCCGATGACGCGTCGCCGGCAAGCTGAGCCGCTTTACTTCCGCCGCGCCTTCGGGAATGAATGCCGCGTGATACGGAGGACGAGATGACCATCGAACAGGATCTCAACGACATCGAAACCCAAGAGGCGGCGCTGCGCTTCGACGCATTCGACCTGAAGGCGGCGTTTTCGCTCGGCAAGCGGCTAGTGAAGATGGCGACGGAGCGCGATCTCGGCGTCGCCATCGACGTGACGCTGCATTCCATGCCGGCCTTCTATGCCGCTCTTGCCGGCTCGACCCCCGACAATGCCAATTGGGTTCGCCGAAAGCGCAACATGACGCTGCGCTATTTCCGCAGTTCCTATGCCTGCGGGCTGATGCTGAAGAAGGCCGGCAAGACGGTGGCCGACAACGGCCTGTCGGAGGTGGATTTCGCGCCACATGGCGGCTCCTATCCGATCTTCGTCAAGGATACCGGCTGCATTGGCGCCGTCACCGTTTCCGGCTTGCCGCAGCGTGAGGATCACAACCTGGTGGTCGAGGCGCTCTGCGCCATGCTGGGTGCTGACCACGACGCGCTGAAGCTCGGCGCGGAATAATAGGGGTGCCGGACAGAGATCCGGCACCATTTTCGTTAAACCTTGCCGCCGCTTTCGGCGATCATCTTCGTCAGGCTGCCTTCTGCCGGATAGAGCGGGATGAGGCAGGCCTGCAGCGCGTGATAGATGTCGCCCTTGCCGGGGAACAGCGTGTTGGCGGGCCGCAGGTCTTCCGTCAATTCCTCATGCCAGCCGCCATGGTCGTGATCGAGGAAGGCATTGGCGACGATGTTCCAGATCTTTCGGTAGCTGCCCTCGTGGAAATCGCTCGGGCGATGCTGGTTGAGAAAATGCGCTGCACCCGCGCCCTCGCTGACCGGCCACCACAATTTGCTGCGCTTGGCGGGCGCATCGTCCCAGTCGAGCGTGTAGAAGAAGCCGCCTTTGGTCTCGTCCCAGCCGAGCGCCATGGATTGGGAGAACAGGCCTTCGGCGGCCTGCGGCATCCAGTCGTGGCGCTTGCCGCCCAGCGACCAAAGCTGCAGGATCAGCCGCGCCCATTCCAGCCAATGGCCGGGCGTCGTGCCCGAAGGGCGGAACATTTCGTTGCCGCGATAGTCCTTGTCGAGCGCCCAGTCGCGCGAAAAATGCTCGGCGACGCGCCAGCCGACCGAGCCGGCCGAACGGCGGATGACGAGGTCGGCGATGCTTTCGGCCTTGTCGAGATAGGCGCGCTCGCCGGTCGCCTCGTAAGCGGCCATCAACGCTTCGGTGAGGTGCATGTTGGAATTCTGGCCGCGATAGGCGCCGCTTTCGATCTCGCTCCAGTCGGCATTGAATTCCTCGGCGATGGCGCCGTGCCGCGCTTCCCAGAATTTCGTTTCGAGGATGTCTGTCACATCTGCCAGCATCCGCTCGGCCAGCGGATGGCCAGCGACTTTGGCGGAGGAGGCGGCAAGCAGCACGAAGGCATGGCCGTATCCCTGCTTGGAGCTATCGACCGGGCCGTCGTCGTTCAGTGACCAGACATAGCCGCCATGGGTCGTGTCGCGATGGCGGTTCCAGAGATAGGTCATGCCGTGATCGACAATGTCGTCGGCGCCAGGGCGGCCGAGCAGGCTGGCGATTGCGAAGCAATGCACCATGCGGGCGGTGGAATGGATGGCGCGCACCTGTCCCGCCGCATCCAGCGGCCTGCCGGCGCGGTCGAGATCGTTGAAGCCGCCGCGCGGATTGACGGCGCGATGCTGGAAGAAATCGTAGAGACCGTCCGCCTGCTGCCACAGCCAGCGGCGGTGATAGGGGCGGTCGCTCCAGCGGCCGGGCAGGCCCGTGGCTTGGTTTTCTCCGGTCATCGATGCTTGTCCTCCCTGGCGACGCGATGCGCCGAGCAGATATATCCGGCTGATGTACGTCTGTCATCCGGGGATGGAAACGTTATCGCAAGGTGCCAGGGCGGCGGCGATTGATGAATCGATGCCGGGCTTTGTCAGGCTTGGCTGACAGAATGATTCAGGTCACTGGCAAATCGGGTGAAGAATTTTGCTCTTCATTCTGGCCTTCTCCCTCGCGCGTCTCCCTTACGGCATTGCTTCGTGTGGGGAGAAGGTGCGGCAGGCCGGATGAAGGACAACTTCAATACCCGGAGAAATCGATTCATGCTGACTTTGTATGGCGTTGTTTTGTATTGAAATTCCTCCATAGGCCTGCCACCTTCGCTCACGGATCATAAGCAAAGGGAGAGAGTCATGGCCGAGGAACAAACGCAGGCGGTGACCCGGCCGATGCCGACGGAGCCGGGTATCCTGGCCTTTCTGGCGCGCTGCGATGCCTTCTATCCGGTGGATGCGGTCAACGGCACCATCGAGCAGCAGCGCGGCTGGTACGATGCGCTTTGCGCCGCCTTCTCGCCGGCGCTGCCGGCCGGGCTGGTGAAAACCGATGGCCAAATCGGGGCGGTGACAATCCGCCGCTACCGGCCGGCGGCGTTGCGCACGGGGCGACATCTGCTCTACCTGCATGGCGGCGGCTTCGTGGTCGGTTCGCTGGAAAGCCACGATGCGATCTGCGCCGAAATCGCCGAGGGTGTCGGGGCGGAACTGACGGCGGTGGATTATCGCCTGGCGCCCGAGCATGTCTGGCCGTCCCAGACGGATGATTGTTATGCCGTGCTGAAATCCCTGCTGGCCGAGGGCCATGAGGTCGTGCTGATCGGCGACAGTGCCGGAGGCAATCTCGCGGCCGGGCTGGCGGTGCGGGCGCTTCGCGACGGATTGAAGGGTGTCGTGGCGCAGGCGCTGATCTATCCGGCGCTCGGCGGCGATCTCGAAACCGGCTCCTATGAGGAGATGGGCGAAGCTCCCGGCCTGACGACGGCGGATGTGCGCTATTATCGTGACATTCTAAAAGCGCCTGATGACCCGGTCGCCCATGCTTTGCGGATCGCCGATGTCCGCGGCTTGCCGCCCGCCTATATCACCACGGCGCATTTCGACCCGTTGCGCGACGATGGCGCATTGTTTGCCGCGCGCCTGGCGGCGGCCGGTATCGAGGTTTGGTATCGCGACGAGCCGCAGATGGTCCATGCCTGGCTGCGCGCCCGGCACATGAGCGAAGGCGCCGCCGCCGGTTTTCGCGCGCTGGTGACGGCGATCAGCCATTTTGCGGGGAGCAGCTAAGAAATCGCCCGTGGCAGTGGGGCTGCCGCCACGGGCTTCCCTCGCGATTTACATGAAATCGCGCGGGATTCTTTTTTCGAAGGTCTTGTGGAAGACCTGGGTCTCGCCCTCATAACCGGTCAGTTCGGCTTCGGTGACCCATTCCGTCGCGGTGCAGGACAGTTTTGCCGTCGAGACCGTGCGCACCGACCAGCCGTCGCGCTGCATGTCGCAGATCCAGGTGGATTGGCCGGTCATCGACAGCGGATCGTTCGGGCGGATCGTCCACAATTCCTCGCGCACCTGCCGGGTCGATAGACCGGTGCCGGGGCGTTCGGAAAGGCCGGTATCCTCGTAGATACGGTATTCGGTGCGGTTGGCGGTGAGATCGCGGTTGACCGAACGGTGCGTCGTGCCCGGCGCATGCTCGATATATTTGGGCAACGGGTCGGGATTGTCCGGCTGCCTGACCGTGATCTTCTCGTGATCGCCAAGCTTCGGCAGGGCAAGACCAAGCGTCGCCAGGTCGAGCGTCACGCCGGGATCGGTGGGCGCGGGCAGGATCATCGGCCAATAGGCAGTCGAGATCGCCAGGCGAATGCGGTGCCCCCGACGGAAACGATAGCCGCAGGCATCGAGCACCAGCCGGATCGCGACCTTCTCGCCCTTGGGCATCGCCTTCGGGTTTTCGTCGCCGTCGCGATGGGAGAGGTTGAGCACGCCGAAGGCGATGCGGGTGGCGGTGCCATCGGGATGCACATCGACCAGGCGGGCGCAAAGGTTAGCCCAATCGGCGTCACAGGCGAGTTCGACGGCGACGACCGGACGGCCGAGAATATCGACATCTTCTTCCAGCACGGCGGTTTCGATGACCAGCGAACCAGCATCGTCGCCGCGCTGGTCCAGCGCCATTTCCGCATCCGGCTTCAGGGTGAAATATTCGCCGGAGGCCGTGCCGGTGTCGAGCGGCGAGCGGATGTAGCGGTCATGCCCTTTCGCGCCGGGAATCGGGCTGCCGGCGGTGAGCACGCCGAACTGGTCGGCATAATAGCTTGCCGTTTCCGGCTCCGCCCAGGCCTGCTTGCCGATCCAGAAGCCGGGATCGAAATCGCGGCGCGGCGCCGGCGGACGGAGGTCTTCGGTGATATAGGCGCGCACCTGCGGCAGGTTCTCGATGCCGTTTTCCTCGCCGCGCAGCCAGCGGTTCCACCAGGCGATGGCTTCGCCGATGAAATCGGCGCGCGGCTTCGGCCAGGCGAAGTGCGGATATTTATGCACCCAGGGGCCGATCAGGGCCTTGGCCTTGCCGCCCAGTCCTTCGACGGCCTTGAGCGGTGTGTTGCGATAGCCGTCCGCCCAGCCGGCGATGACGATCGCCGGGATCTGCACGTCGTCGAAATTCTCGCCGATGGAGCCGTGTTTCCAGAAGGCGTCGCGGCGCTGGTGCGACAGCCACTCCTCCATGAAATAGGGTTCCTTCTCCAGCCGCTCCATCCACATCTCGCGCCAGCGCTCGCCGACGAGAGCCGGATCGGGCGACCGCGACTGGTAGCCGAGCATCGTCGCCGCCCAGGAAAGCTGGGCGGAGAGATGCGTGCCGTTCTTATAGTGGATGTCGTCATTGTAGCGGTCGACGGTGGAGGCGATGGATATCACCGCCTTCAACGCCGGCGGGCGCAGTGCGGCCGTCTGCAGGCAGTTGAAGCCGCCCCAGGAGATGCCCATCATGCCGACCGAACCGTTCGACCAGGGCTGTTCGGCGATCCAGCCGATCAGTTCGCAGGCGTTTGCGAGTTCGAGTTCCGTGTATTCGCCGTCGATGACGCCGTCGGATTCGCCCGAGCCCCTGATGTCGACGCGCACGCCGGCAATGCCGGCGGCGGCGAATTCGGGATAGGTGGAATCGTCGCGCAGGCAGGTGCCGTCATGCTTGCGATACGGCAGGAACTCGAACACGGTCGGGACCGGATCGGCCTCGGCATTGTCCGGCATCCAGATGCGCGCCGCCAGACGGGTGCCGTCCCTGAGCGTGATCCACTCGTTTTCGATGATGGTGAAGGGGCGTTTGCCTGACATGTTCTCTCAAAACTCCCGGATTTTAGGCGTCAAGCCAGACGCGGCTGCCGATATAGCCGTTCGACAGGTCGTTGCCGATGTCGTCGACATAACCCTTGACGCTCTTCGACTGGGCCATGACATAGTCATTGAACACGGGCAGGATGAGGCCGCCTTCGTCCCGGACCATCAGCGCCATGGTGCGATAAATCGCCTTGCGCTTGGTCTCGTCCAACTCCGAGCGCGCCTGCAGCAGCAGCTTGTCGAAATCCGGGCGCTTGAAACGGGTGTCGTTCCATTCCGCCGTTGAGAGATAGGAGGTGGAATAGCGCGAATCCTGTGTCGGTCGGCCGCCCCAATAGGTGGCGCAGAAGGGCTGAGCGTTCCAGACATTGGTCCAGTATCCGTCTTCAGGCTCGCGCTTGACCTCGATCTGGATACCGGCCTTCTTGGCGCTTTCCTGGAACAGGATGGCGGCATCGACGGCGCCCGCGAACGCCGCATCCGAGGTGCGCAGCAGGACCGGCCGATCGACGCCGGATTTCTTGAAATGGAAGGCTGCCTTGTCCGGATCGTAGGCGCGCTGCTCGATATCGTCGGGGGCGAGCGCATAATTGCCGTTGACCGGATAATCGTTGCCGAGCGTGCCGTAGCCGCCCAGCACCTTGTCGAGGATCGCCTGCCGGTCGATGGCGTATTTCAGCGCCAGACGCAGGTCGTTGTTGTCGAAGGGCGCAGTGTCGCAGTGCATCAGGAAGGCATAGAAGCCCTTGCCGGCATTGCGCACGATCTCGACCTTCGGCGCGCGCTTGAGCAGCGGCACAGTCTTCGGGTCGATATTGTTGACGAAATGCACCTGGCCCGAAGAGAGGGCGGCGACGCGGGCGGTCGTATCGTTCATGACGATGATTTCGACGGATTCGAC
Organism: Rhizobium sp. YJ-22; assembly: GCF_029601685.1. Lineage (NCBI taxonomy): Bacteria > Pseudomonadati > Pseudomonadota > Alphaproteobacteria > Hyphomicrobiales > Rhizobiaceae > Rhizobium > Rhizobium sp. YJ-22. The sequence goes on along the minus strand of NZ_JARRIR010000002.1, from coordinate 322,292 downwards.
ATAGCCGCGATCCGAGCGCCAGTCATTGGGGTTCTTCTCAAAGGTGGCGCGCACGCCGGGCTCGAACTTGGCAAGCTTGTAAGGGCCGGTGCCGATGGCCGCCGCCGGATTGTCGACGCCGCCCTTCGGCTGGATGATCAGGTGATAATCGGAAAGCACCAGCGGCAGGTCGGCATTGCCTTCGGTCAGGGTGAGTACGAGATCGCCGGCCTTTTCCTCGATGGTCTTGAGGGAGGAGAGCAGGCCAAGCGCGCCGGACTTCGAATTGGCGTCGGCATGGCGCTTCAGCGTCGCGACGATATCGGCGGGGGTCATCTTGGTGCCGTCATGGAAAGCGACGTCGTTGCGCAGCTTGAAGGTCCAGACGGAAGCGTCGGCGGAGGGTTCCCAGGCGGTGGCGATCGAGGGCAGGGCGGCGCCGGTCTTCGGGTCCGATTCGATCAGCGTATCGCCCCACAGGCGGCCGACGACGAACAGGACGGATGCGCTGTAGGTGGCGGGGTCGAGCGTGTCGCTGGTCGCGCCGCCCTTGAGACCGAGCTTCAGGTGGCCGCCGCGCTTCGGCTCGTCGGCGGCATGCGCCGTTGCCGGCACCAGCAGGCCGCCGGCGGTGACGCTCATCGCGCCAAGGGCGGCAGCGCCCCCGAGAAAGCCACGGCGGCTGAGGCCGGTGTTCGAAAGCATGTCCTGTATCGTCTTGGAGAAATCGCTCATTCCAGAACCCCTTGTCCTTTGGTGTTGACGGCGAGCCTAACGGGGAGAATGCGTCGTGCAATTTCGCATTCTGACGCGATCTTATGCGAATTTACGCTATAGGGTTTCGATCGTTTCGTTGAAAAGATCCATCCATGAGCGCTCTTGCCGAAAATCTGAAAGCTGCCTGCGCCACTGTGCGATCGATTTCCCATGTCTGTCGGGAAATTGGCCTCAACCGGCAACAGTTCAATCGTTACATCAATGGCGAAACGCGACCTTCCGCACATAATCTAGCACGGATTGCCGGGTTTTTCGGCTTGCAGGCTGGAGATTTTGCATTGGCGCCGGCCGCTTTCCGCCAACGGCTGGAACACCGCGGCCGCAGCGGCGGCGAAGGGCTGCCGTTGCTTGACGGCTTCCCGGGCGATCTCGCCGCATTGCGTCGCCACGCCGGCTATTTCCAGACCTATCATTGCACGCCTTCCTGGCCGGGGCTGGTCGTGTGCTCTTGCAGCCGGCTGTATGAGGAAAACGGCGAGATGCGGGTGAAATCCATCGAGCGTATCCGCGACACGGTCAACGAAATCCGCCAGGATTCGAAATATGTCGGGCTGGCGGCATATTGGCGCAACCGCATCTTCATTACCGAGCGCAGCTTGGGCATGAACCCGATGCTGTCACAGGCAATCCTCATTCCCTTCGAGATGGCGCACCAACGCGTCTATCTGCGCGGCGTGACGACCGGCGTTTCCTGGCGCAAGGGAAACCTGCCCTATGCGACACGCACGATCTGGCGGCATATGGGCGCAAAGCCGGATCTGCGCGCGCTCCTGCGGCGTTGCGGCGTGCTGCCGCTGGCATCGAGGCAATTGCCGCCCACCGTGCGTGCTTTTCTGGACAGTCCCTCGGCGGAGCTTCTGACGGTGCCGACGGAATATTGAGGTTGCATTCCTCTTTGCGCATTCTCGCTTAAAGACATGTCCTCAAGGTTGTGCTAGGCTTGTAGACTTCGACAGCGAAGCAGCAGGCGCCGCGCCAGCCGGCGCCGACCGGTGAGGATGAGCCGCACCGGCCGAGGCAGTGGCTCTGCTCTCGAACAGGAGTGATCGCGATGTGGTTGAAACCATTCAGCATCACGCTTACGATACGGAAAACCCGCACGAGCTGGTCGGCTAGCGTGCGGGTCAGTTTCCTAACATAAGCGAAACGGATCAGGGGGAACGGCCCCTGATCCACTCCTGCAATATAAGGATGTTTCATCTGCGCTTCAAGCCTGAATGCAACCTAGGTTGTAGGGCTGGCCAACGTCATTCTTAAATAAACGAAATGGATCAGGGGGTGCGCCCAAGATCCATTCCCGCAATATCGCCCTATTCCTCAAGGCTTCCCAGTCACCGATCAATTCCCGGCGCTGGCCATGCGGCGGCTTGCGAGAGCTTTTTCGAGCCAGCCGATTTCCATTTCCGGCACGGATTTCAACAGCAGGTCGGTGTAGTCGTCGAAGGGTGGCGACAAGGCGACGCGCTTCGGGCCGAAGCGGACGAGCTTGCCGCGATGCATGACGGCGACGGAATCGGCGATCGCCCGGACGATAGCGATGTCGTGGGTGATGAAGATATAGGAGAGCTGGCTTTCCGCCTGCAGCCGCATCAGGAGCTTGAGGATGCCTTCGGCGACCAGCGGGTCGAGCGCCGAGGTCGGTTCGTCGCAGAGGATCAGCTCCGGCTTGGCGGCCAGCGCGCGGGCGATGGCCACGCGCTGCTTCTGACCGCCGGAAAGCTCGGCCGGATAGCGGTCGGCGAAGCCGGCGCCCATCTCGATCTGTTCCAGCAGTTCCTTGACACGCGCCGTCTTCGCCGCGCCTCGTAAGCCGTAATAGAAGGTCAGGGGGCGGCCGATGATGTCGCGCACCGTCTGGCGCGGATTCATGGCAGTATCGGCCATCTGATAGATGAGCTGGATGCGGCGCAACTCGTCGCGCGAGCGGCCGGAGAGCGTCGGCGTCAGCGGCTTGCCGTCAAAGGAAATCGAGCCGGAGAGCGGCGGCAGCAGCCCGGTGATGACGCGCGCCAGCGTCGACTTGCCAGAGCCGGATTCGCCGACCACCGCCAGCGTCTGCCCCTTGGGCAGATGCAGCGACACGTCATGCAGAACACGGAAACCATTCGGGTATCCGGCCGTGATGTTGTCGACCTTCAGCAGCGTGCCGCTCTGGTCCTGCGCCTCCTCCTTGCCGCTCTGGCGGACGTTGACGAGGGCGCGGGTATAATCCTGTCGCGGCTCCTCGATGATCTGCTGGGCCGTGCCGTATTCCACGGTCTTGCCATGGCGCAGCACCATGATGTCGTCGGAGATCTGGGCGACGACGGCGAGATCGTGGGTGATGTAGAGCGCGGCGGTGTGAGTTTCCTCGATAGCGTGCTTGATGGCGGCGAGCACGTCGATCTGGGTGGTGACGTCGAGCGCCGTCGTCGGCTCGTCGAAGACGATCAGCGACGGATTGGGGCAAAGCGCCATGGCGGTCATGGCGCGCTGCAGCTGACCGCCGGAAACCTGGTGGGGATAGCGGTCGCCGAAGGTTTCCGGGTTGGGCAGGCCCAGGACGCGGAACAGATAGAGGGCGCGCTGGCGCGCTTCTTCCTTGCTCATCAACCCGTGCTGCAGGCAGGCTTCGATCACCTGGTCGCCGAGGCGATGGGCCGGGTTGAAGGCGGCGGCGGCCGATTGCGCCACATAGCAGACGCGGGCGCCGCGCACGGTGCGGATGCCGCCCCTGCCGAGTTTGAGGATGTCCTTGCCATCGAGCAGGACTTCGCCGCCGGTGATTTCCGCGCCGCCGCGGCCATAGGCCAGCGCCGACAGGCCGATGGTGGATTTGCCGGCGCCGGACTCGCCGATCAGGCCGAGAACCTTGCCCTTCTGCAGGTCGAGCGACACGCCGTCGACGATGGTGACGCGCTTCGGCGGCTCGCCGGGCGGATAGCTGGTGGCCTCGATCTTGAGATTGCGGATCGAAAGAAGCTCAGGCATCGCCGCGTCCTCCCTTGAGGCTGGATGTGCGTTTCAGAAGCCAGTCGACGACGAGGTTGACGCAGATGGCGAGGGCCGCGATCGCTCCGCCCGGGATCAGGGCGGCAGGAATGCCGAAGATGATGCCGTCCTTGTTGTCCTTGACCATGCCGCCCCAGTCGGCGGCCGGCGGCTGGATGCCGAGGCCGAGGAAGGAGAGGGTGGAGAGGAACAGGATGGAGAAGGCGAAGCGCAGGCCGAATTCGGCCAGCAGCGGCGACAGCGTGTTGGGCAGGATCTCACGGAAGATGATCCACAGCCGTCCTTCGCCACGCAGCCGCGCCGCCTCGACGAATTCCATGACCGCCACATCCAGCGCCACGGCGCGGCCGAGACGGTAGACGCGGGTGGAATCGAGGATCGCCATGACCAGGATCAGCACGAAAAGGTTCTGCGGCAACACGGCCAGCACCACCAGCGCGAAGATCAGCGTCGGGATCGACATCATCAGGTCGTTGAAGCGCGACAGGCCCATGTCGATCAGCCCGCGCGACACCGCAGCGGTAAACGACAGGATGATGCCGAGCGAGAAGGAGATCACGGTGGCCGCCAGCGCCACGAACAGGGTGGTGCGGGCGCCGTAGATGACGCGCGACAGCAGGTCGCGGCCGAGATTGTCGGTGCCGAGCAGATAGGCATCGCCCATCGGCTCCCAGACGCCGGCGACGATTTCGCTCTCGCCGTGCGGCGCGAGCAGGGGCGCGAAGAGGGCGCAGATGAAAGCCAGCGCAATGCCGACGATGCCGATCCAGGCACTGATGGGGATATCGCGCAATCTCATCTCGGATGCCTCAGTCTCGGGTTGGCGACGATCGCGAGGATATCGGCCGCCATGTTGAGCAGGATGTAGATGGCGGCGAAGATGAGGCCGCAGGCCTGCACCACCGGCATATCGCGCACCGTCACGGCGTCGACCATGTACTGGCCCATGCCGGGATAGACGAAGACGACCTCGACCACGACGACGCCGACCACCAGATAAGCGAGGTTGAGGGCAACGACGTTGACGATCGGGGCGATGGCGTTCGGCGCGGCATGCTTGACGATGGCGCGGAAGGCGCCGAGGCCCTTCAGTTCGGCGGTTTCCATATAGGCCGACGACATCACCGAGAGAATGGCGGCGCGCGTCATGCGCATCATATGCGCCAGCACCACGAGCACCAGCGTCGCGGTCGGCAGGGCGATGGCCTTCAGCCGCTCGACGAAGCCCATGCCTTCGAAGACGGTGGCCGGGAAGGTGGCAATGCCGAAATTGACGGCGAAATAAAGGATCAGCAGGTAGCCGATGAAGAATTCCGGCAGCGAGATCGCCGCCAACGAGATGACATTGATGATCTTGTCCGGGAGGCGGTTACGATAATGCACCGCCAGCAGCCCGAGAAGGATGGCCAGCGGCACGGAGATCAGCGCCGCGAAGAAGGCGAGGAACAGCGAATTGCCGAGCCGGTTGCCGATCTGCTCGCTCACCGAATTCCGGCTCGCCCAGGAGGTGCCGAAATCGCCCTGCAGCGCGTTGCCCAGCCATTCGAAATAGCGGGTGGTCACCGGCCGGTCGAGGCCGAGTTCGCTGCGGATGTTGGCAACGGCCTGCGGCGTGGCCGACTGGCCGAGATAGGTGGTGGCGAAATCCCCCGGCAGCGCTTCGACGCCGGCGAAGATCAGCACCGAGACGGCGAGAAGCAGGAGGGCGCTGAGGCCCAGGCGTTGAAGGATGAGGGCAAGGAGGGGGAATCTTTCCCGCCACCGGCGCGGCGGTGCGCCCGAAGGCTCTGAGGTGATTGCCATGGGACTCCTCGTGGCTCAAGAGGAAAAAGAAAGCGCACTGCGGAAACCTGGCGGCTTCCGCAGACGCGTTTCGGAAAGGGCGGCCCGCAAGAGCCGCAAGCGGGGGTCAGCCTTCCAGCCAGACGCGGGTAGCGACGAAGCCGTTCGACATGTCGTTGCCGATGTCGTGCACGTAACCCTTGACGTTCTTGGTGGCGGCGTTGACGAAGTCGTTGAACATCGGAAGGATGAGGCCGCCTTCGTCGCGGACCATCATCGCCATGTGGCGATACATGTCCTTGCGCTTGGCCTCGTCGAGCTCGGCGCGGGCCTCGAGCAGGATCTTGTCGAAGTCCGGGCGCTTGAAGCGAGTGTCGTTCCAGTCCGCCGTCGAGAGATAGGCGGTGGAATACATCTGGTCCTGGGTCGGGCGTCCGCCCCAGTAGGAGGTCGAGAAGGGTTGCACGTTCCAGACGTTGGTCCAGTAGCCGTCGCCGGGCTCGCGCTTGACCTCGATGTTGATGCCGGCCTTCTTGGCGCTCTGCTGATAGAGGACGGCGGCATCGACGGCGCCGGGGAAGGCGACTTCGGAGGTGCGCAGCAGCACCGAGCCGCTGTGGCCGGACTTCTTGTAGTGGAAGGAGGCCTTGTCGGGATCGTAGGCGCGTTGCTCGATGCCTTCGGGGAAGAGGGCATAGGTCTCGTTGATCGGGAAGTCGTTGCCGACCTTGCCGTAGCCGCCGAGGATCTTCTGCACCATGGTCTCGCGGTCCATGGCGTATTTCAAGGCGAGACGCAGGTCGTTGTTGTCGAACGGCGCCTTGTCGCAATGCATGATGAAGACGTAATGGCCGCGGCCGGAGGTGTTGAGGATCTCGACGTTGGGCGCGCGCTTCAGCAGATTGACGGTCTTCGGGTCGACGCGGTTGATGTAATGCACCTGGCCGGAGGAGAGCGCAGCGATTCGGGCCGTGGCGTCGTTCATGGCGATGATTTCGACGGTGTCGACATAGCCGCGGTCGGTGCGCCAGTCGTCGGCATTGCGGGCCAGGGTGGCGCGCACGCCGGCTTCGAAGTTCACCACCTTGTAGGGGCCGGTCCCGATCTGGGCGTTCGGATCGTCAAGGCCGCCATTGGGCTGGATGACGAGGTGATAGTCGGTCAGAAGCAACGGCATGTCTGCGTTGCCTTCGGTGAGCGTCAGGACCAGCTTGTCGCCGTCGGCCTTGATCTCCTTGATCGACTTCATGACGCCGAGCGCGCCCGATTCCGATTTTTCGTCGGTGTGGCGCTTCAGCGTGGCGATGACGTCATCGACCGTCAGCTCCTTGCCGTTGTGGAACTTCACGCCCTTGCGGATCTTGAAGGTCCAGGTCACGGCATCGGCCGAGGGCTCCCAGGATTCGGCAAGAGCCGGCACCGGCGCGCCGGTCAGCGGCTCGGATTCGACCAGCATGTCGCCCCAGCAGCGGCCAACCACGAACATGAACTGCGACAGCGCCTTGGCCGGATCCTTGGAATCGGTGGCGGCGGCGCCTTCGAGGCCGAGGCGCAGCGTGCCGCCGCGTTTCGGTTCCTGCGCCTGGGCGCTGGTGGCGAAGAGATGCGAGGCCGCGGTCAGCGTCAGGCCGGCGGCCATGGCGCGGCCCATGAATTCGCGGCGGCTCAGGCCGCCGGCGGTGACGCGCGAGGCGAGATAATTGGTATAGTCCTTCATTCCCCTAGTTCCTCTCTTTTTTCGTTCAGGGTCATTTTCTCATCTGAATGGCGCATTTCCGAGCGGAAAACCGGATTCCACTTTTCCTGGCAATGCGTTTTCCCTCCCGGCCTTTCCCCTGGCCGGTAAAGGGACCTGTTCGTGATTAGGTTCGAAAACCCGTGTCCGGTCAAGCGGTTGTTTATTTTCCCTTCCAGATCGGGTCGCGTTTTTCAGCGAAGGCGCGCGCGCCTTCGAGCTGGTCTTCGCTGCCATAGAGCATATCGACGGTCCGCAATTGTTTCCTGGCGATGCGGTTCATCATCGTCTGGAAATCGGAGGCTTCCGCCTCGCGCACAACTTCCTTGATCGCGGCATAGACCAGCGGCGGCCCGCTTTCGAGCAAGCGCGCCAGCTCCCAGGCGCGTTCCATCAGCTTCTCGGCCGGCACGATCTCATTGACGAAGCCCCACCGATGGCCTTCCTCGGCATCCAGCCAGCGGCCGGTCAGAAGCATATCCATGGCGATATGATAGGGGATGCGCTTCGGCAGCTTGATCGAGGCGGCGTCGGCGACCGTGCCCGAGCGGATCTCCGGCAGCGAGAAGGTGGCGTGCGTGGCTGCGATGATCAGGTCGGCCGACAGCGCGATTTCGAAACCGCCGCCGCAACAGATACCGTTGATGGCGGCGATGACCGGCTTGTTGAGGTCGCGCAACTCCTGGATGCCGCCGAAGCCGCCGACACCGTAATTGCCCTCGACGGAGGCGCCGTCGGCGGCGGCCTTCAGATCCCAGCCGGCGCTGAAGAACTTCTCTCCCGCGCCCGTAAGGATTGCAACCCGCATGTCGGGATCGTCGCGAAAGTTCCGGAACACCTCGCCCATGGCCTGGCTGTATTCCAGCGTGATGGCATTGGCCTTGGGCCGATCCATCGTCACCTCGAGAATGCCGCCGACGCGCCGGGTGCGAACAGGTTCGCTCATGCTCTCCTCCTGCGCCTGATCAGGGCATCGGCGGCGACCACTCCCATGCCGGCCGGCAATACCATTATAGGATTGATATCGACTTCCTCGACATTTGAAGCGTTTGAAACGACATAATCTGCTGTCGCAGCGACAGCGGCGACCAGCGCCTCGACATCGCCCTTCGGCTGACCGCGATAGCCGTTCAAGAGCTTGGCGACCTTCAGGCCGGCGATAGCCTCACGGATTGCCTCATGCGTCGTCGGCAGCGGAAGAACGACGGCGTCCTCCAGCAATTCCACCAGAATGCCGCCGGCGCCGACCGAGAGAACCGGGCCCGCGACCGGGTCGCGCATGGCGCCGACGATGATCTCTGCGACGGGCTTCGCCACCATCTTTTCCACAAGGTAACCGGTGGCGACGCCGGCCATGGCGATCGCCGCCGCCTCGACTTCGGCTACCGACTGCAGGTTGAGCTTCACGGCGCCGGCCTCGGTCTTGTGGGCGACGCCGAGGCCCTTCAGGGCCACGGGAAAGCCGAGCGCTTCGGCCGCCTTGGCGATTTCCTGCGGGGTCGCGGCGACCTTGCCCTGCGGCACCGGCACGCCGGCGGCGGCCAGTTCCGCCTTGGCGTCAGCCTCGGTGACGGTTTCGCTGTCGCCGTCGATCAGCTCGGCCTTGACCAGTGGCGCAGCCACCGGACGCTTCCAGTTGCGGCCGATGCGGGCAGCGGTTTCCACAGCCACCAGCGCTTCGTCGATGCCGATGAAGGGCACGAGGCCGTTTTGTGACAGGCGGTCGGCCATGGCTTCCGGCAGGTTTTCACCCATGGAGGCGATGATGCCGGCATTGGCGCCGGTCGCCTTGGCAGCGTCGACCAGCGCATCCACCGTCGTCATCCAGTCGACCGGGTCGCAGCGGTCGAGACGCGGGAAGTCGAGCAGCACGAGGTTGAGGGCGTAGTCGCCCTGCATCATCGTCGAGAAGGCCTGCGTCAGCTTCTCGCGATTGCTCCAGACGAAGGTGTGGTAGTCGAGCGGGTTTGACAGCGTCACCATCTCGCCCAGCGTTTCGCGCAACGGCCCGAGCTGTTCCGGCTTGAGGTCGCGGAAATCGACGTCGCGGCCGACAGCCGAGTCGGCGATCAGCGACGCCTCGCCACCGGAGCAGCTCATCGAGGAGATCGCGTTCGAGGCGAGCGGGCCGAAAACGTGCAGCAGCTTCAGGGTTTCCAGCAACTCCGGCAGCGAGCTGACGCGGCCGATGCCGAGGCGTTCCAGCACCGCGCCGGAAACCTTGTCGTTGCCGGCGAGCGAGGCGGTGTGCGAGACGGTGGCGCGTTGGGCGGCTTCCGACTTGCCCATTTTCAGGGCGACGACGCCCTTGCCGAGTTCGCGGGCACGGCGGCCGAGCAGCTCCAGCGTCTCGATATCGTCGAAGCCTTCGATATGCAGGCCGACGGCGGTGACGCGCGGATCTTCCAGCGCCGCCACGGCCAGCGCCGAAATGCCGGTCTGGGCTTGGTTGCCGGCCGTCATCAGATAGGCGACCGGCAGGCCGCGCGCCTGGTTGGAGACGTTGCAGGCGATGTTGGAGGATTGCGTCAGCACGGCGACGCCGCGCTCGACGCGGATCATGCCGTGCTGGTCGGGCCAGAGCAGGGCGCCGTCCAGCATGTTGATGAAGCCGTAGCAGTTCGGGCCGACGACGGCCATGTCGCCGGCGGCCTCGACCAGTTTCGCCTGAAGCGCGGGGCCATCGGGCAATTCCTTCACGGCTTCGGAAAAACCGGAGGCATAGCAGATCGCGCCGCCCGCGCCGCGCGCCGCCAACTGCCCGATGATCTCGATGGCAGCCAAGCGATTGACGCCGATGAAGGCGGCGTCCGGGGCCGCGGGCAGATCCGCGACCGAACGGTAGCATTTATAGCCGTGAACCTCTTCGCGGGTGGGATGCACGGGCCATATATCGCCCTTGAAGCCCATCTTCCTGGATTGCTCGATGACGCGGCCCGCTTCCTTGCCGCCGAAGACGGCGATGGATTTCGGGCGGATGAGACGGTCGAGCGAGCCTTGTGCCAGTTGTTTGACCATATCGTTACGCTCCGTAGGGACGCAGCAGGTCGCGGCTGATGATGTGGCGCTGGATTTCCGAGGTGCCGTCCCAGATGCGCTCGACGCGGGCATCGCGCCACAGGCGGGCGAGCGGCAGATCGTCCATCAGGCCCATGCCGCCGAAAATCTGGATGGCCTCGTCGGTGACGCGGCCGAGCATTTCCGAGGCGAACACTTTTGCCGAGGCGATTTCGCGGTTGGCCGGCAGGCCCTGGTCGAGGCGCCAGGCGGCGGCCAGCGTCAGGTAGTCGGCGGCGTCGATCGAGGTGATCATGTCGGCGAGCTTGAAGGAGACGCCCTGGTTGGCGCCGATCGGCTTGCCGAACTGCTTGCGCTCGGCCGCATAGGGCAGGGCCAGCTCGAAGGCGCGGCGCGCGCGGCCGACGCAGGTGGCGGCAACGGTGATGCGCGTCGCATAGAGCCAGTCGTTGGCGAGGTCGAAGCCCTTGTGCAGCTCGCCGAGGATCTGCGACGACGGCAGGCGGCAATTGTCGAAGTTCAGGATGCAGTTGTGGTAACCGCGATGCGAGACAGAATTGTAGCCTTCGCGGATTTCGAAGCCCGGCGTGCCGCGGTCGACGAGGAAGCAGGTGATCAGCTTCTTGGGGCCGCGCGGCGTGTCTTCCTCGCCGGTGGCGATGAAGACGATGACGAAATCGGCGATGTTGGCGTGAGAAATGAAGTGCTTGGTGCCGTTGACGATCCAGTCGTCGCCGTCCTTCTTCGCAAAGCATTTCATGCCGCGCACGTCGGAGCCGGCGTCCGGCTCGGTCATGGCCAGCGCATCGAACTTGTCTCCGCGCACGGCCGGCAGCAGGTAGCGCTCGCGCTGCTCGTCATTGCAGCCCATCAGGATGCCGGAGGGGCGGCCGAAATAGGCGGAGAGGGCGAGCGAGCCGCGGCCAAGCTCGCGCTCGACCAGCGTGAAGGTGACGTGATCGAGGCCGCCGCCGCCGACGTCCTCAGGAAAGGCGCAGCCGAAGAAGCCGAGTTCCTTGCTCTTGCGGGCGATTTCCGCGCCGATTTCCGGGCGCACGATGCCGGTGCGCTCGACTTCGTCCTCATGCGGATAGATTTCGGTTTCGACGAAATCGCGCACGGTCTTGACGATCATTTCCTGTTCGTCGGTCAATCCGAAATTCATGGGTATTCTCCCTCCTTCACGGCTGCAGCGGCACTTTTTCGCTTCGCGCACCCGGGTATTTTCAATGGAATTTCCCTCCTCCCGACCAGCAGGAGGAGGGTGTTGTCTTCGATGCTCGCGCCGGTTCTCAGCGCTTCTGGCCGACCGCGCGGCCGACGCCTTCCGGGCGCGGCAGCGTTGCATGGGCCTCGGTGATGGCGCGCAGCTTCGACAGCACGCTTTCCGGGGCGGCCACGGCCTTGCCAGCCTTGGAGTCGACATGCAGCATCATCTGCTCGGCGGTGGCAACCGCTTCGCCGCTTTCCTTGTTGTAGATCGTCGAGAAAACATGCAGCCGCTTCTCGTCGCTGCCAAGGATTTGGCAGGTCGAATAGAGCCCGTCGCCGAGCTTGGCCTCGCCGAGATTGCGGATATGCGTCTCGACCGTGTAGTAGCTGTGGCCGTCGCGGACATAGTCCAGATCGACGCCGATCAGGCGCAGGATGCCGTCCGAGGTATCGCCGAAGACCTGCAGATAGCGATGCTCGGTCATGTGGTTGTTGTAATCCACCCAGGCGGCGCTGACCTTGGTGTCGACGATGCGGATAGCCTGCGCGCCGCCAAGATCGGTCTCGACCTTTTTCGCATTGGCCCAGAGATGATCCTCGAATTCGGCGAGCAGCTTTCCCGCGCCCCAGCCGCGACCGTCGTCGGAGGCTTTCAGCGCATGCATGATGCCGACAAGGTTCTCGTCGCGTATCCGCTCCAGCTCGCGGATCGAGCGGGCGCCGGATTGCGCGTCGGACTGGTCGGCGATCTTGTCGACAAGTTCGTCGGTCAGGTCGACAACATCCGTCAGTTTGGTCCACGGCCAGGCAAGGCAGGGGCCGAATTGTGCGATGAAATGGCGCATGCCCGCTTCGCCGCCGGCGATGCGATAGGTTTCGAACATGCCCATCTGCGCCCAGCGCATGCCGAAGGAATAACGGATGATGTCGTCCAGCGTCTCGGTGTCGCAGATGTCGTCGTTAATCAGCCACAGACCTTCGCGCCAGACAGCTTCCAGCAGACGGTCGCCGACGAAGGCTTCGATTTCCTTCTTGAGGACGACGCCCTTCATGCCGATGGTGGCGAGCTTGGCCTTGGCTTCCTCAAGCGTTGCCGGCGCCGTCTTCTCGCCGCCGACGAGTTCGGCGAGCGGCAGCAGGTAAACGGGGTTATAGGGATGGGCGACGAACATGCGCTCGGGATGCTTCATGTCGCGCTGCAGGTCGGTCGGCAGGATGCCTGACGTGGAGGAGCCGATCAGCGCCTTCGGGTCGGCGGCGGCGTCGATCTGGGTGATGACGCCGCGCTTCAGGTCGATGCGCTCCGGCACGCTTTCCTGAATCCAGTCAGCGCCTTGCACGGCTTCCTCGATGCTCTTGACGAAGGTGAGCTTGCCCTTGGGCGGCAGCGGCGCCATGGTCATCATCGCATAGGCGCGCTCGGCATTGGCGAGTACTTCGCCGACGATGCGCTCGGCTTCCGGATGCGGGTCGCACATGGCGACATCGATGCCGGCGAGCAGGAAGCGGGCCGCCCAGGCCCCGCCGATGACGCCGCCGCCGATGCAGGCGGCCTTGTGGATCTTGGTCATGTTCGTTGCCTCGAATTCTGGAAATGTCTTGTCGGTTGACGGGTCGATATCGCGCATTCAGCGTTGCCCCTGACGCTCTCCCCGCGAGCGGGGAGAGCGTGCCGGTCAGCGGACGAGGGGCAGGTGCGCCGATCCTCAGCGCTTGGTCAGCTTCAGCTTCTTGCGGACCTCTTCCGGTCCGATGATGCGGGCGCCCATGTTTTCGACGATGCTGGCCGCCTTTTCGACGAGCTGCGCATTGGTGGCGAGCTGGCCCTTGCCGATATAGAGATTGTCCTCAAGCCCGACGCGGATATTGCCGCCGGCAAGCACCGCCGCGGCCGGGTAGGCCATGGCGTTGCGGCCGATGGAGAAGGCCGAGAAGGTCCAGTGCGACGGCACGTTGTTGACCATCGCCATGAAGGTGTTGAGATCGTCCGGCGCCCCCCACGGAATACCCATGCACAGCTGGATGAGGACCGGATCCTCGATCACGCCTTCCTCGGCGAGCTGCTTGGCGAACCAGAGATGGCCGGTGTCGAAGGCTTCGATTTCCGGGCGCACGCCGAGTTCCGTCATCTTAGCGCCCATGGCGCGCAGCATCGACGGCGTGTTGGTCATGACGTAATCGCCGAGATTGAAGTTCATCGTGCCGCAATCGAGCGTGCAGATTTCCGGCAGGCATTCGGCGACATGGGAAACGCGCTCGGTGGCGCCGGCCATGTCGGTGCCCTTCGGGTTCAACGGCAGCGGGCTTTCGACATCGCCGAAAATCAGGTCGCCGCCCATGCCGGCGGTCAGGTTCAACACCACGTCGACCTCGGCCGAGCGGATGCGGTCGGTCACTTCCCTGTAGAGGTCGTTGCGGCGGCTCGGTGCGCCGGTATCGGGATCGCGCACATGGCAATGCACGACGGCCGCACCCGCCTTGGCGGCGTCGATGGCCGAATCGGCGATCTGCTTCGGGGTGATCGGCACATGCGGGGATTTGGATACGGTGTCGCCCGAGCCGGTGACGGCGCAGGTGATGAAGACGTCGCGATTCATGGCGAGTGGCATGGTGTTCCTCCGTTCTTTGCCCGGCATTAGGCGCTGAAGTGCTTACGCATGCTTTGCAAAATCGGAACCATCCTTGACATTATCGGAAGAGCGACGGAGAGTTCCCAGCCATGTTCCAGCCCGTTCCCGAAACCCTCGACCTCGACCTTCTCGTACTGCCGGAGACGAACCTCATCCTGTTCGCCTCGGTCATCGAGCCCTTGCGCGTCGTTAACCGCATCGTCGGGCGCGACCTCTACCGCTGGACGATCTTCAGCCCGGACGGCCGCCCGGCCGAGACGCGCAGCGGCATTTCCATCCCGGCCGCTGGCGCATTCCGGCCGGACAAGGAGAGCCATCCGCTGTTCATCCTCTCCAGCCACAACTGGGATCGCTACACGACGCCGGCCTTGAAGAGGGTGCTGTCGAAGACGGCGCGGCATCGCAGCATGGTGGCCGGCATCGAGGCGGGCGGCTGGCTGCTGGCGGAGGTCGGTCTGCTCGCCTCGGTGCGCGCCACCACCCACTGGGAGGATTTCGACGATTTCACCCGCGCCTATCCGGAGATCGACATGGTGCGCGAGCGATTCGTCATCGACGGCAAGCGCATCACCACCGGCGGCTCGCTGCCGACCGTCGACCTGATGCTGGAAATTATCCGCCGCCGGCAGGGCTATTCGCTGGCGCTGGAAGTGTCGCGGCAGTTCATCTACGAGCAGGACGGGCGCCGCTCGGAGGAAACCGGCATGCCCTCGACCGGCAGCATGCGCGTCGTCGACCAGCGCGTGGCGCAGGCGGTTACGATCATGGAGGAAACGGTGGAGGAGCCGCTGCTGCTGGCGCGGCTGGCGCGGCGCGTCGGCGTCAGCGCCAGGCATCTGCAGGAATTGTTTCGCGACGGCATCGGCGTGCCGCCGCATGTGCATTACATGGCGATCCGGCTGAATGCGGCGCGGCGCAAGGTCATCGAAAGCAAGCTGCCCTTCGCCGACATCGCGCTGACCACCGGCTTCAACTCCGCCTCGGCTTTTGCGCGGGCTTACAAGGCGCAGTTTCGCGAAAGCGCTTCGGAGACGCGAAAAAGGCTGCAGGGGTAGGGCCGCGTGTCGCGGCCCCGATGCTATCAGGCGATCTTGGCGCGTTCGGCCAGAATATTCTTCGCCGCATTGGCGGCTTCGCGGCCCTTGATGACGAAGTGGTCGCGGAAGAAGGCGATATGGGCGTCCGATTCCTGGAAATTGTGGGGCGTCAGCACGGCGGAAAGCACCGGCACGCCGCTGTCGAGGCTGACGCGCATCATGGCGTCGAGCACCGTGCCGGCAACGAAATCATGGCGGTAGATGCCGCCGTCGACGACGAAGGCGGTGCCGAGCACGGCGGCGAAGCGGCCGGTCTTGATCAGCGTCTGGGCATGCAGTGGAATTTCCAGCGCGCCGGGAACGTCGAAGATTTCGACATCCGACGCCTTGCCGCCAAGATTTTCCCATTCGGCGACGAAGGAATTGACGCATTGATCGACGATATCCGAATGCCAGCGGCCACGGATGACGGCGATGCGCGAGGGGGTAGTTGTCATTGTTTCCAGCCTTTCAAGGGTTGCCTGCGGTGGCGCAGTGCAATGGTTTCCGTTTCGGATCCCTAAGGTTCGGAAGAACCCTGGAATCCCAAGCGTCCCTTGGGCGAACATGCATGCACTTTCCTTCCGCCAAAGCACGGAGTAAGCCAGCCTGCTCTCTTTCATCCGGACTGTAACCGTCGGCTCCGGCCTCTCACCGGATCTGCTGACCTCTTGTCCGGCATTGCCGACAAAAGCGCTCGCGGGCTCCGGGGTTTCCCCGATACCGCCGGTGGGGAGTTTCACCCCGCCCTGAGAACGAGGTGACTATAGCGTGACTTCCGCCGGAAAATCAAAGCCAAAACGGCATTGTCCTCACCGGCTGCGACAGGGCCGTCTCAGCGACGCTCGGCGGCGATCAGCGCCATCATCGGCCGTTCCAGTTCCTCTTCGAGGGCGGGGAAGGCGGCGATCTGCTCGGGCATCGGGGCGAATTCCTCCAGCCGGTTGAGCGCAAAACCGGCATCGATCAGCGTGTTCAGCGTCGTGGACAGGCGGCGATGGTATTTCAGAACGCCCTTGGCGAACCAGTCGGTGCGCCGCTCGCCTTCGCGGGCATAATTGTTGACCGGCCAGGTTTTGCTGCCGTCCTCATCGGCTATCCAGTGCGGATGCGCCGCCGCCATGAAGATCGGATGCTCGATGGTGAAGACGAAATGGCCGCCGGGGCGGAGCGACCGGTGGACGGTTTGGACCAGCCGGGCGAAATCGCTGACATAATGGAAGGCCAGCGCGCTATAGGCGAGGTCGAAACGGTCCGCCGGCAGTTCCAATTGGTCGAGATCGGCGATTTCGTAGGCGATCCGGTCGCCTGGTGTATCGGCCCTGGCGCGGGCGATCATCTTTTCGGAGATATCGAGGCCGAGCACGCTTTCCGCGCCGTGCTCGACCGCATAACGGGCGAACCAGCCGAAACCGCAGCCGAGATCGACGACGCGTCGCCCCCGGAGGTCGGGCAGCAGCGCCTGGATCGCCGGCCATTCCGGCGCGCCTGAGAGGCCGTGGACCTGCCGCGGCAACTGGCTGTAGCCGGCAAAGAAATCGGGGTTGTCGTAGATGTTTTGCGCCATGGAACTCTCCTGTCGGGCCTTGTCATGCCAAAGCCCGGACAGGAGATCAACCGTGAATGGCCCGCGTCAGTCGCGGATGACCAGCAGGTCGGCGGCGGCGAAGCGCAGGGTGACGATGTCGCCGGCCTGCGGCGGGGTGGTGCCGGGGCTGTTGAACATGTCGAAGGAGATGGTGACGCCGCCGACATCCATGCGGGTGCGGATGACCGAGCCGAGGAAGTGCGCCGAGACGACCTTGCCGCTCAGTGCCGTATCGCCGGGCGCGCTCTGCGCCAGCGAGCCGGCTTCCGGCCGGAGCGCCAGCGACACGGTATCGCCGCCCTTGAGGCCGCCGAGCGGCTGCTTGAGCGTCACCGCCTGGTCGCCGATGGAGACGCGGTTGGCGGCGGGATCGACGACCTTGGCCTCGATGATGTTCAGCGTGCCGACGAAGGAGGCGACGAAGCGGGTGGCCGGGGCATTGTAGATCTCGAAGGGCGTGCCGATCTGGTCGGCCTTGCCGGCATTCATGACGACGATGCGGTCGGAGATCGACAGCGCCTCTTCCTGGTCGTGGGTGACGAAGACGGTGGTGATGCCGAGTTTTTGCTGGATGAGGCGGATTTCCTCGCGCAGCGAGACGCGGATCTTGGCATCGAGGGCCGAAAGCGGCTCGTCGAGCAGCAGCAGTTGCGGCTTGACGGCGAGCGCGCGAGCCAGCGCCACGCGCTGCTGCTGGCCGCCGGACATCTGGTAGGGGAAACGGTCGGCGAGATGATCGAGGCGGATCAGCGCCAGCATTTCCTTGACGCGGGCATCGATCTCGGCCTTGGCCTTGCCGGCGACCTTGAGGCCGAAGGCGACGTTGTCATGCACCGTCATGTTCGGAAACAGCGCATAGGCCTGGAAGACCATGCCGATATTGCGCTGGTTGGGCTTCAGCGGCCGCTGGTCCTTGCCGGCGATGGTCAGCGTGCCGCCGCTCGGCTTCTCGAAGCCGGCGATCATGCGCAGGATCGTCGTCTTTCCGCAGCCGGACGGACCGAGGAAGGAGACGAACTCGCCCTTCTCGATCGCCATATCGAAATTATGCACGACCTGGACTGGGCCGAAGGATTTCTGGATGTTTTGCAGGGTCAGAAACGACATTGGCCTTCACTTCACGCCCTGGCGGGGGCGATTTTCGAGAAACGGGTGGCAAGATTGAGCAGGCCCATGCTGAGCCAGGTGATGGCGAAGGCGATCACCGCCAGCGCCGAAGGCTCATAGGCCTTGTTGGCGCCGACGAGCTGCAGGTAGGGACCGAAGGCCGGGCGGTTGAGCAGGGCCGCCATGGTGAATTCGCCCATGACGATGGCGAGCGTGATGAAGGCGCCGGAGAGCACGCCGCTCATGACGTTCGGGAAGATGCAGCGAAACAGGATCGTTCCCCAGCCGGCGCCGAGGCTTTCGGCCGCTTCCGTTAGCGTGCGCACGTCGATGGCGCGCATGGCGGTGTCGACGGCGCGGTACATGTAGGGCAGCGAAAGGGTGATGTAGGAGAGCACCAGCAGTATGTTCGTGCCCGTCACCGAGCCGGTCAGCGGCAGGATCGAGGATGAATTGTACATGCGCAGATAGCCGAAGACGATGACGATCGCCGGGATGACCAGCGGCAGCAGCGTGATGAACTCCACCACCTGGCGCATCTGCGGCAGGCGCAACCGCACCCAATAGGCGGTCGGCACGACGAGCAGCATGCCGAAGACGATAGTCAGCAAGGCCATCAGCATGGAATAACCGAAGGTCTGGTGGAACTGGCTGTCGGAAAACACCGACCGGTAGGCATCGAGGCTGTAGCCGTCGCGGCGCATGCGCAGCGAGAATTCCAGCGTGCCGATCAGCGGCACGAGAAAATAGACGGCGCCGACGAGGATGGCGCCCCAGGCGCCGAAGCGTTGCAAATTCATTTCTGCCACCGTTCGGCGCGCATGCGCAGCATAAGATAAAGGATATTGGAGACGCCGGTGATGACGATCATGCCGAGCGCGATGGCATAGCCGAGATTGGCATTGTGCAGTACGTCGCCACGAATCTGCGCATAGAGCAGGATCGGAACGATGTTCAGCGACGAGCCGGTGAGCGCGAAGGCGGTGGCGATGGCGCCGAAGGCATTGGCAAACAGCAAGAGCGCGGTGCCGAGCAGGCTCGGCCACAGGATCGGCAGGGCGACCATCGTCCAGTATTGGCGGTTGCTGGCGCCGAGAACTTCGGCGGCCTCGCGCCATTCCTTCTTCATGCCGTCCAGCGCCGGCGTCAGGATCAGCACCATCAGCGGGATCTGGAAATACATGTAGGTGATGGTCAGGCCGAAGAAGGACAGGAGGTTGAAGCCGGTGCCGTAGAGATTGAAGCCGAAGATATCGCGCAGCAGCACGGTGACGAGGCCGGTGCGGCCGAGCGTCGCCAGAAAGGCGAAGGCGAGCGGCACGCCGGCGAAATTCGAGGCAACGCCGGAAAAGGTGAGCAGGCCGGAGCGCACCCAGGTGGGCAAACCGCCGAGCACCACGGCCCAGGCAAGGAAGAAGCCGATCAATGCGCCGCCGAGCGCCGAGGCGACAGAAACGCGGATGCTGATCCAGTAGGCGCTGAGGATGCCGGGGGTGAAGAGGTCGGCGATGTTCCTGAAGGTCAGCGCGCCGTCCGGCGTGAAGAAGGCGCCGACCACCAGGTAGAGGGTCGGCGCAATCAGGAAGAGCACGGCGAAGATCATGAAGGGCGCAATGCCCAGCCAGTCGACCACCCGGTCCTTGTCCAGGGCCGGATTGGTGGCGGCGATTGGTGTGGAAACTGTGCTCATCGATGAAGCCCGCGCGGCGAAAGGCAAAACAGAATACCCCTTCGCCTGCGAAAGGCGAAGGGGTGTGAGGCGATTACTGGACGTTGGCGCCGACGACCGAATCCCAGTTCTTGGTGATGGCTTCCTTGCCGGCGGCCTGTTCTTCGAGCGTCGGGAACACGGCCTTTTCGTAAGAGGCGGCCGGCGGCAGCTTGTCGAGCACGTCCTGCGGGATCTTGCCGTTCTTGGCGAGATCGTTGAAGCGGATCGGGTGGCAATAGCCCTTCAGCCAGCCGAGCTGACCTTCGTCGGAATAGAGGTATTCCATCCACAGCTTTGCGGCGTTCGGATGCGGAGCGAAGGCCGAGATCGCCTGGACATAGACGCCGGCGACGACGCCGGAAGCCGGGACGACGACTTCGAGCGGCGGGTTGCCGTTCAGGCTGTCGCGCCAGGAGAGACCGTTATAGTCCCAAGCGACGACGATCGGCGTGGAGCCCTGCGCCAGCGAGGCGGATTTGCCGATGACCGGTACGAAATTGCCGGCCTTGTTGACTTCGCCGAAGAACTTCAGGCCGGCTTCGCCAGCCTTGGCGGCGTCCTTCTCGCCGGCGGCGAGGCCGGCGGCGTAGACGGCCTGCACAGCCTGGTTCGAGGCGCGCGGATCGCCGGCGAGCGCGACCGAGTTGGCGTAGTCGGACTTGGAGAGATCGGACCAGTCCTTCGGCACGTTCTTGACGATGTCGGTGTTCACGATGAAGGAGAGAACGCCGTAATAATCGCCATACCAGTAGCCGTCGGCATCCTTGGCGCTGTCGGGGATCGAATCCCAGGTCGAGACCTTGTAGGGCTGGATCAGGCCGTCGGCCTTGGCGGAGGGCCCGAAGGACAGACCGACGTCGATGACGTCAGGAGCCTGCGGGCCGGAATTGCCCTTGTTGGCCTTGATCGCTTCGATTTCGTCGCCCGAACCGGCGTCCGGGTTCAGTTCATTGACTTCGATGCCGTACTTGGTCTTGAAGCCGGCGATCACGTCGCCATAGCCGCACCAGTTATGCGGAAGGGCGATGGTGGTCAGGGTGCCTTCCTTCTTGGCGGCGTCGATCAGTTCCTGGCTGGGTTCGGCCGAAGCAACGGCCGACATGGCGATCATCATCGCCGTCGACAGCGAGAGCAGGCGGGTCATGGTCGAGATCACTTGTGTTCTCCTTTGGGTTTCTGCGTCCGGCGACGCTGTTAATGATGTTATATGAAGCTCGTGTGACGACCCCGCCCGCGCGATCCGCAAACGGCGGCAGGGCCGGGGACCGCGTCATCAAGGCGTCGCATGTGGGAATTTCGCTCACTCCATCCGGGGTTTCCTCAAATCCCGGGCTCGCCGCTCTCGCCGGCTTGCCGCCCTATCCAAGCAACAAGCGGGGGATCGGTCAAGTCAGGCTGTGCGCGTTTCCCTTTCTCTTTTTTTCTTTTTTCTTCGCTTGAGCGGCTGTCATCTCCTTTCACTCCGACGGCTTGCGAAACAGGCGTGTCTGCTCAAACAGGTTTTCCAGCGTTTTCATGCGTGCGCTCGTCTCTTCCCAGCTCTTGCTTTGCACGGCCTCGATCAGCGCCTCGACGACGAACAGGATGACAACGGAGGAATCCCAGGCAGAGGGCGCCTCGATCTCGATTCGAAAACAGTGCTCGGCGAACTTGGCGACCGGCGAGGCCCAGGCATCGGTGAACAGGATGATGGCGACGCCCTGCGCACGGGCCATTTCGGCCAGCCGCGCCAGTTCCGTCTCGTAGCGGCGGATGTCGAAGATGACGAGGACGTCGCCGGCGCGCATGTTCAGCACGTATTGCGGCCAGGTGCCGGTGCGCGAGGCCATCAGCGTCACGTTCGGACGGATGACCTGCATATGGGTGAAGAGATAATCGGCGAGTGCGCTGGTGATGCGTCCACCGACGAAATAGAGGCTGCGTTGTCGTTCCGAGAGCAGGGTGGCGACGGCATCGAAGCTCGCCGTATCCAGATCGGCCAGCGTCTGGCGCATGTTGGCCATGACGACGTCGGCGAACCGGTTGAGCACATGGCCATCAGGCGCCTTGGCGGCCCAGCGGTCGTGCTTGGCGATCGGGCTGGAGAGCGTCGCCTCCAGTTCGGCATGCAGATGCGCCTGGAATTCGGGATAGCCCTTGAAGCCGAGCTTCTGCACCATGCGCGCCACGGTCGGCGTCGAGACGCCGGCATTTTCCGCGACCGTGGTGATGCTGCCGAGCCCCGACACGGGATAATTGTCCAGCAGGCTGTCTGCGAGCTGCTTTTCGGCGCGTGTCAGATCATCGTAGCGCGCGCGGATCACGTCCGAGACGGTTTTTCGAATGCTTGGCAACGGCCGATTTCCCCTGCTCCGGTCTTTGCCGGATTGTTGCGAAAATAAACGCATGGGTGTGGCGGCGAGTCAATGCGATTTTTGAAAAGAAGCTTTCAGATTCCGGTTGACACTGGCCGAACTCTGAAGAATTCTCTTCTCTATCGAAGGGTGGTGCGCCGCCCGTCCATGGCAGGCGAGGCCGCGTGCGGTCCTGACGCAGGCGCCATGCGGCTTGAAAGACCAGTGCCTCTTGTTCATTTTTCGTGGAGTTGCGATGCTGACGCAAGCCGAAGGCGATCCCGTTGCCGTTCTCAATCCCGATGCCCGGGGATCGGTGCTGATCGTCTGCGAACATGCCTCGCGCGCCCTGCCGGAGCGGCTTGGCACGCTCGGCCTGTCCGAGGAGGCGCTGGCGAGCCATATCGCCTGGGATCCAGGCGCGCTGGCGGTCGCGGAGCGGCTGTCGCGCAGCCTCGACGCGACGCTGGTGCATCAGCGTTTTTCGCGCCTCGCCTATGATTGCAATCGGCCGCCGGAGGCGCCGGGCGCCATGCCCGACGTCAGCGAAATCTACGAAATTCCCGGAAATCGTGACCTGAGCCCGCAAGACCGTGACGAGCGGACGAAAGCGCTCTACCGGCCGTTCCACGCCCGCATCGAGGAAATCGTCGCCGTGCGGCAGGCGCGCGGTCAGCAGACAGCGCTTTTGACCATGCACAGCTTCACGCCCGTCTATCACGGGGTGAAACGGGCGGTTGAAATCGGCGTGCTGCACGATGCCGACAGCCGGCTGGCCGACGCCATGCTGATGCGCGCCGCCGACACCAGCCTCTACCGCATTGCCCGCAACGAGCCCTACGGCCCGGCGGATGGTGTGACCCATACGCTGCAATTGCACGGCCTGAGACACGGCCTGCCGAATGTGATGATCGAGGTGCGCAACGACCTGATTTCGGACGAAACCGGGCAGGACGTCGCAGCCGATTTTCTGACGGGACTGCTGCAGGAAAGCCTGTCGGCCCTGTCCTGAAGGAATGCATGAAAAAGGCGTCGCGGCGCCTTTCGTGGTTCGGCAACGATCCGCACGGGGCGCCCGCAAAAGACCAAAACAAAGGGGAGCAGTTGGAGTGACTGCGCCGATCCGCCAAGGGCAAAGCCTGCGGATCGCAACGGTAACTGGAGACGGCCGGCGCAATTTCGCGACCGGCTGCGAGGAGCAGGGGCACGATGTCAGACTATAGCGATACCGACAAGAAGGACGATGTCAGCGTCCTTCATGCCATGGGCTACGCCCAGGAACTCGAACGGCGAATGAGTTCGTTCTCGAACTTCGCCGTTTCCTTCTCGATCATCTGCATTCTTTCGGGCGGCATCAATTCGCTGGCGCAGGCGACGTCCGGCGCCGGCGGGGCCGCGATCGGCATCGGCTGGCCGCTCGGCTGCTTCGTGTCGGCGGTCTTCGCCATCGCCATGGCGCAGATCAGCTCGGCCTATCCGACGGCCGGCGGCCTCTATCACTGGGGCTCGATCCTCGGAAACCGCTTCACCGGCTGGCTGACCGCCTGGTTCAACCTGCTCGGCCTCGTCACCGTGCTCGGCGCCATCAATGTCGGCACCTATTATTTCTTCATGGGCGCCTTCGGCACGCCCTATTTCGGCTGGGCCGACACGACGGTCGTGCGCATCGTCTTCCTGGTGGCGATCACCGGCGCGCAGGCGCTGGTCAACCATATGGGCATCGGCCTGACGGCGAAGCTGACGGATATTTCCGGCTACCTGATCTTCGTCACCTCGATTGCGCTGGCCATCGTCTGCCTGGCGTCGGCGCCGTCCTACGAAATCTCCCGCCTGTTCACCTTCGCCAATTATTCCGGCGAGGCGGGCGGCAATGTCTGGCCGCAGACTTCGGGCACCTGGGTGTTCCTGCTCGGCCTTCTGCTGCCGATCTATACGATCACCGGCTACGACGCCTCGGCGCATACCTCGGAAGAAACCATCAAGGCGGCGCATTCGGTGCCGCGCGGCATGGTGATGTCGGTGCTGTGGTCGGCGATCTTCGGCTATATCATGCTCAGCTCTTTCGTGCTGATGTTGCCGAACATGGACGATGCCGCCAAGCAGGGCTGGAACGTGTTCTTCTGGGCGATGGACACCCAAGTGAACTCCACGATCAAGGACATCCTGTATCTGGCGATCCTGGTGTGCCAGTGGCTGTGCGGTCTGGCGACCGTCACCTCGGTGTCGCGCATGATCTTCGCCTTCTCGCGTGATGGCGGCCTGCCGGCCTCGCGGGCGCTCGCCAAGGTCAGCCCGACCTATCGCACACCGGTGGCGGCGATCTGGACCGGCTCGATCCTCGCCGTCCTCTTCGTCTGGGGCTCGTCGCTGGTCTCGATCGGCGAGACGCCGGTCTATACAATCGTCGTGTCCTGCACGGTCATCTTCCTGTTCTTCTCCTTCGCGATCCCGATTGGACTCGGCCTGTTCGCCTGGGGCACGAAGAAGTGGGACAAGATGGGTCCGTGGAATTTGGGCGAGGGCATGTTCAAGCTGTTTGCCGTGCTGACGATCCTGGCGATGATCCTGATCTTCGTGCTTGGCATCCAGCCGCCGAACGAATGGGCGCTGTACATCACGGTCGGCTTCCTGGTGCTTTCGGGCGTCATCTGGTTCGGCTTTGAAAGCCGCCGCTTCCGCGGTCCGCCGATCGGCGACGAAGTGGCGCGCCGCCAGGCGGAAATTGCAGCTGCCGAAAAGGCCGTGGGCCAAGGCTGATGACTTCAGGGAGGGCCGTGCTTTTCCACGGCCTTCCCGCTCCACACCATTCTGCGCCATACGGCGCGGCAAGAAACGAAAGGCGTGGGGCCGGACCCCGCCGCCGATGGATAAATGAGGGTGAGCATGAGCTACACGTTTGAAGACCTGAAGAAGGATGTCGCCGAGGGGCGCATCGATACCGTTCTCGCCTGCCAGGTCGATATGCAGGGCCGCCTGATGGGCAAGCGGTTCCAGGCCGAATATTTCGTCGAGAGCGCCTATGAGGAAACCCATAGCTGCAACTACCTGCTCGCCACCGACATGGAGATGGAAACCGTTTCCGGCTACAAGGCGACGAGCTGGGAAAAGGGTTATGGCGACTATACCATGAAGCCGGACCTTTCGACGCTGCGCCGCATTCCCTGGCTGGAAGGCACGGCACTCGTGCTCTGCGACATGCTCGACCATCATACGCATGAGGAAGTGCCGCATTCGCCGCGCGCCATCCTCAAGAAGCAGGTCAAGCGGCTGGAAGCCATGGGCATGAAGGCCTTCATGGCCACCGAGCTGGAATTCTTCCTGTTCGACCAGAGCTATGATGCGCTGCATCAGGCCGGTTATCGCGACATGAAGCTCGCCAGCCCCTATAATGAGGATTACCACATCTTCCAGACCACCAAGGAAGAGGATGTGATGCGGGCGATCCGCAAGGGGCTGCAGGGCGCCGGCATTCCGGTCGAGAACTCCAAGGGCGAGGCTTCCGCCGGCCAGGAGGAAATCAACGTCCGCTACGCCGATGCGCTTTCCATGGCCGACCGCCATGCGATCATCAAGAACGGCTGCAAGGAAATCGCCTTCCTCAAGGGCAAGGCCATCACCTTTCTCGCCAAGTGGAGCTATACCGCTGCCGGCAGCTCCTCGCATATCCACCAGTCGCTGTGGTCGGCCGACGGCAAGACGCCGCTGTTCTACGACCGCGAGGCCAAGCACGGCATGTCGGAGCTGATGCGCCATTACATGGCCGGTCTGCTCGCCCATGCCAGCGAGATCACCTATTTCCTCGCCCCCTACATCAATTCCTACAAGCGCTTCATGGCCGGCACCTTCGCGCCGACCAAGGCCGTGTGGAGCATGGACAACCGCACCGCCGGCTATCGCCTGTGCGGCGAGGGCTCCAAGGGCATCCGCGTCGAATGCCGCGTCGGCGGCTCCGATCTCAATCCCTATCTCGCCATGGCCGCTTTGATCGCCGCCGGGATCGACGGCATCGAAAACAAGCTGGCGCTGGAACCGGCCTTCGAGGGCGATGCTTACGGCGGCAAGGACATTCGTGAAATCCCGCACACGCTGCGCGATGCCACTGCCGCGATGACCGAATCGAAGATGCTGCGCGCCGCTTTCGGCGATGCCGTGATCGATCACTACACCCGGGCAGCCCAATGGGAGCAGGAGGAGTATGATCGTCGCATCACCGATTGGGAAGTGGCGCGCGGTTTCGAAAGGGCGTAAGAACGCCCGACCTTTTCTCTCCGCCCGAAGGCGGAGGAACGTGGGGGCGTCGCAGCCTATTTTCCGGCGCCTGCACGACATTCCGATGCAAGAACAGGAACAGATCATGACGATGATCCAATGCATTTCGCCGGTCGACGGCTCGGTCTATGCCGAGCGCGAGGCCATGTCGCTGGAAGCGGCGCAGGCCGTGGTCGACCGGGTGCGCAAGGCGCAGAAGGCCTGGGCGCGCCGCCCGCTGGAAGAGCGCGTGCAGCTCGTGCTCAAGGGCGTCGCCCGCCTCAACGAGATGGCCGATGAGATCGTGCCGGAAATCGCCTGGCAGATGGGCCGGCCGATCAAGTATGGCGGCGAATTCCGTGGCTTCAACGAGCGCTCCAACTATGTGGCGACGATTGCCGCCGATGCGCTAGCGCCGATCCGCATCGAGGATAGCGAGCGTTTCGAGCGCCGCATCGAGCGTGAGCCGCATGGCGTCGTCTTCGTCATCGCACCCTGGAACTATCCCTACATGACGGCGATCAACACGATCGCACCGGCGCTGATGGCCGGCAATACCGTCATCATCAAGCATGCCAGCCAGACGCTGTTGGTCGGCGAGCGCATGGTGCGCGCCTTCGTCGAGGCCGGCGTGCCGGACGACGTGTTCGCCAACCTGTTCCTCGACCACCAGACGACCTCTGCGCTGATCGCCGCCGGCAACTTCAACTTTATCAACTTCACCGGCTCGGTGGAGGGCGGACGCTCGATCGAGCGGGCGGCGGCCGGCACCTTCTCCGGCCTCGGCCTCGAGCTCGGCGGCAAGGATCCGGGCTATGTGATGGAGGATGCCGATCTCGACGCCGCCGTCGACACGCTGATGGATGGCGCGACCTTCAATTCCGGGCAGTGCTGCTGCGGCATCGAGCGCATCTATGTCAACGAGAAGCTCTACGACGCCTTCGTCGAAAAATCCGTCGCCTGGGTGTCGAACTACAAGCTTGGCAACCCGCTCGACCCGCAGACGACGCTGGGGCCGATGGCCAACAAGCGTTTCGCCAAGGTGGTGCGCGAGCAGATCGCCGATGCGGTTGCCAAGGGCGCCAAGGCGCTGGTCGACCCTAAACTGTTCCCGACCGATGACGGCGGCGCCTATCTCGCCCCGCAGGTGCTGGTCGATGTCGACCATTCGATGGAATTCATGCGCGAGGAAACGTTTGGCCCGGCCGTCGGCATCATGAAGGTGAAATCCGACGAGGAAGCGCTCGCGCTGATGAACGACAGCAAATACGGCCTGACCGCCTCGCTGTGGACGCAGGATCCCGAGCGCGCCGCCCGCATCGGCCGCGAGATCGAGACCGGCACCGTGTTCATGAACCGCGCCGACTATCTCGATCCGGCGCTGGTCTGGACCGGCTGCAAGGATACCGGCCGCGGCGGCTCGCTGTCGGTGATCGGTTTCCACAACCTGACCCGACCGAAATCCTATCACCTGAAGAAAGTAACGGCATGACCGCGACGATTTCCGCAAACTGGAGCTACCCGACCGCCTACAAGCTCGGCGCGGGCCGCATCAAGGAACTGGCCGACGCCTGCAAGAGCCTCGGCATGACCAAGCCGCTGCTGGTCACCGACAGGGGCCTCGCCTCGATGGAGATCACCAAGCGCGCGCTCGACATCCTCGACGCCGCCGGCCTCGGGCGCGCGATGTTTTCCGAGGTCGATCCCAACCCGAACGAGAAGAACCTCGAAGCTGGCCTGAAGGCCTATCGCGACGGCGGCCATGACGGCGTCGTCGCCTTCGGCGGCGGCTCTGGCCTCGACCTCGGCAAATGCGTCGCCTTCATGTCGGGCCAGACGCGGCCGGTCTGGGATTTCGAGGATATCGGCGACTGGTGGACACGCGCCGACCCGGCCGGCATCGCGCCGATCGTCGCCGTGCCGACCACGGCCGGCACCGGCTCGGAAGTCGGCCGCGCCAGCATCATCACCAACTCGCAGACACATGTGAAGAAGATCATCTTCCACCCGAAGATCCTGCCCGGCGTCGTCATCGCCGATCCGGAACTGACGGTCGGCATGCCCAAGGTCATCACCGCCGGTACCGGCATGGATGCCTTCGCCCATTGCCTGGAAGCCTATTGCTCGCCCTTCTATCATCCGATGAGCCAGGGCATCGCGCTGGAAGGCATGCGCCTGGTCAAGGAATATCTGCCGCGCGCTTACCGTGACGGCAACGATATCGAGGCGCGCACCAACATGATGGCCGCTGCCTCCATGGGCGCCGTCGCCTTCCAGAAGGGGCTCGGCGCAATCCACTCGCTGTCGCATCCGCTGGGCGCCGTCTTCAACACCCATCACGGCATGACCAATGCCGTGGTGATGCCGCCGGTGCTGCGCTTCAACCGGGAAGCCATCGAGGAGCGCATCGAGCGCGCCGCCGCCTATCTCGGCATTGCCGGCGGTTTCGACGGCTTCTTCGATTTCGTGCTGACGCTGCGCGCCGAACTCGGCGTGCCGGAAAACCTGACGGCCATGGGCGTGCCGAAGGAGCAGATCGACGAACTGACGGCGGCGGCTCTCGAAGACCCCTCGACCGGCGGCAATCCGGTCAAGATGACGCTGGAAAGCATGAAGACGCTGCTGCTCGACTGCTATTGAGCGCAGCATCCGCCAGTTGCGGAACATCGGCCCGGAAGCCTTTGGTTTCCGGGCCGAATTTTTATCCGGGGCAGGGCATACCCAACAAAATCCTGTACAAATTTGGGATGAAAATTTCCATTTCGTTAACCATATTTGGAAAGGATGGTCCTACGCGCACCATGCTTCTTCGAAGGTGCGGCTTTCGAGCGATGGACGGCTCAGCCACACTTCAGGAACAGACCATGCCTGTCATTACATTTGCCAATACCAAGGGCGGCGCCGGCAAGACCACGGCGGTGCTCATCCTTGCGGGCGAACTGGCCCGCCAGGGCTATCGCATCACCATTCTCGATGCCGATCCGCAGCACTGGATTTCGCGCTGGCACGAACTTTCCGGCGACGTGCCGAACATTTCCGTGATTTCCTACGTCACCATGGCCTCGATCCAGCAGCATATCGAGGAAAACCGCGCCCGCACCGACTGTTTCATCATCGACCTGCCCGGCGCCCGTAACCCGCTGCTCGCCACCGCGCTCGGCCTGTCCGACCATGTGCTGATCCCGATCCAGGGCTGCGCCATGGATGCGCGCGGCGGCGCGCAGGTGCTGGAACTTCTGCAATATCTCTCGGAAAAGGCGAAGATCGACATTCCGCATTCGGTGGTTCTGACCCGCGTCAATTCGCTGGTCACCACCCGCGC
Organism: Rhizobium sp. YJ-22; assembly: GCF_029601685.1. Taxonomy (NCBI): domain Bacteria; kingdom Pseudomonadati; phylum Pseudomonadota; class Alphaproteobacteria; order Hyphomicrobiales; family Rhizobiaceae; genus Rhizobium; species Rhizobium sp. YJ-22. Next base: position 292,783 of record NZ_JARRIR010000002.1, on the reverse strand, counting down.
GCTGCTCTCGGTGAAGATGCTGCTCGCCGAAAAGCAGGTGCATGTGCTGGGAACGCCGATCGTCGAGCGCTCCGCCTTCCGCGATATCTTCGATTGCGGCGGCACGCTCTACAGCATGGATCCGCACCGGGTCTCCAATCTCGACAAGGCGCAGGAAAACGCCCGCCAGTTCGCCGACGAAATGATGCGCTACGTGCCGTTGCGTATGGGCGCCCGCCGCCGCGCCGCCTGATATCTTTTTCTGTAGCGCGTAGAAAACCCCGGAAGGCGTTCGCTTTCCGGGGTTTTTATATTGTCAGTCGATGAATTCGACGGTGACGCCGGGCTTGACCATCTTGGCAAGCTCGGTGGCGTCCCAGTTGGTCAGGCGGATGCAGCCATGGCTCTGGGTGCGGCCGATCTTGGAGGGTTCGGGCGTGCCATGGATGCCGTAGGTCGGCTTGGAAAGCGCGATCCAGACGGTGCCGACCGGGCCGTTGGGGCCGGGCGGGATCGCTAGGACCTTGTCGTTGGCGCCCTGCTGGAAATTGATCTTCGGATTGTAGGTATAGCCGGGATCGAGCGCGACGCGCTCGACCGTCACCGTGCCGGACGGCGAGGGCGTGTCGGAAGAGCCGATGCTGGCCGGATAGGCCGAAATCAGCGCGCCGTCGGCGCCATAGGCGAAGACCTGCTTGCGGGCCTTGTCGGCGATGATGCGGGCGACAACGCCGGTCTTCGGCTGGCCGGGATCGACGACCTTCACGATGGTGCCGGGAATGGTGAAATCGGCACCGGGATTGAGGGCCTTGAGGTAACCCTCATCCATGTGGAAACGCTCGGCCAGCATTTCGGTAGTCGAGGTGAAAGACAGGCGCGGTAGCAGCGCCTTATGGGCGTAATCCTCAGGAATCTCGGCGACATATGGGCCGGCGGCGTCGGCGGGCGTGATCGTGTAGCTGACGACCGGCATGCCGCCGGACATGCGCAGGCGCTCCAGGACCGATTCGGTGTCGTTGGGATCGAGGGTCTCGCCGGAGATCTGCTCCCAGGCCTTCAGCGCCTTGGTGACGTTCGAGCCCATCTTGCCGTCGATGACGCCGGGCGATGCGCCTTCGCGATCCAGAAACACCTGTAGCGCGGTGATTTCGGCCTGCGACTTGTTCTTGAGCTGGATGACCGGCTCGTCGCGCGGGGAAGCCGGCTGGCCTTGCGGTTCGGTCATCGGCGCCGGTGCCGGGGGGAAATCATTGCCCCGGGGGTCGATCGAGGCGGTGTCGAGATCGTCTTGCGGGTCGAGCGGCATGCGGGTGATGCCGTCGTTGCGCCGGACGGTGCCGGTCACGCGGCCGGGATCGCGGGCATCGAAGCCGCCGCGATAGGGATCTTCGGATGCGTAAGGATCCTGCGCGGCATAGGGGTCGTCGTAATTGCGTGCCTGCTGGTTGCGGCCGAAATAGGAATCGGCCGGCATTTCCGTGGCGATCAGGTTGCCGTAATGGTCGATCAGCACACGTCGGCCGCGGCTGTCGGTGCGCACGATGACCTCGCTGGTTTCCGGCATGTAATCGAGAACCTCGCCCTCCGGCGTCACCAGCACGGTGTGGCCGTCATAGCCTCTGATTCCCTGCTGCGCGCCGGCCTGCGTCGCCATCAGCGCAATCGCCGATATGAGCGCCGTCATGGCAAGGCGGGTTTTCAACACGTTGGTCACCTCTGAACTTCCCCGAATACTGTGTTCTTTCGCTCTCAGACACTGCAAATTTGACGCTAGTGTGAAAATCATGAATCCGTGGTGAATGTTCCATAAATTTCTCAGCCGCCACGTCAAGACTTTGGGCGTTGACAGTCCAGCACGAGATCGTGAAGTGATAGCCTATGTCCATAAGATATTGGAGGAACTGACATGATCGAATTTTCGGCCGCCAAGGGCCCGCGCCTGATGCTCGACCCGACATCGGTCCTCGATATCGGCGCCTGCATCGTCAATGGTGAAAACCTCGCCCCCGGCCGCGCTATTCCCGACGACGGCGATCCACGAATCGATCATTCGCTCGAAGGCTTTCTGTTCACCTGCGGGCCGGACCATATTCGTCACCCGGATGTGGTGGAGGGCGATCCGCAGGGGCGGCGTTATCCGTTGCACGGCGCCTTTTCCGCTCATCCGGCGCAGGTGCTGAGCTTTACCACCGGCGAGGAGGCGGCCGAATGCGCGGCGCTGGTCGACGTCACCATGACAGACGGCGCGCCGGCACGGCTGGAGCGGCGCTGGCATATCGATGCGGAGAGCGGCGTGGTCGAACTTTCCGATCGCCTCGTCAACACCGGCGACAAGCCGTTCGCGCCGATGCTGATGTATCACATGAACATCGGCGCGCGACTGTTTGACGGTGATGTGCGTCTTTCCGGCCGGATGCTGGAGGGTGGCGGTTTTCCCTGGACCTTCGGCAAGGATCCCGGCGGCGTCTTCTGCGTTCCCGCAGGCGGGGAGACGTGGGCCGAGATCAGGCTCGGGCCGATGGCCTCGCTCAGCGGACTGTCGCTGACCGTCGCCTTTCGCACCGATACGCTGCCCTTCCTGCAGATGTGGCGCAACCAGGCGGCGCCCGCGCATGTGCTCGGCATCGAACCCTGCTCACATCGCCTCGCCAGCCGCGCCGAATTGAAGCAAGCGGGCGACCTCACCGAAATCGCGCCCGGTGAGACGCGAAGCTATGGTTTACGTTTCTCTTTCCAATAAGAAGTTTGGAATGGCTTTGATTGACGCCGGCGCGCCGGGTGCTTAAGAGTTGCCAGCATCATGGACAGAGGGGTCGTCATGGATATCCGAGAGATCAACGACGAATACGCAGTCAGCGGCCAGATCGCCGCCGGGGATCTCGATGAGATCAAGGCGCTGGGCTACAAATCGCTGGTTTGCAACCGACCGGATTTCGAATCCCCGGACCAGCCGCGTTTCGAGGACATCGCCGCACGCGCCAAGGAACTGGGCCTGGAGATGGTGCATATTCCAGTGGGACCGATGGGCGTCACGGCGGACGCCGTCACCGCCATGGTGGATGCGCTCGACACCTTGCCCAAGCCGATGCTCGGCTATTGCCGCTCCGGCGCACGCTCGACCGCGATTTACCAGCAGACGCTGCATATCCGCGGCTGAGAGCCGCGCAGTTTTTCACCAGCCGCTCCCTGGCTTTCCGGGGCGCGGCCTTTGCTTTTTCAACCGCATGAGGAGATACCCATGAGCATCAAGCGCATCGAGCCCGGTCCCCGTATGAGCGGTGCCGTCGTTCACGGCAACACCGTCTACCTCTCGGGCCAGGTCGGCCAGGGTGCAACCGTCACCGAACAGTCGAAGTCGGCGCTGGCCGAAGTCGACCGCCTGCTCGCCGCCGCCGGCACCGACAAGTCGAAGATCCTGCAAACGCTGATCTATCTCTCTGATATGTCGACCTTCGGCGAGATGAACGCCGTCTGGGAATCCTGGGTCGATCCGGCCAACACGCCGGCTCGCGCCACCAGCCAGGCAGCACTTGCCACGCCGGATTACAAGGTCGAGTTCACGGTTGTCGCCGCTCTCTAAGTCCTGCGGCAGACCCGAAATGATGAAGGCCGGTGGATCGCTCCACCGGCCTTCATGGTTTTAGGCTTTATCGCGGATTTGCGACAAAGTGCGGGTTGGTGTGATCGCTTCCGGGTCGAGCTTGATCTCGATGATCGCCGGCTTACCGCTGGCGCGCGCCCGTTTGAAGGCGCCGGCGAAATCTTCGGTCTTTTCCACCGTCTCGCCATAACCGCCATAGGCGCGGGCAAGCTGGGCAAAATCCGGGTTGGTCAGGCCGGTGGCGCTGACGCGGCCGGGATATTCCCGCTCCTGATGCATGCGGATCGTGCCGTAGATGCCGTTGTTGACGACGACGGTGATGATCGGCAGGTTGTAGCGGATGGCAGTGGCGAATTCCTGCCCATGCATCATAAAGCAGCCGTCGCCGGCAAAGCAGATAACCTCACGATCCGGGAAAAGCTGCTTGGCCGCGACCGCCGCCGGCAGGCCGTAGCCCATCGAGCCGGAGGCCGGGGCCGCCTGCGTGGCGAAACGGCGGAAGCGGTGGAAGCGATGCACCCAGGTGGCGTAATTGCCGGCGCCATTGGTGAAGATGGCATCGGCGGCGGTGTTGGCCTCCAGCCATTCCATGATCGGCCCCATCTGCACCGAGCCGGGACCGGTGGCCGGCGGCGTCGACCAGGCAAGATAAGCGGCATGCATCGCCTCGGTGCGCGCGGCCCAGACGGGTTCCCCGACCGGCGACAGACCGGCAAGGGCTGCAACGAAATCGGCGGGCGCGGCCGCGATGGCCAGATCGGGGCGATAGACGCGGCCGAGTTCGTCCGGGTCGGGATAGACATGGACGAGCTTCTGCTTCGGATAGGGGATATCCATCAGCGTATAGCCGGAGGAGGGCATTTCCGAGAAACGCCCGCCGAGCAGCACGATCAGGTCGGCCTCGCGCACTTCTTTGGCCAGCGCCGGATTGATGCCGATGCCGACATCGCCGGCATAGTTCGGATGCGTGTGGTCGAACAGCATCTGGCGGCGGAAGGAGCAGCCGACCGGCAGCTTGTAGCGGCTGGCGAAACTCTGGAAATCGGCGACCGCCTTTTCCGTCCAGCGCGTGCCGCCGAGGATAACCAGCGGGCGCTCGGCCTTGGCGAGCAGTTCCTCGAATGCCTTGACCGGCGCCGGGCCGGGATGGCTTTCGACCGGCGTGAACGGGCGGGCGTCGGGGGCTTCGACTTCGTCGCGCAGCATGTCCTCGGGCAGGGTCAGCACGACCGGGCCGGGGCGGCCGGAGGTGGCGACGGCGAAGGCGCGGGTGACGAATTCGGGAATGCGCCGGGCATCGTCGATCTCGCCGACCCATTTGGCGAATTCGGTGAAGGCCCGGCGGAATTCCACCTCCTGGAAGGCCTCGCGCTCGCGCGCATCGCGCTGCACCTGGCCGATGAACAGGATCATCGGAATGGAATCCTGCATGGCGACATGCAGGCCGGCGGAGGCATTGGTGGCGCCCGGGCCACGGGTGACCATGCAGATGCCGGGCTCGCCGGTCAGCCGGCCCCAGGCATCGGCCATCATCGCCGCGCCGCCTTCCTGGCGGCAAACCAGCACCTCGATATCGGTATCGTGCAGCGCATCCAGCACCGCCAGGTAGCTTTCGCCCGGCACACAGGCGACGCGACGCACGCCATTGGCCTTGAGCGCCTCGACGATCAGCTCGCCGCCGGTTTTCTTCGTCTCACGCATGGTTTTCCCACTCCTTCAATTCCGCCAGGACTTCGTCCGTATGTTCGCCGACGCGCGGGCTCGGCCGTTCGTAGACCAGCGGTGTTTCCGACAGCACCACCGGCGTGCGCACGCCCGGAATGGTGTTGCCATCGCGATCCTGCAAATCGATGCGCAAACCGCGCGCCTTGACCTGGGGATCCTCGAACATTTCGCCGATGGTGTTGATCGCGCCGGCCGGCACGCCGTTGCTCTCGCAGGCGTTCAGCAGTTCGCGTTTGGCAAAGCGCGCCGTCTGGCCGATGACCAGCGGCCGCAATTCGGCGCGGTGCGCGACGCGGGCGCGGTTGGTCGAAAAACGCTCGTCGTCGGGCAGGGTATCGAGGCCGAGAATGCCGCAGAGCTTGCGGAACTGGCCGTCATTGCCGACCGCGAGGATCAGGTGGCCGTCTGCAGCCGGCACCACCTCATAGGGCGCGATATTGGGATGGGCATTGCCCATGCGCGCCGGAGAGTTGCCGGAAATCAGGTAGTTCATGTTCTGGTTGGCGAGGATGCCGGCCTGGACGTCGAGCAGCGCCATGTCGACATGCTGGCCTTCATCGGTCTTCAACGCATGGATCAGCGCCGCTTCGATGGCCGAAACCGCATAGATGCCGGTGAAGATATCGGCGATGGCGACGCCCGCCTTCATCGGCTGCCCGTCTGCTTCGCCGGTGATCGACATGAAGCCGGACATGCCCTGCACGATGTAATCGTACCCCGCAAAGCCGGCATAGGGGCCGGTCTGGCCGAAGCCGGTGATCGAGCAATACACAAGCTTCGGGTTGATCGCCCGCAGGCTCTCATAATCCAGCCCGTATTTCCTGAGGCCGCCGACCTTGAAGTTCTCGATCAGAACGTCGCTGTGGCGCACCAGCCGCTTGATGGTTTCCTGCCCCTCTGGCGTCGAGAAATCGACGCCGATGGAGCGCTTGCCGCGATTGGTCGAGTGGTAATAGGCAGCGGACAGGTTTTTGCCATCCGCGCCCTCGACGAAGGGTGGGCCCCAGGCGCGGGTATCGTCACCGCCGTTCGGATTTTCCACCTTGATGACGTCGGCGCCCATATCCGCCAGCATCTGCCCCGCCCAGGGGCCGGCCAGCACGCGGGCCAGCTCGATGACGCGTATGCCAGAAAGTGGCGGCTTGCGGAGGGGCATGGCAGGCATGGAAAAACTCCAGATGTTCGTCAGGGATTGGGCGTCGGCTCGCCGGTTGGGGGAAGCAGCGACATGATCTTGCGCTCGCGCCAGAGAATATAAAGGCCGGACGCGATGATGATGGCGATGCCGAGCCATTTCAAGGCATCGGGGAATTTGCCAAACACATACCAGCCGAGAACCGTCGCCGAGACGATTTCGAAATATTGCAGCGGCGCCAGCGTCGAGGCCGGCGCGTGGCGATAGGCATAGACCGAAAGAATGCCTGAGGTGGTGGCGGCGAGGCTGACGCCGAACAAGAGCCCGATCGCGGACATGTTGCCCGGCAGGTTCGCGATATCGGCCGTACCCTGCGGATCGAGGACGAGAAGCGCCAGCGCGCAGAAGAGGCCGCCCCAGATGCCGGTCTGGAATTGCATTGCCCAGGGGTCTTCCCGATGCGCCCGCAATCGCGTCATGATCGCGAAGATCGCCACGCAGAAGGCCGTCACCACCGGAAGCAGCGCCACCGGCCCGACCTCGCCGAAACTTGGCTGGATGATCAGCAGCGCACCGAGAAAGCCGACGCCGCAGGCCGTATACCGCCGCCAGCCGATCGTTTCCCCGAGAAAGATACTGGAAAGGATGGTCAAAATCATCGGTTCGACAAAAAAGATGGCGATGGCATCGGCCACTTCCATATGGCGCAACGTTGTGACGAAGGAAATCATAGAGAGCGCCAGCACCCCGCCGCGAATGGCGTGAAAGCCGGCCTGGCTCAGGCGAATTTCGCGCCAGCTTCCGCGCCACAGCATGAAAGGCAGCATGAAGCTCGATTGCAGGACAAAACGCACGAAGGCGACCGCCGTCGACGACAGATGCGCGGTCGCGAGCTTGGAGAAGATGTCGATCAGCGGTGCGATCAGCACACCGGCGAGCATCAGCGCCATGCCGGTCATCACACCGCCGTTCAGCGATGCCGCCCGCTCCGTGTCCGTCTGGACCGTCATGCCTCCGTCCCGCCTTTTCCTCCCTGTCGGCCGCAGACCTGATTGCACCAGGCCGCGAAGTCCGACACCGCGGTCTCCCATCCGATCTCGTTCAGCGTCTCGTGGCGCATGCCGGACAGGATGTGAGAGCTGATATTCGAGATTGCGTGCATTTTCAATCGATTCCCGAGCCAGATCATGCTGGCGCCGCCATCGGTGGCCGGATCGGCGTCGCCGCCGAGCAGATGCACCGGAAGATCGCGGGCTTGCGGCGCTGCACGCAGCCGCGCGGGCAGGCGGCCGATCAGGGCGAATATATCGAGCCACAGCGAGACGCTGGCATCGAAGCCGCATAGCGGATCGGCGATATAGGCGGCTACTTCGGCATCGTCGCGCGATAGCCAGTCGAAGGGCGTTTTCGCGTTTTCGATCGCCTTTGCCCAGGCCTGGAAGGTCAGGCGCGGCAGCATGTCGCTGGGGACATCCGAGCCCTTGAACATGCGCTCGAGCTTCAGAATGAATGTCGCCGCCGGCACCCGCAAGCCGCCGCGCGCATCCGCATTCCAGACGGCCAGTGCGGCGAATGCATGTGGATGGGCCAGCGCGGCATCCAGCGCGATCAATCCACCCATGGAATGGCCGAAGAGGATGACCGGTAGATCGCCATGTCGTTCCCATGCCAGTTCGCGGATCGCCAGCACATCGGCGATGACGATATCCGCGCCGCCATGCTGGGCAAAGCGTCCCAGCGGCGCGCCCGGCGCGGTGGTTTCGCCGTGGCCACGATGGTCGTGGGCATAGACATGATACCCGGCGGCAGCCATCGTCGCCGCAAAGCGCGCGTAGCGGCGCGCATGTTCGGCCAGGCCATGGCAGATGAGGAGGATGCCGCGGGCCGCGCCTGCGGCCGCTTCGTGATGCCAGGCGATGGCGGCGCCATCCGGCCGCCATAGGCGGCGTGTCTCGGCGAACATGCGTTTCCTCCCCTTGCCGTGCGCGAGGGAAAAGCATTCTGCCGGCAAAGGCAAGGCATGTGGCGGAAATGGTTCGCGTCAGGCGCGAATTTCGGTTGCGCATGGACGCGCCATGTGATTATTTGATCCTGTTTTGTTCTTCATGGAGATGTTCATGCGGATCGTATGGCTGGCGCTTTGCGGCATCGCCTTTCTGTGCCTGTCTTGCCGCTCCTCGCTGGCCAGGGACGGGCGCACGACATTCATCCTCGCAGCAAGCTGGCAACCGGCTTTCTGCGAAGGGCGCAATACGTTGCCGGAATGCCGCTCGCAGACGGCGGACCGCGACGATGCCTCGCGCTTTTCCCTGCATGGCCTTTGGCGCATGCGGCAATCCTATTGCGGCGTGGCCGAAGCGGACAAGGCGCGCGACAAGCAACGTGGATGGCTGGCGCTGCCGCCTGTCGCCCTGCCGGAGGCGCTCGCCGGAAGACTGGCCAGGCTGATGCCCGGCGCCCAGTCCGGCCTCGACCGCCATGAATGGCTCAAGCACGGCACCTGCTCGAACCTCGACCAGAGCAGCTATTTCGGCCTGTCCGTTTCGTTGATGGAGGAGCTGAATGCCTCCGCGGTCGGCCAACTGTTCCGGGACAGGATCGGCAAGCTGGTCCGCGAAGCCGAGGTGAAGGCTGCCTTCGCGCAGGCGTTTGGCGCTGGTGCCGGCGAGCGGGTGCGCATGAGCTGCCGCGAGGATGGCGGCCGGAGGCTGGTGGTGGAGCTGACCATCGGCCTCGGGGGCGAGCTGAAGGGGGATGCCGGGCTTGCCGAACGGATCGCCGCGGCCGGCACCACCAAGTTCGGTTGTCCCGAAGGCGAGGTGGACGCGGCGGGTTTCCAATAGGGGCGAGGACGTTTGGTGATTGCCCGCGTGGCGCATTTCGCCTACATAGCGGCAAATCCCCTTTTCCCCTCCTGCGGAGTGATTGTCCCGATGGCACGCCAGTTCATCTATCACATGGCCGGTCTGAACAAGGCTTACGGCCCGAAGAAGATCCTCGAAAACATCCACCTGTCCTTCTACCCGGATGCCAAGATCGGCATCCTCGGCCCGAACGGCGCCGGTAAGTCGACCGTGCTCAAGATCATGGCCGGCCTCGACAAGGAATGGACGGGCGAAGCCTGGCTCGCCGATGGCGCCACCCTTGGCTATCTGGCGCAGGAGCCGCAGCTCGACGAGTCGCTGAACGTGCTCGGCAACGTCATGGAAGGGGTGGCCGACAAGAAGGCGATCCTCGACCGCTACAACGAGCTGATGATGAACTATTCAGACGAGACGGCGGAAGAGGGCGCCAAGCTCCAGGACATCATCGACAGCCAGAACCTGTGGGATCTGGAAAGCCAGGTCGAAATGGCCATGGACGCGCTGCGCTGCCCGCCGGGCGATGCGACCATCGACAATCTATCCGGCGGTGAAAAGCGCCGCGTCGCGCTCTGCCAGCTGCTGCTGCGCCAGCCCGACCTGCTGCTGCTCGACGAACCGACCAACCATCTCGACGCCGAGACAATCGCCTGGCTGGAAAAGCACCTGCGCGAATATCCGGGCGCCATCCTGATGGTCACCCACGACCGCTACTTCCTCGACAACGTTACCGGCTGGATCCTCGAACTCGACCGTGGCCGCGGCATCCCCTACGAGGGCAACTATTCCGCCTACCTGACCGCCAAGGCCAAGCGCATGGCGCAGGAAGACCGCGAAGAGGGCGCCCGCCAGAAGGCGCTGTCGCGCGAGCAGGAATGGATCGCCTCCAGCCCGAAGGCGCGCCAGGCCAAGTCCAAGGCCCGTATCCGCGCCTATGACGAACTGGTCAAGGCCGCCGAAGATCGTCGTCCCGGCGAAGCCCAGATCATCATCCCGGTCGGCGAACGCCTCGGCCAAGTGGTCATCGAGGCCGAAAACCTCACCAAGTCCTATGGCGACCGCGTGCTGTTCGAAGACCTAACCCTGAAGCTGCCGCCCGGCGGCATCGTCGGCGTCATCGGCCCGAACGGCGCCGGCAAGACGACGCTGTTCCGCCTGATCACTGGCCAGGAGAAGCCCGATAGCGGCGAAATCCGCATCGGCGATACGGTGCATCTCGGTTATGTCGACCAGAGCCGCGACTCGCTCGACGGCAGCAAGACCGTCTGGGAAGAAATCTCCGGCGGCAACGACATCATCAAGCTCGGCAAGCACGAGATGAATTCGCGCGCCTATTGCGGCGCCTTCAACTTCAAGGGCGGCGACCAGCAGCAGAAGGTCGCCAACCTCTCGGGCGGTCAGCGCAACCGCGTGCATCTCGCCAAGATGCTGAAGGCCGGCGGCAACGTTCTCCTGCTCGACGAACCGACCAACGACCTCGACACCGAAACGCTCGCGGCTCTCGAAGACGCGCTGGAAAACTTCGCCGGCTGCGCCGTCATCATCAGCCACGATCGCATGTTCCTCGACCGCCTGGCGACGCATATCCTCGCTTTCGAAGGCGACAGCCATGTCGAATGGTTCGAAGGCAACTTCGAGGACTATGAAAAGGACAAGATCCGCCGCCTCGGCCCCGACGCCGTCAACCCGAAGCGCGTCACCTACAAGCGCTTGACCCGCTAAGCGGTGCTTGCAGCGCAGCGAAACGAAACCCCGGCCTTGCCGGGGTTTTTTGTTATGGGCACCATGGCAAGGCGGGGGAATTCCCTCTTGCGCATCGTGAATTAATCACATAAAGATATCTTTATGTCTTGATTGGATGAAAGATGAAGAAGCTGACGACCTTCGGGCTGGACAATCTGGTGGATATTCTGAAGGCGGCGGCCGAGCCGACGCGGCTGCGCCTGCTGGCGCTGCTCGCCGAGGGCGACCTCACCGTCTCCGATCTCACCGAGATCCTCGGCCAGTCGCAGCCGCGCATTTCCCGTCACCTGAAGCTTCTGGCGGAAGCGGGCATCGTCGACCGTTACCAGGAGGGCGCCTGGGCCTATTTCGGCTTCCGCCGCGATGCCAGCGCCGCAGCGCTGGCCCGCACCATCCTCGCTGCCACTGCGCCTGACGACAGCGTGCTGCAACGGGACGGCGAGCGACTGGCGGCGGTCAAGCGCCAGCGTTCGGAGCGGGCGCAGGCCTATTTCAGCCGCAACGCCTCCGAATGGGACGAACTGCGCCGCCTGCATGTCAGCGACGCCGACATCGATGCGGCGCTGGTCGAACAGATCGGAAAGCGCCCGGTCGGCGCGCTGCTCGATCTCGGCACCGGCACGGGCCGTATCCTCGAACTGCTGGAGCCCTATTACGACCGGGCGCTCGGCATCGACACCAGCCGCGACATGCTGTCGGTGGCGCGCGCCAATCTCGACCGTGCCGGCGTCAGCAAGGCGGCGGTGCGCCATGGCGATATTCTCAATCTCGCCTATGACGGCAATGAATACGACCTGGTAACCGTCCATCAGGTGCTGCATTTCCTCGATCAGCCCGAACTGGCGGTGGCTGAAGCGGCGCGGATGCTGAAACCCGGTGGCCGGCTTGTCATCATCGACCTCGCGCCGCACACGCTCGACCATCTGCGCGACGAGCATGCCCATGTCCGCCTCGGCTTCTCGCACCAGACCATGGCCGACTGGCTGAAGCGGGCCGGTCTCGACCTGGTGCGCGCCGTCGACCTGCCTTCGGGCGGGCAGGGCGGGCTCACCGTCACCATCTGGCTGGCGCAGGATCGCCGGCCGTCGCATTCCGTCTCTTCCAGTCCTGACAGGAGCTAACATGTCCCAGCCCCTTCTTTCTTCGTCTGACGCTGCCCGAATTCGACTGTCGTTCGAATTCTTTCCGCCGAAATCCGAGGAAATGGCGGGGCAATTGTGGTCCACCGTCGATGAACTGGCCGCATGGCAGCCGGAATTCGTCTCCGTGACATATGGGGCGGGCGGCTCGACCCGCGAGCCGACGCGCAGCACCGTCGAGCGCCTGCTACGTCACACGTCGCTCAGCACCGCTTCGCATCTCACTTGCGTCGGCGCGACGCGCGAGGAGGTGGCGCAAGTGGTGGATGATTTCCGCCGCATCGGCGTGCGTCATTTCGTGGCCCTGCGCGGCGACCCACCGGATGGCGCCGGCGCCGCCTACCGGCCGCATCCCGGCGGTTATGCCAATGCCGCAGAGCTGGTGGCCGGTCTGCGGGCGATCGACGATTTCGAGATCTCCGTCTCTGCCTATCCGGAAAAGCATCCGGAAAGCGCCGATGTCGCCGCCGATATCGATATGTTGAAGCGTAAGGTCGATGCCGGTGCGACACGGGCGCTGACCCAGTTCTTTTTCGACAACGACCAGTTCGAGCGTTACCTGGAGAAGGTGCGCGCCGCCGGCATCCGTATTCCGGTGGTGCCCGGCATCATGCCGATCCAGAACCTGCAGCAGCTCAAGCGTTTCGCCGGCGCCTGCGGGGCAGGCATTCCCGCTGCAATCGACGCCCGCCTGGCGCATCTCGACGCTGACCCGGCGGCCCGCGCCACAGTGGCCGCGGAACTGGCGGCCGAGCAGATGGCCGATCTCTATCGCCGCGGCATCCATGAATTCCATATCTATACGATGAACCGTGCGCCGCTGACGAACCGCGCCCTGCGCATGCTCGGCCTGCGCCCGGCCAGCACTGCTGCCGGTGCAGCCGCCTGATAAAGTGAAACGCATGGCGAGGTTCGCCATGCGTTTGTCGTGCTTAGAGTGGTACGAATGGGTCCAAAGTCATTAACGACAGCCATGACCCGACAATGCGGGCCTTTCAGATGAAAAGCATGGCCCCGATGAATGCAATCGCTGCACCTACCAGAAGGACATTGAAAGAGTACGTAAGTCCCATTTGTGTGCCTCCTTGCGTTGACCGTTAAAACATATGTCTGAAATATGTCGGGCGAAAAGCCTTTTCCATGCTGCATTGCGAAAGGAATCCGGGATTCCCGCAGCAATTGTCGAGTAAGTCCATGGAATTTAAGACGAAAAAAATTCACGCTTTATTTGGATTGATTTACACTTGGTGAAGGCGGCGAAACGTCCCTGAATCATCTGGTTATCCACAGGGCGACGCATTGAATTTTCAATTGGAATCAAAAGCTTATGTTTGGGAGCTGAGTTGCGGCCGCAAGCTTTTTGTTCAGGCGCGGCGCAACCCACCGGCGAGTCGGCCATCGAGCACGATCAGGCCGGCGCCGATCAGCGCCATGCCGGCGATGTCTCCCCATCCCAGCCGCTCGTCGAGGAAGACGGCGCCGAGGAGGATGGCGCCGGGCGGCACCACCAGCGTCACCAGCGACGCATTGGTGGCGCCCGCAAGGCTCATGATGCGGAAGAACAGGATATAGGCGAAGGCGGTGGAAAGCAGCGCCAGGCCAAGTACCGCCATGATGACGTCGAGTGGCGGCATCGGCAGGGTCCAGGGGCTGTCGATGACGAGGCAGGCTGGCAGCATCATCAACGAGGAAAAGGTCAGTTGCCCGGTTGCGGTGACCGGGGCGGGCAGTCCACGGAAACGCTTGCCATAGGTCGCGGCGACGCCATAGGAAATGGCGGCGAGAACCGGCAGCGCCAGCGCCCAGAAGGGAATGTCGCTCCGGGCGAGCGCGCCGGGGCCGATCAGCACCGCCGTGCCCAACAGGCCCAGCACACAGCCGGCAAGCTTCTGGCCTGTCAGCTTTTCATCCGAGGTAAAGCTATTGGCGACCAGCACCGTCCAGATCGGCGTGGTGGCATTGAGGATCGAGGCGAGGCCGGCGCCGATCTGTGTCTGGCCGGTGAAGATCAGCACATGCGGCAGGGCATTGTTGATCAGGCCGAGGATGGCGAATTCGCGCCAGCGGCGGCGCAGGCAGCCATAAAGGTCATGGGCGCCGTGCAGATAGACATGCAGGGCAAGAGCGGCGAGAAACAGGCGCAGGAAGACAAGCGTGAACGGCGGGATATGCTGAACGGCCACTCGGGCGAAAAAGAACGAGCCGCCCCAGATGAAGCCGAGCAGCAACAGCAGGCCCCATGTCATGGCATTCATGCGGGGGGCGGTGACGGCGGCCATGGCGATTCCTCCTGAACGGAATCGTGCTTAGGATGTCGGCCGATGGAGAGCCACCCGATTCTTGTTATGGAGACAAAGCTTTGTCCAGCTTTGGCGGGGCAGTCGGGATTTGCCCCGCAATGGGTCACCGATTTGTGAGAACGGCACAGCATAGCCCTTCGCCCCGCAGCCAAGGAGAAGGTGGCAGGCCGGATGAGGGCAAATGTGATTGCCCCCACTTCGGATTACGCGGCTGCGCCGTTCAAAGCGCGTTGAGCAGCGCCGGTGTCGCCCAGCCGTCGGCGGCCATGCCGAGGCGTTGCTGTTCCTTCTGGATGGCGACGCGTGTGCCGGACCCGAGGATTCCGTCGATTTCACCGACATCATGGCCGCGCTGCTGCAGCTTGGTCTGTAGGCCCTTCATGTCGTCGGCGCTGAGGCCCTGCTCCGGGCTTCCCTTGAGATAGGGCTCGGCGCCCATCAGGCGCGTGGCGAAATAGGCTGCGGAGGTCGTGTAGATGAACGACTTGTTCCATTCCAGATAGATGTTGAAGTTCGGATAGGCGATGAAGGCCGGGCCGTTGCGGCCTTGCGGCAGCACCAGCGAGGCGGCCAGAGACGAGAAACGGGTATTGCCGTCGCGCGGCTTGACGCCGAGCGCGAACCATTCGCCTGCGGTCATCGTGCCGCCGAGGCCGGATTTCTCGAAGGGCAATTCCTTCGGCAGCGTCACTTCCTGGATCCACGGCTCGCCGCGCTTGAAGCCGAGATGCTGGATGAACTTGGCGGCGGTCATGATCGCGTCCGGCGCGCTGGTCTTCAGGCTCTCGTGGCCGTCACCGTCGCCATCGACGCCGAAGGCGATGATGTCCTTGGGCAGCATCTGCACCTGGCCGATCTCGCCGGCCCAGGCGCCGGTATTGGTCTGCGGGTCGAGGTCGCCGCGCTGCACCATCTCGATCAGGGCGATGAGCTGCGGCCGGAACAGTTCCGGGCGGCGGCAATCATGCGAAAGGGTCACCAGCGCGTTGCGGGTGTTGAAATCGCCCTGCACGGCGCCGAAATCGGTTTCCATCGCCCAGAAGGCGGTGATGACGCCGGCGGGTACGCCGAATTCGTCCTCGGCGCGCTTAAAGACCGAGGCATATTCCTTGATCTTCTTGGCGCCGAGATCAAGGCGCGCCTTGGAGACTGTACGCTGGGAGAATTCGGTGAAGGTCTGGCGAAAGACGCCCTGGGCGCGGTCGCGCGACAAGACCTTCTGGTCGATCTGTGCGCCGGCCAGCGCCTTGTCGGCGGCTTCGGCGGACAGGCCCTTGGCGATGGCTTCCGCCTTGACGCCGGCCAGGAAGGCGGAGAGATCGCCGCCGCATTGTTCGGCCGAGGCTGTCGAGGCCAGAAGCGTTCCGAGAGCGAGCGCGAGACCGAAACGGCGGACGAGACGAGAATTCATGCGACAATCCTTTTGTTGTTTTCGTGTGCCGGCTTTTCAGAACATTGTGACGGAAGCAAGAAACCGGCCGGCGATGGCGGTGTTTTAACGTGGTGCGGACGGAAAACCGGTCAGGAGGCGGTGACCGAGGCCAGCCACTTCTTCCAGTTCTTCACCGAGCCGACGAAGACGTTGATGTCGGTATTGCCCTTGATTCCGGGCACCTCCGCCGTCGAGGTATATTGCCAGAAGGCCCAGCGGCGATCGGCATAGGTTTTTTCCGGGTGGGCTGCGACGGAACGAACCCAGAAGTAATAATCGCTGAAATAACCGACGAGATTGTCGCGGTGGAAGTCGACCGAGGTGTAGATGATCGGCCGCTTGCCGTAATAGGCCTCCAGCCGATCCATGAAGCGCTTGATTTCGCTGCGCACCGTCGAAGGGTCGGGACGGGTGGTGCAGGTCTTGGACTCGCCGTTCCATTCGACGTCCAGCACCGGCGGCAGGCGCGTCGCCGCCTTGGGCACGTTGCGGATGAACCAGTCGGCCTGCTCGTCGGCCGTGGAACAGAAATAATAGAAGTGATAGGGCGCATAAGGAATGCCGACAGCGCCTGCGCGCTGCCAGTACTCATGAAACTTCGGGTCGAGCCGGTCCTTGCCTTCGGTCGCCTTGATGAAGGCGAAGGAGACGCCCGATGCCTTCACCTTTTCCCATTCGATATCGCCCTGCCATTTGGAGACGTCGATACCGTGTATGGGGTGCTTGTGAGGATGCTTCGGGCCGAAATCCTGCGGATCCTTGTCCTGGAATTTCGGCGAGATCGCCGCTGTTTCGATGAGGTCGTAGCTCG
The DNA here is from genome assembly GCF_029601685.1 of Rhizobium sp. YJ-22. Classification (NCBI taxonomy): domain Bacteria; kingdom Pseudomonadati; phylum Pseudomonadota; class Alphaproteobacteria; order Hyphomicrobiales; family Rhizobiaceae; genus Rhizobium; species Rhizobium sp. YJ-22. The sequence continues at coordinate 276,057 of NZ_JARRIR010000002.1, read as the reverse complement.
ACGACGTGCAGCCGGCAAGCAGGAGGGCGAGGGGGAAAAACGCTAGAACAAGCCGTCGCATGAGCATCCCACAGAGCATGGCATGATGGTTGGCGCCCACTGAACGGTTCCGTGATTCGATGTCCCCAGAGGCGTGAACCTCTTCTTCACCATAACAACGTAAAAATTCGGTTAGTTGCAAGGCCCATAAGCCGCCGGAAGGCGAATTATGGCCCGCCAGGCGTAACCGCCGCCGATGCTTTCGATTTCCAGCCGGCCGTTCCAGCAGCGGGCGCGCTCGGCCAGCACAGCGTTGAGGTCGGCCCGCGGCGTGACATGGAAGCGCCTGAGCCACGCCTTGAGGCCGGCGCCAAACCAGCCAGGCAGGCCTTCCTGCTGGCCGAAATCGACCACATGCAGCGAGCCGCCGGGTTTCAGCGCAGCCAGCGCGCAGTCGATCGCCGACGGCCAGTCGGGGATCATCGACAGGGCATAGGAGATCAGCACCCGGTCGAAACCGTCTTGCCCGAAATCTGTGGCGCGGAAGTCGCAGGCATCCGCGACACGCAGGTCCGGCGTCGTTACGCTGCCGGAAAAATTGCGCCGTGCGGTCGCCAGCATCTGTGCGGAAATATCGAGGCCGAACAGCCGCGCCTGCGGGAAGGCACGGGCGGCCAGAAGCAGGTTGCGGCCAGTGCCGCAGCCGACTTCCAGCACCGTACCCCCGGCCGGCGGCGCCAGGCGGCGGATCGTGCCGTCGCGGCCGAGCAGGTAATATTTGCGGGTCAGGTCGTAGATGTGGCGCTGGTAGCGATACATCCGGTCCATGTTCAGCGCATGGGCGTCCGTGCGCGTCATCAGGCGGTCTTCTCGTAGATATGGAAGCCGCCATAGATGGCGGAGCGGTCGCGCAGGTTCAGCTCGGCCGAACGCTCGGCGAGATAGGTCCAGCGCTCGCGTAGCGCCTGCGACAGGCGGCCTTCGATGACGCTCTTTTCGGCGGCGGTGCGGAAAATGACGCGCGCGCCGGGAGCGGCAGCGCGGCTGATCTCGCTCCACAGGGCGTTGATCTGCCCGTCCGTCATCCAGTCCTGGGCGTCGAGCAGTACGAAACGGTCGACGCTCTCGGCAGGCTTTTGCGCCAGAAGCTCGGTGAAGCCGGCATGGTGCACCTCGACGCGCTCGGCATTGGCGCGGATGGCGTCGTAATGCTCGAGCTTGAGATAGGTCGGCAGAGCGCCTTCCGCGCCGGTCGGGTAGCGCCGCGCATAGGCCTGCCAGGCGAAGTAATTGTCGCGCAGCGGAAAATGGCAGCTCAGCTTCTCAAGCCGGGCCTTCAGCACCGGGGCAAGGGATTTGCCATCCGAGAGCGAGGCGAGCTCGTCGAACTGCTGCGGCGGAATACCAAGACCGAACAGCGAGCTCTTGCGGCTGGTGAGCCAGCGGATCGCCGGCTTGTCGAACAGCGGCGCGACACGGGTCTCGAAGAAATGGCGCTGCTCGCGCAGCGAGCGCGTCTCGATCATCTCCGAGAGGCGCACGCCATAGAGGCGGGCGACGAGATGGCCGGCGCCGATGAAGCGGCCGAGCAGGCCGGTCTTGTAGATGTTGCGGTCGAAGACGTCGATGCGGCGACGGCCGAAGGCGTTGGTGCGGCCATTCCAGTAGCGGCGGGTGGCGACGTCGAGCTTCGGCGCGATGAAGGTATCATAGGCGCGGCTGTTGCTGGCGATGTTTTCCATGCCGAACTGACGCACGACATCGCCGTGGGTCGGGAGGAAACGGAAGGCGGCGAGTTTTAGCCGGTTGAGCGCGACGTGATGCGGATTGAGGTCGACGACATCGATGCGGGCCGGGTGGCGGCTGAGATAGGCGAGCATATTGCAGCCGCCGGACGCGATGGTGACCATGCGGTGGCCGGCACCGAGTTCCATCGCCGCCATGTCCACGTCGGGATCCTCCCAGATCTGCGGGTAGACGAGGCCGGAGAACAGCAGTCCGAACAACCGTTCCGACAGGCCTTCCCTTGAAAGCGTGCGATGTTGCAGCAGGGCATCCTTCAGGCGGTGATTGGTGTTGAAACCGGCATCGTGGGCGAATTCGCTCATGGGGATCGGGCCTCCGTATAGGTCAGCCTGCCTGTAAACTGCTTCTGCTACAGAGCGATGACGCCGGCGGGGGATGACGGGAAAGCCAAGGAAACAGGGGTTCCGGCGTCGTTCCCGCCGGCTTCGTGACAGCCTGCACGACAGCCCACGAAAAAGGCCGGCGCTTGCGGCCGGCCTGGAGACGTGCTGCGTATGGAATTGCGCGTTTTTACTGGACCTGGTTCAGCAGACCCTTGCGCTTGGCGGTGTAATAATAACCGCTGGCATAGAGGCGCACGGCATTGTCATGATTGTTGTCGGCGGTAATCCAGGCGCCGCGCAGGTACTTGACCGCGTATTTCAGGTTGGTCTCGGCGTCGAACAGGCCGGAGGCCGGGCCGCTGTAGCCCATCGACTTTGCGGTGTTGTAGCGGATCTGCATCAGGCCGTAATTGCCATGGGCATAGGCGCGGGGATTGTAGGTGCTTTCGCGGCGCACGACGCGGTGAACCAGCGCTTCCGGCACCTGGTAGAGGGAAGCGTATTTGGAAATCAGCTTCTTCATCATGCTGTCGTTGACGCGCGGGCCGCCCTTGGGGGCTTCCGCTTCGTCATCGGTCGGCGCCATGCGGCTTTCGATCTCGCTCATCGGCCGGGTGTCGAAATCCATCATCGCCAGCGATGTGGCGGCGCGCGCCTGCGTGCGCGACGGCATGGCGGCATAGGCGAGTTGCGGGCCGGCATCGGCGCCAAAGGGGCGATCCGGGCGCTTGGTCGGGACGACCGACTGAATGGCGGTGACTTCGTCGGTCAGCGGCATTTCCGCATAGGCGACGGACATCGCCTGGGCGCCGCTCTGCGGCGCGACAGCGGCAATGGCCGCACTTGCCGCCGGGGCGGCGTTCGTGGTGGGGGCAAGCGCCGTCTGGCCTTCGGCGGTCTGCATCATGCGGGCCTGGGCCGTCTCCGCCTGCGGCACGACGCGCGAGGTCTTAGCCGCCACCGTCGTCGGCATGGCCTGCGCGGCGGTGCCGGAGGCGGCCTGGGCGGTCGCTACCGTACCGGCGGCCTGGGTATGGGATGCAGCGTAACCGACCTGCGTTGCCTGCGGCTTGGCGGCCGGAACGGCACCATGCGCGGCGGTCAGTTGATGCTGCGGAGTGTATTCGACGCTGGTGCATCCGGCGAGTGCGACCGTCATGACGACGCCGAAGGCCGAATTGCGTTTCAGGGTGGAATATCCGATCGCTACCATAGAGTCACTCTCGTGAGTTCTGGCGCCCGCCACGCAAAAAATCAGGGGACACTGTTAACGCCTTTTTGCACCCATTAACGTATTCGTGAGCGAGCCGCAAGTTTGGAGCAAGCCACTCAGGCTGCCAGCCGGCGATAGCCGACGGTGACGATGCCGGTGCTAACGCGCAGACAACCCCGCGCGCGGCCTTTGATTTTCCGCGATTCCAGACGGCGTAGCCGCATCAGCATCCAGTTTGGCGCCAAAACGTACAAGAACGACAAAGCGAGCGAGATCGCAAAAAAAGTCATAGTTAAAACAAGGGCTTGAGAAAAAATCGTTCCATTGGACGATACAAACTGGCTGGCAAGGGCTGCCGAAAGCAGGGCCTGCCAACGGTCGGTTGCGTTGTCGAACGCGATTTTTCCGAATGTTTGCAATGGCTTGGTTTCGGAGAGGTTGTCGTTGTCGGCGATCAGCCCGGTCATGCCCTTGACGCGCCATGCGATCATCGCGCCGACGAGCAGAACGGAAAGACCGAAGCCGCCGATGACGGCGGCCAGCAGCGCCGAGGACGACATGACGAAACCGATGACGACCAGCATTACGCCCATGACCGCCGTCGCCGACAACGTGACGGCAATGGCAGCGGCGAGCGTGCGCAGCGGCCGGCCGCTGCGGGCATAGGAGAGCAGGCAACGTTTTCCCGCCCCCGGCAGAAGCTGGAGAATGGCGGCGCCCAAGGCGAACATCACCCAGAATTCAATCGGCATCGATTCCTCCCGGTGGTCCTTTCAGAGTGTATCCGATTTCCGAATGGAAAAAACCGGTTTCAACCCTTTCCGGACATGCTTTCAAGGAAGCCACGGCCGCCGCGCTTCGTCAATCAGGCGGCCTGATATTTCTGGCCGATTCCATCCATCAGCGCGCCGAACCATTTCGCCGAGAGATCGAAGTGCTTGCCGCCCTTGATGCGCGGGAATTCGATGCAGCGCAGCTTGCCGCCCTGTCCCTCGTCATGGCCGGTCACGCCGGAAACGCCAGCGAGCGCGCTTTCGACGGCGAGATCGACCATGCTGTGGATCAGGCGCAGGTCGTCGGCATTGGCCGGGGCGGAGCGGGCGTAATAGCCGGATTTCTGCACCATGGCGCGCTCGGCGCCGAGGAGGGCGGCGAACTGCTTGGAGAACCAGTTGCCGACATTGATCGTGTCGATCTTCACATGGCCGAAAGCATCGCGCTTGACGGTTTCGCCGGCCGCTTCCCGCTCGGAAACGATGGCGTCGAGGCAGGCGCCTTCCGAAACGAAGATCGAGACGAAGCCGTTGCGGTCCATCTTCTCCTTCAGCCGGGCGGCCTCGGCCTGCAGGTCGAAGGCCATTTCCGGCAGGTAGACGCCCTGGATGGTCTTCAGCGTGCGGTCCATCAGCATGCCGTCGACGTATTCGTTGTGGCTGATACGATCGACATAGGCCCTGGCGGTCGCCGCCGTCAGCCAGCCGGAATGGCGGCCCATGACTTCATGCACGACGAGGGTGCGGGGTGCAGCACTCTGCTCGTTGGAAACATTGTCGAAAAACGCCGCGCCGTATTCGGCGGCGGTCCAGGCGCCGAGCGACTGGCGGATCGGCACGACGTCGTTGTCGACCGTCTTCGGCAGGCCGACAACCGTCAGCTCGTAGCCGTTGGCGCCGAGATAGGCGGCGAGATCGGCGGCGGTGGTGTTGGTGTCGTCACCGCCGATGGTGTGGAGAATGGTGACGCCGTCGGCGGCCAGCCGCTCGGCGGCCACCTTCAGCGGGTTTTCGCCGTCCTTGACGAGGCCACGCTTGGCGCAGTCGGCGGCATTGGTCAGCTTGACGCGGCTGTTTCCGATCGGCGAGCCGCCGTAACGATGCAACAATGGCGCCTTTTCGCGCATCTGCCGGGTGATGGCGATGCTGTCGCCGAGCAGCACGCCCTGGTAGCCGGAGCGATAGGCGATCAGGTCGATTTCGGGGGCGATGTCGCTGTAGCGCTCGATCAGTCCGCCGACCGCCGAGGACAGGCAGGGGGCGAGACCGCCGGCGGTCAGCATTGCAACTTTGTGTTTCACCATCGGTTCCTCCTTCGGCGCCTGTCGCGCCGTCATTCCGTCAAGGCATGGATGCGACAGCCGGACCTCGGTGTAAAGTGAAGTTTTGTGGAAATCCTCGACCTTTTCACGTGGTTTGCGCGCCGTCCGGCTGCTAACCGGGTCAGGTGCGCCGGCCGGCAAAAACGGCATGGGGGAAAACCTGCGGCACGGACTGCGACTTGGCCGTGTTTCCGTCGAAATTTTCGTCTACAGAGGATGATCGAAACTGCGGATGGAAGGCGCGGGATCCCGTCGCCGATCGGGACGCTGTGACCTGTGACACGGTCTGCGTCCATAGGCTGACTTGCTTTTCCGCGTGGTTTTTGGTGAGCTTGCACTTCTGTTGTATCCGCGGACTCAAGATGTCATTTTGGGAAAAACTGCTGGGCGCGGTCGCTGACACCGCCAGCAATGCCTTGTCAGCCGTTATCGAAGCAATCCGCACGGTGTTCGAGGGCGATCCGGAAACGCGCCGCAAGGTGGCGTTCTCGGTTGCCGTCATCGCGCTCTCGGCCAAGATGGCCAAGGCGGACGGCGTGGTGTCCGAAGCGGAGGTCGATGCCTTCCGCGAGATCTTCGACTATCCGCCCGACCAGGCCAAGAACGTCGCCCGACTCTATAACCTCGCCCGCCAGGATGTGGCGGGATACGAGGCCTATGCCGAAAAACTCGCCGGCCTGTGCAGCACCTGCGCGGCCAATTGCCCCGTACTGGAAGATGTGGTCGACGGACTGTTCCACATTGCCAAGGCAGATGGTGCGATCCACGAGAAGGAACTGGCCTTCATCTGGCGCGTCGCTGAAATCTTCGGCATCAGCGAAAGCCATTTCGAGACGATAACGGCGCGGCATGTACATCGCGACGGTATCGATCCCTATGTGGTGCTCGGCGTCAATCGTTCCGACGATTTTGCCACCATCCGCAAGCGATACCGCGTGCTGGTCACCGAGCACCATCCCGACATGCTGACGGCGCGCGGCATGCCGGAGGAATTCCACGCCATCGCCAACAATCGCATGGCGACGCTGAATGCGGCCTATGAGGCTATCGAGAAAGAGCGCCGCGCCGCATGACATCCGCATTCCTGCCCGATTATGCGGCGACCATGGTGCAGCCGTCCCCCAATCATGGCGAGCGGGCGGATGGCCGCCTGCCGGACATGATCCTTCTCCATTATACCGGCATGGGCACGGCGGATGGCGCGCTCGACTGGCTGTGTCGCGACGAAAGCCAGGTCTCCAGCCATTATTTCGTGCATGAGGACGGGCGCGTGCTGCAGTTGGTGCCGGAGGCGCGCCGCGCCTGGCATGCCGGCAAGAGTTTCTGGGCAGGCGAAGTGGATATCAATTCGCTCTCCATCGGCATCGAGATCGCCAATGCCGGGCATCCCGGCGGCCTGCCGGATTTTCCGGAGGCGCAGATCGCTGCGGTCATAGCGCTCTGCCGCGATATCGCGGTGCGGCGGGGGATCGCACCGGAGCGCATCCTTGGCCATTCCGACGTCGCGCCGGTGCGAAAGGTCGATCCGGGCGAAAAGTTTCCATGGGATCGGCTGGCGGCGCAGGGCGTCGGCCATTGGGTGGAGCCGGCAGCGCTTGGCGGCGGGCGCTTCTTCCAGCAGGGCGATAGCGGCCAGCCGGTCGAGGCGCTGCAATCCATGCTGTCGCTTTATGGCTACGGCGTCGAAATTTCAGGCGAATACGATGCGAAGACGGCGGGTTGCGTCGAAGCCTTCCAACGCCACTTCCGCGCCGCGCGCGTGGATGGCATCGCCGATGTCTCGACCATCGACACGCTGCACCGGCTGCTCACCGCCTTGCCGCGCTTCGGGGTGTGAAAGGAGGTCAGGATGACGGATTTCAAGGTTCTGGTGATCGGCCGCGGCCTGATGGGGGCCGCGGCGGCGAAATATCTGGCGTGCGAGATCGATGGCGTCGGCGTCATCGGTCCGGATGAGCCGGCGGACAAGCGTTCGCATGACGGCGTTTTCGCCAGCCATTACGACGAGGGCCGCATTACCCGCACCATCGATCCGAACCCGGTCTGGGCGCGGCTGGCCAACCGTTCCATCGCCCGGTATCGCGATATCGAGGCGGAGAGCGGCATCGGTTTCTTTTCCGAGGTCGGTTGCCTTGTCGCCGGTGCGGCGCGGGCGAACGGCGATGACTATATCGCCAATGTGCTGTCCGCCGCCGGGTCTCTGGATGTCGAGACCATGCTGCTGGACGACGGGGGATTGAAGGAGCGGTTTCCGTTCTTCTCGGTCGAAGCCGGCAGCGAAGGCGTATTCGAGCCGGCAGGCGCCGGGCATATCAGCCCGCGTCGCCTGGTGGCGGCGCAGTCGCGGCTGGTGGAGAAGGCGGGCGCGCGGCTGATCCGCGAGACGGCGGTGCGTCTTCTTCCCGGCGCCGACGGCATCGAAGTGATGACCGCCGAGGGCGAGCGCTACACAGCCGAAAAGGTTCTGGCGGCGGCGGGCGGATTCACGATTGCCGACAGCCTCTTGCCGCAGCCGGTCGATCTGACGGTTTATGCCCGCACCATCGTCTTCATGGAGGTGGATGCCGCGGAAGCGGCCCGGCTGGCGGCGATGCCGTCACTGATCACCGCGCCGCACGATCCGCAAGACGCCATCTACATGCTGCCGCCGATCCGCTATCCGGACGGGCGGTTCTATCTCAAGATCGGCGGCGATCCCCATGATCTCCAGCTGAAGAGCGAAGCTGAACTGCGCGACTGGTTTCGCGGCGAGGGACGCGAAAGCGCCAGGACACACCTGCTGCGGGTGGCGAAGGGGCTTTTGAACGGCGTTTCCATCCGTTCGGTTTCCACCGGCTCCTGCGTCACGAGCTTCACGCCGACCGGGCTGCCGGCCATCGGCTTTTCGGCTTCGCCGCGCATCGCGCTGGTCACCGGCGGCTGCGGGGCGGCGGCGAAGAGTTCGGACGAGATCGGACGGCTGGGCGCCGAGACGATCCTTCAAGGCGGAGTAACCGATGCCGCCTATGCCGGCGTCGATTTTTCACCGCGATTCCGGTGAGGCCCGATATTTCGGTAGCAATTCGGCTCTCGCTCGTTTAAGCACCGGCTGCCAGTTGGCCGGGCAGCCGCGCTTTACCAATGCCGAAAGGCGGTAGGGTGAGGAAAGTCCGGGCTCCAAGGAAACACGGTGCCGGATAACGTCCGGCGAGGGCGACCTCAGGGAAAGTGCCACAGAAAGTAAACCGCCCCGCCTGCTTTTCCGTCCCGTTTTCGGACGGCAAAGCTGGCGGGGTAAGGGTGAAAGGGTGGGGTAAGAGCCCACCGCGCCTCTGGCAACAGCGGCGGCACGGTAAACCCCACCGGGAGCAAGACCGAATAGGGATGACACGGGCGCGTTCGCGCGTCACAGCCGGTTTCCAGGCCCGTCATCCGGGTGGGTTGCGAGAGGCAGGGCGCAAGTCCTGTCCCAGAGGAATGGCTGCCACGTTCCGGTGAAAGCCGGAGCCATACAGAACCCGGCTTACAGGCCAACTGGCAATTTTCCCCGTTGAATTTCCGAAGTTACGAATATTTCGGCCAAGATGCTGGAATAACAGGGATATTTTTATCCCGGTGGGCTGTCTGATGCCGTGCGGGCAGGGTTGCCCATCCCCGGATTCATAACGATTCATTAAACTTAACAGCTTATAAACGATGCAGGTTACGGGGACGCCCGCGGCCGCTTCCCATTGACGCCCATATGGTCCCATGGTATCCCAAATCTACATTGCTCAGATGCGATTTGACACCCGGCCGGAAATACAGACGGCACGGTTTCCGAAAGGAAAAGCCCAAGGGAATGAGACCCTTGGCGCAGGTCCGGTCGCGTCCAGTCTGGCGATATCGCGGGGGCGGATGCGGCGCCTTCGTTTACGGGAAACGGCTGTATCGAATCATGAACCGCTTCCTTTCCAACGTGACCAGCAAGATCGACGCCAAGGGCCGGGTCTCCGTGCCCTCGGTATTTCGTTCGGTCTTGATTCAGCGGAATATCCAGGAGCTCTACTGCTTCCAGGATTTCGTGTTTCCGGCGATCAGCGCCGGGGGTCCGGATTTGCTCGACCGGTTCGAGCGGCAGATTGCGGCGGAAGATCCCTTCTCGCCGGAAGCGAACGAGATGTCGCTCCTCATCCACGGGGGCGGGGTCTTCATCAAGCTCGATTCCGAAGGGCGCATGATGGTGACGGACTTCATCCGGGATTTTACCGGGATCGTCTCCGAAGTGACCTTCGTGGGCCGGGCGGATCATTTTCAGCTATGGCATCCGCCCGCATTTGCGGAAGTGCAGGCGGCGGCGCGAGAGGGACGCAGACTGAGAGGGACGCGTCCGACGGTGTAACACGGGGATGCGGAATGACGGCGAATCTTGGCGGAGGAACGAATTCTGATGCCGAAGGCGGACTGGTTCGCCATATTCCGGTCATGCTGGCGGAAGTGCTCGAGGCGCTCGCGCCGCAGGCCGGCAAGCTGATCCTCGACGGAACCTTCGGGGCCGGCGGCTATACCGCCGCCATCCTCGAAGCCGGGGCAAACGTGATCGCGCTCGACCGCGATCCGACGGCGATCGCAGGCGGCCGGGCGCTGGTGCAAGCCAGCAACGGCCGCCTGTCGCTGGTCCATTCCGAATTCTCGCGGCTTGGCGAGCTTGCGCCGGCTGAAGGCCTCGACGGTATCGTTCTCGATATCGGCGTCTCCTCGATGCAGATCGACGAAGCCGATCGCGGCTTTTCTTTCCAGAAGAACGGCCCGCTCGACATGCGCATGTCGGCGTCCGGCGTTTCGGCCGCCGATGTCGTCAATCGCGCCAAGGTTTCTGACCTCATCCGCATCTTCGGTTTTCTCGGTGAAGAGAAGCAGGCGGGGCGGATCGCGCGCGCCATCGAGAAAAAGCGTGCCGACGAACCCTTCCGCACTACCCGCGATCTGGCCGGGCTGATCGAGATCGTCACGCCGCGCAAGGCCAAGGACAAGATCCATCCCGCGACGCGCGTCTTCCAGGCGCTGCGCATCTTCGTTAACGACGAGTTGGGCGAGCTGGCGCAGGCGCTGCTTGCGGCGGAGCGGGTGCTGAAGCCGGGCGGCCGTCTGGTCGTCGTCACCTTCCATTCGCTGGAAGACCGCATCGTCAAGAAATTCTTCGTCGATCGTTCCGGCCGCGCCGGCGGCTCGCGCCACATGCCGATGCCGGTCGAGCGCGCCGCGACCTTCGACCCCGTCGGCAAGGGCATGGTGGCGGCAAGCGAGGCGGAAGCCGAGCTCAATCCGCGCGCCCGTTCGGCAAAACTGCGGGTCGGGCAACGCACGGCGGCACCGGCCGAAAAGGCCGACATGTCCATTTTCGATCTGCCCGATCTCGCCAGTCTTGAAAAGTTGGGAGGCTGAAACCGATGCTGAAGACCTTCGATTTCATCCTGATCGGCGTCATGACCGCCACGGCGACGGTCACCTATTCGATCAAGCACCGCGCCGAGCTGAAGCTCGAAGAGGTCAAGCGCCTCGAATCCGAGATCAAGCTGGAAAAGGACACGATCGACCTGTTGCGCGCGGACTGGGCGCTGCTGACCCAGCCTAACCGCCTGGAAAAGCTGATCAAGACCTATGACGGCGAATTGAAGCTTGCCCCCACCGATCCCACCCAGCTCGTCCAGCCCATCGAATTGCCGATGCTGCGCGACGAACTGCCGGCGGTGGAAGTCGCCGACGACAAGGGCGACAAGGACGGCAAGGCTGCCAAGCAAAAGAAGACGGCCGAGAATGGCCGCAAACCCGCTGATAAAATCGTAACTGGATCGGTGAAGCCCTGATGTCCTTTTTATCCCGGATCATGGTGCTGAAGAGCAAGGCTCACTTTTCCGCCGGCGGCCATAACCGCGCCGGTGGGCCACAGGGAGCCGCCTTTCAGGGAACGATGAAGAAGAAGAACCGCCAGACGCGCAGCCGCGTGGCGATTCTCATGGTCGGTTTCTCCATGGTCTACGTGGTCATCGGCGGGCGGCTGGTGCAATACGGTATCGCTTCGCCGGATGTCGTTTCCAGCATCCTGCCGGCCGACCGTTTCATGGCCTCGCGGCCGGACATCCTCGACCGCAACGGCGAGGTGCTGGCGACCGACATCCGCACCGTCTCGCTCTACGCCGAGCCGCACAAGATCGTCGATCCCGACGAGGCGGTGGAAATGCTGGCGACGGTGCTGCCCGATCTCGACGTCAAGGGCACCTATCGCAAGCTGTCGTCCAAATCGCATTTCCAATGGCTGCGCCGCCAGCTGACGCCGAAGCAGCAGAGCCAGATTCTCGCGCTCGGCATTCCCGGCATCGGTTTCAGGCCGGAAAAGCGCCGCTTCTATCCGGGCGGGCCGACCGCCTCGCATGTCGTCGGTTACGTCAATATCGACAATCGCGGCGTCGCTGGCATGGAACGCTATATCGACACGCAGGGGCTTGCCGATCTCGCCGCCGTCGGCATGACCAGCGATACGCCGCTGGAGCCGGTGAAACTTTCCATCGACCTGCGCGTGCAGGCGATCGTGCGCGAGATCGTCGTTAATGCGGTGGTCAACTACAAGTCCAAGGGTGCGGGCGCCGTGGTGCTCGACGCCAATACCGGCGAAGTGCTGGCCATGGCCTCGGCGCCGGATTTCGATCCGAACAACCCGCAGGAAGGGGCCGCCGAAGGCTGGCTGAACCGCATGTCGAACGGCACGTTCGAGATGGGCTCGACCTTCAAGTCCTTCACCACCGCGATGGCGATCGATTCGGGCAAGGTGAAGCTTTCCGATAGCTTCGACGCCCGTTTCCCGATCCGCATCGGCGGCTTCACCATCAAGGACTTCCACGGCAAGCACCGCGTTCTCAGCGTGCCGGAAATCTTCCAGTATTCCTCCAACATCGGCACGGCCAAGATGGCCGACGTCGTCGGCATCGAGGCGCACAAGGAATTCCTGACCAGGATGGGCCTGCTGACCAAGATGCAGACCGAACTGCCGGAAGTGAAGATGCCGTCGCAGCCGCGCGAATGGAAGAAGATCAACTCGATCACCATTTCCTTCGGCCACGGCGTTTCGACGACGCCGCTGCAGACGGCGGTGGCAGGTGCCGCGCTGATTAATGGTGGCCGACTGATCCAGCCGACCTTCCTGCCGCGCACCCGCGAACAGGCCGACGAGGTGGCGCAGACGGTCATCAAGGACAAGACCAGCGCCGACATGCGCTATCTCTTCGAATATAACGGCGTCAACGGTTCCGGCCGCAATGCCCGCGTGCCGGGCTTCGACGTCGGCGGCAAGACCGGCACGGCCGACAAGGTCGTCAACGGCCGCTACAGCAGTTCGCTGAACTTCAACGCCTTCCTCGCCGCCTTCCCGATGCGCAATCCACAATATATTGTGCTGACCTTCTGCGACGAGCCCCATGCCGGCGAGGGCGGCACCATCGCCTCGTTCACCGCAGCGCCGATGGTGCGGGACATCATCCGCCGGGCCGGCCCCATCCTCGGCGTCGAGCCGCAATTCGGCGCCAACGGCACGGCCTTGCTGGAGTCGTATTGAGCGGAGAAGAATAAGTCAGCGATTCGCGTGGGGTACGTGGGCGCAAGGAAAGAACAGTTAGGCCGATGAAACTCAGCGATCTGGCCGGGCAGGCATTCCCGGAACTCGATTCCTCCCTGTCGGGCGAAGCGGGCAGCCTCGACATCTCCGGCCTGACGGCCGATAGCCGCGCGGTCGAACCCGGCAATCTCTTCGTGGCGCTGGCCGGCACCAAGGCGGACGGCGCGCGTTATGTCGGCGACGCCGTTGCACGCGGCGCGGTCGCCGTCGTCTCCGGCCATCCGGTCGAGGGTGTCACGGTGCCGGTGCTGGTCGTCTCCGATCCGCGCCGCTTTCTGGCGCTGGCCGCCGCCCGCTTTTTTGGCGCGCAGCCGGAAATCATGGTCGCCGTTACCGGTACGGCCGGCAAGACCTCGGTCGCCTCCTTCACCCGCCAGATCTGGGCGCATGCCGGCCTTGCCGCCGCGCAGATCGGCACGACCGGCGTGATTTCGCCGGAGCGCAACGATTACGGCGCGTTGACGACGCCGGATCCGGTATCGCTGCACCGGCTGCTTGCGGAACTGGCCGGCGAGGGCGTCACCCATGCCGCCATGGAAGCCTCCAGCCACGGCCTCGACCAGTCGCGCCTCGACGGCGTGCGTCTCGCCGCCGGCGCCTTCACCAATCTCGGCCGCGACCACATGGATTACCACCCGACGGTGGAAGACTATATGGCGGCGAAGATGCGGCTGTTCACCGACCTGCTGCCCAAGGGCGCGCCGGCGGTGATCTTCTCCGACGACCCGTGGTCCGAGGAGGCGATCCGCGTCGCCACCGCCGCCGGCCACGACGTGCGCACGGTCGGCCGCAAGGGCGATTATCTGACCTTGAAGCGCGTTGAGCATTTCCGCCACAAGCAGATGGCCGAGGTGCATCACGGCGGCGAGATCTATGAAGTGCATATTCCGCTGGCCGGCGATTTCCAGATCGCCAATGCACTGGTGGCTGCCGGCCTTGCCCTTTCGACGGGCGTTGCGCCGGCCGTTGCCATGGCGGCACTCGGCAAGTTGCAGGGAGCTTCGGGCCGCCTCGAACTGGTCGGGCAGACCGGCGACGGCGCGCTCGCCTATGTCGATTATGCCCACAAGCCGGATGCGCTGGAAAACGTGCTGACCTCGGTCCGGCCGTTCACCACCGGCCGGGTGATCGTCGTCTTCGGCTGCGGCGGCGACCGCGACAAGGGCAAGCGTCCGATCATGGGCGAGATCGCCTGCCGGCTCGCCGACGTGGTCATCGTCACCGACGACAATCCGCGCTCGGAAGTGCCGGATGTCATCCGCTCGGAAATCATGGCCGCCGCGCCTTCGGCGACCGAAATCGGTGACCGCGCCGCCGCCATCCGCCACGCCGTCTCGCTGCTTTCCAGCGGCGATACGCTGATCGTGGCCGGCAAGGGGCATGAGGAAGGCCAGACGGTGGGCTCCCTGACCCTGCCGTTCTCCGACCATCATGAAGTGCGCAAGGCATTGGAGGAGATGAAGCATTGACCTGGCTCTGGACGACCGACGAGATGATCGCCGCGATGGCTGGCCGCCCGATCGGCATGCCGCCGCAGGGTATTACCGGCATCTCGATCGATAGCCGCTCGATCTCCAAGGGGGACGCGTTCTTCGCCATCAAGGGTGACCGGGTGGATGGCCACACCTTCGCCGGCCTCGCCGTCGCCAATGGCGCGACGGTGCTGGTCGTCGCCGAAGGCAGGCTTGCCGGTCTCGGCCACCTGCTGACCACGCCGATGATCGTCGTCAACGACGTCCTGGAGGCGCTGCGGCGTCTGGCCGTGGCGTCGCGCGCCCGCAGCCAGGCCAAAATCATCGCCGTCACCGGCTCGGTCGGCAAGACGACCACCAAGGAAATGCTGCGCCATGTGCTGGAGCCCTCGGGTAAGGTCCATGCCGCCGTCGCCTCGTTCAACAATCACTGGGGCGTGCCGCTGACGCTGGCGCGCATGCCGGCCGATACCGATTTCGGCGTCTTCGAGATCGGCATGAACCATCCCGGCGAAATCCGGCCGCTGGTCAAGATGGTGCGCCCGCATGTCGCCATCGTCACCACCATCGCCGCCGCCCATCTCGGCAATTTCTCCGGTCTTGAGGAAATCGCCGCCGCCAAGGCGGAGATTTTCGAGGGCGTCGAGCCGGACGGGCACGCCATCCTCAATCGCGACAACGAACAATACGACTTCCTCGAAGCCGCCGCCCATGCGGCCGGCGTCGCGCATGTGCATTCCTTCGGACAGCACGCGAAAGCCGATTTCCAGCTTGCCGATTTCGACGGCACGGCGGAAGGCTCCACGGTATTGGCCAGCCTCGACGGCGAGCCGATGGAAATCGTCATCGGCGCTCCCGGCCGCCACATTGCCGAGAATGCCTTGGCAGCGCTCGGCGCCGCGCAATTGGCCGGCGCCGATCTCGCCGAGGCGGCGCTTGCGCTGCAGGATCTGAAGCCGGTCAAGGGGCGCGGCCAGCGCCACAAGCTCGCCATCGGCCATGACAGCTTCTTCACGCTGATCGACGAAAGCTACAATGCCAATCCCGCCTCGATGCGGGCGGCGGTCGCGTTGCTGTCGGCGGCGCAGCCGGAAGGCGAGGGGCGGCGCATCGCCATCCTCGGCGACATGCTGGAAATGGGCGAATTCGCCGAGCAGGTGCATGCCGATCTCGCATCGCCGCTGCTGGCGGGCGGTATCGAGCATGTCTGGCTCGCCGGGCCGGAGATGATGCATCTGCGCGAATCCCTGCCGCCGACCATCAGCGTCGAATACCGGCTGGCGACCGAGGATCTGGCGGATTTCGTCGTGCGGGCCGTCGGGCCGGGCGATGTGCTGATGGTCAAATCCTCGCTCGGGATCGGCTTCGGCAAGATCGTCGCCGCGCTGCTTGACAAGTATCCGGCATTCTTGGACACGCAGCCCCAACCTTAAAACGGGCGTGAGAAAGGGCTTTTATGCTAATCTGGCTTGTGGAACTGGCGAACCACGTTCAAATCTTCAACCTTTTCAGGTACATCACGTTCCGCACCGGAGCCGCCCTCTTTACCTCCGCCTTCATTGTCTTCCTGTTCGGCCCGCGAATCATCGCTTCGCTGCGCATCCGCCAGGGCAAGGGCCAGCCGATCCGCGCCGATGGGCCGCAGACGCATTTCAAGAAGGCGGGCACGCCGACCATGGGCGGGCTGATGATTCTCGCCGGCATCGTCGGCTCGTCGCTGCTCTGGGCCGATCTCTCCAGCGTCTACGTCGTCTCGACGCTGCTGGTGACGCTCGGCTTCGGCGCCATCGGTTTCTATGATGACTATCTGAAGGTCACCAAGCAGAG
Organism: Rhizobium sp. YJ-22; assembly: GCF_029601685.1. NCBI lineage: Bacteria > Pseudomonadati > Pseudomonadota > Alphaproteobacteria > Hyphomicrobiales > Rhizobiaceae > Rhizobium > Rhizobium sp. YJ-22. The sequence goes on along the minus strand of NZ_JARRIR010000002.1, from coordinate 259,715 downwards.
CGACAAGGGCTTTTCCGGCAAGGCACGCCTCAGCATCGAGTTCGTGATCGCCGCCATTGCCGTCTACGCGATGATGCATACGTCGATGTCGAGTTCGGCGCATGGGGCGAGCTTCGCGACCTCGGTCGCCTTTCCCTTCTTCAAGGATCTGTTCATCAATCTCGGCGTGTTCTTCGTCATCTTCGGCGGCTTCGTCATCGTCGGCGCCGGCAATGCGGTGAACCTGACCGACGGCCTCGACGGTCTCGCCATCGTGCCGGTGATGATCGCCTCCGCCTCGTTCGGCGTCATCGCCTATCTCGCTGGCAATGCGGTGTTCGCCGGTTACCTGCAGATCAATTTCGTGCCCGGCACCGGCGAACTCGCGGTCATCCTTGGCGCGGTCATCGGCGCGGGCCTCGGCTTCCTGTGGTTCAATGCGCCGCCCGCCGCCATCTTCATGGGCGATACCGGTTCGCTGGCGCTCGGCGGCCTGATCGGCTCGGTCGCGGTTGCCACCAAGCATGAGATCGTCATGGTCATCATCGGCGGCTTGTTCGTCATGGAAACCCTGTCGGTCATCATCCAGGTCGGCTTCTTCAAGCTCACCGGCCGGCGCGTCTTCCTGATGGCGCCGATCCACCATCATTTCGAAAAGAAGGGCTGGACGGAAAGCCAGGTGGTGATCCGCTTCTGGATCATCGCCGTCGGCCTCGCCATGGTCGGCCTTTCGACCCTCAAGCTGCGGTAAGATCGAAAATGATCCCGGTAACGACGTTCAAGGGCAGGCAGGTCGCGCTTTTCGGCCTCGGCGGTTCGGGGCTGGCGACGGCGAGAGCCCTGGTCGCCGGCGGTGCCGAGGTGACCGCCTGGGACGACAATCCCGACAGCGTCGCCAAGGCGGGGGCCGAAGGCATCGCGACCGCCGATCTGCGCGGCATCGACTGGAGCAAGCTCGCCGCCTTCGTGCTGTCGCCCGGCGTGCCGTTGACCCATCCGAAACCCCATTGGACCGTCGACCTCGCCAAGGCGGCGGGCGTCGAGGTCATCGGCGATGTCGAGCTGTTCGTGCGCGAGCGCCGGGCGCATGCGCCCGATTGCCCGTTCATCGCGATTACCGGCACCAACGGTAAATCCACGACGACGGCGCTGATCGCCCACATCCTGCGCTCCAGCGGCCGCGACACCCAGCTTGGCGGCAATATCGGCACGGCGATCCTGACGCTCGATCCGCCCAAGGCCGAGCGCTATTTCGTCGTCGAATGCTCGTCCTACCAGATCGATCTCGCCCCGACGCTGAACCCTTCCGCCGGCATCCTGCTCAACCTCACCCCTGACCATCTCGACCGCCACGGCACGATGCAGCATTACGCCGATGTCAAGGAACGGCTGGTCGCCGGCAGCGGCATCGCCGTCATCGGCGTCGACGACAGTTATTGCGCGCTGATCGCGGATCGCGTCGAGCGTGCGGGCACGAAGGTGGTGCGCATTTCGCAGCGGCAGGTGCTGGCCGACGGTCTCTATGCCGAGGGCAGCCGTATCATCCGTGCCGAGACCGGCGCGACGTCGCAGATTGCCGATCTCGCCGGTATCCAGACGCTGCGTGGCAGCCACAACGCCCAGAATGCGGCAGCGGCGATTGCCGCCTGCCTCGCGGTCGGCATCTCGGCCGAGGACATCCGCGCCGGGCTCGCCTCGTTTCCGGGGCTCAAGCATCGCATGCAGCCGGTCGGCAAGCGTGGCGAAGTCGTCTTCGTCAACGATTCCAAGGCGACCAATGCCGATGCGGCGGCCCCCGCTCTGTCGAGCTACGAGCGCATCTACTGGATTGCCGGCGGCCTGCCCAAGGCCGGCGGCATCACGACGCTGACCGGCTTCTTCCCGCGCATCGTCAAGGCCTATCTGATCGGCGAGGCGGCGGCGGAGTTCGCGGCGACGCTGGGGCAGGCGGTGCCTTACGAGATCTCCGGCACGCTGGAGCGCGCGGTCGCCCATGCGGCGGCGGATGCAGCCGGCGATCCCAAGGGCGCATCCGCCGTGATGCTCTCCCCGGCTTGCGCAAGCTTCGACCAGTACAAGAATTTCGAGGTCAGGGGCGATGCCTTCGTCAGCCACGTCAAGGCGCTGGACGGCATCACCATGCTGATCGACACCGAATCCGGAGGCAAATGACATGGTAAGCCGAGCCGAGCGTGGACCTGTCGCGGACTGGTTCTGGACGATTGACCGGGTGTTTCTCGCCACCTTCGTGCTGTTGATGGGGATTGGCTTCATGCTGTCCTTCGCGGCCTCGCCGCCGGTGGCCGAGCGCATCGGCCTCGACAGCTTCCACTTCGTCAAGCGCCACGCGGCCTTCCTGGTGCCGTCTGTTATCATCATGGTCGGCCTGTCCTTCCTGACGCCGCGCCAGGTGCGGCGCACGGCGGTCATCCTGCTCATTGTATCGCTGTCGATGATGATCCTGGCGCTGTTCTTCGGCGTCGAGATCAAGGGCTCGCGGCGCTGGTTCTCGATCGGCAGCTTCGGCGTCCAGCCCTCCGAATTCATGAAGCCGGCCTTCGTCGTCGTCTGCGCCTGGCTGTTTTCCGAACATGCACGCCAGCCGGAAATCCCCGGCAATCTCTTCGCCATCATTCTCTACGGCATCGTCGCGGCGCTGCTTGTCGCCCAGCCTGACCTCGGGCAGACGATCCTGACAAGTGCTGTTTGGGGCGGCATGTTCTTCATGGCTGGCATGCCGTGGATCTGGATCATCCTGCTCGGCGTCGGCGGTGTCGGCGGGTTGTTCAGCGCCTATTACATCTTCCCTCACGTTGCGTCGCGTATCGACAAGTTTCTGACCGGCGAGGGCGACACCTTCCAGGTGGACACCGCCCGCGAGGCGATCATCCGCGGCGACTGGTTCGGCCAGGGACCGGGCGAGGGCATCGTCAAGCGTATCATTCCCGACAGCCATACCGACTTCATCTTCTCGGTGGCGGCGGAAGAATTCGGCATCTTGTTCTGCATGGTGCTGGTGGCGATCTTCACCTTTGTCGTGCTGCGCGGCCTCAAGCATGCCTTCAACGAGCGCGACGACTTCAACCGCTTCGCCGTTGCCGGTCTCGTGCTGCAGATCGGCATGCAGTCGATGATTAATGTCGGGGTGAATCTCGAGCTTCTTCCGGCAAAGGGCATGACCCTGCCACTTATTTCCTATGGCGGATCGTCGATGATCGCCATATGTGTCACGGCTGGCTTCATTCTTGCGCTGACCCGCCACCGCCCGGAGCGGCGCGCGCAGGAGCGGAGCCTGTTCCGCATGCAGCAGGGCGTTCCTGCCGAATGACGGGCACATCCGGAGATAATGTATGACAAAAGGTATCGTCCTCCTCGCCGCCGGCGGAACGGGCGGCCATGTCTTTCCCGCGGAAGCTTTGGCGCATGAGCTGAAGGCGCGTGGTTATGCGGTGCATCTGGTCACCGACAGCCGCGCCGAACGGTTTGCCGGAAAATTTCCCGCCGACGAGATCCACGTCGTGCCCTCGGCCACCATCGGTTCGAAGAACCCGATTGCCGTGGCGCGCTCGCTGTGGACGTTGTGGACCGGCATGCGCGCCGCCCGGCGGCTGATTTCTCGGATCAAGCCGCGCATCGTCGTCGGCTTCGGCGGTTATCCAACCCTGCCGCCGCTGCTCGCCGCCACCGGTCTCGGCGTGCCCTCGATGCTGCACGAGCAGAACGCTGTGATGGGCCGCGCCAACAAGGCGCTGGCCAAGCGCGTCAAGGCGATTGCCGGTGGTTTTCTTCCCGAAGGCGAAGGTCCGTTCGCCGACAAGATTGTCACGACCGGTAATCCGGTGCGCCCGGCAGTGCTGAAGGCGGCGGAAACGGCCTATGCGCCTTCCGGCCCCGGCGAGCCTTTCCGGCTGGTCGTGTTCGGCGGCAGCCAGGGCGCGCAATATTTTTCCGCCGCCATTCCCAATGCCGTCAGCCTGCTCGAAGACGAGGATCGCAGCCGGCTGGTGCTGACCCAGCAGGCGCGGCCGGAAGACAAGGACAAGGTGACGAGCTGCTTTGCCAAGCTCGGCGCGCCGGCGGATATTTCGCCCTTCTTCACCGATATGGCGCAGCGCATCGCGGCCGCGCATCTGGTGATCTGCCGCTCCGGCGCTTCGACCGTCTCGGAAATTTCCGTCATCGGCCGCCCCTCGGTGCTGGTGCCTTATCCCTATGCACTCGATCATGACCAGGCGGCCAATGCCGCGTCGCTGGCCGCCCATGGCGGGGCCAAGGTGATCCCGCAGGCCGAGTTGACGCCGGAGCGTCTGGCTTCCATCATCAAGCATTGCATGCATGACCCGGACAAGCTTTCGCGCATGGCCGCGGCGGCGAAGAAGGCCGGGCGCCCGCAGGCGACGCAGGTTCTCGCCGACATGGTCGAGGCCGTCGCCGCCGGGCAATCGATTACACAGTTCAAGGGAGCGCGCGCATGAAAATGCCGAAGGCCATCGGCCTTGTCCACTTCATCGGCATCGGCGGGATCGGGATGAGCGGCATCGCCGAGGTGCTGCACAATCTCGGCCATCGCGTGCAGGGCTCCGACCAGTCCGAAAGCGCCAATGTGCAGCGCCTGCGCGACAAGGGCATCGAAGTCTTCGTCGGCCACAAGGCCGAAAACCTCGGCGATGCCGAGGTGGTGGTGGTTTCGACCGCCATCCGCAAGAACAATCCCGAACTGATCGCCGCGCGTGAAAAACTGTTGCCGATCGTGCGCCGCGCCGAAATGCTGGCGGAACTGATGCGCTTCCGCAATGCCATCGCCATCGGCGGCACGCATGGCAAGACGACAACCACTTCGATGGTCGGCACGCTCTTGGAAGCCGGCGGGCTCGACCCGACTGTCATCAATGGCGGCATCATCAATGCCTATGGCACCAATGCCCGCATGGGCGAGGGCGAATGGATGGTGGTCGAGGCCGACGAATCGGACGGCACCTTCCTGAAGCTGCCGGCCGACGTCGCCGTGGTCACCAATATCGATCCCGAGCATCTCGACCACTACGGAAATTTCGACGCCGTGCGCGCCGCCTTCCGTCAATTTGTGGAAAACGTGCCGTTTTACGGTTTCGGCGTCATGTGCCTCGACCATCCGGAAGTGCAGGCGCTGGTGGCCGGCATCGAGGATCGAAAGGTCATCACCTATGGCGAAAACCCGCAGGCCGATGCGCGCTTCATGAATGTGCGCATCGAGGGTACCAAAGCGACCTTCGACGTCGAGATCCGCCGCCGCCGTACCGGCAAGGTGTTCGAACTCAAGGATCTGGTGCTGCCGATGCCCGGGCGCCACAATGTTTCAAACGCGACGGCGGCGATTGCCGTCGCCAACCGGCTCGGCATTTCCAATGAGGATATCCGCAAGGGGCTTGCCTCTTTCAGCGGCGTCAAGCGGCGATTCACGCTGACCGGCGAATGGAACGGCGTAAAAGTCTTCGATGATTACGGCCACCATCCGGTGGAAATCAAGGCCGTCCTGCGGGCGGCGCGTGAGGCGACGGGCGGGCGCATCATCGCCGTCCACCAGCCGCATCGCTATACCCGCCTGTCGAGCCTGATGGCGGAATTCGCCGCCTGCTTCAACGATGCCGACAGTATCCTGATCGCGCCGGTCTATTCGGCGGGCGAGGATGCGATTCCCGAAGCCGATTCGCAGACGCTGGTCTCGCGCATCAAGGCCGCCGGACATCGCGACGCCCGATACCTGGAAACACCGCAGGATCTGGCTCCGATCGTCGCGGGCATTGCTAAGCCCGGTGATTTCGTGGTTTTGTTGGGGGCTGGTAATATCACGCAATGGGCGGCTGCGCTGCCCAGGGAATTGGAAGGCATTTCGGGACAGTCCGCATGAAACAGGTGAATGGGGAAAAACTTCTGGCCTCTCTCGGAGACAAGGTCAGCCAGCTTCGAGGACGCTTGACGCCTGACGCGCCGATGGATCGGGTCACCTGGTTCCAGGCCGGCGGGCTGGCCGAGCTGATGTTCCAGCCGCATGACGTCGACGATCTCGTAACCTTCTTGAGCGTGTTGCCGGAAGAGGTGCCCCTGACCGTGGTCGGCGTCGGCTCGAACCTTCTGGTGCGCGACGGCGGCATTCCCGGCGTCGTGCTACGCCTGTCGGCCAAGGGCTTCGGTCAGGTGGAGCTTGCCGGCGAGAACCGCATCCGCGCCGGCGCGATCTGCCCGGACAAGAACGTCGCGGCGATGGCGGCCGATAACGGTATCGGCGGGCTGCATTTCTATTATGGCATTCCCGGCAGTGTCGGGGGCGCGCTTCGCATGAACGCCGGCGCCAACGGCGTCGAGACGGCCATGCGTGTTGTCGAGGTTCATGCCGTCGACCGCAAGGGCAACAGGCATGTGCTCTCCAATGCCGATATGGGCTACAGCTACCGCCACAGCCAGGCGGCGGCCGACCTGATCTTCACCCATGCCGTCTTCCAGGGCTATGCCGAGGATCGGGCGGTCATCCGCGCCGAGATGGATGCGGTGCGCAACCATCGCGAGACGGTGCAGCCGATCCGCGAGAAGACCGGCGGCTCGACCTTCAAGAATCCCGAGGGCCATTCGGCCTGGAAGCTGATCGACGATGCCGGTTGCCGCGGGCTGATGATCGGCGGGGCGCAGATGTCGTCGCTACATTGCAATTTCATGATCAATATCGGCCATGCCACCGGCTACGATCTTGAATATCTCGGCGAGGCCGTGCGCGCCCGCGTGTTCGAGACCTCGGGCATCAAGCTGCAATGGGAAATCAAGCGCCTCGGCATCTTCATGCCGGGACGCGAGGTGGCGCCCTTCCAGGGCGTGACGACCGACTGAGGTCAGGCAAAACTTTTATGATGGGCGGCGAGAAATTTTACGCCGCCCGTTTCGTCCATGGCGGTTCCAAGCACCACGTCCATGCCCTTTTCCGTGACCCGCACCAGCGCGAAACCGCCCATATAGGCGGCGGTGGCCTTGACGATATCGAGCCCGGCGGCCTGGTAGATCATCGCCGTCTCGTGCTCATGGCCGTGGAAGATGGCGGCGATATTGTAGCCTTTTAGGATATCGAGCAGGGCGGCGCGGTCGGCATCCGACCACCAATGCGGCGGGCCGTCGCCTTCGGCATCGAAAGTCTTCTTTTCGGGATCCCAGCGCTCCAGCGAAAAATGATCCCAGCCGTAGTGCTGGAACAGCACCACCGGGCGGCCGTCGCCGGCATAGGCGGCGAGGTCGGCCTTCAGCCAGTCGAGGCCGCCGGCAGCACCCTTGTTGCGGTCGCCGGCGAAGCGCTGCATCTGGACGAGGTGCAGGCCCTGCCAGTTCCATGAATAATTGTCGGAGGCCTCGTCGTAATTGTCGACAGGGACGGTCGGTTTGAAGAAGACGCTGGGCTTGTGATTGAGGCGCACGTAATCGCGCAATTCGTTGCGATACCAGTCGAGGTTGGGTGGTCGGCCGTCCTGGTCGAGGTCGTGATTGCCGAGCCCGATATAGACGGGATAATGGACCCGGTCCGGCCCGTGGCCCTGCTGGTAGCGGTGGGAGAATTGCAGCAGTTGCGCGCCTTCGCCTGGCTCCGCCGTCTGTCCGCCGCCATCGTCGGTGACGTCGCCGCAGACGACGACGCCGAGCGGTTTGGCGATGGTTTCCCCGGCGCCAGCAAGGCCGGTCGGCTTGCCGTCGATTTCGCTCGGCCAGCGATTCTCGTGGATGGCGTTGAGCGCTGCGATGTGGCGCAGCAGGTTCGCATCGGTCTTGCCTTCCTCCAGGCAATTGGGGCTGAGCCCATCGCCCATGCGGCAGGCATGCACGTCGTTGATGACGAGGAAGGTGACGTCGGTGGCGGGAATGGCCGCGCCGGCGGCGCGCGGGCCGAGCATGAGGACAAGGCTGCCGCCGGCCAGAAAATCACGTCTGCGAATCAAAAGGCGCTCCATGCGAAAGGGAAGCGCTGAGTATAGAATCGCTGGAAGCTGAGTGAAAGGGAGAGGGCCGCGCGTCAGGCGCGGCCCAGCTCGATTTAGACCTCATCCTTGCCGGAGGCGAGGATGCAGACCAGCGTTACCGCGGCGGAAATGCCGAGGTAATAACCGACATAGGTCATGCCGTAATTCGCCTGCAGCCAGGTGGCGATGTAGGGTGCAAGCGACGCCCCGAAGATGCCGGCGAGGTTGAAGGTGATCGACGAGCCGGTGTAGCGCACGGCGGTGGGGAAGGGCGCGGCGAGCGCCGTGCCGATCAACCCGTAGGTCATGCCCATCAGCGCCATGGCGAAGATCACGAAGACGAAGATTGAGCCTTCGCCGCCGGTCATCAGGCCGGGCAGGAAGAAGGAGAAGAGGCCGATCAGCACGGTGGTCAGGATCAGCACCTCGCGGCGGCCGAATCGCTCCGCCAGCTTGCCGACGATGGGGATGAAGATGCCGAAGACGATCGAGCCGAGGATCTGCACCTCCAGCGCGTCGAGGAATGGGATCTTCAGGACCTTGACGTTGTAGGATAGCAGATAGGCCGAGCCGATATAGAACAGCACGAAGGTCGCCAGCGCCACGAAGGTGCCGAGCAGCAGCGAGCGCTTGTGGTTGGCGAAAAGCTCGGCGACGGGGACCGCGACGCGCTCATGGCTGTCGATGGCCTTCTGGAAGTCCGGCGTCTCGGTGATCGACAGGCGCACCCACAGCCCGATGACGATCAGGATGATCGAGGCGATGAACGGTACGCGCCAGCCCCAGCTCAAAAGCGCCTCCTGCGACATGACCTGCAGCAGCAGCCAGAAGATGCCCGACGACAGGAACAGGCCGACGGGAGCGCCGAGCTGCGGGAACATGCCGTACCAGCTTTTCTTGCCCTCGGGCGCGTTTTCGGTGGCGAGCAGCACCGCGCCGCCCCATTCGCCGCCAAGCCCGAAGCCCTGGCCGAAGCGGCACAGCGCCAGAAGCAGAGGCGCGACGACGCCGATCTGCTCGTAGGAGGGCAGGAGGCCGATGACGACGGTCGAGATGCCCATGGTCAGGAGCGCGGCCACCAGCGTCGTCTTGCGGCCGATGCGGTCGCCGAAATGGCCGAACACGACGGCGCCGAACGGCCGGGCGAAGAAGGCGATGGAGAAGGTGGCGAAGGAGGAGAGCAGCGCCGTGGTCGGATCGCTGTTGGGGAAGAACAGCGTCGGGAACACCAGCACGGCGGCGGTGGCATAGACGTAGAAGTCGAAGAATTCGATGGTCGTGCCGACCAGGCTGGCCATCAGAACTTGTGCAGGCGAATTGACCTTGTTCGATGCGTCCGGGGTCGGCGATATGCGCGATATCGCGTCGGTCATTGTCTTTCCAATCGGGAACGTTTGAGGGCCGTCGATGGGCCTTCCCCCCTCCTAATTGATTTTTACCAAGCGGGAAATGCACAGGTCGTATTAATAAGTCTTGCTGATTTGCTATTTTTGCATGGCTGTTATGCATGGCGCGCCTGGGTGGAGGTGTTCTTTCTCCGGAAAAGCCGGGAAACGCGGGCGGATTGGAGGCGAGAGCGGTGAAGGCCTCATTCCAGAACACATCCGCCGCCATGCTTGCCTGCACTGCAACTCTCTGATTCCAGAGAGCGAATCCGATTCCATGGACAGGGTGGCGTAGAAATATTTGTGCCGAACCGGCACCGGTTAACGAAAGTAAACACTTCATTAACCTTAATGGCGTCTAACTCGGACATGGCGCGGAATGTCCCGATTCGCCGCAGGCGCGGAGATGGGGGACAGGGCCAACGCAGACATGATTTGGGGGCGTGAATGACAAAGCATATTGCTGTCCTGATGGGCGGGTTTTCCTCGGAGCGGCCGGTGAGCCTGTCCTCGGGTGCGGCCTGTGCGGATGCGCTCGAAGCCGAAGGCTTTCGCGTAACGCGCATCGATGTCGACCGCAATGTCGCCTCGGTGCTGGCGGAGATGCGCCCCGACGTCGCCTTCAATGCCCTGCACGGCCCCTATGGCGAGGACGGCACCATCCAGGGCATCCTCGAATATCTGGAAATTCCCTATACGCATTCGGGCGTGCTCGCCTCGGCGCTGGCCATGGACAAGGCGCAGGCCAAGCATGTCGCCAAGGCGGCGGGCATTCCCGTGGCCGAAGCGCGGGTGATGAGCCGTTTCGAGATCGGCAACGAGCATCCGATCAAGCCGCCCTATGTCGTCAAGCCGGTGCGCGAGGGCTCATCCTTCGGCGTGGTCATCGTCAAGGAAGACCGCACCCATCCGCCGCAGATCCTCACCTCCGCCGAATGGCGCTACGGCGACCGGGTCATGGTCGAGCGCTATGTGCCGGGCCGTGAGCTGACCTGCGGCGTCATGGGCGATACGCCGCTTGGCGTCACCGAGATCATCCCGGTCGCGCAGGAGTTCTACGACTACGACGCAAAGTATGCCGCAGGCGGCTCACGCCACGTCATTCCGGCGCAGATTTCACCGAATATTTACCAAACAATACAACAATTGGCTCTCAAGGCGCATCAAGCGATCGGGTGCCGCGGCGTCAGCCGCTCCGATTTCCGGTTCGACGACTCCTCAGGCGATGGCGAGGTCATCTGGCTGGAGATCAATACGCAACCCGGCATGACACCCACCTCCCTGGTGCCCGAAATGGCTCAACATGCGGGCCTTTCCTTTGGTAAATTTCTCCGTTGGATGGTGGAGGACGCTTCGTGTTCGCGCTGATCGGCAAAAAGGCGATGAAGCAGCAGCCGGCCTATGCCGCGCCGCTGCCGGTCGAGCTGGACGACAAGATCGTCCTGCCCCGGCCTCTCAGGCGCATGGTGCGCTTCATGGTGAGCCTTGCCACCGGGCGCATCCATATTCCCGCCCATACCGGCACGCTCGCCACCTTCGTCTTCTTCGGGGCGACAGGGCTCTACGGCATGTCGCTTGGCGGCCAGGCCGATTCGCTGGCGGAAGCCACGACGACCGCCGTCGGCTTCGCCATCGAGGACGTCAAGGTTTCGGGCAACAACCAGACCTCGGAAATCGATATCCTGCAATTGCTGGGTCTCGATGGCACCACCTCGCTGGTGGCGCTCGACATCAACGCCGCCCGCCAGAAGCTCATCCACCTGCCCTGGGTCCAGGACGCCGAGGTGCGCAAGATCTATCCGCGCACCATCGAGGTGAAACTGAAGGAGCGGGAAGCCTATGCCATCTGGCAGCATGGCGCGGAACTGTCGCTGATCGAAAAGAGCGGCGCCGTCATCGCCCCCTTGCGTGACAACAAATACACGACGCTGCCGCTGTTCGTCGGCCAGAACGCCGAGCGCGCCGTCAACGACTTTGAAAAGCAGTTCGCCGACTGGCCGGAGATGAAAAAGCGCGTCAAGGCTTTCGTGCGCGTTGCCGGCCGTCGCTGGGATTTGCATCTCGACAACGGCATCGTCGTCAAGCTGCCGGAAACCGACGTGGCGCGCGCCCTGCAGCAGCTCACCGAGTTCGATGCCGAACACAAGCTGCTGGAGCGCGACATCGCCGCCGTCGACCTGCGGCTGCCCGACAGAACCACCATTCAGCTGACCCCCGGCGCCGCCGAGCGCCGCCAGGTGGCCGTGCAGGCCCGGGACAAGGCCATCAAGAAAGCGGAGAAACAGATATGAGCATCTTCGGATCCTCACATTTCGGTCTGCCGCGTCTCAAGCCGCTGTCATCCAAGCGGTCTCATGTCGTTACGGTGCTCGACATCGGCTCGACCAAGGTCGTTTGCATGATCGGCCGGCTGACGCCGCGCGAAGAAAGCGAAATCCTTCCCAACCGCACCCATCATGTCGAGGTGATCGGGATCGGGCATCAGCGCTCGCGCGGCATCAAGGCCGGCGTCATCGCCGATCTGGAAGCGGTCGAGAGCGTCGTGCGGCTTGCCGTCGATGCGGCCGAGCGCATGGCGGGGCTTACCGTCGACAGCCTGATCGTCAACGTCTCCGCTGGCCGCGTCGCTAGCGACGTCTATACCGCCACCATCGATCTCGGCGGCCAGGAAGTGGAAGCGGGCGATCTCAGGCGCGTGCTGACCGCCGCCTGCCAGCAATCGGTGCGCAACGACCGCGCCGTGCTGCATTCGCTGCCGACGGGCTATTCGCTGGATGGAGAACGTGGCATCCGCGATCCGCTCTCCATGTATGGCGACGTTCTCGGTGTCGACATGCATGTGGTGACCTCCGAGCGCACGGCGCTGAAGAACCTCGAACTGTGCATCAACCGCGCGCATCTGTCGGTCGAGGGCATGGTCGTGACCCCCTATGCCAGCGGCCTGGCCGCGCTGGTCGACGACGAGGTCGAACTCGGCTGCGCCGCCATCGACATGGGCGGCGGCACCACGACCATCTCGGTCTTCGCCGAGGGCAAGCTGGTGCATATCGATGCCGTCAGCCTCGGCGGCCATCACGTCACCACCGATCTCGCCCGCGGTCTTTCGACCCGGATCGAGGATGCCGAACGGTTGAAGGTGGTTCATGCCTCTGCTTTGCCGAATGCTGGCGACGAGCGCGACCTGGTCTCCATCCCGCCGATCGGCGAGGACGACCGCGACCAGCCGACCCAGGTGCCGCGCGCGCTGGTGTCGCGCATCGTGCGCGCCCGCATCGAGGAAACGCTGGAACTGATCCGCGACCGCATCCAGCGCTCCGGTTTCAGTCCCATCGTCGGCAAGCGTGTCGTCCTGACCGGCGGCGCCAGCCAGTTGACCGGCCTTTCGGAAGCCGCCCGCCGCATTCTGGCGCGCAATGTCCGCATCGGCCGCCCGATGGGTGTCTCCGGCCTGCCGACGGCAGCCAAGGGCCCGGCCTTTTCGACGGCGGTCGGCCTGCTGATCTATCCGCAGGTCGCCGATATGGAAACCCATGCGGGTCAAGGTGGTTTGCTGTCATCGCTGGGCGGCGGCAATAGCCGGATCGCGCGCGTGGGGCAGTGGTTGAAAGAGAGTTTTTGACACCGCGCCGGGACCGACACCGGTTCCGGGCAAGGTGACGCAGGTAACGAAACATATTGGCCGGCGTGGTGATGCGGCCGGATAAAGAAGGAACGGGTAAATGACAATCAAGCTGCAAAAGCCAGACATCACCGAGCTGAAGCCTCGGATTACCGTATTCGGCGTGGGCGGCGGCGGCGGCAACGCCGTGAACAACATGATCACAGCCGGGCTGCAGGGCGTCGATTTCGTCGTCGCCAATACCGATGCCCAGGCGCTCGCCATGGCGAAGTCGGAGCGAATCATTCAGCTCGGCATCAACGTCACGGAAGGCCTCGGCGCCGGCTCGCAGCCGGAAGTCGGCCGCGCCGCCGCTGAAGAATGCATCGACGAGATCGTCGATCACCTCAATGGAACGCATATGTGCTTCGTCACCGCCGGCATGGGCGGCGGCACCGGCACGGGTGCTGCCCCGGTCGTCGCGCAGGCCGCGCGCAACAAGGGCATCCTCACCGTCGGAGTCGTCACCAAGCCGTTCCATTTCGAGGGCGCACGGCGCATGCGCCTTGCAGAACAGGGCATTCAGGAACTGCAGAAGTCGGTCGACACGCTGATCGTCATTCCGAACCAGAACCTGTTCCGCATCGCCAACGATAAGACGACCTTCGCCGATGCCTTCGCGATGGCCGACCAGGTGCTGTATTCGGGCGTTGCCTGCATCACCGACCTGATGGTCAAGGAAGGCCTCATCAACCTCGACTTCGCCGACGTTCGCTCGGTGATGCGCGAGATGGGCCGCGCGATGATGGGCACGGGCGAAGCTTCCGGTTCGGGCCGCGCCATGCAGGCCGCCGAAGCTGCGATCGCCAACCCGCTGCTCGACGAAACTTCGATGAAGGGCGCGCAAGGCCTGCTGATCTCCATCACCGGCGGTCGCGACCTTACCCTGTTCGAAGTCGACGAAGCCGCGACCCGCATCCGCGAGGAAGTCGATCCGGACGCCAACATCATCCTCGGCGCTACCTTCGACGAATCGCTCGACGGCATCATCCGCGTTTCGGTCGTCGCCACGGGCATCGACCGCGTTCTCTCGGAAGCCAACAAGGATATCGACTTTCGCCAGGTGACGAAGCCCGCTATCCGTCCGTCCGCGGCCGCCGCTCCGGCAGCGGCCGCACCTCAGCCTGCCGCCGTGATGCAGGCACCGAAAGCCGCCATCGATCCGGTTGCGCAGACCATCCGTTCGGCCGAAGCCGAGCTGGAGCGTGAACTTGATATCGCCGCCCATCGCCCGGCCATGCAGCAGGCGCCGCAGGAAGACGCCTTCCGCCCGCAGAGCAAGCTGTTTGCCCAGTCCGCTCCGGTGGACGCGCCTGTCGCCGCCCGTCCGGCGGCACCGCTGATGCAGCAGCCGGTCGCACAGCAGCCGGTCCATCATCAGCCGTCGCCGGTCATGCAGCAGCATGCCCCGGCGCCGGGCGTTGGCCAGCCGCTGGGTGGTCAGCAGCAGCCGATGATGCGCCAGGAGCCTGCGGCTCCGGTCATCCGCCCCGCCGCGGAAGCGCCGGTGCGCATGCCCAAGGTCGAGGATTTCCCGCCGGTCGTGAAGGCCGAAATGGATCATCGCACTCAGTCGGCTCCGGCCGCGCATGCGGAAGAGCGCGGTCCGATGGGCCTGCTGCGCCGGATCACCAGCTCGCTGAACCGTCGCGACGAGGAGGAATTCCCGGCAGAGGCCGCAGCGCCTGCGCAGGCTGCTCCCCAGCAGCAGCGCCGTCCGCTGTCGCCGGAAGCCAGCCTCTACGCGCCGCGTCGCGGCCAGCTTGACGATCACGGTCGCCAGGTAGCTTCCGGCCGCATCGGCGGCGAGGAAGACCAGCTCGAAATCCCGGCCTTCCTGCGTCGCCAGTCGAACTGACCGACCGTGAATCCACGCTTCGAAGCGCCCGGGCAGCCATGCCCGGGCGCTTGTGTTTCATCCTTCGCCAAAACGTTAAAAATTCGTTTCTTTTCAATTGGGTGCATTCGTAACAAATCGAAAGAAACAGTGATTTGGAATGTCGTTCCCCGCCGCGTATGTAGAGGATGAAGACGATCGGACTCAGTGGTTCGACGTCACCGGAACAAGCGAGAGGCCCGCGTTCGGCAACGGATGCGAGCGGCCCGCGCAGCAGAGAAGGCGCAGTTTCATGCCGATAGGATTGTTGGGGTTTCAGACGACGATTGCCAGCCCGGTGGGGCTTGACGGCATCGGCGTGCATTCGGGAACCCCCGTCTCGATCATGTTCCACCCGGCCGAGGCCGGCACGGGCATCGTCTTCCAGCGGGTGACGGATGGTGAGGTTGTGGCCGAGGTGAGGGCAGTGTCCTCGCAGGTCGGCAATACCGATCTCTGCACCGTGCTCGGCGTTCAGCCTGACCATTCCATCGCCACCGTCGAGCATGTGATGGCCGCGCTCTACGCCATGGGCATCGACAATATCGTCGTCGAGGTTCATGGCGCCGAAATGCCGATCATGGACGGTAGCTCCGAGCCCTTCATCGAAGCCATCGAGCAGGTCGGTACGAAGACGCTCGGCGTCAAGCGCCGCTATATCCGCGTCGTCAAGCCGGTGCGCATCGAATCGGGTGCGTCCTGGTCGGAATTCCTGCCCTATGACGGAACCCGCTTCGAGGTGGAGATCGATTTCGAAACGCCGCTGATCGGCCGCCAGTCCTGGAAGGGCGACCTGACCGCCCAGACCTTCAAGGCAGAGCTGTCGCGGGCCCGCACCTTCGGTTTCATGCGTGATGTCGAGCGCCTGTGGGCCGCCGGTTATGC
Organism: Rhizobium sp. YJ-22; assembly: GCF_029601685.1. Classification (NCBI taxonomy): domain Bacteria; kingdom Pseudomonadati; phylum Pseudomonadota; class Alphaproteobacteria; order Hyphomicrobiales; family Rhizobiaceae; genus Rhizobium; species Rhizobium sp. YJ-22. The sequence goes on along the minus strand of NZ_JARRIR010000002.1, from coordinate 243,962 downwards.
GCTGGGCTCTTCTCTGGAAAATTCGGTCGTCATTTCCGACGATCACGCCGTGATCAACATCGAGGGCCTGCGCTACAAGGGCGATGAGTTCGTGCGCCACAAGACGCTGGATGCGGTCGGCGACCTCGCCATGGCCGGCGCCCAGTTCATCGGCTGCTACCGTTCCTATCGCGGCGGCCATCGCATGAACGCCCAGGCGCTGAAGGCGCTGCTCAGCGATCCCACCGCCTACGAGGTGGTCGAGCCGCCGGCGGCTCGCCAGCGAGTCGGCGCCCGGGAATTCGTGGCGGTCAACGCGCCGGAATTCGCGCCCTGGTCGGCATAAGAAATAAAAACCCGAACTTCAAAGCCGCTTCCTCCAGGGCGGCTTTTTTCGTGCACGGATCATGCGCCTTGACCGACACGGGGGAAATTTTCAAATCTTTTCCTGTATTTGCAAAGCCGCATAAACGGACAATTGTGGCTTGCCTTGCCATAAAAATGCGTTAATGCCTCATCATTGCGTTGCTCTCCGGGTGCTTTTATGGCTAGAAACGCCAGCAGTTGAGTGCCGCGGAGCAATCGGGGCGGCAAGTGGGATCAGACCGAATGAAACGGACGGGGTCGTTGATGATGAAGAAGACGGCAAGAATGGTATGCGTTTCCTTGCTGCTCGCGGGGACGGCTGCCTTCATTTCCGGTTGCCAGACCGACCCCGATATCGACATCACCAAGCTCGGCGTCGAGAGCGATCCGCCGGAGACCCTTTACAATCAGGGCCTCGCCAACCTGCGCGCCGGCAATACGGCTGAAGCGGGCCGCAAGTTCGATGCCATCGACCAGCAACATCCCTTCACCGACTGGGCGCGCAAGGCGCTGGTCATGTCCACCTTCGTCAAGCACCGCCAGGGCAAGTATGACGAGGCGATCGCCACCGGCAATCGCTATATGAGCCAGTATCCGCATTCGGAAGACGCCGATTACGTGCAATACCTGATCGGCCTGTCCTATTCCAAGCAGATCGCCAACGTGACGCAGGACCAGCGCGCCGCCGCCAAGACCATCGAAGCGATGATGAAGGTGGTGCAGAACTATCCGAAGTCGCAATATGTCGACGACGCCCAGGCCAAGATCCGCTTCGCCCGCGATCAGCTCGCTGGCAAGGAAATGCAGATCGGCCGCTACTATCTGGAGCGCAAGGAATATCTGGCGGCGATTTCGCGCTTCCGCGTCGTCGTCGAGCAGTTCCCGAATACCAATCAGGTCGAGGAAGCGCTGGCGCGCCTCGTCGAGGCCTATTACGCCATGGGCATCGTGCAGGAGGCGCAGACCGCCGCCGCCGTGCTCGGCCATAACTATCCCGACAGCCAGTGGTATGCGGACAGCTACAAGCTGCTGCAGAGCGGCGGTGTCGAGCCGCGCGAGAGTTCCGGCTCCTGGATCGCGCGCGCCGGCAAGAAGCTGCTGCTGGGCTCCTGATTGCCGGATAAGCCATGCTCACCCAGCTATCGATCCGCGATATCGTCTTGATCGAACGGCTGGACCTGGCGTTCGAGTCGGGATTGTCGGTGCTCACAGGCGAAACCGGCGCGGGCAAGTCCATCCTGCTCGACAGTCTGTCGCTGGCGCTCGGCGGGCGCGGCGATGGCGGCCTCGTGCGCCATGGGCAGGACAAGGGCCAGGTAACGGCCGTGTTCGATGTGCCGATGGATCACGCCGCCCGACGCCTGCTGCGCGACAACGGCATCGATGACGATGGCGACCTGATCTTTCGCCGCCAGCAATCTGCCGATGGCCGCACCAAGGCTTTCGTCAACGACCAGCCGGTCGGCGTGCAGCTCATGCGCCAGGCGGGGCAGTTGCTGGTGGAAATCCACGGCCAGCATGACGATCGCGCCCTGATCGACACCGATGCACATCGGCAATTGCTCGACGCCTTTGGCGGTCTCGGCGACGAGGCGACCGGTGTCGCCGCTCTTTACCGGACCTGGCGCGACAGTGAGCGCACCCTGCGCAAGCATCGCGAGAAGGTGGAGAATGCCGCTCGCGAGGCCGATTATCTGCGCGCCTCGGTCGAGGAGCTGGAAGTGCTCTCGCCGCAGGACGGCGAGGAGGAGGAACTCGCCGAAAGCCGCTCGCGCATGCAGAAGGCAGAGCGCATTGCCGGCGATATTTCCGAGGCCAGCGATTTCCTGAACGGCAATGCCTCGCCCGTGCCGCATATCGCCTCGCTGGTGCGGCGGCTGGAGCGCAAGAGCCATGAGGCGCCGGGCCTTCTGGAAGATGCGGTGCAGATGCTCGACTCGGCCCTCGACCAGCTCTCCAACGCGCAGATGGAAATCGAGGCGGCGCTGCGCAAGACGGAATACGACCCGCGTGAGCTCGAGCGCGTCGAGGAGCGGCTGTTTGCATTGCGCGCCGCCTCGCGCAAATATTCGGTGCCTGTCACCGGCCTGCCGGCGCTGGCCGAAAAGATGATCGCCGATCTTGCCGAACTCGACGCCGGCGAGGAGCGTCTGGCCGAACTGGAGCGGCAGGTCGCCGCCGCCCGCGAGGCTTTCGACGCTGCCGCCCGTACTCTGTCCGACAAGCGCCACACAGCCGCCGAAGCCTTGTCCGAGGCTGTCATGGCGGAACTGCCGGCGCTGAAGCTGGAGCGTGCCCGCTTCACCGTGCAGATGACGACCGATGCCGGGCAGGCGACGGCGGACGGCATCGACGTGGCGGAATTCCATGTGCAGACCAATCCGGGCACGCGGCCGGGGCCGATCACCAAGGTCGCCTCGGGCGGCGAACTCTCGCGTTTCCTGCTGGCGCTGAAGGTGGCGCTCGCCGATCGCGGCTCGGCGCCGACGCTGGTCTTCGACGAAATCGACACGGGCGTCGGCGGCGCGGTGGCGGATGCCATCGGCCAGCGGCTGAAGCGGCTTTCCGATACTGTGCAGGTGCTGACGGTCACCCATGCGCCGCAGGTGGCGGCTCGGGCCATCACTCATTTCCAGATTTCCAAGGGGCTGGCCGCGCCCGGCAGCGACCGCGTCACCACCCGCGTGGTCACCATGGCTCCCTCCGACCGGACGGAAGAGATCGCCCGGATGCTCGCGGGCGAATCGGTGACCGAGGAAGCCCGCGCCGCCGCCAAGCGCCTTCTGGCCGGCGGTGTTTGAACGCTTCGCCAATATGCTGTTTAGTCGCTGCGGCATCTCCATTCCCCGCTTCCTTTCGGCGCGATAATCTCTAAAAGTTTCCGCGAAACCTTTGTCCGGAGTGATCGCCGATGTCCGCTGAAAATCCCAATGTCGATATCATGACGATGGAAGAGGCCGCTGCGGAACTGGCGCGGCTGGCGCGGGAGATCGCCCATCACGACGCCCTCTATCACGGCAAGGATGCGCCGGAGATTTCGGATGCCGATTACGATGCGCTGAAGCGGCTGAACGACGCGATCGAGACGCGCTTTCCCGAGCTGGTGCGCGAAGACAGTCCGTCGCGGCGGGTGGGCGCTGCACCCTCGGTCACCTTTTCGCCGGTCGTGCATGCCCGGCCGATGCTGTCGCTCGACAATACGTTTTCGGACGAGGATGTCAGTGATTTCGTCGCCAGCGTCTATCGATTCCTCGGCCACCTGCCGGATGATTCCATCGCCTTCACCGCCGAACCGAAGATCGACGGCCTTTCCATGTCGCTGCGCTATGAGAACGGACGACTGGTCAGCGCCGCGACGCGCGGCGACGGCACGACAGGCGAAAACGTCACCGCCAATGTTCGCACCATCGCCGAGATCCCCGACCGCCTGCCGACCGGCGTGCCCGAGGTCGTCGAGGTGCGCGGCGAAATCTACATGGCGAAAAGCGATTTCCTGGCGCTCAACCGGCAGATGGAAGCAGAGGGCAAGCAGACTTATGTCAACCCTCGCAACACCGCAGCCGGTTCGCTCCGCCAGCTCGACGCCAAAGTAACCGCCAGCCGCAAGCTGCGCTTCTTCGCCTATGCCTGGGGCGAGATGTCGGCGATGCCGTCCGATACCCAGTTCGGCATGGTGCAAAAATTCAGGGAGTGGGGCTTTCCGGTCAATCCGCTGATGAAGCGGCTGCATTCGGTGGCCGATATCCTGGCCCATTATCACGAGATCGGCCTGGAACGGCCGGAACTGGATTACGATATCGACGGCGTCGTCTACAAGGTCGATCGGCTGGATCTGCAGCAGCGTCTCGGCTTCCGCTCGCGCTCGCCGCGCTGGGCGACGGCGCATAAATTTCCGGCCGAGCAGGCGTTCACCACGGTCGAGGCCATCGATATCCAGGTCGGGCGCACCGGCGCGTTGACGCCGGTGGCACGGCTGACGCCGGTGACGGTCGGCGGCGTCGTCGTCACCAATGCGACGCTGCACAATGCCGATTACATCGAAGGCATCGGCAATAGCGGCGAACGCATCCGCCCCGAGGGCCACGATATCCGCATCGGCGACACCGTCGTCGTTCAGCGCGCCGGCGACGTCATCCCGCAGGTGCTGGACGTGGTGCTGGAGAAGCGCGCGGAAGATGCCGCAGCGTATGAGTTTCCCAAGAAATGTCCGGTGTGCGGTTCCCACGCGGTGCGAGAGCGCAACGAGAAGACCGGCAAACTCGATTCGGTGACCCGCTGCACCGGCGGTTTCGTCTGCCGGGCGCAGGCGACGGAACATCTGAAGCATTTCGTCTCGCGCAATGCCTTCGACATCGAGGGTCTCGGCTCGAAGCAGATCGATTTCTTCTTCGAGAGCGAGGATCCGGCGCTGCAAATCCGCACGGCGCCGGATATCTTCACGCTCAAGGCGCGTCAGGAGTCGTCGCTTGCCAAGCTGGAAAACATCGACGGTTTCGGCAAGGTCAGCGTGCGCAAACTTTTCGAGGCGATCGACAAGCGCCGCGACATCGCGCTGCATCGCTTCATCTATGCGCTCGGCATCCGCCATGTCGGAGAAACCACCGCCAAGCTGCTGGCGCGCTCCTACGGCACCTACGATGCGTTTGCGGTAGCAATGAAGGAGGCGGCGCCGCTTGCCGGCGAGGCGTGGAACGAACTCAACGCCGTCGAGGGCATCGGCGAGATCGTCGCCCGTTCCATCGTGGAATTCTATAAGGAGCCGCGCAATATCGAGGTGGTCGACCGGTTGCTGGGCGAAGTGCGTCCCGAGGCGGCGGAGCAGCCGATGACGACGGCAAGCCCGGTCGCCGGGAAGACGGTGGTGTTCACCGGCTCGCTGGAAAAGATGACCCGCGACGAGGCCAAGGCCGGCGCGGAGCGGCTCGGCGCGAAGGTCTCCGGCTCGGTGTCGAAGAAGACGGATATCGTCGTCGCCGGCCCGGGTGCCGGCTCGAAGCTCGACAAGGCGCGCGAATTCGACATCCGCATCATGGATGAGGACGAGTGGCTCGCCTTCATTGCCGAAGCCTGATCTTGGCGCGACGCGCGACAATGCCTATCTCTGGGGCGAAGTCCGTCGGAAGGGAAATGTCATGATCGGAAAGATTGTTCGCATGGGGTTTGTGGCTGCGGCGGTTCTCGCCGGCGCGGCGGCTGTTAAGGCTGAGGTGGTGGGCAAGGTTGGCGTCGACTGGATCGGAAACGATATCATCGTCGAGGCGGTGGCCGACCCCAAGGTCAAGGGCGTCACTTGCCATATCACCTATTTCGACCGCAGCGTCATCGACCGGTTGAAGAAGGGCAACTGGTTTGAGGATCCGTCCAACAACTCCATCGCCTGCCGCCAGACCGGGCCGGTCGAAGTCGGCGACATCGATCTATCGAAGGACGGCGAGGAAGTGTTTCGCGAGGGCATGTCGCTGATCTGGAAGAAGCTGGTCGTCAATCGCATCTACGACCGCACCAACGACACGTTGATCTATCTCGCCCATACGCGCGAACTGACCGACGGATCGGCGAAAATGGCGATTTCGACCGTGCCGCTTTATGGCCAGCAGGTGAACTGGGTGAAGGGGAAACCCTGATTCATGCGATATCTTGGCGATATACATCCAAAAAAAGTCGGTTGAGACCAAAACATTTTTGCACCTATCCCGCTAGGAGGCTTCCCCGAAATGGGAAAATGAGGCACCATCACCTAGACATCCACGCGGCCCCAAGGACGCTTTGGCGTCGTCTGTTCATGTCTTGCCCAAATTGTGACCGGTAAAGATACCCCATTTGCCGGAATCGGTTTCCGCCCCGCAGATCTCGGTCTCGGGGCGGATTTCGTTCCAGCTTGCTTCGATCAGCGGACGTAGATGACGTCGTTGCCGTCGCCGTCCTTGCCGATGCCGACGATGTTGGTCTCGTCGAGGCTCTGGGCGCGCAGCTGTGCCGCAATCGCCGGGTCGGCGCTGACGAAGCCGCGGGCGGCGGCGCGATGCACGGGATTTTGGGAATTCTGCTCGACGGTGCGACGCATCGGGTCGGTGGGCGCGAGATCGTTCAGGAAGACGACGCTGAAGGGTCGGTGGGCGCTGATCGAGCCCGTCGTCATCATGTCGGGCGCCATCGCTTCCGGCGGCATCATCCGGTCTTCGACGGCTGCGACATCGAAGCCGAGACGCGGGCCTTTCGCAGCGGCCGCGGCAAGGGCGGGGTCGATAGCGGCGAGCGTGGCGGCAAGTGCAAGAGCGGAGCCAATGGCAAGGGTCTTCATGACCGTAATCCTCCGACATCAGGGGACATCGCAGAGGAAACACCGGCAGAACCGTTCCGGTTCCGCCTTCTTCAGACTTTATTTACCATGAAACGAGGGAAAGGGGCGGCGACAACGCCTTCGGCCGCCCGGCCATGAGGCAGGGCGGCCTTCGAGGAAGAGCGGTGCCGCAGGGAAAGTCGGCCTGTGCGCTTAAGCGGCCTGGGCCAGTTCGTCGGCGATGACCGTATCCAGGTTGAGGAAGCAGACCATGTTCTTTTCAAGGGCTACGATGCCGCGGCAGAAGGCGCGCTGCGCATCCGGGATGACTTCCGGCGGCGGCTGCAGGTCTTCGCTGCGGATGGTCATCATGTCGGAAACCTGCTCGACCAGCAGGCCGACCAACTTGCCGGCGACATAGGTGACGATGATCGCCGAGCGCTCGGAAGGCTCGGTCATCTTCATGCCCAGGCGGCAGGCCATGTCGATGACCGGGATGACGGCGCCGCGCAGGTTGATGAGCCCGAGCACATAGGGCGGTGTATGCGGCATCGGCGTTACCGGCGCCCAGCCGCGGATTTCGCGGATGGCCATGATGTCGATGCAGAATTCCTGGTCGCCCAGATGGAAGGAGACGATTTCGAGATAGGATCCCGACTGCTTGATGGCATTGGACATGGTCAAAATTCTTCCCACTCTTCGCTAGCGGCGGCCGTCCTCGAAACGGCACTGCCGGATGTGAATGCCGCCGCAAGCTTGCCGGCGAGGCGTCTTGCGGGCGACGGTGCTGGACGCGAGGCGGCGCTTGCCGCCTGCGGGGCGCGAACGGCGCGGGCGCCGTCGCGGATCTGGAACTGGCCGACCAGTTGCGACAGGTTTTCGGCGTCGCTGGCCAGAGCGTGGCTCGCGGCATTGGTTTCCTCGACCATGGCCGCGTTCTTCTGCGTCGCCTGGTCCATCTGGCCGACGGCGCTGTTGATCTCGGTGAGCCCGACCGATTGCTCGCGGGCGGAGGTGACGATCGCCTTGACGTGATCGTTGATGCGCAGCACGTCGTCGTCGATCTGGCGCAGCGCATCGCCGGTGGCGGTCACCAGATCGACGCCGGTCTTTACCTCGGCGCTGGATTTCGAAACCAGGTGCTTGACGTCCTTGGCGGCGTTGGCGGTGCGGCCGGCAAGCTCACGCACTTCCTGCGCAACGACGGCGAAACCCTTGCCGGCTTCGCCGGCACGCGCCGCCTCGACCCCGGCATTCAGCGCCAGGAGATTGGTCTGGAAGGCGATTTCGTCGATGACGTTGATGATCGTGCCGATCTCGCTGGAGGCGCGCTCGATGCGCTCCATCGCCTCCATGGCGTCGCCGACGACGCGCCCGCCCCGATCGGTGCGGGCGCGGGTGTCGTCGACCATCAGGCTCGCCTCTTCGGCGCGGGTCGTGGTGGAGCGCACGGTGGCGGTAATTTCCTCCAGCGCGGCGGAGGTTTCTTCCAGCGAGGCCGCCTGCTGCTCGGTGCGACGGGCGAGGTCGTCGGCCGACGCGCGCATCTGGCGGCTGTTGGCCTCGATCGAGGAGCCGTTTTCGCGGATCTGCACCAGCACGTCGCTGAGCTTTTCGGTGGTGCGGTTGAAATCGAGGCGCAACTGTTCGAGATCGGCGCGGAACGGTCGCTCGAGGCGCACGGAGATATCGCCGTCCGACAGGCGGGTCAGACCGCCGGCCAGCGCCTCGACGGCGGCGTGAACGTCGCGGTGTTCGGCGGCCTTTTCAGCTTCGCGGCCCAGGCGCTCGCGTTCGCGTTCGCTTTGTTCGGCCTGGCTTTTCGTTTCCAGGTCGCGCTTTTCGAGGGCGGCGCGGCGGAACAATTCCGTCGCGCGCGCCATGTCGCCGATTTCGTCGCCGGCCTCGATTTCCGCGACCGGCGATTGGTAATCGCCGGCGATGATATTCTGCATGCTGTCGCGAACGCCCTGGATCCCGCGCCGCAGCCGGCCGCCATGCCAGGCTTGCAGGCCTATGACCGACAGAAGCGCCAGAAGTCCGCAGCCGATCTGGATGGCGAGCGATTGCGACGATATCGCCGTCGCCTCGGCCACGCGCCGGTCGACAATCTTGCGGCCTTCGACGCAAAGCGTCTGCAGCATCGCCGTGATGCGCGCACCGGCGCCATCGACCACGTCGTCCAGTTTTGCATAGTCTTGCGCCGGCGCGCCGGTCTCGACCATGCGCTTCAGTTCGACCGCGATGCTCGCCTGCAGTTCACTGACATCGGAATCGAAGGACGAGACGAGATCCGGCTGGCCGATTTCCTTGGCCACCGCCCGCATCTCGCCGGCGCCCTCGCGCAGGGTTTGCAGGGATCTCGCGATGATCTCGGCGCGGTCGGGCGAAATCGCGCGATCGTCACGATCGATGATGGTATCCATCGCCGTCAGCACGAGGTCCAGATTGGCGATGCGCATCTCGGTGACACGGTCGATATCGTGCTGGGTCGCGGTGGCGCGGTCGAGCGCGGCGTTTACGATGCCGTTTTCGCTCCAGCCGACGGCGATCACGGCGCCGAAGCCGAGGAGGGAGGCGCCGGACAACGTCAGAAGCCGCTGCCGCACCGAAAGGGACTGTCTAACCTGCCTGGACGTCATGGCGCACTACCTGGCGGCCGCGATGCCGCAAAACGATGTCGCTGGATACATGCGCAACGCCGATCCTTGATCGGCCGACGTGATGTCATTGCGGTTCCGGTCCGCCAACGCGATCACCAATGTGGCAAAGACTGCTTAAACTTTCGCTAAAAATTGACGCACCATGCCGATTCCCCGGGCCTTCACGCGCTTCTTGATTTGCAAGACCCGCGGGCAGCCGATATCAGGCGGGCAATCACATGCTGTCGAAGGGGGTCGGAATGTCCGTCAAGCGTTTCCGTATCATGATTTGGGTCGCCATCGTCATCGTCGCCGGCGTGCTCGGCTGGCTGACGCTGGAAATGACCAGAACGCGCCAGGACATCGCTGCCGGTCCCTACGGGGTGCCGTTCCAACTCGTCGCCCAAGACGGCAAGCCGATCACCGAGCAGGCGTTTCGCGGCAAGCCTTCGGCGGTGTTCTTCGGCTTCACCCATTGCCCCGAGGTCTGCCCGACCACGCTTTTCGAACTCGACGGCTGGCTCGCCAAGGTCGATCCCGACGGCAAAAAGCTGAACGCCTATTTCATCACCGTCGATCCCGAACGCGATACGCCGGAGATTATCGGCGAGTATGTCTCCAACGTTTCCAAGCGCATCGTCGGCATTTCCGGCCCGCCGGAAAAGATCGCCGACGTCATCAAGGGGTTCCGCGTCTACGCCAAGAAGGTTCCGCTCGACGAGAAGGATCCGAACGGCGACTATACGATGGACCATACGGCCTCGGTCTTCCTGCTCGATGGCGCCGGGCGCTTCGCCGGCACCATCGCCTATGAGGAGAACCCGGAAACCGCAGTCCAGAAGCTGGAAAACCTGGCGAAGAAGGGCTGATTCGCGCTTTTGACGCGAGGACGATTCCGGATTAAGACAAGCGCGGAAAACAAGGTTTCGGGCGGCTGCATCGGCCGCCTTTTTCGCATGAGAGAAGGTTGCCGTGGATATTCGCCTGTATGTGACGACGACGGAAGCGCGGGCCGGGGCGATCCTCGACCTGATGACGGAGGTGTTCGGCGAAGAGGATTTCGCCATCGCCACCACCGAGATCGACGAGCGCAAGGATATCTGGGAAGCCTCCGTCTACATGACCTTCGACGATGAGGCGCAGGTCTCGGAGCGGCTGCAGGCGCTGCTCTCGGCCGAGCATGGCGATCTTTCCATCGAGCGCGAGGTGATTCCGGATATCGACTGGGTGTCGAAATCGCTGGAGGGCCTGTCGCCGGTGCGCGCCGGGCGTTTCCTCGTGCATGGCTCGCATGACCGCGACAAGGTCGCCGTCAACGACATCGCCATCGAGATCGATGCCGGCCAGGCCTTCGGCACCGGCCATCACGGCACCACGGCGGGCTGCCTCGAGGTGATCGACCGGGTGGTGCGCTCGCGCACCGTGCGCAATGCGCTGGATCTGGGAACCGGCAGCGGCGTGCTGGCGATTGCCGTGCGCAAGCTCAAGCCAGTGCCGATTCTGGCGACCGACATCGATCCCGTCGCCACCGCCGTCGCGCGTGAAAACATCAAGCGCAACGGCATCGCCTCGGGAATCACCGTTGCGACGGCGCCTGGCTTTCATTCCGATGCCTTCGACAAGGCCGGGCCGTTCGACCTGATCATCGCCAATATTCTGGCGCGGCCGCTGATCAAGATGGCGCCGCAGCTCGTCACTCATCTGGCGCCGGGCGGCTCGGTCGTTCTGTCGGGCATTCTCGCTTCGCAGCGCTGGAAGGTGCTGGCCGCCTATAATGGTGCGCGCCTGCGCCACATCCGCACTATCTGGCGCAACGGCTGGGTGACCATCCATTTGGACAAGGCGCGCTGAGGCGCGCCTTTTTCATCCGGCCTTCTTCAAGAACCCCCAAAAAAGCAAAAGGCGGCGCCAGAGGCACCGCCTTGCTCGATCAGTCTGACCTGATCGGTGCCCGCGAGCCGGAGGAGGAGAATGCTCAAGCGGGCGTCTGATGCTCGACAATGTGGCCGGAGGAGGGAGGAGGAGTGACCGGACACATTTCGTTTCGAGCAAGCAGCTCTTTCATTTTCTTTCGACTTGGTTTCGTTCGAAACCGCTTCGTTGGCCGGCACTATACTTATTTTCAAAAACCGAAACAGAGCCGATTGCTCATGGGTGCCATGCGGCATCCGCATATGTCGATTATTGGACGTTGTTCGGTTGCCTTAGTTTCTCGCCCGAAACGGGAAGCCTGGGCGGGTCGTCGTCCCGGCGGCAAAACCGCCGCCTATATTTCCTGGAAATGCGCCGGGCGCATCCCTTGTTTCGAGGTGCGCCGGGAGAGTAGAAGTGGACGACATTTTCATGCGAACCGGGATGGCCGCCATGTTTCAATCCTTCGAAGTCACGTCAACGCCGCAATATGGGCGCGAACGCGTCGAGGCGCTGCGGGCAAGCTTCGATACGCTTGGCATCGATGCGTTTCTGGTGCCGCGCGCCGACGAATATCAGGGCGAATATGTGCCAGCTTCGTCTGAGCGGTTGTCGTGGCTCACCGGTTTCACCGGCTCTGCCGGCATCGCGCTGGTCGATCGCAAACAGGCGGTGGTGTTCGTCGATGGCCGTTACGTTACCCAGCTTGCGCAGCAGGTGGACGGCGCGGTGTTCACCGGCGGCGATCTCGTCGGCGAGCCGCCGCATCTCTGGCTGAAGGCGCACGGAGCCAGGGGAATGCGGCTCGGCATCGATCCCTGGCTGCATACCGGCGCCGAAGTGCGCCGCCTCGAAAAGGCGCTGGCCGAACTCGGCGGGACGCTGGTGTTGCTCGATCACAATCCGCTCGACCGCCTGTGGATCAGCCGCCCGGCCGAACCGCTCGGCGCGGTCCATATCCAGAACATTTCCGAATCGGGTGTGCTGGCCAGGGACAAGATCGCCACCATCCAGGCCGATCTCGAAGCGAAGGAGCTTTCGGCCGTGCTGATCACCGATCCGTCCTCGGTCGCCTGGATCTTCAACATTCGCGGCAGCGACGTGCCGCATACGCCGCATCCGCTGGCGCGCGCCATTCTGCCTGCTTCCGGCAAACCGCTCCTGTTCCTCGACAAGCGCAAGACCAATATCGAGGCGGAAGCCTATCTGGCGCAGCTCTGCCTGCAACGGTCGTCCTCCGAGCTGGAAGCCGCCCTGGCACGGCAATCCGCCGGTGGCGCCCGCATTCTCGTCGATCCCGACCTGACGCCGTATGCGCTCGTCGAACTGATTGGCGCCAAAGGCGGCGAGATCGTCGAGGGCAACGATCCGGCGAAAATCCCGCGCGCCTGCAAGAACCTCGCCGAACTCAACGGCTCGGCGGCGGCGCATCTCCAGGACGGGGCGGCGATGGCCGAGTTCCTGCACTGGCTCGATCAGGTCAAGCCCGGTTCGGTCACCGAAATCGATGCGACGAAACAACTCGAGGAGATCAGGGCCGGTGTCGGCCAGTCGATGCAAAACCCGCTGAAGGATATTTCCTTCGACACCATCGCCGGCGCCGGCGAGCATGCGGCGATCATGCATTACCGGGTGACGACGCAGACCGACCGGACTATCGATGGCGGCGAACTGTTCCTGATCGATTCGGGCGCGCAATACGTCAACGGCACCACCGACATCACCCGCACCGTCGGCATCGGCGTGGTGGATTACGAACGCAAGCGCTTCTTCACACTGGTGCTGAAGGGCATGATCGCCATTTCGACGGCGCGTTTCCCCAAGGGCACGCGCGGCTGCGATCTCGACCCGCTGGCGCGCATCAACCTGTGGAAGGCGGGCGCCGATTTCGCCCATGGCACGGGCCATGGCGTCGGCTCTTATCTCTCGGTGCATGAGGGGCCGCAGCGGATTTCGCGGCTGTCGACGCAGGAGCTGCTGCCCGGCATGATCCTCTCGAACGAGCCCGGCTATTACCGGCCCGGCAGCTTCGGCATTCGCATCGAGAACCTGATCTATGTGCGCGAGGCGGAAGCGGTCGAGGGCGGCGATGCGCCGATGCTGTCCTTCGAAACGCTGACCTATTGCCCCATCGACCGCGACTTGATCGTCACTGAGCTTCTGACCCGTGAGGAGATCGACTGGGTCAACGACTACCACGCCCGTACGCGCGAGGCGCTGACACCGCTGATCGAGCGCAAGGATGTGCGCGACTGGCTGGCGCAGGCAACGCGGCCGCTGATCTGAAATGAAAAGGCCGGCGAGGGGAAACCTTCACCGTCCGAATTTTTAGAGAAGATGACGAAAAACCATCACGATGCACCAGCCGGCGAGCAGCATCGGCATGACGGAAAAGCGCAGGCCGATGACCAGCGCCACCGCCATGGCGATCTTGATGTCGATCTCGCCGGCATAGAAGGCGGGGGCGACGAGCGTGGTCAGCACCGCCGCCGGCACGGCGTTCAGTGCCGCATCGAGGCGCGGCGGGATGGATTTCATCCGCGCCATCAGCATATAGCCGCCGATGCGTGTCGCAAAGGTGGCGACGGCGCACATCAGGATCAGCGCCACCATATCCGTATTGAGGAACGTGCTCATTCGACCGGCTCCTCGGCGCCTGCCGTGGCGGAGGGCAGGAAGGCGGCCAGCGCCACGCCGGCGACGGCGCCGATGCTGACATGCCAGGGCGAGCCGACGTAACGATAAGCCAGCACCGAAGCCAGCGCGCTGACGACGACGATCGGCAGGAAACCGGCCTTCCTGCGGAAGCCGAGCACCATTTCCATGAAGTAGATCGGCAGCAGCACGTCGATGCCGATGATCCTGGGATCGCCGACCAGCCTGCCGAAGATGCCGCCGGCGACGGTCAGCGTGACCCAGGGCACGAAGATCATCACGCCGAAACCGAGATACCAGGCGAAGCTGACCTTCTTGCCCGATTCGCCGCGCTGGACGCTCTGGGCGAATTGCGGGTCGGTCAGAAGGTGGAAGCCGATGATTTTCTGCAGCGGCGTGAAATGGCTGATGAAACGCGCGATGGCTGCCGAATAGAGGATGTGGCGGAAATTCACCGCCAGCACCGACAGCACGATCAGCCAGGGCTGCACCTTGTGGCCGAACAGCTCGATGCCGACCAACTGGCTGGCGCCGGCAAACACCGTCGCGCTCATCAGCGCGGCCTCGGCCACCGTCTGGCCGTTGGCGATCGCCACCGCGCCGAACAGCACCGCAAAGGGCGCGGCCGAAGCCATGATCGGAAAAGCGCCGCGCAGGCCTTCCGCAAAATCCGAATTGCTGCTCATCCGCTTTGCCTTTTGAAGCATTTTCCAGGAGAAGTGCGGAGCGGTTTTCCGTCCGGAAATGCGCAAACATTTAAAGGCGTTGCCATTACTCTGCCTGGCTTCGCGCTTCAAGCCCTTTGCCTGAAATGCCGAACGGCCCCGGATGAATCCGAGGCCGTTCCATACGCTGTCAACCAATGGCGATCAGATGACGCCCTGGGCGCGCATGGCTTCCGCCACGCGGATGAAGCCGGCGATGTTGGCGCCGAGCACGTAATTGCCCTTTGCGCCGTATTCCTCCGCCGTTTCTGCGCAGCGGTCATGGATGCCTTGCATGATCTGGCCGAGGCGTTCGCGGGCGGTCTCGAAGCTCCAGCTATCGCGGCTGGCGTTCTGCTGCATTTCCAGCGCCGAAGTGGCGACGCCGCCGGCATTGGCGGCCTTGCCGGGGCCGAACAGCACGCCGGCTTCCTGGAAGGCGCGCACCGCTTCCGGCGTCGAGGGCATGTTGGCGCCTTCGGCGACCGCGATGACGCCGTTGGCGATCAGCGTGCGGGCATCCTTGCCGGACAGTTCGTTCTGCGTGGCGCAGGGCAGGGCGACGTCGCAGGGCACATCCCAGATCGAGCCCTTGCCGGAGGCGATGAAGTGCACGCCAGTCTGGCGGGTGCGGGCGTATTCGGAAAGCCGCTCGCGGCGGATTTCCTTGATGTCCTTGACCAGACCGAGATCGATGCCATTCTCGTCGACAAGATAGCCGCTGCTGTCGGAGCAGGCCACGACCTTGGCGCCGTAATTGATCGCCTGTTCCATGGCGTAGATCGCGACATTGCCGGAACCCGAGACGGTGACCTTCTTGCCCTCGAAATCCGTGCCCTTGCGCGACAGCATGGCGCGGGTGAAGTAGACGGCGCCATAGCCGGTCGCTTCCTTACGCACCAGCGAACCGCCATAGCTCAGACCCTTGCCGGTGAAGACACCGGCCTCGAAACGGTTGGTCAGGCGCTTGTACTGGCCGAACATCCAGCCGATCTCACGGCCGCTGACGCCGATATCGCCGGCCGGCACGTCGGTATACTCGCCGAGGTGACGATAGAGCTCGGTCATGAACGACTGGCAGAAGCGCATGATCTCGCCGTCCGAATGGCCCTTCGGATCGAAGTCGGAGCCGCCCTTGCCGCCGCCGATCGGCAGACCGGTCAGCGCGTTCTTGAAGATCTGCTCGAAGCCGAGGAACTTGATGATGCCGAGATTGACCGAGGGGTGGAAGCGCAGGCCGCCCTTGTAGGGGCCGAGCGCCGAGTTGAACTGGACACGGAAACCCCGGTTGATGCGCACCTGGCCCTTATCGTCCACCCACGGCACGCGGAAGATGATCTGGCGCTCCGGCTCGCAGATGCGCTCGATCAGCGCATCGCTGAGATAACCGGGATGTTTGGAGACGACGAGGCCAAGGCTTTCCAGAACCTCACGCACGGCCTGGTGGAACTCGGGTTCCGCCGGGTTGCGGTGCAAGACCTGGGCAAGGATCGGTTCAAGCTTTTCGTCAACGGTCGCCATCCGGCACCCCTTTCGTTCAGGCCGCAGGATTTCTCTCGACGGCTGCCGCTTCAAGGCGAGCGCGTCGTTGAAAAGCGGCGGCTTTTGGTTATGTCTCCGATCTATTTATGGACTCGGAATACGGAAGTTGCACAATTTGCGAACTTATGTGCCTATTATTGCGCCAGCGCAACCGCTTTTGTAAGCTTCTGTCTAAGTTTTGAGCGATGTGCTTGTTTTTGCGCCATACAGCATTTTTCGCCGACAGCAGCACACGGCCGCTCCCTGCCGGAACGGCGGGGAGCGGCTTGCCGTGCTTACCGGGGATTGTGCCGAGAGGCGTCAGCGTTTCAGCTTGAACGTATGTTCGTCTGCGGGAAAGGTGCGGCCCCTGACCTCGCGGGCATAGTCTTCGGCGGCTTGTGAGACCAGCGGCGCCAGCGAGGCGAAATGCTTGACGAAGCGCGGCTTGAAGTCGTTGAACAGGCCGAGCATGTCGTCGCAGACCAGCACCTGGCCGTCACAGGCGGGCGAAGCGCCGATGCCGATGGTCGGTACGGCAACGTTTGCGGTGATCTCGCGGGCGAGCGGCTCCACCGTGCCTTCGATGACCATGGCGAAGGCGCCAGCCTGCCCGATGGCGGCGGCGTCGCGGCGGATCTTGTCGCTTTCGTCTTCGGTGCGGCCGAGCGAGCGATAGCCGCCGGTGGCGCTGACCTGCTGCGGCATCAGCCCGACATGGCCGAAGACCGGAATGCCGCGCTTCACGAGGAAGGCAACGGTTTCGGCCATTTCCTCGCCGCCTTCCAGCTTCACGCCGTCGCAGCCGGTTTCCATCATGATGCGGGCGGCGGTGCGGAAGGCCTGTTCCCTGGACTCCTGGTAGGCGCCGAAGGGCAGGTCGACGATGACGCAGGCATGGGTGGCTGCGCGCATCACCGCCTTGCCATGGCCGATCATCATCTCGGTGGTGACGCCGATGGTGGACTCCATGCCGTAGAGAACCATCCCGAGCGAATCGCCGACCAGCAGCAGGTCGCAATGCGGATCCAGCAGCCGTGCGATCGGCGTCGTATAAGCCGTGAGGCAGACGATGGGGCGCTCGCCCTTGAGCGCGGTGATGGCGGCGGGCGAGACCCGCTTCTGGCGTCCGACTGCGCTCATGTCATGCGGCCTTTCCGAGAATGTTCTGGGCGGCGCCGATCAGGCCGTTGTCGAGCAAGCGGGTCTGGCCGATGCGGATGTAGAGCACCAACAGCGCCGGGCGCTCGCCGATGGTCTCCATCGGCTTCAGCGTTTCAGGGTCGCGAATGGCGACGACTTCAGGCCCGGCCAGCGGCTCGGCGGCGATGAAGGCGCGCAGCGCCGCCTCGAAGGCGGCGACTTCGCGCAGGCCTTCGCGATAAAGGCGTTCGGCCTCGATCAGCGTCTTCGGCACGATGACGGCGGCGCGGCGCTGCTCGGGGCTCAGATAGACGTTGCGGGAAGAGCAGGCGAGGCCATCCGCCTCGCGCACGGTCGGCACCGGCACGACCCGCACCGGCTGGGCCAGATCCTCGACCATGCGGCGGATGACGGCGACCTGCTGGTAATCCTTCTCGCCGAAATAGGCGCTGTCCGGCTGGACGATGTTGAACAGTTTGGTCACGACCGTGGCGACGCCGGCGAAATGGCCGGGCCGCACCGCGCCTTCCAGCTCGGCGCCGAGCGTGGGCACGTCGACGACGGTTTCCATCGGCCTCGGATACATGTCGGGCACGTCGGGGGCGAAGAGGAAATCGACGCCGGCCTCCCGCAGCATGGCGGCATCGCGGTCGAGATCGCGCGGATAGCGCGCCAGATCCTCATTCGCGCCGAACTGCAGCGGATTGACGAAGATGGAGACGACGCTGATGTCGTTTTCGGCCTTGGCACGGGCGACGAGCTGCATATGGCCGACATGGAGATATCCCATGGTCGGCACAAGCCCGATGCGGCGGCCGGCGCGACGGTGTTCGGCCAGCCGCTCGCGCAGAGCGGCGATGCCGCGAATGATGTCCATACTGCCTCCCCGGAGCCTGCCCGCCTCGACGGGCGCGCACAGACATGCTCCTGTCTTATCGCACTGCGGCATAAACTATGCCGCCAACGCCTTTCCTCCCTAAAAAGCGAGGGATTTTTACACTGTGCAGTGCAAAAAGGCAACCGCTTGGCGCGTGTTGGATCAGGAGATGAGCGCGGTATCGCTGTTGATCACCTCGATGCCACGGGCGCGCATTTCGGCGATTGCCGCCGCGACGCCTTCAGGCGCGATGCCGCGGCTGGCATCGGCGATGAAGCGAAGTTTGACGCCGGGCAGCATGTCGGCTGCGTCGAGGGCCGAAAACTTCACGCAGTAATCCGTCGCCAGGCCGCAGAGGTCGAGTTCGGTGACGCCCTTGTCCCTGAGGTAGTCGGCAAGGCCGGTCAATGCCGCCTGGTCATTGTCACGGAAGGCGGAATAGCTGTCGACGGCCGGGTTCTGACCCTTCTGCTGAATGTAGTCGACGTCGTCGACATGCAGGCCGGGGTGGAATTCGGCATCACGCGTGCCCTGCACGCAATGATCCGGCCACATCATCTGCGGCTTGCCGGAGAGTTCGCCCATCTCGAAGGGCTGCTTGCCGGGATGGGCGGAGGCGAAGCTGCCATGGCCGGGCGGATGCCAGTCCTGCGAGGCGACGATCAGGTCGTACCGGCCGCTGTCGATCAGCCGGTTGGCGACGGCGACGACCCGGTCGCCTTCCGCGACGGGAAGGTTGCCGCCGGGGCAGAAGCCGTTCTGGATGTCGATGAGCAGCAGCGCTTTCAAATGCCTGTTCCCTTTGCAAGATCGTGCCGGCAGGATGCCAAGTTCGCGCCGCCGGATCAAGCTTGGCCTTTCGCGGAACCGCTCAACTCTGCTAAGGCTCGGGCGGGAACGAAATCATGCAGCGAGGATACCAGACATGACCGCGATCACCGATCTTTCCGCCCTCGAATTGTCCCGCGCCATTCATGATCGCACGGTATCCTGCCGCGAGGTGATGGCGGCCTATCTGGAGCGCATCGGCCGCATCAACCCCAAGATCAACGCGATCGTCAGCCTGCGCGACGCCGAGGAACTGATGCGCGAGTCGGGTGAACGCGACGCGGAACTGGACGCCGGCCGCTCGCAGGGCTGGATGCATGGCCTGCCGCATGCGGTGAAGGATCTGGCGCCGGCCAAGGGCATTCCCTGCGTCTTCGGTTCGGAAAACTACCGCGATTTCGTGCCGGATTTCGACGATATCCAGGTGGAGCGCATCCGCGCGCTCGGCGCGATCATCATCGGCAAGACCAATACGCCGGAAATGGGCCTGGGCTCGCATACCTTCAACCCGGTCTTCGGCCCGACCCGTAATCCCTACGACACCGGCAAGAGCGCCGGCGGCTCCAGCGGCGGCGCGGCGGCGGCGCTGGCGGCGCGGCTGGTGCCGGTGGCGGACGGCAGCGACATGATGGGCTCGCTGCGCAATCCGGCCGGTTTCAACAATGTCGTCGGTTATCGTCCGAGCTATGGCCGCGTGCCGGCGCTGGGCCGCGAACTGTTCCTCGGCCAGCTCGCCGTCAACGGCCCGATGGCCCGCAACGTCGCCGATGTCGCAGCCCTTCTTGCGGTGCAGACCGGCTATGACATTCGTGATCCGCATTCGCTGTCGGACGAGGCTTTCGTCCTCGATCCCGATGTCGACATGAGCAGCGCCCGTATCGGCTGGCTCGGCGATTACGGCGGCTACCTGCCTTTCGAGGACGGGGTGCTCGATCTCTGCCGCGATTCGCTCGAGGTGTTCCGCACGATCGGCTGCCGCGTCGGCGATGTCACCCATCGCTTCGACATGGCCCGCGTCTGGGATAGCTGGCGCACGCTGCGGCATTTCCTTGTCGCCGGAGGCCAGGCCGCCGATTATGCCGACCCGGCGCGACGGGCGAACATGAAGCCGGAAATGATCTGGGAGGTGGAAAACGGCAATGCGCTGACCGCTGCGCAGGTCTTCGCAGCCTCCTCGGTGCGCAGCGAC
Organism: Rhizobium sp. YJ-22; assembly: GCF_029601685.1. Classification (NCBI taxonomy): domain Bacteria; kingdom Pseudomonadati; phylum Pseudomonadota; class Alphaproteobacteria; order Hyphomicrobiales; family Rhizobiaceae; genus Rhizobium; species Rhizobium sp. YJ-22. The sequence continues at coordinate 223,867 of NZ_JARRIR010000002.1, read as the reverse complement.
TGGTATCGCTATATGTGCGGCCTGTTCGAGGAGTATGATTTCCTCGTGCTGCCGACGGCGCAGGTTTTCCCCTTCGACGTGACGCTCGACTGGCCCAAGACCGTTGGCGGGAAGGCGATGGATACCTATCATCGCTGGATGGAAGTGGTCATCGGCCCGAGCATGCTCGGCCTGCCGGTCGCCGCCATGCCGGCCGGTTTCGGCAGCAACGGGCTGCCGGCGGGCATCCAGATCATCGGTCGCCCGCGCGCCGATCTCGCCGTGCTGCACATGGCCGCGGCCTACGAATCGCGCACCGACTGGCTGTCCCAAGCACCTGCGATTGCCAAGTGAGAAAGTGATGCCGGTTTACGCCGGCGTTAACTTTTTTCCCTCGCGTGACCGTTCTGCCGCAGTCTTTCCATATTTCTGTGGGACTGCCGGTGCCGCCGACGGTTCGGAGAGCCGTCCATCATGCCGGAGCGATTCCAGCAAAAGCGCGACAGCGGTTTTGCATCGGGATTGCATGAAGACGCTTTGAGGACGATCAGGGGGCATTCGCGCTTCGTGTGAACCGCGAAACCATTCTATCGTATTGATTTTACGCAATGTCCCGAACGTGCGGCGTCTACGCGCCGGGTCGGACTTGCGCGCGGGGCCGGGGGAATCTGCCGTTCTCGCCACAGGAAATTCGTCCGCGCCAGCATAGGCTGTCCGGGCGCGCTCCCGCTTGTGCCGTCGCGGCTGCTCTGCCGCGCTGCCAGGCAAAGACTTTGACGAGACATAGTAAATTTTCCGCAAGGCCATTGCCCGCTTCGGGACAACGTAAAGGAATTGGTTACCATAGTTTGTCATCCTTACCATCACACCAGCCGATGCGAAGAGCTTTCACTTCGCTCGCTGCCGCTCCCGGCCTTTTGGCTATGTCTGGTGACGCCGGATCGAGTTTTGCGTTTGGGTATTGAGTAACATGGTATCTGCCGTCACACAGACCAATCATCGCGCCTTGTCGTTCCAGGCAAAGCCGGCGCGTCGGCGCAACTCCCGCGCTCTCCTCCGTGGCCTCGTCGTAACCGGCGTTGGGGCCGCCACAGTCTGCTGGATCGTCGGCACGCTGGCGACGATGAACAGCCTGACCACGGCGGCGGCATCGGGCGACCGGAACCGTTTCGAAACCAGGCTGGCGCTCAATCCGATCGTGCGGGGCGAACCCGGCGAGCGGAACATCCGCCCGACGAAATTTTCGCGCGCGCCGCTGCCGCTGGTCGACCAGATCGCCCAGAGCGGGCTGACGGATGAGGCGATCCGCTCCTCGCGCGAACGCATGGCCATGCTTGCCCGCCTGACGCCGGACAAGGCCGGGACCACCAAGGCCCATGGCCTGACGGCGCAGGCGATTCGCGCTTTCCACACCAAGTCGACGATGGTGGCCTCTGCCGCGCCGCCGCGCCCCGCCGAGCCGGCAAAGGCCATGGCGGCGCTGACACGCGGCAAGGACGATGCGATTCTCGCAGCCGCCGACGCAAAGGCCGCTGCCCAGCCGGTCCTGGCCAGCGCGCTCGTCGAGCCGACCGCAGCGCAGGCCAGTTCGCTGCCGAAGCCCTTCAGCTATGTCATGGCGGAACGCGAGGCCGCCGCTGCCGAAGCCACCGAGTCGCTCCCCGCATCGATTCCGCTGCCGGCCGCCAAACCGGAACTGCGCGTCGCACTGGCCAAGCCGGAACCGGAGGAGCGCAAGCCGGCCAAGACGACCGAACTTGCCTATGCCAAGCCGACTTCGGCGCTGGAAGAGGATGACGATTCGAGCCGGTCGCTGATCCCCACCTTCCCGCGCCGTCGCGGCGGCAAGGTGGCCTATTACGACATTTCCGCCGGTGTGGTGCATATGCCGAACGGCGAGAAGCTGGAAGCCCATTCCGGCATCGGCGAAATGCGCGACAATCCGAAATACACCCATGTGACGATGCGCGGGCCGACCCCGCCCGGCACCTACAAGCTGTCGATGCGCGAAAGCCTGTTCCACGGGGTGGCCGCCATTCGCCTGACGCCGACAAATGGCATCGCGCCGAAGGGTCGTGTCGGCCTGCTGGCCCATAGCTACCTGCTGCGTCGTCGTGGCGATTCGCACGGCTGCGTCGCCTTCGCCGACTACAAGCGCTTCCTGCGCGCCTTCCAGAGCGGCCAGGTGGATACAATGATCATCGTCCCGAAGATGTCCGCCTGGGGTGGGTTGACCGCTTCCGCCGACGACCGCAAGTCCGGCGGTATTTCCTCGGAACGGCGCATGCGTTGATGATTTTCCAGGCGGGCCTTGCGGTTCGCCTGGACTGGCACCACCCCTCTTCACCGTCATGCTCGGGCTTGTCCCGAGCATCTGCAAACATCAGAGATTGTCTGATATCTCAATTGTTTGGCTAATGAAGGCAGATCCTCGGGACAAGCCCGAGGATGACGATTGTGGGTAGATTGCCGCAAAATCAAGCGGGCTCACGACCGCTCGACGAACCCTTCCAAAACCCGTTTCTGGCCGGCACGGTCGAAATCGATGGTCAGTTTGTTGCCTTCGATGGTGGCGACGGTGCCGTTGCCAAATTTCATATGGAAGACCCGGTCGCCGACCGAGAATTGCGACGGCGTCTCGCTGGTCGACTTGGCGACCAGTTCGCCCTCGATGGTGCGGCCGCGCGGGCCGCTTTCGCCATAGCCGATCCGTTCGACCGCATGGCCGGAGCGCGTACCCCAATTGTCGCGGGTGGCCTCGGAGCGGTTGGCCTGCGCCCGTTTCCAGCCCGGCGTCGAATAGGAATTGCTGAAAGGATCGGCCGCCTTGTCGAAGCGTGACTGGCCGTAGCCGCCGCGCCCGCCGTAACCGCCATAGGAGGTATCGCCGGCGGCGACGTCGACATGGGCGGGTGGCAGTTCGTCGAGGAAGCGCGAGGGCAGGGTGGATTGCCACAGGCCATGGATGCGCCGGTTGGAGACGAACCAGATATGGCAGCGGCGCTTGGCGCGCGTCAGGCCGACATAGGCGAGGCGGCGTTCTTCCTCCAGCCCGGCGCGACCGCCTTCATCCAATGCGCGCTGGTGCGGAAACAGGCCTTCTTCCCAGCCGGGCAGGAAGACGGTGTCGAATTCCAGTCCCTTGGCCGAATGCAGGGTCATGATCGAGACGGCGTCGAGATTCTCGTTCTGCTCGGCATCCATCACCAGCGAGACGTGTTCGAGGAAGCCGCGCATGCTCTCGAAGGCCTCCATCGAGCGGATGAGTTCCTTGAGGTTCTCCAGCCGCCCCGGCGCTTCCGCCGATTTGTCGTTCTGCCACATGGCGGTGTAGCCGCTCTCGTCGAGGATCTGCTCGGCGAGTTCGGTATGCGAGGTGGTTTCGAGCAGGCTCTGCCAGCGGCGGAAATCGGTGACGACATCGAACAGCGCCTTGCGCGGCTTCGGCTTCATCTCGTCCGTGTCCATCAGTTCGCCGGCGGCGGCGAGCATCGGCACGCCGCGCTTGCGGGCATGGTCGTGGACGGCGCGCACGGCGGCATCGCCAAGGCCGCGCTTCGGCGTGTTGATGATCCGCTCCAGCGCCAGGTCGTCGGCCGGCTGGCAGACGAGGCGGAAATAGGCCATGGCGTCGCGGATTTCCTGGCGCTCGTAGAAGCGCGGGCCGCCGATGACGCGGTAATTCAGCCCCAGCGTGACGAACCGGTCTTCGAATTCGCGCATCTGGAAGGAGGCCCGCACCAGGATCGCCATGTCGTTGAGATTGTGCTGCTTGCGGTGAAGCTGCTCGATCTCCTCGCCGACCGCGCGCGCCTCTTCCTCCGAATCCCAGGCGGCGTGGACGATTACCTTGTCGTCGCCTTCGTCGAGGCGGTCGGTGAACAGTGTCTTGCCGAGGCGGCCCTCGTTATGGGCGATCAGATGGCCGGCCGCGCCGAGGATATGGGCGGTGGAGCGATAATTGCGCTCCAGCTTGATGACGGCAGCGCCCGGAAAATCCTTCTCGAAGCGTAGGATGTTGTCCACCTCCGCGCCGCGCCAGCCATAGATCGACTGGTCGTCGTCGCCGACGCAGCAGACATTCTGCGGCACGCCCTTGGGCCGCTGCGCCAGCAGGCGTAGCCACATGTATTGCGCGGTGTTGGTGTCCTGATACTCGTCGACGAGAATGTAGCGGAAGCGCTTGTGATAATCCTTCAGCACGTCGGGATAGGTGCGGAAGATATGGATCGGATGCATCAGCAGGTCGCCGAAATCGCAGGCGTTCAGCGTCTTCAGCCGCGCCTGATAAGCGGCGTAAAGTTCGCGGCCCTTGCCGTTGGCGAAGGCGCGGGCGTCGCCCTCGGGAATATCGGCGGGCCCGAGGCCCTTGTTCTTCCAGCCGTCGATCATGCCGGCGAATTGCCGCGCCGGCCAGCGCTTGTCGTCCAGCCCCTCGGCCTGGATGAGTTGCTTGATGAGGCGGATGACGTCGTCTGTATCGAGAATGGTGAAATCGGAGCTGAGGCCCACCAGTTCGGCATGGCGGCGCAAAAGCTTGACGCCGATGGAGTGGAAGGTGCCGAGCCAGGGCATGCCCTCGACCATCTCGCCGACGAGAACGCCGATGCGCTCCTTCATCTCGCGCGCCGCCTTGTTGGTGAAGGTGACGGCGAGGATCTGGGAAGGATAGGCGCTGCCGGTCGCCAGGATATGGGCGATGCGGGTGGTCAGCACCCGCGTCTTGCCGGTGCCGGCTCCCGCCAGCACCAGCACCGGGCCGTCCATGGTCTCGACGGCGCGGCGCTGCTCGGGATTGAGGCCGGAGAGATAGGCGCCCTGCGGGCGCGCCGGTTCGCGCGCTGCCATGGCGCGCGCGGCGATGCCGCTCGGCGTGCCGACGCCCTGAGCAGGCGCTGCCTTGTGCGGCGGTGCGTCCGGCTCCTCGTCGAAGAAGGGAATATCGTCAAAACCGTTGGTCATGCGGCGTAATGTAGTGATTCGGTTCCGAAAGGCCAGAACGCATGTTCTTCTTTCATTCCGTAATGCCCGATAACGGCGCGAAGATCGAAGGCGAAACACCATGTCTGGCTGGCGGACGACTTCACGCAAACTTGATGCGATGACGCAGGCCGATTTCAAGTCGTGACGACATTACAATTCCGTAAGGCGACAGCCCTTGCTTTGCCGTCTATCATTCCGGCACCATAATACGCTGCTATTGCCGCGACCGTCTTTTGCCTGTTTCTTCCGGTCGCGGAAGCTTGGAGAATTGAATGCATATCTGGAAACAGCTTCTGACCAGCATCGTCGTCCTCTGTTGCGGGGTTCTCGCCTGGGTCTGGCTCGCGCCGGGTTCGGCTGCGACGCTGGAAAAGCTCGGCTTGCCGAAAGCGATGATCGCCGCCGTCGCGCCGCGGGAAAAGCCCGAGGCGGCAACCGGCGGCGCCGGCCACAAGGCGCATGGCGATGACCGCACGCCGCTGGTGGTCGTGCGCACGGTGAGCCAGGGCATCGTCAACGACCGGCTGAACGCCATCGGCAGCGGCGAGGCGATCCGCTCGGTGACGGTGACGCCGCAGGTCTCCGGCACCATCGTTGAGATCGGCATCAAGTCCGGCGACAAGGTCAGCCAGGGGCAGGTGCTGATGCGCCTCGACAGCGACGAGCAGGTGATCGCCCGCGACCAGGCGCGCGTGGCGCTGAGGAATGCCGAAGAAAAGCTGAAGATCTATCAGAACATCAAGTCGACCGTCTCGCGCCTCGACGTCTCCAACGCCGAGATCGCTCGCGATACCGCGAAGCTGGCGCTCGAGACGGCCGAGTTCAACCTCAAGCGCCGCACTGTCACTGCGCCTTTTGACGGCATCGTCGGCATCGTACCGGTCAGCATCGGTGACAATGTCACGAGCGCGACGACGCTGGTCGGTCTCGACGACCGTTCGGAGATCCTCGTCGATTTCTGGGCGCCGGAGCGATTCATCAGCCAGATCGCGCTTGGCGGCGCGGTCGAGGCCAGCGCCATCGCCCATCGCGGCGAGATCTTCCACGGCGTGGTCGATGCCATCGACAACCGCGTCGATCCGGCCAGCCGCACCTTCCGCGTCCGCGCCCGTATCGACAACGGCGACGACCGGCTGCGCTCGGGCATGTCCTTCGCTGTCGCCATGAAGTTTGCCGGACAGAGCTATCCGGCCGTCGATCCGCTGTCGGTGCAGTGGGATTCGCAAGGCTCCTATGTTTGGCGCGTCGCCGATGCCAAGGCGGAGAAGGTCCGGGTCGGCATTGTCCAGCGCAATCCGGAAGCGGTTCTGGTGCAGGCCGATCTCGCGACCGGCGAGAACATCGCCATCGAAGGCCTGTTGCGCATTCGCGAGAATGGCGGTGTGCGCATTTCCGGCCAGCCGTCCAACCAGCAGGCGGAGGCTACCCCATGAGCGCCTCGACGGAAGGAAAATCCGGGGGATTCACCGCCCTGTTCATCCGCCGCCCGATCCTGGCGCTGGTGTTCAACACGCTGATGGTCGTCGCCGGCCTTGCCGCCTGGTTCGGCATCGAGGTGCGCGAGTTGCCGGATACCGACCAGCCGGTGATCACCGTGCGCACCACGCTGGACGGCGCGGCACCCCAGACCATCGACCAGCAGATCACCCGCATCATCGAGGGCGGCGTCGCCCGGGTCAGCGGGTTGAAATCGATTTCCTCCTCGTCCTCCTTCGGATCCAGCCGGGTGACGCTGGAATTCACCGACAAGACCGATCTGGCGGTCGCCGCCAGCGATGTGCGCGACGCCATCGGCCGCATCCAGTCGCAACTGCCCGACAATGTCGATGCGCCGCAGATCGTCAAGGCGGATGCCGATTCGCAGCCGGTCATGCGGCTTGCGGTCACCTCCGATACGCTCAGCATGGACGATCTGACGCAGCTCGTCGACAAGCAAATTTCCGACCGTCTCGCCGCCGTCGACGGCGTCGCCGACGTCCAGCTCTATGGTGACCAGGAAAAGGTTTTTCGTGTCGATATCGACCAGACGGCGCTGGCCAGCCGCGGGCTGACGGTCGCCGACCTCTCGACCATGTTGCAGACCGCCTCCATGGATGTGCCGGCCGGCTCGATCACCAGCACGACCCAGGATATCGTCGTGCGCGCCACCGCCAACCTCACCAAGCCGCAGGATTTCGAAAACCTCATCATCCAGAACCGGGTGCGGCTCGGCGATGTCGCCAGCGTGACGCTCGGCCCGCGTGACGGCACGACGGCGCTGCGCTCCAACGGCGTTACCGGCATCGGCCTCGGCATCATCCGCCAGGCGCAATCGAATACGCTCGATATTTCAACCGGCGTGCGCGCCGCCGTCGACGAGCTCTCCGCCGCCGTGCCGCAGGGCGTCCATATCGCCATTACCAGCGATGACGCCGCCTTCATCGAGGGTGCGATCCATGAGGTGGAACTGGCGTTGATCCTCTCGGCGATCATCGTCGTGGTCGTCATCTATCTCTTCCTGCGCGACTGGCGGGCGACGATCATTCCGGCGATCACCATGCCGGTGGCGCTGATCGGCACGATCGCCGCCACCTATCTGATGGGGTTTTCGATCAACATCCTGACGCTGCTCGCCATCGTGCTGGCGACCGGGCTCGTGGTCGATGACGCCATCGTGGTGCTGGAAAACATCGTGCGGCGGCGCGGGCAGGGATTGCAGCCGCGCGCCGCAGCCGTTCTCGGCACGCGCGAGGTCTTCTTCGCGGTGATCGCGACGACGGCGACGCTGGCGGCTGTCTTCATTCCGCTGTCCTTCCTGCCGGGGCAGGTGGGCGGGCTGTTTCGAGAATTCGGCTTCGTGCTCGCCTTTTCCGTCGGCCTGTCGTCGATCGTGGCGTTGACGCTCTGCCCCATGCTCGCCTCGCGCATGCTGACCAGGGAGATGGTCGAGCATCACGGCGTTCTCGGCTGGATCGGGGATCGGTTCTCCGACATCTATCTGCGCCTGCTGCGCGCCTGCCTCAACGCGCCGGTGGTGGTGATCGCTGTCGGTGGAGTGTTTGCTGTCGCGGCGGTGCTGGCCTTCACCATGGTGACCAGCGAATTGACGCCGCGCGAGGACCGCGCCATGGTCATGCTGCGGGTGACGGCGCCGCAGGGCGTCAGCCTCGCCTATACGCAGGACCAGATGCAGCGCGTGGAGGAGGGGTTGGAGCCGTTGCGCGCTTCTGGCGAAATCCGCAACGTCTATTCGATCTCGGGTATGAACAACCAGTCGAATAACGGCTTCATGGTGCTGACGCTGGCCCCCTGGGATGCGCGCGAGCGCAGCCAGAGCGACATCGTCTCCGACATCAATGCCGCCACGGCGCTGGTGCCGGGTCTGCGCGTCAACGTCATCCAGTCCAACAGCCTGCGCATTCGCGGCGCCGGCAGCGGCCTGCAATTCGCCATTCTCGGCAGCGACAACGAGAAGCTGACAGCCGCGGCGCAGAAGGTCGTGCAGGCGATGGACGAGAACGCCAGCTTCAGCCAGCCGCGCCTGACCAATGAGCCGACGCAGGCCCAGCTTTCGGTCGCCATCGACCGCGAGCGCGCCTCCGACATGGGCGTCAACATCGCCGGCCTGTCCACCGCCATCCAGTCGCTGCTCGACAGCCGCTCGGTGGTCGACGTCTATGTCGACGGCGAGGCCTATCCGGTGCTTCTGACCTCCAATACACGGCCGATCGACGATCCGACCGATCTCGAAAATCTGTTCGTCAAGACCGGCGACGGCAAGATCGTGCCGATGGCAACCATCGCCTCGCTCGATGAACGCGCCGTCGCGCCGCAATTGACCCGCGAGCAGCAATTGTCGTCGGTGGCGATCACCGCCGACCTGGCGCCGGGGCTGGCGCTGGGCGATGCACTGGCCGAAGCACAACGCATCGCCGCGCCGTTGTTGCCGCCGGGGGCGCGCATCCTGCCGCTGGCGGAGGCGGCGACCTTGCAGGACAATTCCTCCAGCATGGCGCTGACCTTCGGTTTCGCCATCGCCATCATCTTCCTGGTGCTGGCGGCGCAGTTCGAAAGCGTGCTGAGCTCGATCATCATCATGACGACGGTGCCGCTGGGGCTGGCCTGCGCCGTCTTTGCGCTGGTGCTGACCGGATCGAGCCTCAATATCTATAGCCAGATCGGCCTCGTGCTGCTGGTCGGGGTCATGGCGAAGAACGGCATCCTGATCGTCGAATTCGCCAACCAGCTTCGCGACCATGGCGAGGGCGTGCGTGTCGCCATCGAAAAGGCCTGCTCGATCCGGCTGCGGCCGGTGATGATGACGATGATCGCTACCATTCTCGGCGGTGTGCCGCTGGTCTTCGCCCATGGGGCGGGGGCCGAGGCGCGCAATGCGCTGGGCTGGGTGATCGTCGGCGGGCTCGGCATGGCGACGCTGGTGACCCTGTTCGTCACCCCGGTCGCCTATCTGCTGATTGCCCGTTTCGCCAAGCCGCATGCCGACGAGGAGCAGCGCCTGCATGCCGAAATGGCCCATGCCGGGCGACTGACGACGGCGGCCAATGATGCGGAAATGCCAGCCGCGGCCGCCGAATAAAACGGCGGTTCGGCATTTTGCCGCTCCCCCATGAATTTGCCGCGATTCATGCTATGAGGGTTTTGAATTCGACTCTCAAAGGAGCAGGCTTACCGATGCTGAAGAAACTGGCCATTGTTGGCGTTGCGGCGGTCTATCTGTCCGGTTGCACCACGACCGATCCCTATACCGGCGAACAGAAGGTATCGAACACCGCCGGCGGCGCGATGATCGGCGCCGGTCTCGGCGCGCTCGGCGGCCTTGCCGTTGGCGGTTCGCCGGTCGGGCGGCGCAATGCGGCGCTGATCGGCGCCGGTATCGGGGCCCTGGCCGGCGGCGCCATCGGCAATTACATGGACAGCCAGGAAGCGGAATTGCGCGCCCAGCTCCAGGGCACCGGCATTTCGGTGACACGCGCCGGCGACCGCATCATTCTCAACATGCCTTCCAACATCACCTTCGCCACCGATCAGGATGCGATCAGCCCGGCCTTCTTCCCGACGCTGAATTCGGTCGCCGTCGTGCTGCGCAAGTTCAACCGCACGCTGATCGACGTCAACGGCCATACCGATTCGACCGGCAGCCTCGCGCATAACCAGGATCTGTCGCAGCGCCGTGCCTATTCCGTCGCCAACTATCTCGGCGACCAGGGCATCGACCAGCGTCGCGTCTCGGCCATGGGCTTCGGTCCCAGCCAGCCCATCGCCTCCAACGCCAGCGCCGCCGGCCGGGCCCAGAACCGGCGCGTGGAAATCACCATCGCCCCGATCACCCAGGGCTGATCGCCACCGGTCCGCTCCATCCCGGCGCAGCCGATGCGCCGGGATTTTCATCATGTTATCAGGGGAGAGGTTCACATGGCGCTGCAGGATCTGCGCGCGGGCACGCGCAACGAAGAGGGTATCGCCCGGGCAATGGAGAAGCTGAAGGCGCAGTTCGGCGAGCGTTTCCAGACCGGCGAGGCGATACGACACCAGCATGCGCACACGCTGACCTATATTCCCCCGCAGCTTCCCGATGGCGTCGTCTTCGCCGAAAGCGCCGATGACGTGAAAGAGGTGGTGCGCTGCTGCGCCGCCCTGAAGGTGCCGGTCATTCCCTTCGGCACCGGTTCTTCGCTTGAGGGACAGGTGAATGCGCCCTCCGGCGGCATCTCCATCGATTTCTCGAAGATGAATCGCATTCTCTCGGTCAATGCCGAGGATCTCGACTGCACCGTCGAGCCCGGCGTCACCCGTGAGCAGCTCAATGTCCATCTGCGCGACACCGGCCTGTTCTTTCCCATCGATCCCGGCGCCAACGCCTCGATCGGCGGAATGGCCTCGACGCGTGCCTCCGGCACCAATGCCGTGCGCTACGGCACGATGAAGGACAATGTACTCTCGGTAACCGCCGTGACCGCCAGCGGCGAAGAAATCCGCACCGCCCGGCGGGCGCGAAAATCCTCGGCCGGCTATGACCTGACGCGGCTCTTCGTCGGCGCCGAAGGCACGCTCGGTGTCCTGACCTCGGTGACGCTGCGCCTGCAGGGCATTCCGGCCGTCATCGCCGGCGGTGTGTGCGGTTTTCCGACGCTGCGCGATGCCTCCAATGCCGTCATCATGACCATCCAGCTCGGGATTCCCGTGGCCCGGATCGAACTGGTCAATGCGCTGCAGATCCGCGCCTGCAACGCCTATTCCGGCTTGTCGTTGATCGAGCAGCCGACGTTGTTCGTGGAATTCCATGGCAGCGAGGACAGCGTGAAGCTGCAATCGGAGGAATTCTCCGCCGTCGTCGCCGAATGCGGCGGCGGTGCGTTCGACTGGACCAGCGATCCGCAGGCGCGGGCGAAACTCTGGAAGGCGCGCCATGACGTCTATTTCTCCGCCAAGAGCCTTCGCTCCAGCTGCAATGTCATCGCCACCGATGTCTGCGTGCCGATCTCGCGTTTTGCCGATTGCGTCGCCGAGACCGAGGACGACATCAACGCCCATGGCCTTACCGGTCCGATCGTCGGCCATGCCGGCGACGGCAATTTCCATGTCAGCCTGGTGATCGACGATACCGACCCGGCCGAGCTTGCCAAGGCCGAAGCCTTCGTCGCCCGGCTGAACACGCGAGCGCTGGCCATGGACGGCACCTGCACCGGCGAGCACGGCATCGGCCAGGGCAAGATTCCCTATTTGGAACGCGAACTTGGCGGCGCCGTCGATCTCATGCGCCAGGTCAAGCGTGCGCTCGATCCCGACAATATCTTCAACCCCGGAAAAATCTTCCATCTTGATTGAAACCATGCTTTGGTGCGCGGCGCTTTGCCGGTAAAGCATTTTCAGGAAAAGTGGATAGCGGTTTTCCGCTCGGAAATGCGTATTGCAAGGACGTAGAGCGTTTTCGCCTTTCGAAGAAGAGCGGAAACCCTCTAAGGTGTCGGCGAAGTGGCGGCATGTGCGCGAAAGCCTGCGGGGGGCGCAGCGGAGTAAGGATGCGGTGGTAGGGCGGATTCTGGTTTTTCTGGGCGGCTTGCTGGTCGTGGTGCTGTTTTCAGCGCTATTGGCGCCGCTCTTCGTGGACTGGACCGATTTCCGCAAGGATTTTGAGGCGCAGGCCAGCCGAATCATCGGCAAGAAGGTGGTCGTGCATGGCGCCGTCGATGCCCGGCTGCTGCCATTTCCGTCGGTGACCCTGCATGACGTTCGCGTCGGCCAGGAAGCGGACGGCACGCCGCTGGTGCGCGTCGAGCGTTTTTCCATGGATGCCGAGCTTGCGCCCTTTCTCTCCGGCGAAGCATTGATCTTCGACATGCGCATCGAGGAGCCGGTGGCGCGCGTGCGCCTGCTGAAGGACGGCACGCTGGACTGGATGCGCGGCAGCCGCGCCGATATTCCGGCGCGCTCGGTCGTTCTCGAAAACGTGCATGTTACCGGCGGTCGGGTCGAATTCATCGACGATCAGTCCGGGCGTACGCGCCTGATTTCCGATCTCTCGGCTGAAATGTCGGCGAAATCGCTGGCCGGGCCGTGGCGCATCGAGGGCAATGCCGCGCTGGACGGCGAAAAGGGCGCTTTCTCGCTGGTGAGCGGCCAGCCGGAGCCGGGTGCCGCCGGCATGCGGCTGAAATCGAAGATCATGCCGCAGACGCGGCCTTTCGAGATCGAGCTGGACGGCGAATTGAAGCTGGTCGACAGCCGGCCGATCTATCAGGGCGCGTTTTCCATGTCGGCGACGTCAAAGGCAGCGGCGGTCAAGCGCGACAAGGCCGATACGCCGCCGCCGCGCCTGACCGGCTCCTTCGAACTGACCAATGAAAGCATGCGCGTTCCGGCCTATCGCATGGAAGTCGGCGCGCTTGACGACCCTTACGTCATTACCGGCGAGGCGACGCTCGACACCGGCAAGCAGGCGCAATTCCTGCTGACCGCCGAGGGCCAGCAGATCGACGTCAACCGCTTCGGCAATCAGGGCGAGCGTGGCAAGACGGGCCGCAATGCCTCGATTTCCGCCAAGGAGCGGCTGGGCCTGTTCATGGAGACGCTGGCGGCCGTTCCCGTGCCGCAGGTGCCGGGCAAGGCCAATCTGCGCCTGCCGGCCATCGTCATCGGCGATACCACCATCCGCGACGTGAAGCTGGACGTGCGCCCGGCCGGCGACGGCTGGGCGGTCGACAATGCCGTCGCCACCCTGCCGGGCCGAACCCAGATCGAAGCCAAGGGCATGCTTTCGTTAGGGTCCGAGGCGGCCTTCAGTGGCGAGATGCTCGTCGCGTCCAATCAGCCTTCGGGACTTGCGAGTTGGCTGTCGGGCAATGTCGATCCGGCGATCCGGAAACTGAAAAGTGTCGGATTTTCGGCGCTGGTCAGCCTGACGCCGGAACTGCAGCGCTTCGAGCGGCTGGAATTCATCGCGGGCCAGGATATCCTGCACGGCCGTCTGGAACGGCAGGCGCTCGACAAGCAGGCGCCCAGCATCTCGATGGACCTCAACGGCAACACGATCGATTTCGACGTATTGCGCGCCATCGCCGGCATCGTCGCCGGCCAGGAGGCCGATAGCGGCCTGCTCGACCATCGCATCGCCGCCCAGCTCAAGGCCTCGAAATTCATCGCCTTCGGTGTCGAGGCGGAAAATGTCGATACCGTCTTCACCGTTGCCGATGGCGCCTTGTCGCTGGAGCGGCTGACGGTCGGCAATCTGGCGGGCGCGGCGCTGACGGCGATCGGCCGAGCGGAGGGCACGCTTGCCAAATATACGGGCACGGGGCGGATGACCTTCCAGGCTTTCGATCCCGGGCCGTTCCTGACGATGCTGCGCCAGCACCTGCCGCCGCATCCGGCCATCGACCGGCTGGTGCGCAATGCCGCCTGGTTTGCCAATTCCGACCTGAAGCTGACGCTGGCGCTCGGCGGCGACGACGGTAGCGGCCTGAGCGTCAAGATGGCTGGCGTCACCAATGGCAGCCGCGTCAACCTCGATTTCCGCCTTGCCGATCTGATGAGCAAGACCAGCGCCATCGGCTTCGATGCGACACTGGAAAACCCCGTGACCTCGATCCTGTTCGGCCAGGCCGGCTTCGAGCCGCTGCCGCTGGAGGCCGACAGCAACGGCGTGCTGGCCGTACGCGTCAAGAGCGACGACGGGACCTCGGCCGATACGACCGTCACCTTCAACACCCAGCAGACTGCGTTCAGCGCTGGCGGCAAGGTGGATCTCTCGGCTGCGAATTTCCTTGCCGGGCAGATGAAGCTGACGCTCGAAAGCGCCGATATCGAGCCCTATCTGATCATGAACGCTCTGCCGCTGCCGCAGATCGGCACCGGCCTGCCATTGAAGGCGACTGCGGACCTCGCCATCGATGCCGCCAAGGTGGACTTCCAGAATCTCGCGATTTCTGCTGGCGGCAATACCATCAATGGCGGCGTGTCGGTGACGCGCGACGCGCCGTCGTTCACTGCCTCGGCCGATCTCAAGCTTGCCACCGCCGATCTGGGCACTCTGGCTGAACTGGTCTATGGCCCGCTCGTCGACGCCGCGACCAGCCGGTATGCGGCGACGCCGCTGCCGAAGCTGGTCGGCGGTCTCAGCATCGCCGCCAAGGTCGCGGTGCAGTCGGTCTCGCCCGGCCTGTTCGGACCGATCCGGGATTTCACCGCCAATCTCGGCTTCAATGGCGAGCAGGTGACGCTTGACGATATTCAGGGCAACTGGAGCGGTGGTAAGCTCAGCGGCCGCCTGTCGCTCGGCAATGCCAATGGCAACGGCTTCCTGCAAACCCAGCTTACGGTGGCCGATGGCGATACGGCGGCCATCGTCTGGCAATATGCCGGCAGCCCCGTGGCGAGCGGAAAATTCCGGCTGGAAATGTCGGCGGAAGCCACCGGCAAGTCGGTCGCCGATCTGTTCGGCTCGGCCAGCGGCTCCGGCGAACTCGGTTTCAACGGCACCAAGATCAACGGACTGAATCTCGCGGTGCTGCCGATGCTCATTCCCGCGGTCGATGCCATGCAGGGCGAACTGACGCAGGAGCGCGTCTTGCCGCCGGCGATTGCCGCGCTCGACCAGGGCGAGACGGAACTGCCGCCCTTCGTCGTGCCGTTCAACCTCACCTCCGGCATCGTCAGAGCCCAGAATGTCGCGGTCGCGACCGATCAGGCGCAGCTATCGGCGGATGCGGCAATCGATCTTGCCGGCGAGAGCCTGCAGGCGGGTGTGGCCGTCGCCTTCAATCCGGGCGCGGAGGCGCTGTCGGGGGCCGAGCCGGGCATCACCCTGAATTATGCCGGCCCCATCGCCGCGCCACAGCGCACCATCGATGCCGCCGATCTCACCGGGTTCCTGTCGCTGCGCGCCTTCGAGCGTGAGCGCCGCCGCGTCGAGCGGCTGCAATCGAACGTGCTGGAAAAGCAGCGGCTGCGCCGCGAAGTCGCGCTCTACAAATACCGTGCCGACGAACGCCAGGCGGCGCGCGAGCGCGCGGCAGCGGAAGAGCAGATGCGCCGGGCCGAGGAAATCCGCCTGCGGCAACTGGCGCGGGAGGCCGAGCGCCTGCGCCGCGAGGCCCTGGCAAAGGCAGCCCAGGAAAAGGCGGAGGCCGAGCGCCGCCTTCAGGAACAGCAGAAGTTGCAGCAGCAGGCGCCGGCGGCCACGCCCGATGCCGGTTCCGGCGGTGCGAACGGCAACACGCCGCCCCTCAATTTCGACGTCCTGCCGAAAATTCAGTGATCGGCCTGGGCCTGGCGCTTCAGCCAGTGCAGCACATGGACGCGTAGCGCCGAAGACAGGTTGCTGTCCTCGGCGCGGCCGTCATCGATTTCGGCAAGCAATCTGGCCAGCGGCATGCGTCGTGTCGCGGCGATGCCTTTCAACTCGTCCCAGAACGCATCTTCCAGCGTGAAGCTGGTGCGGTGGCCGTGCAGGGTGATGGAATGTTTTCGGATCATCAGGGATTGGACCCGCGAGGAGGAGCGGATGACGCGTAAGCCTGCGCCACCGGGTCAATCGTCTTCGGGCGGCGTCCGTTCCAGCCTGCCCTGATCGAGCTGCTTTTCGGCCTTCTCGTTCAGGGCATTGGTCAGGTTTTTTTCGGCCTTGGTGCGGCCGTATTGCAGGCGGTTCTGCTCGGCTTTCCGGTCCTTGTCCTGCCGGTCCTTCTGCTTGCGGAATTGGCGGAGGTTGACGACATCGCCGGCCAAGACACGCCCGCCTTTCGCTTACTGCTTCTTGCGGAAGGAATCGAGCGAGACGACGGAGCCGGGCTTCTTCTCCTCGTCCGTCTCGGGCTTGGCCTTGGCTTCTTCCGTCGCGACGGGATAGGCGGTGATCTCGGCAGAGCCCGCATCCTCTTCCTCGACCAGCGGCACATCGAATTCCAGTTCGAAATTCACCGAGGGGTCATAGAAGCCACGGATGGCGTTGTAGGGGATGACCAGCTTTTCCGGCGTGTCCGAGAAAGACAGGCCGATCTCGAAACCGACGTCGGTCACCTTCATGTCCCAGAACTGGTGCTGGATGACGATCGTCATCTGCTCGGCATACTTGGCCTTCAGGTGCTGGGAAATGCGCACGCCCGGCGCGCCGGTCAGAAAGGTGATGAAGAAATGATGGTCGCCCGGCAGGCGCCCGGTCGCAGCCACTTCGGCCAAAACCTTGCGGATGACACCGCGAAGGGCATCCTGCGCCAGAATGTCGTAACGGATGTGGTCCTGCCCCATCTTGTCCTGTCTTTCTGTATTCCTCGTGAATTCAAGGCTATATGCCATGTCGAGCCGCGATGGGGAACCCCTTCGGCACGATTGCGGCCATAATACATAATTTCCGGCGGACAGAGAAGGTGAAGGCTTCTGTTGCCAGGTGCCTTCGGACCCCGCCTTACGGGGCTAACCGTAAGGACTTAGGTCGGGTTTCCCGCACCGCCATTAGGCAGCGAGAGCATAACCCTTAGCGTTGTTGTCGTTTGCAACTACACTTGTGACCCGATAACGGCGGTATCATGCCGAGCAAAAGTTCGATCTTTACGCCCTTGTCGATCCTGTTTCGCCCCCATCAGCAGCCGGCCTTCCCGAAAAAGGGGCCGCCGGTTCCTGGTGGAGGCGCCGGGTACCGCCCCCGGGTCCAATAGGTTTATTACACCGACCGTTTATTGCCATAGCCGATCCGAAGACCGGCACCTCGTCATATAGGTCTTTCCGAGCGGTAATGAAAGGGGGCGGAGGATGATTTTGTCAGTGCTTGACGGGGCGAGACGCTTGACCCATTCTCGCGGCGGTAGCAACCTCAAGCGCTCCGGACGGAGGAAGGACAGGACATGACGACCGACTATCTCGCAGACGTGAAGAAATACGACGCTGGCGCCGACGAGGCGGCGGTCCAGAAGATCGTCCGCCATCTCGGCATCGCCCTGCGCAATCGCGATTCGTCGCTGGTCTCAGCCTCCGACCCGTCCGAACTCGCCCGCGTCAAGGAAAAGTGGTGCGAGAAGAAGCTCGGCGTCGGTGGCGACGCCGCCGACAAGGCCATCGAAGCCACCGCCAAGGCCATGGCCGGCGACCGTTCCAAGTCGCGCGTCACCTTCTATTACCTGGTCGCCAAGGAACTGGGCAAGCTCGACTCCCTCTGAGCCTTTCAAGGGGCGAAAGGCTATTCCCGGCAAAAGCCGGGGATAGCGGCATTCACCGGTTGGATCGGGTGGCGCGTGGGAGTAAACTCGCGGCCCAGACTCGAAACGCGGCGCGCCAATCATGAAGCAATATCTCGATTTCCTCCGGCATGTGATGGAAAACGGTTCCGATCGCGGCGACCGTACCGGCACCGGCACGCGCTCCGTCTTCGGATACCAGATGCGGTTCGATCTCGCTGACGGCTTTCCGGTGCTGACCACCAAGAAGCTGCACCTGCGCTCGATCATCCATGAGCTCCTGTGGTTCCTGAAGGGCGACACCAATATCGCTTATCTCAAGGAAAACGGTGTTTCCATCTGGGACGAATGGGCCGACGAGAACGGTGACCTCGGTCCGGTCTATGGCGCGCAATGGCGTTCCTGGCCGGCCCCGGACGGGCGCCAGATCGACCAGATCGCCAATCTGTTGGAAAGTATCAAGACCAACCCCAATTCGCGCCGCCACATCGTTTCCGCCTGGAACCCGGCCGAAGTCGACGAGATGGCGCTGCCGCCCTGCCATTGCCTGTTCCAGTTCTATGTCGCCGACGGGAAGCTCTCCTGCCAGCTCTACCAGCGCTCCGCCGACATCTTCCTCGGCGTGCCGTTCAACATCGCGTCTTACGCGCTGTTGACGATGATGGTGGCGCAGGTAACAGGGCTGAAGCCCGGCGATTTCGTCCATACCTTCGGCGATGCCCACATCTACAGCAATCATTTCGAGCAGGCGAAGCTGCAGCTTTCGCGTGAGCCGCACAAGCTGCCGGTGATGCGCATAAATCCGGATGTGAAGGATCTGTTTTCCTTTACCTATGAGGACTTTACGCTGGAAGGCTACCATGCCGATTCCGCTATCCGCGCGCCGGTGGCGGTATGAGCGGAACGGAGAAGCGGCCCGAGATCAGCATCGTCGTCGCCGTTTCGGAAAACGGCGTCATCGGGCGCGACGGCGACCTGCCGTGGAAGCTTTCGACCGACCTCAAGCGCTTCAAGGCGCTGACCCTCGGCAAGCCGGTCATCATGGGCCGCAAGACGCTGGAATCGATCGGCCGTCCGCTGCCGGGCCGACCGAACATCGTCGTCACCCGCGATCCCGGCTACCGTTTCGAGGGCGTCGAGGTGGTGCATGACATCGCCACCGCGCTGGAGCGGGGCGGAACGCTTGCGATGCGCGACGGGGCTGGGGAGGTGGCGATCATCGGCGGCGGCAATATCTATGCGCAATCGATCGACAGCGCCGATGTGCTCTACGTGACCCATGTCGCGGCCGAGGTCGAGGGCGATACGCGGTTTCCCGCAATCGACCCGGCCTTGTGGCACAAGGTTTCGGAAGAGATCGTGCCGGCTGGCGAGCGGGATACCTATGCCAGCCGTTTTGCGGTCTATCAAAGGCGCGGCGCTTGAAAATCAACTATTTTCCGTTAATTGCCGCCAAGTTCCGGTGGCTGCGTTGAAAGGCGCTGGCGTGGTACCTATAAGGGTTGGGAAACGCATCGCCGCTCGGCCGATGCGGTGCAATCTTTGAGAAGAGGTTTTGATGCCCTGGAGCAATCAGAATGGCGGCGGCGGCCCTTGGGGCGGCGGCGGCAATAATCAGGGGCCATGGGGGCAGGGGCCGAACCGCCCGCGCGGCGGTGGCGGCGGAAACGGCGGGCCGCCGGATCTGGAAGACATCATCCGGCGCGGTCAGGACCAGCTCAGGAATGTCGTTCCCGGTGGTTTCAATGGCGGCGTCGTGGCGATTATTCTCCTGGTGGTGGCGGTCTTCTGGCTGATCCAGTCGATCTACACCGTGCAGCCGGATGAGCGCGGCGTCGAGTTGCGCTTCGGCAAGCCCAAGGACGAGATCTCCATGCCCGGCCTGCACTTCCATTTCTGGCCGCTGGAAACGGTCGAGATCGTGAAGGTCACCGAGCAGCAGCAGAATATCGGCTCCAAGGCATCGTCTTCCTCCACGGCCGGGCTGATGCTTTCGGGCGACCAGAACATCGTCAACGTGCAGTTCTCCGTGCTGTTCACCGTTTCCGATCCGCGCGCCTACCTCTTCAATCTGGAAAGCCCGACCGAAACCCTGCAGCAGGTTGCCGAAAGCGCCATGCGCGAGGTGGTCGGCCGGCGCCCGGCGCAGGACATCTTCCGCGACAATCGTCAGCAGATCGCCGCCGACGTCAAGAACACCATCCAGACGACCATGGACCATTACGGTTCCGGCATTTCGGTCAATGCGGTGGCGATCGAGGATGCGGCGCCGCCGCGCGAGGTTGCGGATGCCTTCGACGAAGTGCAGCGCGCCGAGCAGGACGAAGACCGCTTCGTCGAGGAAGCCAACCAGTATGCCAACCAGAAGCTCGGCCAGGCTCGCGGCCAGGCGGCGCAGAATCGCGAAGAAGCCGCCGCCTACAAGGACCGCGTGGTGAAGGAAGCGGAAGGTGAGGCACAGCGTTTCATCGCCATCTACGACCAGTATTCCAAGGCGCCGGAAGTGACCCGCAAGCGCATCTTCCTCGAAACCATGGAAAACGTTCTGAAGGCCTCCAAGAAGGTCATCCTCGACGAGCAGCCGGGCGTCGTGCCCTATCTGCCGCTGAACGAGCTTGGCCGTTCGCAGACCCAGGCGAAGGGGGCGCAGTAATGTCGAACCGTATTCCCGCCATCTTCATCGGCGTCGTGGCGCTGCTGCTGGTCGTCTATTCCTCTGTTTTCGTCGTCAACGAGCGCGAGCAGGCGATTGTCGTCCGTTTCGGCCAGATCAAGGACGTCAAGACCGCGCCGGGCCTGTATTTCAAGCTGCCCTTCGCCTTCATGGACGCCGACCGGGTGCAGTATCTTTCCGACCAGGCGCTGCGCTTCGACCTCGACAATATCCGCGTGCAGGTCTCGGGCGGCAAGTTCTATGAAGTCGATGCCTTCGTGGTCTACAAGATCACCGATGCGCGGCGCTTCCGCGAGACGGTATCGGGTGACCGCGAGGCGGCCGAATCGCGCCTGCGCACCCGTCTCGACGCTTCGCTGCGCCGGGTTTACGGTCTGCGCGGTTTCGAGGCGGCGCTTTCGGACGCGCGCGCCTCGATGATGGGCGAGGTCGGCGACGATCTGCGCCCCGATGCCGAATCGCTGGGCCTGCGAATCGAGGATGTCCGCATCCGCCGCACCGACCTGACGCAGGAAGTCTCGCAGCAGACCTACGAGCGCATGAAGGCCGAGCGTCTGGCGGAAGCCGAGCTGATCCGCGCCCGCGGTAACGAGGAAGGCCAGCGCCGTCGCGCCATCGCCGATCGCCAGGTGGTCGAACTGATCGCCGAGGCGCAGCGCGATGCCGAAATCCTGCGAGGTCAGGGCGATGCCGAGCGCAACCGCATCTTCGGCGAGGCCTTCAACCGCGATCCCGGCTTCTTCGAGTTCTATCGCTCGATGAGCGCCTATGCGGCGTCGCTCGCCAGCCAGGACACGACGCTGGTGCTGTCGCCGACGTCGGAATTCTTCCGCTTCTTCAGGAATGCCGATGGACCGGCGGCGCAGCCTGCGCCGCCAGCTCCCCCGGCGCCTGCCGCTGCCCAGCCGGCGAATTGAGCGAAGACATATGTTCAGGGGAGCCGGTTTCGGCTCCCCTTTTTCGTAACGGATCGCGCCGCCCCGAAAACGCCATTTAACCGGGGATGATTTCCGGCGGGACACGGTGTTTTGTATGCCGGCGCTGGAAACCGCTACGCACTTTTCCCGGAATTGCACTATGGTGTGCGCAAATCATGCCGGCCGGCCGCACAATGCCGTTTCAGGCAGGAATCTTAACGCTTTGCCGCGCCTTGTCGCGATGCTGAAGACAGACACTATTCGAGGAAGCCTGATGGCGCTGACCGCATCGATACCCCTGAAACGCACCATGGCCCTGCTTTCGGCCGCCACGCTTCTGGCCGTATCGCTGGGCAGCGCGCCTTTGCGCGCGCAAGCCCTGCCGCCGCCCAATGGCCCGGCCTCGGTCGCCGATCTTGCCGATCAGCTGCTCGGTTCGGTCGTCAACATCGCCACCTCGCAAAACGTCAAGGACAAGGGCGACGAAGGACCCGCGCCGCGCATCCCGCAAGGCTCGCCCTTTCAGGAGTTCTTCGACGATTTTTTCAAGGGCGAGAAAGGCGACGGCGGCGCGCATCGAGTCAATTCGCTTGGCTCCGGCTTCGTCATCGACCCCTCCGGCTTCATCGTCACCAACAACCACGTCATCGAGGGCGCCGACGATATCGAGGTGGTGTTCCCGAGCGGCTCGAAGCTGAAGGCGCGGCTGGTCGGCACCGATACCAAGACCGACCTGTCCGTGCTGAAGGTCGAGCCGAAGGCGCCGCTGAAGGCGGTGAAATTCGGCGATTCCCGCGTCATGCGCATCGGCGACTGGGTGATGGCGATCGGCAATCCCTTCGGCCTCGGCGGCTCGGTAACGGTCGGCATCATTTCGGCGCGCGGGCGCAACATCAATGCCGGCCCCTATGACAACTTCATCCAGACGGATGCGGCGATCAACAAGGGCAATTCCGGCGGTCCGCTGTTCAACATGAAAGGCGAGGTGATCGGCATCAACACCGCGATCATTTCGCCCTCCGGCGGTTCGATCGGCATCGGCTTCGCCGTGCCGACGGAACTGGCCGAGAACGTCGTCAAACAGCTCATCGAATTCGGCGAGACACGGCGTGGCTGGCTCGGCGTGCGTATCCAGCCGGTCACCGACGATCTGGTCGGAAGCCTTGGCCTCGATCGGGCACGGGGCGCGCTCGTCGCCGGCATCGTCAAGGGCGGGCCGGTGGAAAACGGGCCGATCAAGACCGGTGACGTCATCCTGAAATTCGACGGCAAGGACGTCGGCGAAATGCGTGACCTGCTGCGCGTCGTCGCCGAAAGCCCTGTCGGCAAGGCTGTCGAGGTCGTCGTCATGCGCGACGGCAAGGAGCAGACATTGCAGGTGACGCTCGGCCGGCTGGACGACACGGCCGATGCGAACGCCAAATCCGGCAGCGATCCCGATATCATTGCCCCCGAAGGCAATGAGGATGCCACCCCCGACGACGACGGCGACGAGGAGGAGCAGGCGACGCCGGGCGAAGAGGACCAGACGCCGGCCAGCGTGCTCGGCATTACGCTCGGCGCGATCTCGCCCGACGATCGCAAGAATTTCGGCATCGCCGAATCGGTCGAGGGCATCCTGATCACCGATGTTGCGGCCGGCTCGGTCGCGGCGGAGAAAGGGCTGAAGAAGGGCGAAGTCATCGTCGAGGCGGCCCAGACCTTCATGACCTCGCCCGGCGCTGTCGCCGACAAGGTCAAGGAACTGAAGACCGAGGGGCGGCGGAACATCAACCTGATGATTGCCAGTGCCAATGGCGATCTGCGGTTCGTAGCGCTGCCGATGGAATGAGGTGCTGGTTCAGGAGCGGCGACTTTGCCGTTCCTTCCATTCGTCTCTGCCGATGGCATAGAGCACATGCCGCTTCAAATCCAGCCGGTCGTCCGGAACGCGGGGATGGTCGAAATCGCGCGCCGTATCGCGGCGCAGCCCTATGCGCTCCATGACCGCTACCGAACGGCGATTGGCGGCGACGGCGAAGGAGACGATTTCGGGGAGTTGCAGCGTTGCGAAACCGTGGTCGAGCAGGGCGCCGGCGGCTTCGATGATGTAGCCGTGGCCCCAGAAGCGGGTGGCGAGACGCCAGCCGATCTCGACAGTGCCGGCGGGCAGGACCGGTTCGACGCCGGCCTTGGCCAGGCCGCAGAAGCCGATGGCCTCGTCATTGTTCTTCAGCGCCACGGCGTGGAAGCCGAGGCCGTCTTCGAGAATTGTTGCCCGCAGCCGGTCGAACAGGGCGTCCGACTCGGCGCGGGTGCGACGGAAGGGAAAATATTCCATGACCTTGCGGTCGGCATTGATCTCATGGAACAGGTCGCGATCGCCCTCGGACCAATCGCGCAGTCGAAGACGTGCGGTTTCGATGAGCGGGGCGGGCGTCATGGTCGCTCAGCCGGCGACGAATTCGTGCTTGCGATAGCCCTGTAGGTAGAGCAGCGCCGTCAGGTCGCCGTGGTCGATGCGGATCTGCGCCTGCTGGGCGACGACCGGCTTGGCGTGCAGGGCGACACCGGTGCCGGCGATTCCCAGCATGCCGAGATCGTTGGCGCCGTCGCCGACGGCAATCGCATCTTCCGCCGTGATGCCGAGCCGGGTGGCGATGTCGTTGAGGGCATCGACCTTGGCCTGCTTGCCGAGGATCGGCTCGGCGACCGTGCCGGCGAGCGCGTCGCCTTCGGCTTCGAGGATGTTGGCGCGGTTTTCGTCAAAGCCGATCCTTGCAGCGACCGGACCGGTGAACAGGGTGAAGCCGCCGGAGACCAGCGCGGTGTAATAGCCCTTGGATTTCATGGTGCGGACCAGTTCGATGCCGCCAGGGGTGAGCGTGATGCGCCTGGCGATCACTTCGTCGATGACGCCGAGGGGCAGACCCTTCAAGAGGCCGACGCGTTCGCGCAGGGCCGGTTCGAAGGCGATCTCGCCGTTCATGGCGCGGGCAGTGATCGCCGCGACCTTGTCCTTAAGGCCGACTTCGGCGGCCAGCTCGTCGATACATTCCTGGCCGATCATGGTCGAATCCATGTCGGCGATCAAGAAGCGCTTGCGGCGGGTCTCGGCATTCTGCACGGCGACGTCGACGGCAAGCGTGCCGATTTCGTTGCGCAGCGCCATCTCGGCGGCCTGTGCCTCTACACCGTCCTTGAGCACGATATCGCAGGCGATGCCGTCGGCCAGCCAGTAGAGGCCGCTTGCTGTGACCGCGCCCGCCGCTTTTTCCGCAAGCTCCGGGGTTAGAATGGGGTTTGACGGATTGGCTATAAGCGTGGCAACGAACGCCATGATGGAAAACCTTCTCGACCGACAGGACGCGATCCTGATAACCGGCCCGACCGCCAGCGGCAAGTCCGCATTGGCGGTGAAGCTGGCGCGCGAAAGAAACGGCGTGGTCGTCAATGCCGACAGCATGCAGGTCTACGATACGCTGCGGGTGCTGACGGCGCGGCCCTCCGAGGCGGAGATGGAAGGGATACCGCATCTGCTCTACGGCCATGTGCCGGCAGGCGCCGCCTATTCGACCGGGGCGTGGCTGCGCGACGTCACCGAATTGCTGCCGCGTCTCAAAGCTGAAGGAAAACTGCCGGTCTTCGTTGGCGGCACCGGGTTGTATTTCAAGGCGCTGACCGGCGGGCTCTCGGAAATGCCCGGGGTCGACGTGGCCATTCGCGAAGGCTGGCGCGGGCGGCTGGCCGCGGAAGGGCCGGAGCGGCTGCATGACCTGCTTGCGGCGCGCGATGGCGCCGCCGCCGCGCAGCTCAATCGGCAGGATGGCCAGCGTATCGTGCGGGCGCTGGAAATTCTCGACGCCACCGGCCGGTCGATCACCGATTTCCAGAACCGCACCGGCCCGCTTGTCATCGATCCGGAGAGAGCAGAAAAATATGTCGTGTTGCCGGAGCGCAGCCTGTTGCATGGCCGCATCGGCCGCCGCTTCGAGCAGATGCTGGACTCCGGCGCGGTGGAGGAAGTGCAGGCGCTGCTGGCCCAAGAACTTTCGCCGCAGATGCCGGTGATGAAGGCCATCGGCGTATCGCAGATTGCCGCCATGCTTTCAGGAGAGCTGGATGCAGAGCGCGTGCGCGAACAGGGCGCGGCCGCGACACGGCAATATGCCAAGCGGCAGATGACCTGGTTTCGCAACCAGATGGACGAAAGCTGGGTGCGGCTCGACGGGGCCGGTTAAGCACCGTCCGGCCGAAGTGTTTTCGCGCGAAAGCCGGCGCCGCCTTCCGTGATGTTCAGTCCTTGCGGTAAAGGCTGCTCAGCGGTTTTTTCAGGATGCTGTCACGCAACGAGCCGGGCTCGCGACGCGGCACGGGGCCGCTTGGTGGAGCCGGTGGCTGCGGTGGGACGTAACGCGGCGGCTCGGCGCCGAAGGCGCTGCTGCGCAACGGCTCGCGTGATATCGGTTCCCGGCCCGGCGGCTCCGGCCGGGGCTGTACCGGCTCGGGTCTTGCGGGTGCCGCGGCTGTGGCGCGTGGCAGCATTGAGGAATCGTAGGGTTTTTGCGCTTCATGAACGGATTCGGCCAGCGCCGGCGCATGGGAGGGCGTGCGCGAAAAGCCGTCGAAACCGTCTTCTGTCGCCATGTCGAAGGCTTCGCGTTCGGCGCCCGACAGGGTGAACTGTCCGGACGTGTCCTGCACGCCGGCGGCGCGCATGCGGTTGACCACCATGCGCAGATCGACCGTCTCAGGCGTTTCGTCTCCCGCCTTGTTGGCGGCGGTGCTGGCTTTCGGCAGGCGATCCTGTTCGACGCGGGTGAAGCGCATGCGCATCGGCACGGCAATCGCCTCACCGAAGGCGATGGCTTCGCCATTGCCGATCGAGGAGATGAAATTGGTCGTCGAGATCGAGGAATTGGGGATGGCCGAGCGGATGATGTCCTGGTCGCGGTCGTTGGACAGCCGCATGGCGAACAGCGTCGAGCATTGCGACAGGATGGTCTGGTCGAGTTCACCGGGGCGCTGGGTGATGATGCCGAGCGAAGCGCCGTATTTGCGGCCTTCCTTGGCGATGCGGGCGATCGCCTGGCGGGTCGGGAAGAAGCCGAGATTGGGATCGGCCGGCACGTAGCGGTGCGCTTCCTCGCAGACGACCAGCATGTGGATGGCGCCGTTGCTCCACATGGCGAGTTCGAAGGCGAGGCGGCAGAGCACGGAGGCCACCGAATTGACCACCTCAGAGGGAATGCCGGCGAGCTGGAACGTGCAGATCGGCCTGCTGTCGCCGGGAATGCGGAAGATATGGGCCACCGTTTCCAGGATCGTGTCGGTGATCGTGTTGCTGGAAAACATGAAATGATAGCGTGGGTCGTTGATTGCCGAGAGGATGCGGACCTTCAGCGAGCGCAACGCCGGTTTCTCACTGCGGCCTTCCAGCTTGCCGATGCGCTCGTCGATCAGGGCGAGGAGATCGGCCATGCGATAGGGCACCGGCGTATCCGCCGTGTAGGAATTCTTATCGCCCTGCCGGCGCACCAGCGGCGAGTCGGTGCCGCGAAACGCCTTCTTGGCCTCGGGGATGATATCGCGCAGCATATCCATCTCTTCGGCGACCGGCGGGCGGCCGCGAAAGACAACCTCGGCGAATTCGTCCAGCCGCATCAGCCAGAAGGGGAGATCGAGCGATTCCGTATCGATGACCACCGCATGATCGGGAAAGGCGGCAGCGAATTCGTTGTGCGGATCGAGGATCAGCACGCGCAGGCGCGGATCGGAGCGGATGGCGCGGTGCAGCAGCAGCGATACCGCCGTCGACTTGCCGACACCGGTCGAGCCCACGACCGCGAAATGCTTCGACAGCATCGAGGGAATGTGGATGGTGGCGTCGATGCTTTCGTCCTGGGTCAGCTTGCCGACGACGCAGGTATCGGTCTTGCCGGTATCGTAGATGCGCATCAGGTCGGAGGAACGGATGCGGTGGGCGATGGCGCCGAGATAGGGATAGCGGGAGATGCCGGTCGAGAAATGCTCGCGGCCATCGGGGAAGATCTGGACCTCGCCGAGCAGCTCCACCTCGATGCGGAACTGGTTGTCCTGACGCTCGATCCAGTGATCGGCGCCGGTCTCCATCGAATAGGCCAGCGCCACGACGCGGTTCGGCGGAACGGAAATCGAGATCAGACGGCCGACGGACCATAGTTCGGTGAGATCGGTATTGCCGTCCTCGGCGATCGCGGCGATGGTTGCGCGGGCGCCGTTACAGGCAACAACTCGGCCAAGGAAACGGTTGCCGGGCGTCAGCGCGTCGCGCCGGTCGGTTTCTCCGGCTTTCCCCGCGGACTGCAGATCGTTGTTGAGCAATATCGACTCCGTGCCGTGGCTGCCGGATGCCCTGGCCGGGCCTCCCATGCCGCCCATCGAAAACCATCATGGTTCCCTCATCTTAAGGCTCTGCAATTAACAACTGGTGTAACGCCGGATCGGCCCAAGGACCCTGTCCGGTGGCGCGAAAAGGGTAATTTTTGCTCTATTTTCGTTGACGCGGCGATACTTTCTGTCTATCAATCGCGCCCATGAAAACTTTTGGCATCCTTATTGTGGTGGGAACGCGCATGGGCAGGGTGGTGTAACCACCCGGCGTTAGCCACCCATGCGCGTTAAACAGGCTCCTCAGGGGCCTTTTTTTATGTCCATTTTTCTTCCAGAACCCGAGACAAGCAGCACACGAACGGAACAGAGCATGACGGGCACAGAAAACCAGATGACGGGCGCGGAGATCGTTCTCAAGGCGCTGAAGGACAACGGGGTCGAGCACATCTTCGGTTATCCGGGCGGCGCCGTGCTGCCGATCTATGACGAAATCTTCCAGCAGGACGACATCCAGCATATCCTCGTGCGCCACGAGCAAGGCGCCGGCCATGCGGCCGAAGGTTATGCCCGCTCCACCGGCAAGGTCGGCGTCATGCTGGTTACCTCCGGTCCCGGCGCCACCAATGCGGTCACGCCGTTGCAGGATGCGCTGATGGATTCGGTTCCGCTGGTCTGCATCACGGGCCAGGTTCCGACGACCCTCATCGGTTCCGATGCCTTCCAGGAATGCGACACGGTCGGCATCACCCGGCCCTGCACCAAGCACAACTGGCTGGTGAAGGACGTCAACGAGCTGGCGCGCGTCATCCACGAGGCGTTCCGCGTCGCCCAGACCGGCCGTCCCGGTCCCGTCGTCATCGACATTCCCAAGGACGTCCAGTTCGCGACCGGCACCTACGAGCCGCCGTCCGACTACATCGAGCAGAAGAGCTATCAGCCAAAGATCCAAGGCGATCTGAAGAAGATCCAGGCCGCCGTCGAGCTGATGGCGAGCGCGCGCCGTCCGGTCTTCTATACCGGCGGCGGCGTCGTCAATGCCGGCCCGGAAGCCACCAAGCTGCTGCGCGAGATCATCGAGCTCACCGATTTCCCGATCACCTCGACCCTGATGGGGCTCGGCTGCTATCCGGCCTCGGGCAAGAACTGGCTCGGAATGCTGGGCATGCATGGCTCCTACGAAGCCAACATGGCGATGCATGATTGCGACGTGATGATCTGCGTCGGCGCCCGTTTTGACGACCGCATCACCGGCCGCCTCAACGCCTTCTCGCCGAATTCGAAGAAGATCCATATCGACGTCGATCCGTCCTCGATCAACAAGAACGTCCGCGTCGACATCGGCATCACCGGCGATGCGGCCAGCGTTCTCGAAGACATGGTCCGCCTGTGGCGGGCGCTGCCGAAGAAGCCGGCCAAGACCGAACTGTCGGACTGGTGGAGCGATATCGCCCGCTGGCGGGCGCGCAATTCCTTCGCCTATACGCCGAGCCAGGACGTCATCATGCCGCAATACGCCATCCAGCGGCTGTATGAGCATTCCAAGGGACGCGATACCTATATCACTACGGAAGTCGGCCAGCATCAGATGTGGGCGGCGCAGTTCTTCGGCTTCGAGCAGCCGTTGCACTGGCTGACCTCGGGTGGCCTCGGCACCATGGGGTACGGCCTGCCGGCAGCGCTCGGCGTGCAGGTGGCGCATCCGGACGC
This sequence comes from Rhizobium sp. YJ-22, assembly GCF_029601685.1. Taxonomy (NCBI): domain Bacteria; kingdom Pseudomonadati; phylum Pseudomonadota; class Alphaproteobacteria; order Hyphomicrobiales; family Rhizobiaceae; genus Rhizobium; species Rhizobium sp. YJ-22. The sequence continues at coordinate 194,591 of NZ_JARRIR010000002.1, read as the reverse complement.
GCTGGTCATCGACATCGCCGGCGATGCCTCGATCCAGATGTGCATCCAGGAAATGTCGACGGCGATCCAGTACGGCCTGCCGGTCAAGATCTTCATCCTCAACAACCAGTACATGGGCATGGTGCGCCAGTGGCAGCAGTTGCTGCACGGCAACCGCCTGTCGAACTCCTATACCGAGGCCATGCCCGATTTCGTCAAGCTGGCGGAAGCCTATGGCGCGGTCGGCATGTATTGCGACAACCCGCGCGAGCTGGACGACAAGATCGCCGAGATGATCGAGGTCAAGCGCCCGGTCATCTTCGATTGCCGCGTCGCCAACCTTGCCAACTGCTTCCCGATGATCCCCTCGGGCAAGGCGCATAACGAAATGCTCCTTCCCGACGAGGCGACCGACGAGGCCGTGGCCAACGCCATCGACGCCAAGGGTCGGCAACTGGTTTGATCGTCAGACACGCGGCGCCCCTGAACTCTCCGGGCGCCGCGTTCGTCTTTGCTTCACAGGATAACGAGCGGAACATCAATCATGAACGCACACCTTCAACCCACGGGCTCCGCCTATTTCATTGCGACAGAAACCGCCAAGGCCGAGCGCCATACGCTGTCGGTTCTGGTCGACAACGAGCCGGGCGTGCTCGCCCGCGTCATCGGCCTGTTTTCCGGGCGCGGCTACAACATCGAAAGCCTGACGGTTTCCGAGACCGAGCATGAGGCGCACCTGTCGCGCATCACCATCGTCACCAGCGGCACGCCGGTGGTGCTGGAGCAGATCAAGGCGCAGCTCGAACGCATCGTTCCGGTTCACCGCGTCGTCGATCTGACGGTGCGCGCCCGCGAACTCGGCCAGGAACGGCCGATCGAGCGCGAAGTGGCGCTTGTCAAGGTCGTCGGCGAGGGCGAGCATCGCGCCGAAGTCCTGCGGCTCGCCGATGCCTTTCATGCCAAGGTGATCGACGCCACGGTCGGCCATTTCATCTTCGAGCTGACCGGCAAGTCCTCCAAGATCGACCAGTTCCTCGCCATCGTGAAGCCGCTCGGCCTGGCCGAAGTCTGCCGCACCGGCATCGCCGCCATGAACCGTGGGTCGCAGGGGATGTAATTTCCCTGCCATCACAATGCTTGAGAACGGCGCGGGTCAGAGCATGGCCAGCGCCGTTTTTCGTTTCGGGGGCGGGAAGGCGGCGTCGAGATCTTTCCAGTCGTCTTCGGTGATGTGCAGGTCGGTGGCGTCGCGGTTTTCGGCAATGCGATGCGGGTTGCTGCTTTTCGGAATGGCGATGATGCCCGGCTGGCGCAGAACGAAGGACAGCGCCACCTGCGCCGGCGTCGCCTGATAGGCCTTGGCGATGTCGATCAATCGCGGATGGGTGAGCAGCCGGCCCTGCTCGATCGGCGAATAGGCCATGATCGGGATAGTGTGTTCACGGCAGAAAGGCAGCAGGTCGAATTCGATGCCGCGCCGGCCGAGATTGTAGAGCACCTGGTTGGCGGCGCAATTTTTCCCGTCCGGCACCGACAGCAGTTCCCGCATATCGTCTGTGTCGAAATTCGAGACGCCCCAGGCACCGATCCTGCCGTCGCGCTTCAAGGTTTCGAAGGCGGCGACCGTATCGGAAAGCGGATGTTCGCCGCGCCAATGCAGCAGATAAAGATCGATGCGATCGGCGCCGAGCCGCTTCAGGCTGCGCTCGCAGGCCTCGATCGTGCCCTTGCGGCTGGCATTCCAGGGATAGACCTTGGAGACGAGGAAGATGTTTTCACGCATTCCGGCGATGGCCTTTCCGGTGACGATCTCGGCGCCGCCCTCGGCATACATTTCCGCCGTATCGACCAGCGTCATGCCGAGCGAGATGCCGTGGCGCAAGGCGTCGATCTCGCCGGCTTCGGCGACGGCGTTCTCGCCCATGCCCCAGGTGCCCTGTCCGAGCCGTGGCACGTTTGCGCCGGAAGGAAGAGTGAGGGTGGGGATCGGTTCGTGCATGGGGCGTCTCCCGGATCGTGTGTCGGGGGAAGATAGGCGTCCGTTGTCACCCTGACAATTTGTCTCTGGCCGGAAAAAGCCTGCTCCCCTAATTTGGCGCGATTTCGGGGAGGATGGGATGCCGCTGGATACCTTGCTGGCGCTTCTGGTATTTGCGCTGACGACATCGATCACGCCGGGGCCGAACAATATGATGCTGTTCGCCTCGGGAGTGAATTTCGGCTTTCGCCGTACGATCCCGCATATGCTGGGCATCGGAGCCGGTTTCTTCGTACTGCTGATCGGCGTCGGCTTCGGGCTGGGTGCGCTGCTGAAGACCGTGCCGCTGCTCTATACGGTGCTGAAATTCGCCGGCGGTGCCTATCTCGTCTGGATCGCCTGGAAAATCGCCACCTCGCGCGCGCTGGCCGAGGGGCAGGCGGGGGCGAAGCCGATGACCTTTCTCGGCGCCGCCGCCTTCCAGTGGGTCAATCCCAAGGCATGGGTGATGGCCGTCACCGCGATTGCCACCTATACCGACACGCGGCAGTATTTTTCCACCGTGCTGGTGGTCGGTGTCATCTTCGTGCTGGTCAACGTGCCGAGCGTTTCGACCTGGGCCGGTTTCGGCTCGGCCTTGCGCGACTGGCTGTCCGATCCGGTGCGGCTGAAATGGTTCAACATCACCATGGCGGTGCTGCTGGTCTTGAGCCTGTGGCCGATGTTGCGTTAACTGGCGCGGACACGATTCAAGGAGAGGGCGATGAGCGATCACCATCATCATGACGATCACGACCATCACCACGACAACCACTATTCCGACATGCAGGCGCGGGTGAAGGCGCTGGAAACGCTGCTGACCGCCAAGGGCCTGATCGATCCCGCTGCCATCGACGCCATCGTCGAGACCTACGAGACCAAGGTCGGCCCGCGCAACGGCGCGCAGGTGGTGGCGAAAGCCTGGGTCGATGCGGAATTCCGCGACTGGCTGACGCGCGATGCGACGGCGGCCATCGCCAGCCTCGGTTTTTCCGGCCGGCAGGGCGAGCATATGCGCGCGGTGTTCAATGCGCCGGATGAGCATAATCTCGTGGTCTGCACGCTGTGCTCCTGTTATCCGTGGTCGGTGCTCGGCCTGCCGCCGGTGTGGTACAAGGCGCCGGCCTATCGCTCGCGCGCCGTCATGGATCCGCGCGGCGTGCTCGCCGAATTCGGGGTCACGCTGCCGGAAGACACCCGCATCCGCGTCTGGGACTCGACTGCCGAACTGCGTTATCTCGTGGTGCCGGAGCGTCCGGCCGGGACGGAGAGGCTGGACGAGGCGGCGCTTGCCGCGCTCGTCACCCGCGATTCGATGATCGGCACCGGCCTTGCTCTTTCGCCGGAGGCGCTGGCTCTCCAGCCGGAGGCGGCGCGATGAACGGGCCGCACGATCTTGGCGGACAGATGGGTTTCGGCACCGTCGCTCCGGAACCGAACGAACCTTACTTCCACGGCGATTGGGAAAAGCGGGCGCTGGGTTTGACGCTCTCCTGCGGCGCCATGGGCCACTGGAACCTTGACGAAAGCCGCCATGCGCGCGAAAGCATTCCGCCGGCCGATTATCTTTCGGCCAGTTATTACGAGATCTGGATCCGCGCCCTCGATGCGCTGCTGGAGCGGCACGGCTTCGCGACCCATGCCGAGCTGTTCGACGGCGCTGCACCAACGCCTGGCACCCGGCCGAAGCGGGTGTTGACTGCCGAAAACGTAGCCGGCGTGCTGGCCAGGGGCGGTCCTTGCGACCGGCCGGTGGATGCCGATCCGCGCTTTGCACCCGGCGCGCGGGTGCGCACCCGCAATTTCCACCCCGCCGGCCATACCCGCCTGCCACGCTATGCGCGCGGCAAGATCGGCACGGTCGAGACGGTGCAGGGCAGCTTCGTCTTTCCCGACGACAATGCCCATGGCAAGGGCGAGAACCCGCAATGGGTCTATACCGTCGTTTTCGACGCGGCGGAGATCTGGGGTGAGAGCGCCGCACCCGGCCTGACCATCTCCATCGATGCCTGGGAGAGTTATCTTGAGCTCGTGTGAAACCGTCTCGTCAGAGTGTTCGAAGGCATTTCCGGACGGAAAACCGGTATCCACTTGTCCTGGAAATGCTTTGGCGGCCTCGCCAGGCCTGCCCCTTTCGCGCGAAGGCGATCCGGTCTTTCCCGAGCCCTGGGCGGCGGATGCTTTCGCGCTGACCGTGCATCTGCATGAGCGCGGTGTTTTTACCTGGGCCGACTGGGCGGAAACCCTGTCGCGCGAGGTGCATCGTCCCGGCCGGGCCGTGGACGGAAGCGATTATTACGAGTGCTGGGTGGCGGCGCTGTCCGATCTTCTGGTCCGCTGCGGCGTTGCCGACGAGGCGGCGATCGCAACGCTTTCGGCAAGCTGGCAGCGGGCGGCCGAGGCGACGCCGCATGGCCGGCCGATCGAGCTTGCCAACGACCCGCAGTCTACAGCAGTATAATGTTGCCACTTCGTTCTTTTGGGCTTGCTTAAAAGCGGCGAATCCTGCCAAGTCGGGCCATGCAGTTCGCTCCGCAACAAGATGAGGCCCTGAAAGCCGTTTCGCGCTGGCTGAAGGAAGGCCGGCAGCCTGTTTTCCGTCTGTTCGGTTATGCCGGCACTGGCAAGACGACGCTGGCGCGCTATTTTGCCGAGCATGTCGATGGCGAGGTGCTGTTCGCCGCCTTTACCGGCAAGGCGGCGCAGGTGCTGCGCACGCGTGGCGCCAGCAACGCGAAAACCATCCATTCGCTGATCTATCGCCCGCGCGGCGAGGAAGAGGTGGCGGATGAAGAGACCGGCAAGACCTCGATCGCGCCGATGTTCTCCATCAATCGCCAGAGCCCGGTCGCCAAAGCGGCGCTGATCGTCATCGACGAATGCTCGATGGTTGACGAGCAGCTTGGCAAGGATCTGATGAGTTTCGGCACGCCGATCCTGGTGCTCGGTGATCCCGGCCAATTGCCGCCGGTCAGCGGCGGCGGTTTCTTCACCGATCAGGACCCGGATTACTTGCTGACCGACATTCACCGCCAGGCACAGGACAATCCGATCATCCAGATCGCCATGGATGTGCGCGAGGGCAAGGAAATCCCCTATGGCGAGTATGGCAAGGCGCGGGTCATCTCCAAGAACGAGGTGACGCAGTCGCTGGTGCTCGATGCCGACCAGGTGCTGGTCGGCACCAACCGTACCCGCCGGCGCTACAACCAGCGCCTGCGTGAGTTGAAGGGGTTTTCGGCGCAATATCCGCAATCCGGCGACAAGCTGGTCTGCCTGCGCAACGACCCCGCCAAGGGCCTGCTGAATGGCTCACTCTGGCAGGTGATGAGTTCGTCCAAGGAAACGGTCAAGCCCGGCATCAACCTGATGATCCGCCCCGAGGACGACGACATGGACCGGGGTGCCGCCAAGATCAAGCTGTTGAAGGCCGCCTTCGAGGAGCCGGATACGGAAATCCCGTGGTCGACCAAGAAGCGCTACGACGACTTCGACTACGGTTATGCGCTGACCGTTCACAAGGCGCAGGGCTCGCAGTGGAATAACGTCGTGCTGTTCGATGAAAGCTGGGCGTTTCGTGACAGCCGCGAGCGCTGGCTTTACACGGGCATCACCCGCGCTGCCGACTCACTGACCATCGTTCGCTAAAGCTTCAGCTTTTGACCAAGCCGATCAGGGCGGCCTTGGCGACGGCCTGAAAGCGGTTGTTGGCGCTGAATTTGGCGATGATGGCATTTTCCATGGCCTGCACGGCTTCCACCTCCATGCCCATCGCCTGGGCGATACGGCCCGGACCTTGGGCCTCGGCCATCAGTTCGAGGCAGTGGCGCTCGGCATCGCTGAAGGCGGGCTGGCGGTCGTCGTTGATGCCGGGGCCGAGATCGACGCGGATGGCGTCGCCGTCCAGCAGGCCGATCACCTTCTGCATCTGCCGGTGAATGGTCGAAAGGCTGGAGACCAGTTCCCGCTTGCGGATCGCCAGCGCATTGTGGAAGATCGCATCGGCCTCGTCCTGCGAGGCGGCGCCGTCCAGTTCCTCCATCAGTTCCTGGATGACGGCGATCGGCATGCCGACTTCGCGGCAGGTGTTGATGACCGCCATCTGCACGATGCTGTCATGGCCGTAGATGCGCATCGGGCCGATGCGGTCGGCGGAAATCAGGCCCTTTTCCTCGTAGAAATGCAGGGTTCGATGGGTGACGCCGAAGGCATTGGCCATATCGGCAATGGCAATGGGATGTTCTGACGGATCGGCCGGCAAATTCGCCGGCAGATCGACGACGGGAAGAAAACGCAACGTCAGACCGGCTGCAACCGGCGCTGCCGCTGCAGATGTAACCAGCTTCGCACCCTCGGACATGGTATCCCTTGACTCTTGTTTCCCAGCATTTCCGAACCGGTATCCGCTTTTCGCGGAAATGCGTCTGGGCGATGGCAAATTCGACATCATCCGGGTAACGGCGAATGCAGCGGCGCCAATGCGCCACCTCGCCGCATCAACCTGTCATGGATTGCCGCTTGCGATGTTAAGTTTACGTTAACGTTAATCGGGGGAATTGTAAGTCCAAAAAGTCACAGGTGGTTTATCGCGCCCAGTCCCATCATGAGAGCGCGTCTATGGATTGAATTTGGCTGCGATATCGAGATTTTCGCTACTGTTGCGCGATTTCACGCGCCGGCACGGTTCCGGCGTTCCAGATCGGCTTCAGCCTCGCGGGCCATGGAGATCAGGTGGTGCGGCTCGCTGACCAGACGGTCGGGTTCCTTGGCGGGAATCAGTTGCGATTGGCAGCTCCAGGCGGTCTCGAAGGTCTGGCGCGACTTGTGCAGGCGATATTCGTTGGTCGCCGTCAGGCAGCGCATCAGGTTGCTGGAAAGCGCGTTCTGGTCGGCGAAGGCATAAAGCTGGCCGTTCATCGACAGGCGGCGGCCGGCAAAGGCGCTGGCCGCGAAGGTGCGCTCGCTGACCAGATGCAGGTCGGCCTCCGGAATGCTTTCCTCGTGGAAAATATCGCCCGAGGCATTGTGGCGAAGCTGCACGTTCAACTGGCCCGGCTGTTCGCTGCGGGCGATCGACAGGGTGAAGTCCAGCGTGTCCGGCTGGCGGGCAATGCGGTTGGCGCGGTCGAAGTCCTCGACCAGTTCGACAAAGGCAAGCTGGCCGAGCGCAATGCGCATGGAATCGGCCAGGGAGGCGGCCAGCGCCGAGCTGCCGAAATCATTGCGGATGGCGATGCGCGGCAGGGCGGAAGCGGTGCGGGTGAAGCCGGCCGGGCCGGTACTGTCGGCCGTGCCGGCGGGAATGAGGTAGCGGCTGGTGGCATGCAGGCCGAGCGCCGTGATGTTCAGAACCGTCAAGGCGAGCAGCCCGGTAGAGGCGAGGCGAAACCGGCTCCAGAAGGAAGGCGGCGCGCTGGCCGCAATGGCGGCGGCGGCGGGAATGCCGGCGTCCGCCGGCATGTCCGGCGCGGCGGTTGTCGCGGTCGGCTGGGATTGCGGCGCGTAGACCGGCACATAGCCGCCGACGGGGATCTCGATGCGAATGGCATCGTCGCTGCCCTCGGTTTCGTAATACTGGCGCAGCAGCTTGCGCAGCTTGCCGGCCTGGACGCGCACCAGCGGATCGCCGCCGGGATCGAAGCTTTCGTTGCGGGCAAAGACGTCGACGCCGATGGAATAGCCTTTGAGCTGATGCGCCAGCCCTTCACGCTCCTTGCGCACGACGTAATCAAGGAATGCCCTCAGCCGCTCGGAACGGGAAAAGGTCTCGCTGTCCAGAATTTTCTGGAGGCTGGTCAGAACCAGCGCTTCGTCAATGCTGTGCGTTTCGCTCATCTTGTCCTTCAATCGGGCCAGGCTGAAGGTCAATATGGGCCGACAGCAAGGCGGATTAAAGACCGACTACACCGGATCTGGTTATTTAGGCAATAAACTCCTTATATGCGGGCTGTGTATGTGGATTGCCGTCCCATCACGCCGGCAGATGCATCCATGCATCAAAGGCGTTGGCATTTGCGTTATGAATGTCCTATGAAACAGGCACTTGCGCTCTTCAATTCGGGACGATCCGCGATGCCCACCAAGCTTTCCGTGAACCTCAATGCCATCGCCATGCTGCGCAACCGGCGCGATCTGCCCTGGCCGAGCGTCGAGGGGCTCGGCCGCATCGCGCTGCAGGCGGGCGCCTATGGCCTGACGGTGCATCCGCGCCCCGACCAGCGCCATATCCGCTTTTCCGACCTACCGGTGCTGCGGGCGCTGATCGACGACGAGTTTCCGGCCGTCGAATTCAACATCGAGGGCTACCCGACCGGCGAGTTCATTGCGCTTTGCGAAGCCGCCGCCCCAGAGCAGGTGACGCTGGTGCCGGACGATCCGTCGCAGGCGACCTCCGATCATGGCTGGGATTTCCGCCGCCACCAGTCCTTTCTGACCGACGTCGTCGGCCGGCTGAAGGCGAGGGGGTGCCGCGTCTCCCTGTTCGCCGACGGTGACGGCGATGGCGAGGCCGTCGCCATTGCCCGCGAGACCGGTGCGGACCGCATTGAACTCTACACCGGCCCCTATGGCGGCTGCTATGACGATCCGGCCCGGGCGTTGCGCGAGATCGAGGGGTTGAAGGGCACGGCAGAGGCCGCCCATGCCATCGGGCTGGGCGTCAATGCCGGTCACGATCTTACCGTGGGGAACCTGCCGCTGCTGCTGCGGCACATTCCTTTTATTGCGGAAGTCTCCATCGGCCACGGCCTGACGGCCGAGGCGCTGGAATTCGGCATGGCGGAAGCCGTGCGTCGCTTCCGTCGCGCCTGCGGCGAGGCCGTCTGATCGTTTTCAGGCGGTCAACGCCGCCTTGTGGACGCTCAAAAAGTCCTTAAGCGATTGCGGCTTGTCGCCCGTTAGCTTTTCGAAATCGTCCGTGACGATGTCGAAGCGGCCGGTGCGGGTATTGGCGTCGGCGCTGACCAGCACGGTCGCGAAGAAATCCGGAATGCCCGCGCCCTTCAGGCCGGCGGCGAGTTGCTCGTCGCTGACACGCACGACCTTCAGCGGCTTGCCGGCGACTTCGGCCGCGATGGCGGCGATCTCGTCCGTTGTGATCGCGGCCGGGCCGGTCAGCGTGTAGGTGGCGTCGCCGGGTGTCGTCGGCGAAGCGAGGGCAGCGGCAATCGCCCTGGCGCAATCGTCGCGGGCGATGGTGGCGATGCGGCCGTCGCCGCTCGCGCTGTACCATGTGCCGGTCGAGAGATTGTGCGGCAGCGAATGCAGCAGGTTGTCGTGATACCAGGCGTCGCGCAAAATAGTATAGGCAAGGCCGCTCGCCTTTACCGCCTCTTCGGTGCCGAGGTGATCCGGCGCGAAGCTGACCAGCGAATCGTCGGGCTTGGGCATGGAGGTATAGAACAGGTGCTTGACCCCGGCCTTTACAGCTGCGGCGATCGCCGTCTTGTGCTGCGTCAGGCGCTGGCCGGGAACGGCGAGCGCATCGGTGGAGACGATCAGCAGCCGGTCGATGCCGGCAAAGGCTGATTCCAGCGAGGCGGCATCGTCGAAATCCCCCTTGCGGATGGCAACGCCACGGGCGGCGAGGTCGGCAAGCTTGGCCGGATCGCGGCTGGCGGCGACGATGTGGGCGGCATCGACCTTCTGCGTGTCGAGCAGGTGACCGACGACGGCGCGGCCGAGATGGCCGGCGGCTCCGGTGACGAGAATCGTATGGCTCATGGGTTCTGTCCTGACCTTCGGTTCGGCGGAGAATTCCGCTCAATTTCCTTTTCCGTCTGTCCCTCGGGAAAACCGTTTCCAGATTTCCCAGACAAGCTCCGGCGGTCTCAAAAAGAGACCAGCACTAGATTAGGAATTGACTGCGCGCTGTAAAGAAGGCAGTTTTTGCACCCTACGTTACCAAAAGGGAACCATGCATGGCCGTCGTCCCATTGAAGCCCCAATCGTCGCCTGCGGCAGTCCCGGCGCGCAATGTCGATCTGAGAGGGTTGGATTTCGGCAATTGTCCTGTGCGGGACATGCTGAACCAGATCGGCGGCAAATGGTCGACGCTGCTGATCGATGCGCTGTCGCAGCGGCCCTATCGCTTCGGGGAATTGCGGCGGATGATCCCGGATATTTCCCAGCGCATGCTGACGCAGACGCTGCGCGAATTGCAGCGTGACGGCTATATTGAGCGTGAGGTGTTTCCGACCAAGCCGCCGAGCGTCGAATATCGCATGACCGATCTCGGCCGGGCACTGTATGAACCTCTGTCGCAGTTGCTGAACTGGGCCGAGGCCAACCACGCCGCCGTCAAGGCGGCGCGCGAGCGCTACGACCGCGAGAATGGCTGAGCGGTTCAGAGCATCCAGGGTTTGCGGTTCGTCGTCGGCGGGAAGGCCGCGGGACGGTCGATGTCGCCCATGCCGATATCGTCGAGAAGATGATTGTCGTTACGGCCGATCAGCGCCTTCAAGGCTTCGGCGCGGCTTCGTTCCAGCCGCCGGCGAAGCAGAAATTCAGGCAATGCGGCAAGCGCCGCCAGCAGGCCGCCCTGCTTGCGCATCCGTTCCATCTATTCCTCCATAAGAGCCTGTTGTCAGGAGTGGAAGCGGCGAGGCCACCTGGAATTCGTGCCACCTCCGCTCTGATTCCCATTTGACTTCAACGGTTGACATTTCACAAACGAATAGAAAGAATATCAGCAATAGAATTCGTTCATGGCTGGCGAGGGGTGCTATGAAGCTGGAGAGCGATCTGTTGCGGACCTTCCTGACGGTGGCCGAAACGGGTAATTTCACCCGCGCCGCCGATACTGCCGGGCGCACGCAATCGGCCATCAGCGTCCAGATGCGTAAGCTGGAGGAGACCATCGGCGACGCCCTGTTCGAACGCGGCTCACGGGGGGTGGCGCTGACGCCGAAGGGGCGGCAGCTTCTCTCTTATGCCCGACGCGTGGTTTCGCTGCTGGACGAGACGGCGGCGGCGCTGTCGACGCCGCAATTGCGCGGTCTGGTGCGCATCGGCATTCCCGAGGAATACGGCCATTCGGTTCTGCCGAAGCTGCTCGGCAGTTTCGATCTGCAGCATCCCGATGTCGAGGTGACGGTGCGTTACGGCAATTCCCGCGCCAATACCGCGGCGATGGCGCGCGGCGAACTGGACCTTGCCGTCGTGTTCGAACATGCGGGCAATACCCATCACGAGGTGCTGATGAGCGATCCGACCGTCTGGGCGACGTCGTCGCTGCATGAAACGCATCATCGCTCGCCGTTGCCGGTCGCCATGTATGCCTCGGAAAGCTGGTTTCGCTCGACGGCGCTGGCCGGGCTGGAGCAGGGCAACGTTCCCTATCGCATCGCCTATGTCAGCGACAATCCGACGGGGCTCGGCGCGGCCGTCACGTCCGGGCTGGCGATTGCGCCGCTTTCGCGCAGTTGCATTCCCGAGGGCTGCCGCGAATTGACCGTGGCCGACGGCTATCCGGCCATCGACCAGTCGAATGTGGTGATGGTCATCGGTTCGCGCGGACATGACCGCGTCGTGCAGGGCATGGCCGATGCCATTCGCGACGCCTTCCGCCTGACGGCACCACACTGAGCGGGCATGTGAAAATCGCCTATCGCCCGATGCGCTTGCAATCGAAGGCGTCGCCGCTGGCATCGGAAAGCCAGCCCATGCGGGTGGTGGTGACGCCGGAAACCCAGAAGCCGTAACCGTCCTCGAACATGAAATGGTAATCGCCGTCCTGCTGCTGGATCCTGTCGATCTTCAGCGGCCCGTCACCGGGATCATAGGTATCGGCGGTGAAGGTGAAGACGCCGACGCCGCAGTCCCAGCGCCCGACATAGGGCGGCTGCCTTGCGCCGGCGGCAAAACCCGTTCCGGCGCCCAGCCCCAGAATGCAAAGCGACAGGACGATAAATCTCATGGAAATGCTCCGTTCGGCAGGGCTCCAGGCAGAAGGACTCGGGCTGCGGCCAAGCCGGCGGCAGGATTGCGGATTGCACAGGTTTTCGCAAGCGTGGCAAGGCCGGCTTCCCCCGTTTCCATCTTCGGCCAAAAAGCCGCAAAACCGGCTTGACGCGGGGGCGTGGCTGCGGCATAAACCCACGAACCGTACCGTACGGTACATGTCTTGGAGGAAGCAAACGTGTCGTCCGATCCGCTGACAGCGCCGGAATTCTCGCCGCGCCAGAACGCTGTTCTGGGCCAGGCGTTGCGGCTGCTCGTCGATGGCGGCGAGAAGGCGCTGACGACGGCGGGGGTGGCGCGTGCCGCCAACTGCTCCAAGGAAAGCCTCTACAAATGGTTCGGCGATCGCGACGGCCTGATCGCGGCGATGATCGCCTTCCAGGCCAGCAAGGTGCGCACTTTCGAGCGTGACGGCGAGCGGCTGAATGTCGCAAGCCTGCGTGAGCATCTGGTGATGTTCGCCAAGGATCTGCTCGAAGTCCTCTCCGGCGACGTCTCGCTGGCGCTCAATCGTCTCGCGGTCAGCCAATCGAGCCGCGACGGCTCCAAGCTCGGCGAATTGCTGCTGGAGCATGGCCGTCGCCAGATCGATCGCCGCGCCCGTGCGCTGATCGATGCCGGCCGCCGCGCCGGGCTCTTGACCTTCGACGATGGGGAAGAAGCCTATCGCACCCTTTACGGGCTGATCGTTTCGGATATGCATGTCCGCATGCTGCTCGGGGAGCGCCCGCAGGGCGATTTCACCCAGCGCGCGGAAAAGGCTGTGCGCGCCTTCCTGACGCTGCACGGCACGGCAAAAACTTTGGCGGAGGCGGGCCTGGCGCCCGTCTGACGCCGCTCGGATACAGACATACAGACAAGCACAAGGGAAGGACATTCGAAATGCGCGTCTATTACGATCGTGATGCCGATCTCAACCTCATCAAGTCGAAGAACGTCGCCATCGTCGGCTACGGCTCGCAGGGTCGCGCCCACGCGCTGAACCTGAAGGATTCCGGCGCCACCGGCGTCGTCATCGCCCTCAAGGCCGGTTCGCCGACCGTGAAGAAGGCCGAAGCCGACGGCTTCAAGGTCATGACCGTTGCCGAAGCCGCCAAGTGGGCCGACCTGCTGATGATGGCGACCCCGGACGAACTCCAGGCCGACATCTATAAGAACGAAATCGCCGGCAACATCCGTGACGGCGCCGCCATCGCGTTTGCCCACGGCCTCAACGTTCACTTCGGCCTGATCGAGCCGAAGGCTTCGCTCGACGTCGTCATGATCGCGCCGAAGGGCCCTGGCCACACCGTTCGCGGCGAATACCAGAAGGGCGGCGGCGTTCCCTGCCTCGTTGCCGTTCACCAGAACGCTTCGGGCAACGCCCTCGAACTCGCTCTCTCCTACGCCTGCGGCGTCGGCGGCGGCCGTTCGGGCATTATCGAAACCAACTTCAAGGAAGAGTGCGAAACCGACCTCTTCGGCGAACAGGTCGTTCTCTGCGGCGGTCTGGTCGAGCTGATCCGCGCCGGTTTCGAAACGCTGGTCGAAGCCGGTTACGCCCCGGAAATGGCCTATTTCGAATGCCTGCACGAAGTGAAGCTGATCGTCGACCTGATCTATGAAGGCGGCATCGCCAACATGAACTACTCGATCTCCAACACCGCCGAGTGGGGCGAATACGTCACCGGCCCGCGCATCATCACCGCCGACACCAAGGCCGAGATGAAGCGCGTCCTCAAGGACATCCAGACTGGCAAGTTCACCTCGGACTGGATGCAGGAATGGAAGGCCGGCGCGGCCCGCTTCAAGGGCATCCGCCGCAATAACGACGCCCACCAGATCGAAGAAGTCGGCGCCAAGCTGCGCGGCATGATGCCCTGGATCGGCAAGAACAAGCTGGTCGACAAGGCGGTCAACTAAGCTCTTTGAACGAGAGGGCCGGAGCATTCGCTTCGGCCCTTTTCACTTTAAGCGGGGTCAGCACCAAGGGCGCCGTTGTCCTGTCCATGGGCGTGCCAGTTCTTCGCGGATTAAAATATCTCCAACTCCGCGCCCGTTGACGGCGATGGTCCGAAGCAATCTGCCGTATTTGTCTTTGTCCCGATCACCCGATCCTTCGATGCGGATTGCCCCTTGATTCAGGAGCGATACCAATCTGTTGGCGGCTCGCTCGCCGCGTTCCCGTTCGGAACGGCATTTCGGATTGGTGATCTCGGGTGTATCGATATCGGCGACGCGGATCTTTTCGCCGTCGAGCCAGACCGTGTCGCCATCAACCACACAAGTTACCCGCTTGCCTTTTCCGCAACGCTCCCAGTTGCTGTGGAAGTTTTGCGCCGGTATGGATGTTTCGACGGGATCGATCTCGAAGATTGGCACATTTTCGCTGACGATTTTCACAGGATTCGATGATGGTAGGAGCGTGTTTGCCAGATGATTGAAGGTGCGATGCAATCCTTCGCCTAAGCTTGCGTCCCGCAGCATGGTCTCCGCCACTGCTCCGCCTATGAAAGCGGTGGCAACAATACAGCTTATGAGGGCTGCGAAGCGCTTCTGGCTGTTTCTTTTATGCCGGCTCGCATATTTCCATTGTATAATCTCGACCATAAGCAACCATAGGTATTGTCTCTAAAAATTCTCAAAAACAATTCGCGACAATTTTAAGGAATGCACATCCGGGCGGCGATGTTTGCGTAACGGCGAATTCTTTCTCGGAGATAGGTCAGCATTGTTGACATAAATTTCCGTCCGTGGTCCTCTGTCGAAAACGACAAACGGAGGAAAGACCATGCTGGATTGGGACCATATCTTCGCCACGCGTTCCTCGCGGATGCGCGCATCGGAAATCCGCGAATTGCTGAAACTGCTCGACCAGCCGGAGATCATCTCCTTTGCCGGCGGCATTCCCGATCCCGCGCTGTTTCCGGACGAAGAATTCAAGGCGGCCTATGCCGACATTTTTAGCGACGGCACGGTCAATGCCGCCCTGCAGTATTCGGTCAGCGAGGGCTACAAGCCGTTGCGCGAATGGCTGGCCGGCGAGATGGGCAAGCTCGGCATCGCCTGCGGCGCCGAGAATGTCTTCATCGTCTCCGGCTCGCAGCAGGGGCTGGATTATCTCGGAAAACTGTTCCTGTCGCCGGGCGATACCGCGCTCGTCACCTGGCCGACCTATCTCGGCGCGCTGCAGGCCTTCAACGCCTATGAGCCGGCCTACGACCAGTTGACGCTGAACGGGAACCGCACGCCGGAGTCCTATCGCGCGGCAGCGGCAAAGACCGGCGGGCGCGTCAAATTCGCCTATCTCACGGCGGAATTCTCCAATCCGACCGGCGAGACCTTCGACCGCGCGGCGCGCGAGCGCGCCATCGATCTCGCCGACGATCTGGATATCGCCCTGATCGAGGATGCCGCCTACCAGTCGCTGCGGTATGACGGCGAGAGCATCCCGCCGATCATGGCGCTGGAAATCGCCCGCAAGGGCGGCATCGAGGCGACGCGCACCATCTATTGCGGCAGCTTTTCCAAGACTTTGGCGCCGGGCCTGCGCGTCGGCTACATCGTTGCCAATTCCACCGTCATCCGCAAGCTGGTGCTGATGAAGCAGGCCGCCGACCTGCATTCCTCGACCATCAACCAGATCGCCATCGCCCATGTCGCCTCGCGCCATTTCGAGGCCCAGGTGTCCAAGATCCACGCCGCCTATCGGCAGCGGCGCGACGCCATGCTGGCGGCCCTGACGAAATACATGCCGGAGGGAACGCATTGGACGAAACCGGAAGGCGGTATGTTCATCTGGGTGGCGTTGCCAGAAGGCATGGATGGCGCCGCACTTCTGGCGAAATCGCTTGAGACGGTCAAGGTCGCCTTCGTGCCGGGCAAGGCCTTCTTCGCCGATGGCTCCGGCGCCAATACGCTGCGCCTCAGCTTCTCCTGCGCCAACGACCAAATGATCGACGAGGGCATCCGTCGTCTCGGCACGCTGATCGCCGGCGAGATGCAGCAGGCGGCCGCATAAGGTGAAGGGGCCGCGAGGCCCCTTTTTCGTCTCAACGCGCGCCGGAGCACTGCCAGCGGATGACCGAGCAGTCATCGGAATAGCTGGCGCAGCTATTGACCGCCTCGCGCTCGGCGCGGCGGCGGTTGTTGCCCCAGCCGGAGCCCCAGCCATCCGGCCCGGCGGCGATGGCGCCGCAGGCATTCTTGAACCACAGAACCTCGCAATCGCTCTCGCCGCAATTGTTCATGGCGGTGCGCTCGGCCGCGCGGCGCGAGGGGTGATCGTAGGACCAGCCGAGTGACCCTGTCTCCCGCGAATAGGCGATGGCGCCAAAGCTGTCGCTCGCATGGGCAATAGCAGGCAGCACGGCGGCCACGAGACCGGCGGCGAAGGCAAGCACGGACAGGGGCTTGATCGAAGGCATGGTTTTTTCCGGGGTTGGCGCGTCCGTGGGACGGCGGAGGTTGCACCCGCCGACGCTAACCGTTTGCCGGATATAAAAAAATATATACGGCTTACCAGTTTCCGGACTTTTTTTGACATTTGGAATTTGCTTTTGCGCGCCTTGCGGTAGAGCGTTTCCGCTTTTCTTCGAACGCGAAAACACTCTACCTCATTGTTTTTTCGCATTTCCAGACGGTAAACCGGTATCCACTTTTCCTGGAAATGCTCCAAAGCGCGTCGCGATCTTTCAGATTCGCTCTTCGCGGTTTCGATTTTTGTTTTTCGCATGTCGTTCTCGCAAAACTGCTGCACACTTTTGCGCGACATGCTCTAGTCTGCGGCAAAGCTCGAACCGGAAGTCATGCATGTCCCTGCGCCTCGCAACCTTCAATGTCGAAAACCTGATGACGCGTTTCGATTTCACCGGCTTTCGAAACCAGTTGCGGCAGGATCGGGTGATCAGGCTGTTTTCGGTGCAGGGGGAGGAGCAGTACAAGCGGCTGGAGGAGGCGCGGATGATTTCCTCCACCGACGACACCCGCCAGCACTCCGCCCTGGCGATCGCCGATGCGGATGCCGATATCCTTTGCCTGCAGGAGGTGGACGACATGGCGGCCCTGCATGCCTTCGAATACGGCTATCTCTATCGCATGGTCGGCAATGGCTATCGCCAGAAATTCCTGGTCGAGGGCAATGACACCCGGGGCATCGACGTTGCCGTGCTGATGCGAGAGGAGACGCTGGATGGCGAGCGTATCGAGCTGGTCGACATCAAGAGCCATGCCGGCATGACCTATCGCGAGTTGAAGCCCGGCGCCGGCATCGTCCTGTCGGCCAATCCCGAAGAGAAGATTTTCAAGCGCGACTGCCTGGAACTCGACCTGCGCATCGGCGGCGAGGCGCTGACGCTCTACGTGGTGCATTTCAAATCCATGGGGCCGGGCCGCGAAGGCGCGGACGGGCGCGAAGCGACCATGCCGATCCGCATGGCGGAAGCGCAGGCCGTGCGCCAGATCGTCGAGCAGCGATTCGGCGTCGGCAACACCGCGCGCAAACGCTTCGCCATCTGCGGCGATTTCAACGACTACCAGGAGCGCATCATCATTGAAGGCGACCGCCGCAATGGCTATCGTTTCGTGCCGGCCAGTGAGCCGAAAAGCAGCCTCGACGTGCTGACCCATGACGGCTTCGTCGAAAACCCGATGCGCCGCCGAGACATCATGGATCGCTGGACGCTCTATCATTCGCGCGGGCCGGCCGAGCAGCATCTGTGCCAGCTCGATTATATCCTGCTGTCGCCGCATCTGGCCGAAACCAATGCCGGCCGCATTCCTGAGATCGTTCGCGCCGGTCAGCCGTTCCGCACCCTCTTTCCGCCGGGGCAGGCGGTGGAGCGCTATCCGCGCATCGGCTGGGACCGGCCGAAGGCGTCCGACCATTGCCCCGTCGTCATGACGCTCGATCTGGCATGAGCGGGCTGTTTCCCGAAAACGGGCCGGCGGAAATGCAGGTGTTTCCGCTGCAATCCATCGATCTCGTGGTGATGCCGGACGATCATCCCTTTCATGCGGCCGAATCGGCCGCTGCGGCGGAAAACTGGCGTGATGAAATCGCCGCCAATCCGGCGCTGTTCGATGGCCGCATGGTGTTTTTCGACCGGGTGCGGCTTGCCGGCGGCGCGCTTCAGGCGGAAGGGCATCTGATGCCGCTCTCCTCTTTCCTGTGGTGGCGCAAGCAGAAAACGCCGTTGCGCGGCGTGCATATTTTCGGCTGGGCGATCCCGATCTCCAGCGATGGCGCCGTCATCGCCATCCGCATGGGGCCGCAGACGGCCAATGCCGGGCTGGTCTATTGCGCCGCCGGCTCGCTGGATGCCAACGACATCGTCGGCGACCGCTGCGATCTCTCCGGCAATCTGCGCCGTGAGGTGCTGGAGGAAACCGGGCTCGATCTTTCCGAGGCCGAGCCTGCCTCCGGGTGGTACGGGCTGCATCGCGGTCGCCGCGTGACGCTCTACCGCTACTTCCGCTTCGAGCGGACGGCCGAGGAACTGCTGGCCGCCATTGGCCGGCATATGGCGATCGACCACGAGAAAGAAATCGATGCGGCGGTAGCGATCCGATCGGCAGATCCGACGGCCCATCCCTATAGCCAAATGATGCTGCCGATCCTTCGACAATTCTTCGAAGCGGTTGATGGGGGCAGAAAGGGTGTTGCGTGACCCCAAGCGCTTGTTGCACCTTGGTGGCACGAGGCTGATACCGAGGAGAATAGCGTGACGCGTGCCTACAGCATCTACGATGTCTTCACCGATACGAAACTGGCGGGCAACCCGCTGGCGGTGGTGTTCGATGGAGATGGCCTGGCGGATGACACGATGCAGCGCATCGCCGCCGAGATGAACCTGTCGGAAACGGTGTTCCTGTCGGCGCCGGAAAGCCCCGGCCATGCGGCGCGCGTGCGCATCTTCACGCCGGCGCGGGAATTGCCGTTCGCCGGGCATCCGACGGTCGGCGCGGCCATTGCGCTGGCCGAGCGCGAGCACGGCGACGGCACGCTCGATCTGGTCTCCGTGCTGGAGGAAAATGTCGGGCCGGTCCGCTGTGCGGTCAAGCTGCGCGAGGGCAAAGCGGGCTTTGCCGAATTCGACCTGCCGCGCAAATCGGCCGAGATCGCCATGCCGCTCGACCGCCAGGGGCTGGCGGATGCGCTGGGCCTCAGCATCCGCGAGATCGGATTCGAGAACCATGTTCCGTCGATCTGGAGCGCCGGCGTGCCCTTCCTGATGATCCCGGTCCACGACCTCAACGCGGCCACCAAGGTGGATTTCGACACCGGTCTGTGGGAGCGCACCGCGCCCTTCTGCGAGGGACGCTTGACCTCGGCCTATGTCTATTGCCGCGGCGGCGTGAACCATCAGGCCAAATTCCATGCGCGCATGTTTTCCCCCGACATGGGCATTGCGGAGGATCCGGCCACCGGTGCGGCCGTGGCGGCCCTTTCGGGCGCGATCCGCCATTTCGATGCGCTGCCGGACGGGCATCACGCGATGATCGTCGAGCAGGGCGTCGAAATGGGCCGCCCGTCCTTCATCCATCTGCATATCGATGTGGAGGCTCAGGACATTTCCGGTGCCCGCATCGGCGGTCAGGCCGTGCGGCTTGCCAGCGGCACGCTGAATCTCTGAATTTTTTTGGAGGCTTATCTTCTTGTTTTCATGCCTGTTCATGCCGAAAAATACGAGCAGTAACAGCCGAGGCCGGGCACTCTGAAAAAAAAACTTTCACAATTTTCGGTTTTTTGCGGAGGGGCGCTAGACAAGGTGGGGAATCCCCTTTATACGCCCTCTCACGCCACCGGAAACGGGGCGGACGGGTGATTAGCTCAGTTGGTAGAGCAGCTGACTCTTAATCAGCGGGTCGTAGGTTCGAGCCCTACATCACCCACCACTTTCAATAGCTTGGCAGAAACTTCTAAAGTTCGACCTGAAGAAATTCAGCTCGCTTCGATGCTGGGCTTTTTGGCTTTTCCTTCGTTTTAGATTCGGTGTGTTCCAGAGGGCGACGGCATGTCCGTGAGGCCGGATGTCTGATTCGCGAATGGGACCACGGCGGCGATCCCATTCGTCTGGATGGCGGAGTTTACCATTCCTCATCCTGCGGCCAGCGGGGCGGGGGGCCGAAGAACAGGGCGACGGCAGCGGCGCAGAGTAGAACTCCCAAAAAAGACCCGAACATCGTTTTTCCTTCCTCGATTGCTCGATGAAGGCATCATCGCAGCGATGGAGCCAGAGCTCTGTTCCCCCGGAAACAAGAGATTTTCAACGGAAATCGATGTTCTTCTTGAGAGCGGGCATTGCCGCGACAATGTCATTTCTCCCGGTGCATCACCTGGTCCCGACAACGCTGGCGTCCGCTGCCGGAAGCTGGCCTGCGGTTTCAATGCAGCTTGAGGTGGGCTTCCTCGAGGGCGGTCCGGAAGACTTCGCGCGCCTGTTCAACACTCTTGCGACCATCGATGGCGGCGCGGCAGACGCTGCGGGCAGCGACATAGCGCGGGCCGCGGCGATCCGGCCACAAATGGTTCAAGCAGTTCAGGGCTTCGGCGGGGCCGCCGATGGCGCGCACGCCGGCATAGACGAAATCGACTTCAAGGGGCTGGCCCCAGGTCACAGTCTTCATGCAATCCTCCCGTCATCCTCCAATGATGCCGGCGGGGCCGACAGCACCGTTGACACTGGATTTAAGCATCGAATGCGCGGCTTGGCCACCACAATTTACGCCTGTAACCATCCATATTTTCGTGTTCGGACGGAACCTGAATCCGTGTTATGCGTTTCGAGCCACGTTGCGCGTCGCGGGGGATAGGCGACCGCCTCGCGGGCGCGGGAGAGGCTTTTCCGGAACCGGCGTGGTTCGACGGGTTTTGTCATGCGGATGGATCGTTGCGTCGAATATTCACGCCCCTTGCTCCCTTCTGGCGCTCCATGCGCCGCTCGATCCCGATGGCGCTGGTCGGTGGCATCGCCTTGCTTGCTGCCATGGTCGCGGCCTCGCTGTTCTTTGCCCGCGAAGCCTCGCGCGATGCCAATGAGGCGCTGGCCGCCGTGCGGCTGCACGCCCGTTCCGTGCAGGTGTTCGGCGCCTTGCAGGATGCCGAGACAGGCCAGCGCGGCTACCTGCTGACCGGCGACGAAAGCTATCTCGAACCCTATCTGCGGGCTCGTTCGGCGGCGGAAAGCAGATTTCTCTCCCTGGAGGACCAACTCGACGATATCGGCATGGCGCATGCGCGCATCGCCGAGCTGGATGGGCTTGTGCGCGACAAGCTCGCCGAACTCGACAGCACCGTCGAGCTCTACAAGCGCGGCAATGCGCAGGCGGCGCTCGCCGTGGTCGAGACCCGACGCGGCAAGGAACTGATGGACCGCATCCGCCTCGTCATGTCCGACATCGAGAGGCTGGGAACCGGCAATGCCAAGGCGCGCGTTGCGACGCTGGACACGATCACCTCGTGGCTGACGGCGTTCATCGCCGTCAGCGCCGGCCTACTGGCGATCATCGTCGGGGCGGTGCTGCATCGCCTGGTGAGCCATGCCGTGGCGCTGGAAGGCGCACAGGAGGCGCTGTCGCGCATCAACGAAACGCTGGAGGAAAAGGTGGCCGTCCGCACCGAGCACCTGCAGCGTGTCAATGCCGAGGTGCAGAGCTATGCCTATATCGTCGGCCACGACCTGCGCGCGCCGCTGGTCAACATCATGGGATTCACCGAGGAACTGGACCGTTCGGCCCGAATTTTTCGCGAATGGCTGGAACGCCAGCCGGGTCGGGACGACGGCGACGCTCGCGCTGCGCGCCTGGCGGTCGAGGAGGAGATACCGGAGGCGCTCGGCTTCATCCGTTCTTCCACGCGGCGCATGGACCTGCTGATCAACCAGATCCTCGTGCTGGCGCGGGCGGGCACGCGTTCGTTGCATGCCGAATATGTCTCTGTTGGCTCGCTGGTGCGCGAGAGCCTCGACAGCCTGCGCCATCAGATGCAGGAACGCGGCATCGAGGCCGAAATTTCCGGTGCGCTGCCGCCCGTCGTCACCGACCGGCTTGCCTTGCAGCAGATCCTCGGCAACCTTCTCGAAAATGCGGTGAAATACACCGATTCGTCCCGCAAGGGTCGCATTGCGATTCGCGGCTGGCTGGATGGGCTAGCGGTTCACCTCGAGATCCGCGACAATGGCCGCGGTATCGCGGAAAAGGATCTGGAGCGGATTTTCGAGCTGTTCCGCCGCTCCGGGCTCCAGGACCAGCCGGGTGACGGTGTCGGGCTGGCGCATGTGCGGGCTCTGGCGCGGCGGCTCGGCGGCGATGTGAAGGTGCAGTCGACGCTTGGCGAAGGAACAGTGTTCACCGTCACGCTGGCTGCCGATCTGGGGCGCGAGCAGAAGGAAGACGCGAAATGAACAATGCCGACGCCGTGCGCATCGTGATGATCGAGGACGACGAAGGCCATGCGCGGCTGATCGAGCGCAACATCCGCCGCGCCGGGGTGATCAACGAGATCGTGCCGTTTGCCACCGGCGGCGACGCGCTGGCCTACCTTTTCGGCGACGGGGAGCCGCTGCGCGGGATGCAATTGCTGATCCTGCTCGACCTAAACCTGCCAGACATGAGCGGCCTCGACATCCTCGAACGCGTCAAGGCCGATCCGGTGCTGAAACGGGCGATGGTGATCGTCCTGACCACCACCGACGATCCATGCGAAATCCGCCGCTCCTACGATCTCGGCGCCAATGTCTACGTGACCAAGCCATTGCAATACGACAAGTTTGTGCAAGCCATCCAGCAACTCGGCATGTTCGTGTCGGTGATGAAGATTCCGGAAGCGGAAGCGTGATGAACCCGATCAGAATTCTCTATATCGACGACGACGATACGCTTTGCGCGCTGGTGCGGCGCAATCTCGAACGTCGGGGTTACCAGGTGCATATCGCCCATGACGGCCTTGCTGGCCTGACGCGGCTGCGCGCGGGCGATATCGATGCCGTGGCGCTGGATCATTTCCTCGGCGGCGAACTGGGGCTCGATCTGCTGCGCGTCATCCTGGAGGAGGTCGGGCATATTCCGGTCATCTACGTCACCGGATCCAGCGACACCGGCGTTGCCGTCTCCGCCCTGAAGGCGGGTGCCGACGACTACGTCATCAAGAACGCCACCTCCGACTATGTCGACTTGCTGGCGGTGGCTCTGGAGCAGGGGCTGGAGCGGGCGCGCTATCGCCGTGAAGCCGCCGAGGCGCAGGAGGTGATCCGCCAGGAGCGCGATCGCGCCGAACTGCTGCTGACCGAGGTCAACCACCGCGTCGCCAACAGCCTCGGCCTGGTTGGCGCGCTGGTGCGCATGCAGGCCTCCGTGACCAAGGACAAGGCGGCGGTCGACGCCCTGCAGGAAACCCAGATGCGCATCAATGCCATCGGCAGCGTGCATCGCCGGCTCTATACCAGCGCCAGGGTCGGGCAGGTGGATTTCACCGATTACCTTTCCAGCCTGCTGTCCGAGCTGGAAAGCTCGATGCATGACGAGCGGCGGCCGCATCGGGTGACGCTGGATGCGGTGGCCCTGACCCTCACGACCGACAAGGTGATCACGGTTGGTCTGATCATTTCCGAACTGGTGACCAATTCGTTCAAATATGCCTATGAGGAGGGGGACGGCGGAGAAATCCGCGTGCGGGTCATACGACCGGAAGGAACGCGCATCCGCATCACCGTCGAGGACGACGGGCGCGGCTTTGCCGATGGCGATCCCGTCAAGGGCACCGGGCTCGGCACAAAGATCATGTCGGCGATGGCCTCCAGCCTCGACAGCCGGATCGAATACGATCCGGCTTATGCGCAGGGTTCGCGCGCCGTCTTCGAATTCGCGGTGGAATAAGGAGGAAACATCATGTCGCAACAGGAACTGGGTCCGGAGGACGTGCTGGCCTTCTGGTTCGGGGAACTGACGCCGGAGGACTGGTTTCGCGGCGGCGCCGATCTGGACGGCAAGATCGCCCGGCGGTTTCGCGAACTGCATCTTTCGCTTGCCGCCGGCATCGGCCCGGCGTGGCGGGAAACCCCGCAGGCGCGGCTGGCCTGCATCGTCGCGCTCGACCAGTTTCCGCGCAACATCTATCGCGGCACGCCGCTGGCCTTCGCCACCGACGGGCTGGCGCGGCGCGAGGCGCGACTGGCGCTGGAAGCCGGTGCCGAACGGCAGCTCGGCAAGGACCACTGTTGCTTCCTTTATCTGCCTTTCGAGCATTCGGAGGATCTGGCCGATCAGGACCTGTCCGTGGCGCTGTTCGAGGCGCTGGATGACGCGAATTACCATGACTATGCCGTGCGTCATCGCGACGTGATCCGCCGTTTTGGCCGCTTTCCGCATCGCAATGCCATTCTCGGCCGGGACTCGACGGCCGAAGAACAGGCCTATCTGCAAACGCCCGGCGCCGGCTTCTGAACAAGCCGTGCCGACGGCGGAGATCCGGCAAAACAAAGGGTTACTTTGGCGACTGCCTTCATCTCGCCCTTCTTTTCTTTAGGGAAGGGAGCCGGTAATGTCATGACATGCGGGTAAGGACGGCGGCGTGGGCACATTCAGGGGCTTGATCGGAAAATGGGTGCTCGTTGCCATCTGCCTTTGTCTGGCGGCCGGCCTAAGCGCCGCACAGGACCAGGCGCCTGCGCCCGCCGCGCCGGTGCCTGCCGCCGCCCAGCCTGCGGCAGTTCCGACGCCGCCTGCCGCGCCGGCGACCCCGCCCGCCGGAGATGCTGCGCCCGACGATTCGCTCAACCAGGTGATCGCCAAGGGTAAGGACGATCTCGGCGCCGCCCGCAAGCGCATCGACAGGCTGAGCGACGCCGTCGACAAGGCCGCGACGGACGACCAGAAGCTGGTCGACCTGAAGGCGCAGGCGGATGACGCGACCCGTTCCATCCTCGCCGTGCCGGTCGGCCTGCGCCCGCGCTTCGACGCGATCAAGAATCGCCTGACGGAACTCGGCGATCCCCCCGGCGAAGGCCAGCCGCCGGAAGCCGATATCGTCGCGCAGGAGCGCAAGCAACTGACGAGCGAACGCTCGCTGATCAATGCACTGACGGGTGAGGCGGAAGACCTGTCGATTGCCGGTACCAATCTATCGAACCAGATCACCGAGATGCGGCGCAAGCTGTTCACCGAAACCCTGTTCAGGCGTTCGGACGTGTCGGTGGAGATGTTCAACGTCGCGGGGACCGCCTTCGTCAAAGAGCTTTCCAGCCTCGACAATGTGTTCCGAAGCTGGATCAAGTTCGGTCTGCGCTACAAGCAACTACCATTGCTTTCGGCCGTTCTGCTGTCGCTGACGGCGGCGCTGGTGTTCCTGGCCGGAGGCTATCGCCTGTTCGGCCATTATATCCGTCGCGACGAGGGCATCGTCGACCCACCCTATATCACCCGCCTGTCGGTGGCCTTCTGGTCGACGACGGTGCAGACGATCTCGCTCGGCGCATTCCTGGTCACCTCGTTCTTCTTTCTTGAGAATTTCAATATCCTGCGCAGCGATGTCGCCCCTATCATCGCCTCCGTCCTCGGTTTCGTCGGCGTGGTCTACTTCGTCTGGAAGCTGGCCTTCTCGGTGTTTTCGCCAACGCGGCACGACTGGCGGCTGGTCCGCGTCTCCAATTCCGGCGCACGGGATCTGTGCTGGGCAATCATGGCGATGGCGATGGTCAGCGCGCTGGACTATGTTCTGAACGCGGTCAGCGCCGGGCTTGGCTCACCGGTCATCCTGACCGTCGCCAAGAGTTTTACGACCTCATTCATCGTCGGCGTGTTGCTGGTCGTCATTTCCTTCTTCCGGCCGGTGCTGGCGGAAAACGGCGATCCGGAGGCGCGAGGTCGGCCCTGGCCGCGCATTCTCGGCGTCGCGCTGCGGATCATCGGCATCGGCCTGATCTTCGCCTGCCTGACCGGCTATGTCGGCCTGGCGCGGTTTCTGGCGAGCCAGATCATCCTGACGGGCGCCGTGGTTGCGACCATGTATATCGGTTTCCTTTCCGGCAAGGCGGTTTCCAAGCGCAATTCCTTCGCCGAGACCAAGCTCGGCCGTGCCTTGCAGGAAAAGCGCGGGCTTGGCCCCGTCGCGCTCGACCAGATCGGCCTTGCCGCCGGGCTCGGCATCTATGCGGTGGCACTGGTGACCGGCGTGCCGTTGATCCTGCTCTCCTGGGGCTTCAAGACCGGCGACCTCGAGCAATGGGCCTTCCGGCTGTTCACGGAAATCCGCATCGGCAGCATGACCATCTCGCTGTTCGGCATCGTCGGCGGCGTACTGATCTTCGCGCTCGGTTTCCTGATTACCCGCTGGCTGCAGAAGTGGCTGGACAACAATGTCATGGAACGCTCGCAGGTCGATACCGGCGTGCGCAACTCGGTCAAGACCGGCATCGGTTATCTCGGCATCGCCATGGCCGCGCTGTTCGGCGTGTCGGCGGCCGGCATCGATCTTTCCAGCTTCGCGCTGGTGGCCGGTGCCCTGTCTCTCGGCGTCGGTTTCGGTCTCCAGAACATCGTCTCCAACTTCGTCTCCGGCCTGATCCTGCTGGTGGAACGGCCTTTCAAGGTCGGCGATTGGGTGGTGACCGGCACCACGGAAGGTTTCGTCAAGCGCATCTCGGTGCGCGCAACCGAGATCGAGACATTTCAGCGCCAGTCGATCATGGTGCCGAATTCGCTGTTCATCAACGCCTCCGTCGGCAACTGGACGCATCGCAACAAGCTCGGCCGGGCCGATATTTCCGTCGTCGTCAATTACGACAGCGATCCGCGCCGCATCATGGAACTGCTGACCGAGATCGCCGAAAGCCATCCCAAGGTGTTGCGCAATCCATCGCCCATGGCCGTGTTCAGCGCCTTCGGCGAGACGACCATGACCTTCGAGTTGCGCGCCTATCTCGCCGATATCGTCAATGGCGGCAGCGTGCGCAACGACCTCCGGCTCGCCATTTACGAACGTTTCCGCGCCGAAGGGCTCGGCATGCCCTTCAAAACGGATGTGCCGGTCGAGGAAGCGAAACCCGAAGAGGCGGTCTCCGAGCCGCCGGGGCCGCAGCCGGCCAAGGACGGCAAGACTTCCATCGTGGTCAACGCCCAGACCGGCAAGGCTGGCGGCTGAACCATACACGCAGGAAGACGCTATACCGGACATGAAGACGCCATTCAGTCGTCATTCAGTTCTTTCGCCGTAGACAGTAGGCAAACGCCTCGCCTGCAGTTAGGCTGGGGTGGATCGCCAGCCGTCGCGGGACGGGCTGCGAAAGGGGCGGCTGCCAAGCCGATGGGGTATGAAACGCGTTTTCTCTTTGCTTGCCGTATTCCTGGCGTTGACGGGCATCGGCCATGCCGCGACCGTCACCAACAAGGGGGCGGATACGGTCGTGCTGGTGGTGGTCGAAAACGGCAGCCGCATCGACGTCGCGCTGGATGCCGGCATGTCGGAAAGCCTGTGCGCCTCCGGTTGCTTCGTTACCCTGCCGAACGGCGACCGCATCGCGCTCGACGGGGGCGAGACGGTCGAGATCATCGACGGTTCGGCTGTCATAAAATAAGTCGTCTTGAGTATTCCGGCCGGGGCGGCGTGTAAAACTGCCGCGGGCGCATGTTCTTACCCTGACGGCATCGCATTGCGCCGAAATGGGACGCTTCATGCGCCGATTAACATTTTTGAAAATTCTATGGCCTAACGGTTATGGTGTCACACGCCATTTCATCAGAAGGCCGTCCATGTCGTTTCTAGGTATTTCCGGGATGCTTTATTCCGGCGCGTCGCTTGCGCAGTCCCGGATCGTTGTTGCCGAGGATTCGAACGTCTTCACCTCGATGATCAGCAAGCGGCTGGACGAACTGTTCGGCATCAAGGTCGATATCTGCCGCAATTTCACCGACCTGCAGGATGCTTACGAGACCTCGTCGCAGCCGGTGGCGCTGGCGATCTCCAACATCAACCTGCCCGGCGCCGAAAATGGCGAGGCGCTGGATTACCTGCTCGACCTGTCGATCCCGACCATCGTCTTCACCAGCAGCTTCCAGCAGAAGGTGCGCGACCAGATCCTCGCCAAGGACATCGTCGACTATATCATCAAGGACAATGTCTTCGCGGTCGAGATGCTGGCGGAGGCGGTCTGCCGCTTCCTGACCAACGAGCGCCACCATGTGCTGATCGTCGACGACAGCCCGACGGCGCGTGCGCTGCTCTCGACGCGCCTGAAACGCTACAATTTCCGCGTCAGCGTCGCCGACAGCGGCGCCAAGGCGCTGCAGATCCTCAATGCCAATCCCGATATCGGCCTGATGGTCACCGATTACAACATGCCCGACATCGACGGTTTCGAACTGACGCGCCGCATCCGCTCCACCATCGGCTCGCACGCGTTGCGCATCATTGGCGTCTCCTCTTCCACCGACCGGCTGCTCTCGGCGCGGTTCCTGAAGGCGGGCGGCAATGATTTCATGCTGCGGCCGTTCATCGACGAGGAATTCTACTGCCGTGTCAACCAGAACCTCGACACGCTGGTGCAGATCCGCAATGCGCGCACACCGGCGATGGCCGGATGAAACGACAAAGGCCGGCGTCTCGCCGGCCTTTATCGTTTCCGGGTCGTCAGACGACGACGCCGGTGCGGTTGGTGGAAATGTTCAGCTTGCGCTCGGCGCGCTCCTGCTGCGGCGAACGATTGTAGAGTTCGCGATAACACTTCGAGAAATGCGAGGCCGAGACGAAGCCGCAGGCAACCGCCACCTCGACCACCGGCATCGACGATTGCACCAGCAGGTGCCTGGCGCGGTCGAGACGGATTTCGAGATAGTAACGCGCCGGCGAACGGCCCATTTCCTGGCGGAAGAGGCGCTCGATCTGGCGACGCGACAGGCCCGCATCGTCGGCAATTTCCAAAAGCGACAGCGGCTCGGCCAGATTGCTTTCCATCAATTCGATAATCGACAGAACCTTGGAATTCTGCACGCCGAGGCGGGCGCGCAAGGGAAGGCGCTGACGGTCGTGCGGCGAGCGGACGCGATCGGTCAATGCCTGTTCGCAGACGCGGTTGACGAGGCTTTCGCCGAAATCCTGGCCGATCAGGTTCAGCATCATGTCCAGCGACGAGGTGCCGCCGGCGCAGGTATAGATATTGCTGTCGATTTCGTAGAGATCGGCATAGACCTCGGCCTGCGGGAAAGCTTCGGAAAAGCCGGGCAGGTTTTCCCAATGAATGGCGCAGCGCTTGCCGTTCAGCAGTCCGGCCTGGGCCAGGACATGCGCGCCCGTACAGAGGCTGCCGACCGCGACGCCGCGATTGTAGGTCTCGCGCAGATAGGCATTGACGGACTTGTTGTTGTATTCCTCGACATAGATGCCGGAACAGACCAGGACCATGTTCGGCCGGTTTTCGCCGCCGAGATTGCGGCGCTCGTCGGCAAGCGACGAATTCACCTCGATGCCGATGCCGCTGGAGGAATAGACCTTTTCTCCATCCACCGAAGCCAGCCGCCAGGTATAGGCGGAATAACCCAGCATCCGGTTGGCGATGCGAAGCGTCTCGATCGCGGCGGAAAAGGGGAGCATGGTGAAATGCGGTACGAGAAAGAAAACGAGGGATCGTTTTTTCGTGGGCGCTTTGCTCATCGGGGCGATATCCATGCCTCGGGGTTGCGGGACAAGCATTTGTCCGCCGGCTCATTGGCCTAAAAGCGACACTGACACGGATCCTTTACCTTGTGAAGCGCGAATGCGCCATACGATAAGCAGTTTTGCGACACAAGAGTTGCAAAACACGGCACCGAAGTGCGATGCTAAGCACAACTTATTGATGTCGAAACGAAGCGGGGCGATATCGTCGCCGCGATCCGGACGGGCTCGGGAGGGTTTCCGCCCGGATGCGTGGCGGGCGATGCCGCATCATGGCAAGCGCTTCGCCTTAGGGGCGTCGATGTCGGACGCGGGCCAGCCGATATCCTTGCGCATATCGAAGGGCAGGCCCTCGAGAGCGCGTTCGGTGCGGTTGCGCGTCCAGGCATCCTGAAGGCGACGCGTCAGGCGGGCGACGCGGCCAAGCGGCGCCGGCAATGATGAACCGGACGTGCCGGAGAAGGAGGATGAAATCGGTATCATGTCAGGTTTCCTTCCGGTGCTTCCCTGTGGAAAATAAGACGATCCGGAGGGTCGCGACCCTTCATCGTCTTTATGCGCTTGTCCTTTACATCAATCAAATGAATTGGACTAATTCATGCGATCAATTTTCATGATGTATTCCGCAGGTAGGCTATCGTCGATAACCGGCGGCCAGCCAAGATCGGCCTGGACGTTCGCCGGATAGCGGGCGATCTCGGCGCGAACCTTTCTCAGCGTACGGCGGCGTGTGCCGGAGAGGCGGTCGGCCATCGTGTCGAGGCGGTCGAGGATGCGGTGAAACGATTGGACGGTCATGCGTGGCTCCTTTCCGCCGCGTTGCATTCTGCGGCTTGGGTCACAGGATCGCTCTCTCTTGACTATCAATCAAACGAAATGATATCGTTCTTTAGATCAGTAAAATTGAAGGATAGGACGATGAACCTACCCCTGCGCCAATCCCTGCCGCTTCTGGATATCGATGTGCTGAGAACCTTTGTGGCGATCGCCGAGACCGGCAATTTTTCCACCGCGGCCGATGCCGTGCTGCGCACGCCCTCGGCCGTCTCCATGCAGATCAAGAAATTGGAGGAGCAGCTCGGCGCCACGCTGTTCCTGCGCGATGCCCGCTCGGTGTCGCTGACCCAGAGCGGCGAGATCCTGATCGGCTATGCCCGGCGGATGGTCGCGCTGTCGAACGAGGCTGTCTCGCGCTTCCGCATGCCGGACATGCAGGGCCATGTGCGGCTCGGCGCCCCCGACGATATCGGCGAGCGCCACATGCCTTCGATCCTCAAGCGTTTTGCCGAAATCTATCCGCTGATCATGGTCGACGTCACCGTCGATACGTCAAGCAACCTGCGCCGGCGGCTTCAGGAACAACGGCTGGATCTCGCGCTCGTCAACGTCGCGCCGGGCGCGCGTAGCAGCGAAGGCGAGGTGGTGCATACCGACCAGCTCGTCTGGGCCGGCGCGAAATGCGGCACCGCCTATCTGCGCGACCCGCTGCCGATGTCGCTCTGGGAGGACGGCTGCTGCTGGCGCGCCGACGCTCTGTCCGTTCTCGACCGGAGCAAGCGGCCCTATCGCATCGCCTATCTCTCGGCGCATACCATGGCGCAGCGCGCCGCCGTCATCGCCGACCTGGCGATCGCGCCGCTGCCACGCAGCTATCTCACCGCCGACATGGCGGCGTTGGGCGCCGCCCATGGCTTGCCGGATCTCGGCAGCTTCGAGGTGCGGCTGCTCAGAGGCGGCGAGGCCAGCGAGACCATCGATGCGGTCGCCGACAGCGTCCGTTCCGCCTTCTCGGAGATCGTCGGTCTTGCGGCCTGAGCGGGCTTACGCTCCGACTTCATAAGCTTGCTGGCACTCTGCCAGCGCGTCGTCCAGCCTTCGTCCCTCGCGATAGGGCGCCAGATGGGCCGGGAAGGTGACGCCTTCAGGCAGGTTCGGGCTGGTTTGCGGCGCACCGATGACCGTGCTGACCGGGATGACGCCCGCCCAGGCGGCGATGCCGAAATCCTCCTCGTCGTCGCCGACCTGCTTGGCGCGTGATTTGGCGGAGGCCTGCTCGATGCGCATGCCGATGACCGTCGTCGCCTTTTCCTCCTGTGCCGTGTTTTCGCGCAGTTCGGCGGCGCGGCCGGGATAGAAGCGTTCGATGATGCCTTTGAGCGCCTTCTGCTTCTCTTCCGGCGCCTCGACGATCGCCGCCGTGCCGAAGCACATGGCGGAGCGGTAATTGGCCGAATGGTTGAAGCCGGAACGGGCGAGCACGAGCCCGTCGAGATGCGACACCGTCAGGCAGACCGGCGCGGCCTGTTTCTGGTTCTTCAGCATCCGGCTGGCGGCGGAGCCGTGCCAGTAGAGCCAGTCGCCCTCGCGCCAGTGGATGGTGGGCGTGCAATAGGGCTGGCCGTCGATGACATAGGCGACATGACAGAGGAAGGCGGAATCGAGGATGGCATAGACCGCCTCGCGGTCGTAGGAGCCGCGCTCATGCATGCGTTTGACCTTGTTGGTCGGAGTGACGGGATATGAATTTTGCGGCGAACGGGCGTCCATGCTTGTCTCCTTGGGATGATCGGGCGTAGAGCTACGCCTTCCGATTGGTTCACCATAGGTCCAATATGACGAAGAGTTTTCGAACCAATCTGTCCGACTGGTCGCTGGCCGTGCCGGTCCTGCCGCAGGCGGGGCCGCGCCGGGTGGCGCTGTATCGCGAAATCCGCCGGCTGATCGAGACGGCGGCCCTGCCGACCGGCGCCAAGCTTCCGACGACGCGCGATCTGGCCAAACGCTTCGGCCTTTCGCGGGGAGCGGCGGTCGCTGCCTATGAGATGCTGATCGCCGATGGCTTTGCCGAAGCGCGCATGGGAGCAGGCACCTATGTGGCGCGCACGGTGCCGCTGACCGCAGCCGGCGTCCCGGAGCCACAGCGGCCACGACGCAACGAGGCGGGACCGCTGCCGGGGGAACTCGGCTGCTCGGCGGCGGACGAGCGGACCATTTCCATCTTCCGAACGCTTCTGAACCGGCATCTGGCGCAGCCGACACCGCGCCATTACCACTATGCCGAGCCGGCCGGCGGCGAAGATTTGCGCCATGAGATCGCCGCTTACCTGCGTACCGCGCGCGGCGTGCGCTGCACGGCCGATCAGGTGATCGTCACCGCCGGCACGCAGGCGGCGCTCGATCTCATCATCCGCACGCTGCTGAAGCCGGGCGATCCGGTCTGGCTGGAAAATCCATGTTACACCATGGCGCGCCTTGCCTTCGAGACGGCGGGGGCGGCGATTTCCGGCATCCGCGTCGACGGGCAGGGCATGGATGTCGAGGACGGGATCGCGCGGTCGCCGCAGGCGCGCGCCGTCTACATCACGCCTTCGCATCAGTTTCCGCTCGGCGTCACCCTGTCGATGGCGCGGCGCGTGGCGCTGATCGACTGGGCGCGGCAGAGCGGCGCCTATGTCATCGAGGACGATTACGACAGCGAATACCGTTTCGCCGGCCCGCCGCTGGCCGCCCTGCAGGGTATCGACGCCCATGAGCGGGTGATCTATGTCGGCACGTTTTCAAAGGTGCTGATGCCGGGATTCCGCATCGGTTATCTGGTGGCCCCGCAGGCGCTGATCGAACCGTTGCTTACCACGCGGCAAATGATCGACCGTTTTCCCTCGACGCTCGCCGAAAGCGCCATTGCCGAATTGCTGCGCGAGGGGCATTTCTCCGCCCATATCCGCCGGGCGCGGCGCCGGGCAAGACAGGCGCGAGACAGTCTGGTGGAGGCGCTGGCCGGTAGCGGCCTGACCATTGCCCCGCCTGACCAAGGCCTGCATCTGGTGGCCTCGCTGCCGGAGGGCGTTGGGGACAAGGCGTTTCCAGCGCGCGCCGCCGATGTCGGTTTCGGCGTGCGGGCGTTGTCGCCGATGTATATCGGCGCGGAGCAGCGGCAGGGGCTGGTGATCGGCTTTTCCGGGTTCGAGCCGGAGGTGCTGGCCGGTGCGGCGCGGCGGTTTGCGGCGACGTTGCGGTTTTAGGTCGCCCCTCAACCGCCTGTCGGCACCTTCTCCCCGTTCTGACAGGGAGAAGGGAACGCTGCATTGGCTTTCTCAAACAAAGACCGTTCGTGGGGCAAGCTCTCTCTCCCCGCGCGCAGGAAGAGGGTTAGGGTGGGGGCAGATCGGGGTTATTCGCCCCGGCTGCGCCGGCGGCGACGGCCGCCGCCCTCGCCGCCGTCATCGGAGGTCACCTTGCGTTCCGGCAAGGTGACGACCTTGGCGAGTTCGGGGAAGGCATCGACCTTGTTGGGCATGGCCATGGCGTTGACGAAGAGCTGCTGGAAGTTGGATTCCAGCGCCGTCTCGATCTTCTCGATCTTCTTGACCATCTCCTCGATCTCGCGGCGATGGCCGCGATTGAGCAGGGCCATCAGCGCGCCGGTGCCGGCGGCATTGCCGACGGCCTTGACTTCGGCGAGGTCGCAATCCGGGATCAGGCCGAGCACCATGGCGTATTTCGGATCGATGAACGAGCCGAAGGCGCCGGCGAAGCGGATGGTATCGACCTTCTCGACACCCTGCTTTTCCATCAAGAGCTTGATGCCGGCATAAAGGGCGGCCTTGGCGAGCTGGATGGCGCGCACGTCGTTCTGGGTCACGGTGATGCGCGGCTCGCCGTCGCGCAGCAGATAGGAGAAGGTGCGGCCGTTCTGGATGATGCGCGGGCTCTTTTCCATCAACGAACCGTCGACGACGCCGTCTTCGGAAATGATGCCGGAGAGATACATTTCCGCAACCACCTCGATGATGGCCGAGCCGCAAATGCCGGTGACGCCGACCGTGGCGGCGGCCTCTTCGAATCCCTCTTCGTCGGACCACTTGTCGACGCCGATGACGCGGAAACGCGGCTCCAGCGTCGCGGGATCGATGCGCACACGCTCGATGGCGCCGGGTGCTGCGCGCTGGCCGGAGGAGATTTCAGCACCTTCGAAGGCCGGGCCGGTCGGCGAGGAGGCGGCGACGACGCGCGCCCTGTTGCCGAGCACGATTTCGGCATTGGTGCCGACATCGACGAGCAGCATCATGCCGTCCTGGCGATAGGGGCCTTCCGCCAGCGTCGCGCCGGCTGCATCGGCGCCGACATGGCCGGCGATGCAGGGCAGCAGATAGGTGCGGGCGCCGCGGTTGACGTCGATATCCAGCTCATGCGCCCAGTATTGCATGGCACCGGACACGGCGAGCGCGAAGGGCGCCTGGCCAAGCTCGGTCGGGTCGATGCCGAGGAACAGGTGGTGCATGATCGGGTTGGCGACGAAGACGAGGTCGAGGATGTCGTGGCGGTCGACGCCACCCTCGGCGCAGACCTTGCCGATCAGCATGTTGACTGCCTCGCGCACCGCTGATGTCATCGCCTCGCGCCCGTCCGGGTTCATCATCACATAAGAGACGCGGCTCATCAGATCCTCGCCGAAGCGGATCTGCGGGTTGGAGGTGCCGGAGGAGGCGACGATGCGGCCCGAGAGCAGCGACACCAGATGCATGGCGATGGTGGTCGAGCCGATATCGCAGGCGATGCCGTAGGCCTCGTTCTTGAGGCCCGGCCAAAGGCTGACGATGAAGGGCCGCGAACTGTCCATGTCGCGATGGATGGCGGCGGTCACGCCCCAATTGCCCTTGCGCAGGGTGGATTGCACCTCGGGCACGATATGCGGGGCGATCAGAAGGTTTTTCCAGCCCCAATCCTTTTCCAGGATCGCCTTCATGCGGTCGAGATCGCCGAGCGGCTTGTGCATGTCGGGCTCGTCAACCTCGACATAGCATAGCTGCACGGCGGCGTTGCGCTCGATGACGCGGTCGGTGGCGGCCTTGCGCACAACTTGCGCATTGACGACCGTATCCTGCGGCACGTCGATGACGAGGTCGCCCTGGATCAGCGCCGAGCAGGAGAGGCGGCGTCCTTCCGGCAGGCCACGCACCTTGTCGTAGCGCTCCTCCTTGGCGCCGACGGGCGAGAGATGGTCGTTGGAGGAGACGATCTGGTGCTTGGCGAAATTGCCTTCCTGCACCGAGATCTGACAGCGCCCGCAGGTGGCGCGGCCGCCGCAGACGCTTTCGACATAGACGCCGAGCTTGCGGGCCGCATCCAGCACCGGCATGCCGAGCGGAAAGCGGCCGCGCTTGCCCGAGGGCATGAAGAGAACGAGGGCGTCTTTTTCGGCGGCTTCGGTCATGTGGGTCTCTTTCTCGGGCGAGCTTTCGTAGCGCATCGGACGTCTTTCGGGCGGGGTCAGCTTTTTGGAGCTGAGAGGCGGCGCATATTGCGGCGCACGCGCTTGCCATAGGGTTTCAGCGCGGCCGCGGATACGGCGCGGGCGGCGACATCGGGCGAGGCTGCCGTCATCATGGCCTTTGCCATCGCAAAATTGGCCGCCACGACGCTTTCCGCCGCGGCAGCCATTTTTTCGGTGACCATACGGGTCATCTCGGCGGTGTCCTGTGTCGACCCCGTCAGCGCCGCCATCTGCATCTCATGGCAACGCATGGCGATGACGAGCGGTGCCTCCAGCCACAGGCTGAAGGCGTCGCGACGAAGTCTGCGCCCGCCGCTCATGTCATTCTCGCGAAGCGCCGGCACCGGCGCGGGCCGCGCGGCCGCCGCGACGACCGCCGCCAGCGGCAGGTGCCGCCGAAGGAGCTGCCGCAGCCGCGCCGCCTTCGGCCGGCTTGTGATCGCGATAGGTCATGATCCAGTTGGTGCAGTTGGCATCGGTGCCGTTCAGCACGTTTGCGGCGCGCACGGCTTCCATTTCCTGCGGGCGGCAGGGGTTCATGATCGCCGAGGTCATGCCGGCGCCGATGACCATCGGGATGAAGCCGGCATTGATGCCGTGGCGATGCGGCAGGCCGAAGGAGATGTTGGAGAGGCCGCAGGTGGTGTTGACCTTCAACTCCTCGCGCAGGCGGCGCAGCAGGGCGAAGACCTGGCGGCCGGCATCGCCGAGAGCGCCGATCGGCATGACCAAGGGGTCGACGACGATGTCATGCGGCTTGATGCCATGGTCCATGGCGCGCTCGACGATCTTCTTGGCGACGGCGAAACGCACGTCCGGATCCATGGAAATGCCGGTTTCGTCGTTGGAGATGGCGACGACCGGAACGTCGTATTTCTTGACCAGCGGCAGAATGGCTTCGAGCTTTTCTTCCTCGCCGGTGACCGAGTTGACCAGCGGCCGGCCCTTGGCGACCTTCAGGCCGGCCTCGATGGCGGCGGTGACCGACGAGTCGATGGCGAGCGGCAGGTCGACGAGGCCCTGGACGATTTCGAGCGTCTGGACGAGCAGACCCGGCTCGGTCTCGTTCGGGTTCACCGAGGTGACGCCGGCATTGATGTCGAGCATGGTGGCGCCGGCGGCGGCTTGTTCCAGCGCGTCCTTGATGACGGTTTCGAAATTGCCGGCCTGCATTTCGGCGGCCAGCTTCTTGCGGCCGGTCGGGTTGATGCGTTCGCCGATGACGCAGAAGGGCTGGTCGAAACCGATGATGATTTCCCGGGTGGCGGAGGCAACGATGGTGCGGGTCATGTGACGTCCTTTAAGGCGCGCGAAGGTCAGGGAAGGTCTAGCCTGACGGGTTGTGTGTTACAAGGCCGGCTCCCCACCGGCCCCTATTGATGACTGTTTAGTGCGGATGCTGCGCAGCGATGCCGGCGAGCTGCTGCTGGTTTTGCTCGGCGCCTTCGCGCATCGCGTTCATGCGGGCGGCGACCAGGGCGTCGGTCGGGTTCATTTCCGGCTTCCAAGGCTGGCGGCCCTTGAGCACGCCCGACTCATGGACGATCTCGGCGACATATTCTTCCTGGCGGTAGGCCATGACGTGAACGCCGGCAACGCCCTGGATCTCCTTGACCTCATTGATGATGTCGATGCAGATCTGCTTGCCTTCCTTCTTCTGGTCCTGCGCGCCTTCCAGCCGGGCGATGATAGCGTCCGGAATATGGATGCCCGGAACGTTGGCGCGGATCCAGCGCGCGGTCTTGGCCGAGGCCAGCGGGCCGACGCCGCAGAGGATGAAGACCTTTTCGTGAAGGCCGAGTTCGCGCACCTTGTCCATGTAGGTGCGGAACATCGGCACGTCGAAGCAATACTGGCTCTGGACGAATTGCGCGCCGGCCTCGATCTTCTTGGCCAGGCGATAGGGGCGGAAATCGTAAGGCGGGGCGAAGGGGTTGATCGCCGCGCCGAGGAAGACATGCGGCGGCGTCGACAGTTTGCGTCCGGACAGGAACTTACCGTTGTCGCGCATGATGCGCACGGTTTCGAGCAGCGACATGCAATCGAGATCGAAGACCGGCTTGGCGCCCGGCTGGTCGCCGGCCTGCACGCCGTCGCCGGTCAGGCACATGATGTTCTGCACGCCCATCGCCGAGGCGCCGAGCACGTCGCCCTGGATGGCGATGCGGTTCTTGTCGCGGCAGGCGATCTGCATGATCGGCGCATAACCCATGCGCGTCAGCAGGGCGCAGATGCCGACGGAGGACATGTGGCAGTTGGCGCCGGAGGCATCGACGGCGTTGATGCCGTCCACCCAGCCGTTGAAGACGGCGGCGCGCTCATAGACGTCTTCCGGATTGGCGCTGTCGGGCGGGTTGAGCTCAGTGGTGACGGCGAATTCTCCGCGCCGCAGCACGCGCTCCAGACGGCCCCGCGAGGAATGGCCGGGCAACGGATCGAGCGGCGCGCCGGGATCGTGCGGATTGATATCGGGGCTCATCACTTCATTTCCTTGTTGGCGGCGGCTTCACGCTCGGCTGCGGCCTCGGCGGTGACGCGCAGCCAGGACGAGGTTTCGCGCAACGACTGGTTCACCGGCTTCTGCACGTTCATGATCTTCTGCCCGCCGGTCATGTTCTGCGAGCCTTTCCAGGCCTGCACCCAGACGCAGGGCATATCCGGTTCCACCTCGCAATTGCCGTTGGCGCGCACACCGCCGCAGGGACCGTTGCGAAGCTGCTTTGGACAGTTCATCGGGCAGGACATGCCGGTGGAGGACAGTGCGCACTGGCCGCACATGCGACAGTCGAACAGGAACCCCTTCACATGACGCTCTACGAAGGTGATCGGCTTTTCGACGCGGCTGTAGCCCAACGTTTTCCACAGGGGATGCAGCAGCAGAAACACATTCGCAAAACGGTTGTAGAACCATTCGAAGAAGCGCGAATGACGCACCGCCCAGAGGCGGATCGTATAGGTATGTCGGCCGCGCCGGTTGGGTGAGACGCCGGCCGGCGTATAGGCGCCGGTGGCGGCTTTCTTGGCAGGGGCGGCGTTGCCGGGCTTGGGATCAGCCATTCTCCTTGCCCCCGGCCTTGACGAGCGCGACAAGGCGTTCGCGGTCATAGGCCTCTTCGAGCTCGGCCACGGCCTTGTCGGCCTCGGCTTCGAGATCGTCGGAAACCGGCACCGGATCGGCCTTGCGCCATTCTGCGAGATAATCGCCGGATTCGGCCGCGCCCGTGCGCATCGCGGCCATGTCGATCGCCTCGGTGAACCGCAGCGACAATTCGCGCTTGGCGGATTTGCGCCCCTGCTTGATGATGACCTGGGCGGGAATATCCCGCCAGAAAACGACGATGCGGTCGGCCATGCCCTGAGAACTCCTCTTTGGCGCACATTGCACGCGCCGCGCGGCGTTGACTTGGCTCGGCACGACGTCGCACAAGATCAAATACGACGTCGCAAAAAATTACCACAGGCCTTTTGCGATGCCGTTCCAGATCCATGTCCAGATCGTCGGATTATCGTGCATGGCGGAGGTGCCTTCGGCCTTGTGCGGCGAAAGGCGTCCCTCGAGCGCATCCTCGACGGCGCGCAGGGTCAGGGGCATGGCGGCAGCGGTCAGCAGCAGCGGATAGGTCAGCATCGAATCGCCCTTTTCGGGGGCGGTGCGCACCTCGTAGAGCGTGTCGCCGGTATCGACGCCGGCGTCGACGAGATGCAGCGTTGCGCCGAAATTTCCAGGGTCGCCCTTGGCCAGCGCCCAATACCCGCCTGCCTGGCCGCGATACATCGGGTTGATGCCGGCATGCAGGTTGACGATCGGGCAGGAAATTCTCGACAGCGTCTGCCGCGACAGCAGCCGACAGGAAACGGTGAGGATCACCGCCGGCTGCAGCCGCGCCACGGCGGCATGGCAGGTGGGATCGTTCAGCGAAGGCACATGGACGGTTTCGACGGCGGTATTCGGTTCGGCCGAAAGGCCGTGTTCGGCGAGAATTTGCTGTGTGCGCCGCCTCAACGCCGATTTGCCCAGCCGCGATGCGACCATGGTCGCCAGCTGGCCCAGAGCCGCGATCCAACCGACGCGGCGGGCACGGCGCCTAACCAGCGTCGATTTGGACTCCGGCTGTTCCCGAATCACGACCAGTTCGGGAAAGCGGGCGGCGAGGGCGTTGATGACAGCCTGCGGATTCGTGCCACCGGCCGTCATGACGACGACGCGCCGGTCTGCGGAGGGGGCGGGGTGGGTGTCCATGCCACCATCTTTGGCAAGGAAATTAAAGAATGCCTTTATCAGCGGGGGCGCAATACGGTAAATCCGGCGATGCCGCGCTCACATTCGCGTCATGAGCCTTTGCTTGCGGCCAGGAGTTCGGTTTCGAGATCGCCATAACCGGTGTGGCGGTATTCATAGGTGAGACCGAGATAGTCGGCCGCTTCGCGCGCCTTGACCTGCAGCGCCTCGTCCTCGATCTGCGACAGGTAGATCAGCTTGGTATAATTGCCGAAATACATGTCCTTCAACTGCGGATGCCGGTCGAGGCCGAGCGGCTGGATGACGAAGGCCTCGAACTGCCTGGCGAGGAAATCGGTGAGGTAGAAGGCGGTGACATCGTCTTCCCAGGTCGCGGAAAATTCCGCGTTGCCGGTGAAGAAAGAGTAACAGTGCGGCCCCGAGAGGCGCTCGACGCCTTCGCGCGCGCAGAGGCGGTCGATGTCGCCGCCGGTTCCGCAATCGGCATAGCCGATGAAGATACGCGACGCGCCTGCGGCGCGCGCTTCGGCGATCGCGGCTTCGAGGCCGGGGGCGATCTTCTGGGGATGGGCGTGCCAAATGGCGGGAAGACAGGTCAGCTCGATATGATCGAGTTCGTTGAGCTTCGAAACGGCCAGGATTTCGCGGGCGATGGCTCCGCAGGCGATCACGTGAACTTTTTCGCCACTTGTGGGTTTATTTGCTGAATTCGCAATGGCGAATTCTTTTGTTTGATCTGTTTCCATCAGAAGGGGCCCACCAATGGCGCTGCGTAATATCTCGAAAATCGTTCTTTGCTGCTTCGGTCTCGCGCTGCTGACGTCGTGCGGCAATACGATCCGTGGTGTCGGCAGGGATACCGCCAATGCGGTCAACGCGACGCAGGATGCCGGCCGCAGCGTCGAGAAGGCTGCCAAGTATTAAGGTGGGTGTCCGGCGGCGGCGTGTCAACGCGCCGCCGGACCTTTCTTCCAAAGCTCAGTTCGCGCCGCTCATCTGGTTATGCTTGCGGCGGACGAATTCCTTGGCGGTTTCGACCGCGATCGCCGCATCGCGACAATAGGCATCTGCACCGACAGCCTTGCCGAATTCTTCGTTCAGCGGCGCGCCGCCGACGAGAACGACGTAGTCGTCGCGCAGACCCTTTTCCTTCATGGTGTCGATGACGACCTTCATGTAGGGCATCGTCGTGGTCAGCAGGGCCGACATGCCGAGGATATCCGGCTGCTCGCGCTCCAGCGCATCGAGATAGTTCTCGACCGGATTGTTGATACCGAGATCGACGACATCGAAGCCGGCGCCTTCCATCATCATGCCGACGAGGTTCTTGCCGATGTCGTGGATGTCGCCCTTGACGGTGCCGATCACCATCTTGCCGAGTTTTGGCGCACCGGTCGCCGCCAGGAGCGGGCGCAGGATGGACATCC
The DNA here is from genome assembly GCF_029601685.1 of Rhizobium sp. YJ-22. Classification (NCBI taxonomy): domain Bacteria; kingdom Pseudomonadati; phylum Pseudomonadota; class Alphaproteobacteria; order Hyphomicrobiales; family Rhizobiaceae; genus Rhizobium; species Rhizobium sp. YJ-22. Next base: position 153,071 of record NZ_JARRIR010000002.1, on the reverse strand, counting down.
CGGCCTTCATCGCATTGGCCGAAAGCAGAACTTCCGGCACGAACAGGATGCCGTCGCGGAAATCGATGCCGACGATGCGCATGCCCTCGACCAGCGCTTCGGTCAGCACATCATAAGGTGCCCAGCCGCGCGAGAGCAGGATATTCGTCGCCTCCTCGATCTCCTCCTTGAGGCCGTCATAGAGGTCGTCGTGCATCTGTTGCACGAGTTCGTCGTCGGAAAGGTCTGCGAGGATGATTTCGTCGTCTGACATGATGGGTTCCCGCTGCTAGGATTCGTTGCAATTCGCGCTTCGCGACCTTGCCTCATCCAGTGTTAAACCTCAATCGCCGCGAACCTGTTTTCGAAAGCGACGTGATGTGGCGGAAAAAGCGACGGACGCGACGTCGGATCGCGATTGCGACGCGATTCGCATTCGGGTGCCGGAAAGGCGCCATGCCGGGATTTGCGGGCAATAATCGAGATTCGGCAGGGGCTTGGCGATACCGGAAGATATCGTGACGATGCAGGCGCCATGTCTGCCTTGCGCAAATCCGTGGCGCATTGAGGAATGTTCCATCTGCGAAATCGGATAGCATAGTGCTATAAGGTCCAGCGCAAGCTTGCGCGAGAGTGAGGAAGCATCATGGATGAAATGACTGAACAGGCGGCAACGTCGAACGAGGGCGGCGGTCGCCGCACCCGCGAGGGCCGGGGTGCTGCCGCACGCCGCGCATCGCGCACCGGTGGCGGCCCCGGCCCGTCGCTTCCCTATATCCAGCGCAAGATTCCCGTCTATGAGGTGCTGGACGAAGAGGGCCTGCAGATCATCGAGCGCAATGCCGATACCGTTCTCGAGGAAATCGGCATCGAATTCCGCGACGACGCCGAGGCGCTGGAGCTGTGGCGTCAGGCCGGCGCCGACGTCAAGGGCGAGCGCGTGCATTTCCCGCGCGGCCTCTGCCGCGAGCTTTTGAAGACCGCGCCCAAGGAATTCACCTGGCATGCCCGCAACCCGGAGCGCAGCGTGCGCATCGGCGGCAACGCCACCGTCTTCGCGCCGGTCTACGGCCCGCCCTTCGTGCGCGACCTCGACGGCAACCGCCGTTATGCCACTATCGAGGATTTCCGCAACTTCGTGAAGCTCGCCTACATGGCGCCGTCGATGCATTCCTCGGGCGGCACGGTCTGCGAGCCGGTCGACATTCCGGTGAACAAGCGTCACCTCGATATGATCTACAGCCATATCAAATATTCCGACAAGCCGTTCATGGGCTCGGTGACCGCGCCGGAACGCGCCGAAGACACCATCGCCATGGCCAAGCTCGTGTTCGGCGACGATTTCGTCGAGAACAACTGCGTGACGCTGAACCTGATCAACGCCAACTCGCCGATGGTGTTCGACGAGACCATGCTCGGCGCGCTGAAGGTCTATGCCCGGCATAACCAGGCATCGGTCGTCTCGCCCTTCATCCTGTCGGGCGCGATGAGCCCGGTGACCATCGTCGGCACGCTGACGCAGATTCTGGCCGAAGTCCTGGCCGGCGCTTCTTTCACCCAGCTTATCCGCAAGGGGGCGCCGGTGCTGTTCGGCACCTTCGCCGCCTCGATCTCGATGCAGTCGGGCGCGCCGACCTTCGGCACGCCGGAACCGTCGTTGGTTTCCTATGGCGCCGCGCATCTTGCACGCCGTCTCGGCCTGCCGTTCCGTACCGGCGGCTCGCTCTGCGGCTCGAAGGTTCCCGATGCGCAGGCGGCCCATGAATCGGCGTCGACCTTGAACATGACGCTGCTGGCCGGCACCAATTTCGTGCTGCATGCCGCCGGCTGGCTCGAAGGCGGCCTGATCTCCTCCTACGAGAAGTTCATGATCGACCAGGATCAGCTCGGCATGATGCAGAAGATGGCCCAGGGCATCGATTTCTCCGAGGAGGCTCAGGCCATGGACGCCATCCGCGAAGTCGGCCCCGGCAGCCATTATCTCGGCTGCTCGCACACCCAGGCGAACTTCCAGACCGCTTTCTATCGCTCGCCGCTCGCCGACAACAATTCCTTCGAGCAGTGGGAAGTGGAAGGCGAAAAGCGCATCGAGCAGCGCGCCAACGCGCTCTGCCGGAGCTGGCTGGAAAGCTATGAGGCGCCGGCGCTTGATCCCGCCCTCGATCAGGCCCTGCTTGATTTCATCCAGCAGCGCAAGGATTCCATGCCGGACGCCTTCACCTGAAGAGAGCCCGAGGCCGCCAGGGAGCAAGGCGGCGCGAGAAGCGTCGCCGATTTCGTCCAGAAGGAAGTCTGGCGGCCGCATTATCAATACAGGGGGCCGCGGTGAGCGGCTCCGGCGATATCCTGACCGTCATCCGTGCGGCGCTTGCGCCGCACGGTCTTTTTTTGCGCGGCGTCGTGCATTTCGACGAAGGCGACGGGCCGGAGCTAAAAAAGGGCGGGTGCGCGGCCGGCGCCGTGCTGCTCGGCAATGCCGGGGGGTCGCTCTGGCCGGCCTTTTCCGCCTGGCGGGCGAACAATCCCGATGCCGCCGATCCGCTCGATACCTGGTCGAAGCTTTTGATCCGGCCGTTGGCGGAAAGCATCGGGGCGCAGGCCTTCTTTCCCTCCGATCCGCCCTGGCAACCTTTCCAGCAATGGGCGATGCGCGCCGAGGGATTGCGGGCTTCGCCCCTGGGCATCCTGATCCATCCGGTCTACGGCCTGTGGCATGGATATCGCGCGGCGCTGGCTTTTGCCGAACCGCTGCCGCAGGTTCCGGCGATATCGGGCGCGCATCCTTGCGACACCTGTCTCGAAAAGCCTTGCCTCACGACCTGTCCTGTCGGCGCGGTGTCCGCAGCGCGCTTCGATGTCGCGGCCTGTCGCCGACATCTGGCGACGGGACAGGCGGGTTGCCTCGCAGGCGGGTGTCTGGCGCGGGCGGCCTGCCCGGTGGGCGTCGACTATCGCTATCCGGCAGCGCAATTGCGCTTTCATATGGCCGCACTCGGCTTGTAGAAACGGGTTTAGAGCATTTCCGCTTTTCCTCGAATCGCGAAAGCGCTCTAACTCTTTGTTTTGTCTCATTTCCGGATGGAAACCGGTGTCCATTTTCCCGGAAATGCTCCAGGATCGAATCGGCGGGAGGCCAAAGCGTTTGCGTTACTGGATCAGGCTGATGGCCGCTTCCGCCGCGCTGCTGTTTTCAGGAAAAGCCATGGCAGCTGATTTCTGCCGTGACGTCGAGCATCTTGGCGACACCTATCTCGTCTGCACCTTCGATCCGGCGATGCAGGAACTGCGGCTCTATCACAGCAATTACGCCGGCAAACCCTATGGCGCCTTCCGGCCGATGCTCGACGATGTCGCGGTGGATCGCACCCGTGTGCTCTTCGCCATGAATGCCGGCATGTATCATGCCGATCTCGCACCGGTCGGGCTCTATGTCGAAAACGGCATCGAGCGCCAGAAGGCGGTGACCGGCGGCGGCTACGGCAATTTCCATCTGCTGCCGAACGGCATCTTCTACATGGACCGCGGCAAGGCGGGTGTCATGGAAACCAAGGCCTATCTCGCCGCCGGGCTTAAGCCCTGGTATGCGACGCAATCGGGGCCGATGCTGGTGATTGACGGAAAAATCCACCCCGCCTTCCTGCCGAAGAGCGACAGCCTGAACATCCGCAATGGCGTCGGCGTCGATCGCGACGGCAAGGTCCATGCGGTGGTCTCGAAAGGCCCGGTGCGATTCCACGATTTCGCGACGCTGTTTCGCGACATCATGGCTTGCGACAACGCGCTGTTTCTCGACGGTACGATTTCCAGCCTCTACATTCCCGAGGCAGGGCGCGAGGACCGGCTGTTCCCGATGGGGCCGATCTTCGCCGTGGTCGAGACGCGTCCCGGTTAAATCAGAGCTTCGACTTCGGGTAGGCGCGCTCCAGCCCGCCGGAACGGGCGAGGCCGGTGCGGAAGGCGGCGAAGGCAGGATGCTGGCTCTGGCGAGCGATTTCGTTAAGGCGAATCTGCAGGCGATCCGGCGCAGCCTCGCCCAGCCATTCGCCGCATTTTTCCAGCTTCAGCGTGTTGAGGAAATGTGCCTTCGAGGCGTTGTCGAGAAACAGTTCGAGGCCGCCGAGCAGGCTTTCGTCGCGCTGCGGATGCTCCATGCCGGCCACCAACGTCGCCTTGTCCGCCTCGGTGAAGCCGGTAAGGTTCCGGGCGACGCCATCGCGATCGGCAAAGCCGGCGGATGCCGCGGGCGTGGCGGAGATGGCGGGGCGTGGCTGGAAAATGGACATCGGCAAAACTCCTGTCGTCACGTCAATTGCGGTCTGCGGGTTCGAATGAGCCGTCGCGTGGCGGCAAGGGCGGCACGTCGATATGATCGGGCGCTAATCCGGCCCGGCCACGTTCGGCCATCATTTCATAGGCGCGTTCGAGATGGCGGGTGAAGCGCTCGGTGTCGAACAGGGGATGGGTAAAGCGATTGGCGGCGATCTTTTCGCGAATGACAGCCAAGCGCGAGCGATCCTCCGCCAGCGCCCGGCAGAGCGCGACAAGGCCGTCTTCATCTTCCGCCACCAGTTCCGAAAGGCCGAGCGCGCCGAGCAGGCTTTCGGAAACGCGCGAGGCAAAGCTGCGTCCCTTCTTCGTCACCACGGGGAGCCCGGCCCACAGCTTGTCCGACGTGGTGGTATGGCCGTTGCAGGGGAAGGTATCGAGCCCGAGATCGGCGGCCTGAAGGCGGGCCATATGCGCGGCATGGGAGGCGCGCCCGGTAAAGACGATGCGGGCAGGATCGATGCCGAGGCCTTGCATATAGGCGGTGAAATTTCGCCTGGGCTGGCCTTCCTCGCAGATCATCCAGAGGATACTGTCGGGGATGGCCTGCAAGACCCGCGCCCAGAGGCGCGCCGTTTCCGGCGTGATCTTGCGCACGGTGTTGAATGAGGCGAGCACGAAGGCGGTTTCCGGCAAGCCGAGGCTTGCGCGGCTGGCCGGAGGCGGCAAGGCGCGGAAGCGATTGTCGTTGGGTTGATAGGTTTCCGGCAGGCGGCACAGTTTCTCGTGATAGAAAGGCTTCGACCCGTCCGGCGTCACGATGGCATCGCCGATGAAATAGTCGCAATCGATACCGGTGCCGGAACCTGGAAAGCCGAGCCACGACACCTGGACCGGCGCCAGTCCGCGATTGATCAGGCTGGTGCGGGTATCCTTCGAATGGCCCTTCAGGTCGACGAGGATGTCTATGTTGCAGGCGCGGATGCGCGCTTCGGCGGTCTCGTCGTCGAGGTGACCGATGGGAATCAATCCGGGATATGCCTGGCGGTTGCCCATATCGGCGGAAATCACGTCCGCCGGCGTATGGCAGAAGTGATAGACCTCGTATTTTTCCGGATCATGCGCGAAAATGACGCCCTGGAACAGCATCATGGTGGCATGTTGGTCGCAATAATCGTTGGACAGGTAGCCGATGCGCAGCTTGTCGTTCCAGACATGCGGCAGGGCGCGCCGTTGCGCCTGCGATTGCGGCGTGAACGCCTCGCCGCCGCTGATGAAGGTGACACGGCTGGTGATTGCTTCGTCGTCGCACCACATGATGTTTTCCATCGGCGCTTCCAATCCCAGGTAGACCGGGTCGCCGGCTTGCAGGCGTGCGAGGAAGGCGTCTTGCTCGGCCTCCATTTCAGGCAGGCAGAGCATCATACGTTGCAGCCGCCGATAGGTGCTTTCGGCTTCCGGATCGAAAGGGCCGCCACGCGCGGCCAGCCGGGCGTTCGTCAGGGCCGTTTCCATATCCCCGGCCTGCATGGCGGTGCGGGCCGCCAGCGTGCGCAGCAGAAGCACGTCGCGCCCCTGTTTCAGCTCTGCGGCACGGGCATAATAACGCGCCGCCTCGGCGAGTTTTTCGGTTCGTGTGCAGCATTGCGCGGCAATCAGCAGGAACTCGACGGGAACGGAGGGAGCGCGCAACGCCGGCGCCAGTTCGATCAGCGTCTTGCGGTAGTTTCCGCTCTTGTAGCTTTTCAGGGCGGATTGCAGGGTTTTTGACATGCGGTTTCGGCGGTCCGTTGCGTTCCTTCCCCTTTAACGGGCGAGGCTGACGCAGGACTGACCGCCGGAACCTCTCCAGCCTTATCCGCGACGGCGACCGCGTTCGCGCGGGGCGGCCGCGGGTGTTTCGTTGGCCGTCTTGTTGCGCAAGGGGCCGATCTTTTCGACGATCTCGGCAAGTGTTGGGCGCGGCGAGGGCGTGTAGGTGTCGAGCGCCTCGCGCATCGCGGCCAGATGGCTGCAGGATGTGCCGCAGCAACCGCCGATGATCTTTGCGCCGGCGTCGCGGGCAAGCCGCGCATAGGTGGCCATCAGCGGCGGTGTGCCGGAGTAATGGATCTCGGAGCCGCGGAATTCGGGAATGCCGCAATTGCCCTTGACGATGACGGTTGCCGCCGAGTCGGCTTCGGTCATGTCGAGCAGGCTGGCGAGAATATCCGAAGCGCCGACGCCGCAATTGGCGCCGACGGCCAGCGGGCCGCTGCCGATATCGCCGGCGACACCGTGGATATCCTTCGGCGCTAGGCCCATCATCGTCTTGCCGGCGGTGTCGAACGAGCCGGTATAGATATAGGGCAGGCCGACCTTGACGGCAGCTTCCGCCGCCGCGCGGATTTCCTCCGGCGCGGACATGGTTTCGATCCAGGCGATTTCTGCGCCGCCGGCCTTCAGGCCCTCGATCTGTTCGGCAAAGGCGGCGACCGCCTCGTCATAGGTCAGCGCGCCGAGCGGCTGCAGCAGTTCACCGGTCGGTCCGACCGAGCCGGCGACGATCACCCGGCGGCCCGCCTTGTCGGCGACCTCGCGGGCGATTTGAGCGGCCTTTTTGTTGAGTTCGAAGACGCGGTCGGCCGCATGGTGCAGCTTCAGCCGGTGGCGGGTGCCGCCAAAGCTGTTGGTGAGGATGATGTCCGCGCCGGCATCGACGAAATCCTGATGCAGCTTGACGATCTTTTCCGGCTGACTCTCCAGCCAGAGTTCCGGCGCTTCGCCCGCTTCCAGCCCCATGGCGAACAGGTTGGTGCCGGTGGCGCCATCTGCGAGCAGCACACCTTTCTCGGCGAGAAGCTCCTGAAGCGGGTTGGCGGTCGCGGTCATCGTTTATCCTCTCGAACTGAATTTCAGAAAGATATAAACATATCTTTATATCATTGCAACTATCGATGTGGAACCAACGGCAAAACGCCGCCCGGTGGGCGGCGTCTCGGCAGATAGCGAAAGATGGAGCCCGGCGTCAGGCCGCCTGTTGCTGCAGGTGGCTGGTCGGCGTCACCATGGCGGTGATGACGATCGGCAGGTCGATGCGTCCGATGGGCTGGCCGGCGGCATCGACAACATGCGCCTGGGTCTGTCCGTTCTCCGTCAGGGACTTGGCGACGGTTTCCAGGATCATGTCATGCGGGATCGGCATGCCCTCGGGCGTTCCGGCGAGCGGTTTCATCACCGTCTTGGCCTGGATGACGCGGCCGCGGTTCACCTCCTTGACGAAGGCGGTGATGTATTCGTCGGCCGGTGTCAGCACGATCTGCTGGCCGGTGCCCTGCTGGACGACGCGGCCATCACGCAGGATGGCGATGGTGTCGCCGAGCCGCAGGGCCTCATCGAGATCGTGGGTGATGAAGACGACGGTCTTCTTCAGCTCCTTCTGCAGTTCGAGCAGGACCGTCTGCATGTCGACGCGGATCAGCGGATCGAGCGCCGAATAGGCTTCGTCCATCAGCAGGATGTCGGCATCGTTGGTCAGCGCCCGGGCCAGGCCGACGCGCTGCTGCATGCCGCCCGAAAGCTGGTTTGGATAATGCCGCTCGAAGCCCCTGAGGCCGACGCGTTCGATCCACTGGCTGGCGCGCTTGACGCTTTCATTGCGGTCGACGCCCTGGATTTCCAGGCCGTAGACGGCGTTGTCGAGCACGGTGCGATGCGGCAGCAGCGCGAATTTCTGGAACACCATCGCCGTCTTGTGGCGGCGGAAGGCGCGCAGGTCGTTCTCGTTCATCCGGCAGACGTCGACACCGTCATAGAGCACTTCGCCGGCAGTGGGATCGATCAGGCGGTTGATGTGGCGGATCAGCGTCGACTTGCCCGAACCGGACAGGCCCATGACGACCGTGATGCCGCCGCCCGGCATCGAGACGTTGATATCCTGCAGGCCGAGCACATGGCCGTATTTTTCGTTCAGTTCCTGCTTGCTCAGGCCGCCCTTGACGGCGTCGATGTAATCGCGCCCACGCGGTCCGAAAATCTTGTAGAGGTTTTTGACCTCGATGCCGTGACTAGCCATGTATGACCTCCGAGTGTTTTTGCAGGCGCCGGCCGAAAGCCTGGCTGGTGCGATCGAAGATGATGGCGATGACGACGAGCGCAAAGCCGTTCAGGAACCCGATCGTGAAGAACTGATTGTTGATGGCCTGCAGGACGTTCTTGCCGAGGCCGCCGACGCCGACCATCGAGGCGACGACCACCATGGCGAGCGACATCATGATCGTCTGATTGATGCCGGCCATGATCGTCGGCAGCGCCAGGGGTATCTGCACGTTGCGCAGCTTTTGGCGGCTGGACGAGCCGAAGGCGTCGGCCGCCTCCAGAACTTCCTTGTCGACGAGCCTTATGCCGAGATTTGTCAGGCGAATCATCGGCGGGACGGCATAGATGACCACGGCGATCAGGCCCGGCACCTTGCCGATACCGAAGATGACGACGACCGGAATGAGGTAGACGAAGCTCGGCATGGTCTGCATCACGTCGAGGATCGGGTTGACGATGCTTTGCAGCCGGTCGGAGCGCGCCATGAGAATGCCGATCGGCAGGCCGACCAGGATGGCGATCAGGGTCGCGACCGTGACGATCGCCAGCGTCACCATCGTGTCGTTCCATAGGCCGACCGCGCCGATCAGCATCATCGACACCGCGGTGCCGAGGGTGATGCGGATATTGCGGCTGGCTGCATAGACGATCGCCATCATGATCAGCAGGACCACGATCCACGGAGTGGAGACGAAGAGGTCTTCCAGAAAATTCAGGAACAGTTGCAATGGACGCACGACGACGGAGATGAGGTCGCTGTTGGCGCGAACCAGATTGCGGAAGCCGTCATCGATCGTCTTGCGCGCCGCACGGATCGACGTATCGCCGATGGCCGGAAAATTACAGAGAAGGTCGGGCAGTATGGTGCATTGTATTGCCATTTGTTCCCCTTTGTTCGCCGGCTTTGCTGCCGGTCTTGAGATGCGCACGCTTGGCGACGCATTCTTGAAGGATCGATGTGCAGGACTCCGGTCTGTTTGCGACCTTATGGTTGCACATCTCCCACGATATGCCCTTCGCCGCCTCGGGGGGAAAGGGTGGAGAAACCCCGGCCGCAACGGGCGGCCGGGCAAAAGGCTGGCGTATCGACCGGAAACCGGTCATCCCGCCGTCAGAGGGCTGCCTTCACCTTTTCGGCGACATCCGGCGCGACCCACTTGGTCCACATGTCGGGATAGGTCTGCAGGAAATACTTGGCGGCGTCCTCGTTCGTGCCCTGGTTGTCGGTCATCCAGGCGAGAACCTTGCCGACCGTCTGGTTGTCCCACTTGCGCGTCTTGACGTAATCCATCGCTACGCCCGCCTTTTCGGAGAACTGCTTGGTCACGATGGTGTAGACGTCGGAGGTCGGGTAGGCGTTGACCTTCGGATTGGCGCAATCGGGAACCGCAGTGCAGGCATCCCATTCCTTCTTGTCGTGCTCGACGCCGAAGCTAAGCTTGGTCATCTCATATTTGCCGAGGATGGCGGTCGGCGCCCAGTAGTAGCCGAGCCAACCGGTCTTCTTCTCGAAGGCGTTGGCGATCGAGCCGTCGAGGCCGGCGGCCGAACCGCTATCGACGAGCTGGAAGCCGTCCTTCTCGGCGTTGAGCGCCTTGTAGAGGTTGGCGGTCGACACCTGGCAGTTCCAGCCGGACGGGCAGTTGATGACGGCGGCCTTGGACGGATCTTCCGGCGCCGGGAACAGCTCCGGATGCTTCAGAGCATCCTGCACCGTCTTGATATCCGGATGGGCGTCTGCGAGGAATTTCGGAATCCACCAGCCTTCGACGCCGCCGTCGCTGAGCAGCGGCGCAGCCTGGATGATGCGGCCTTCGGCAATCGCCGCATCGAGCGCGGTCCGCACCGAGTTGACCCAGAATTCCGGGGCCATGTCCGGTTCGGACTTCTCGTTCATCGAGGTGAAGGTCGGCATGGTGTCGCCGGCGACCAGCGTCACCTTGCAGCCGTAGCCGTTCTCCAGGATCATCTTGTCCACATGGGCTGCCACGCCGGCGGAGGCCCAGTTCATTTCCGCGATCGAGACGTCGCCGCAATCGGCATGAGCCGTGCCGGCGAGCGCGAACAGACCACCGGCGAGGAAAGTTGAAGCGATCAGCTTCTTCATAATCTTAAGACCTCCCAGTCTTGTGATGCAGTGTTTTCGTTCGACAATGGACCGGATCACTGCGAGCATCCCGGCCACTCTAGGAGCGAGGTTGTGCGCCGCGCGACGGGAGCCCTCCATGCAGGCAACCGATCAGGCGTTGTGCCGGCGTGTTCCGTTTTTTATCTGGGCAATTTTTCACCGGCTGGGCGTAACCCTACGGCTTTCATTGCAGAAATCAACCGCCTGTTCGCGACGCATGTCGACGGTCTGGCCAAAAGGCGGGGCGCCTGCGCATAAAATAGGCGGGTGCCGCGGCCGTTTCTGGCAATTTTTGCCCCATTTTTTTCTTATGATTGGCCTGAGATATTTTTATGGCTCAGACGCACGCTCGATTGAGACGAATTCTATCCTGTCCGCGCCGAATCTTCATACGAAGATTTTTTTCGTTTTTTTGCGAAAAAATGAAAATTCACCATTGATTAAGACCTTGATAACCGACCGGTAAGGATGTTTGGCTAAATGTCTGGCTGTGACGCGAGTACAGTCACAAACCTCCGGATCAGGTAGTGCGTATCGGAGGCAAGCGCGCCTTTGTGTGTGTTTTTTAAGGCGGCCGTTGTTTGGCAAGTCGCGTGGAAGGATCGGTTCCACGCGACTTTCGCACCTCCCGGTCACCTATCTTCCAAGCATAAAACAAAACCGCCACGCGCTGTCGCGCATGGCGGTTGTTTGCATTTGCCAAAATGTGTCAAAAACGCCGGTGCGCTGCCGTGGCTGCGCCTGGCGCCTGTCCGGCTCAGCCGGCGTTGCGGGTACGGATGAAGCCGAGCGCGCCGAACGTGGTGTCGAGCTGCTGCAGGCGGGTATCGAGTTCGTTGCGCGGAGCGGTCGAGCCCCAGGCGATCTGGACGGCGTTCTTCTTCTTGAAGATGTAGAGCATCGGTTTGTCCTTGGTGCCAGGGCTCTGGCTGTTCGTTTGAACTGAGTGGATATATAGGCGTGGGGCCTGGGTTTCGCAACGATCAAAGTCGTCGCGGAATGTCGCAAAAAGACATATTTTTGCGTTTTGCGAATGGACGCTTTTCGCGACGCACAAATGCCCCTGGCAATTGCGGCGAATTCGCGGCAAAACCACTGGAACATAAGGGCGTATGGCCCGTCGGGGAAAAGGGAAAGGCGGCCGATGGCACGGGCGATCATGCTGCAGGGAACGGGGTCGGATGTCGGAAAAACGGTATTGGTGGCCGGTCTGTGCCGCCTTGCCGCCAACCGGGGGCTGAAGGTCGCGCCGTTCAAGCCGCAGAACATGTCCAACAACGCCGCCGTTTCCGACGACGGCGGCGAGATCGGCCGGGCACAATGGCTACAGGCATGGGCGGCGCGCATGCCGTCTTCCGTCCATATGAACCCGGTGCTGCTCAAGCCGCAATCGGATGTCGGCAGCCAGATCGTGTTGCAGGGCAAGGTCTGGGGGCAGGCGCGCGGGCGCGATTACCAGCGACTGAAACCGCAATTGCTGGATGCCGTGCTGGAGAGCTTTTCCATCGTCGGGAAGCAAGCCGATCTGGTCATCGTCGAGGGGGCGGGATCGCCGGCGGAAATCAACCTGCGGGCCGGCGATATCGCCAATATGGGATTTGCGACGCGTGCCGGCGTGCCGGTGGTGCTGGTCGGCGATATCGATCGCGGCGGCGTTATCGCCTCGCTGGTCGGCACCCATACCATCCTGCCGGAGGAGGACCGGCGGATGATATCGGGCTATATCATCAACAAGTTCCGGGGCGACGTCAGCCTGTTCGATGACGGCATCAAGGCAGTCGAGGGCTTTACCGGCTGGCCCTGTTTCGGCGTCGTTCCGTGGCTGAAGGCGGCGGTAAGATTGCCTGCGGAGGATTCGGTGGTGCTGGAACGGCTGTCGCGCTCGGGAAGCGGCGCCTTGAAGGTCGCGGTGCCGATGCTGGCGCGGATCGCCAATTTCGACGATCTCGATCCGCTGGCGGCCGAGCCGGAGGTCGATCTGGTGTTCGTCCGGCCGGGCGAGGCGCTGCCGGGCGATGCCGGCCTTGTGGTGTTGCCCGGCTCGAAATCGACCATCGGCGACCTTGCCGATTTTCGCGCGCAGGGCTGGGATCGTGATCTGGAGCGGCATGTGCGTCGGGGCGGACGAGTCATCGGTCTCTGCGGCGGTTACCAGATGCTTGGCCGGAAAGTCTACGATCCGCTCGGGATCGAAGGCAGCACGACCGAAATCGAGGGGCTTGGCCTGCTCGACATCGAGACGGAAATGGCGCCGGAAAAGACGGTGTGCAACAGCGCGGCCTGGTCGGTGCCTTACGACGTCGCGCTGTCAGGCTATGAAATCCATCTCGGCGTCACCTCCGGCAATGATTGCGCCCGACCGTTCGTGACCATCGACGGACGGCCGGACGGGGCGATCTCCGGCGACGGGCGGGTGGCCGGAACCTATCTGCATGGGCTGTTCGGCAGCGATGCCTATCGGGCCCGGCTGCTGGAAAGTTTCGGCATCACCGGCTCACGCGAAAGCTACCGCCAGCGCGTCGATACGGCGCTGGACGAGGTGGCGGCGGAACTGGAAAACCTGCTCGACCGGAATTGGCTGGCGCAGCTTCTCGGATGATGGCGCGTTTGCGACAGGCGGCGGCGAGGGGCGCAATTGACTTGGAGTGTCGGAGTGCTTAAATCCCGCTTACAACAAGCATGGTTTTCCCTTCGCGAAAGCGGAGAGAAATGAAAAGGGAATGCGACGGGACGGACCCAATCCGGGCGTTTCAATCGCAGCCGACCCCGCGACTGTAGAGCGGTCAGGGACATGCATCGGCGGACGCATCTTGTCCTGACGGCTCGCGATGGTGCAGGCTCCAGGGCGGACGGGGCATCCATCGAAAAGCCACTGGAAATGGCGCTGCAATCAACCGGGCTGGACGCCTCCTTATCTACGAATCGTCCGCCTTTTGCCAGTGTCATCCGGGAAGGCGAGCATGTCCCGCCGGCATTTTTGCCGAGCGCCGCGAGCCAGGAGACCTGCCGTGCCGGTCGGGACGCCCATCAGGCGCGACCCATTTCGGGGAATCCACCCCGCGCCAGCACGGAGGTTGTCATGGCAACGATCGTATCGGCCCGTCCGGGCTTGGGGCGCTTCCGCTTTTCTTCGAAACGCGAAAACATCCCGTCTCTTTATCGTACCGCATTTGCGGACGCAAAACCGCTTCGCACTTTTGCTGGAAATGCTCTGGCGCCTGCCGGGGCGATCTGAACCCATGCAATCCGGCGACCTCCAGACATCCCCCCGAACTGTTCTCGTGCTTGGCGGCGCGCGTTCGGGCAAGTCGCGTTTTGCCGAGGCCAGCGCCATCGAGAGTGGGCTCGCGCGCCACTACATCGCCACCGGCCGCGCCTTCGATGACGAGATGCGTACCCGCATCGCCAAACATAAAGAGGATCGCGCCGGCGATGGCTGGACGACGCATGAGGAGCCGCTGGATCTGATCGGCAGCATTACCGCCGCCAATGCGGCCGACCGTGTGCTGCTCGTCGATTGCCTGACGCTGTGGATCACCAACCTGATGATGGAAAGCCACGATATCGACGCGGCCGGAGATGCGCTGGCCGATATGCTTGGGTCCGTCAAAGGCCGGTTGATTCTCGTTTCCAATGAAGTCGGTCTCGGCATCGTGCCGGAAAACCGCATGGCGCGCGAATTTCGCGACCATGCCGGCCGTCTGCACCAGAAAATCGCGGCGAAAGCCGACGAGGTCTATTTTATCGCGGCGGGACTGCCGCTGAAAATGAAGGGATAAATTCATGCAGAAGATTCCGGCAACCGTCATTACCGGCTTTCTCGGCGCCGGCAAGACGACGATGATCCGCAACCTGCTCTCCAACGCAGGCGGCAGGAAAATCGCGCTGATCATCAATGAATTCGGCGATCTCGGCGTCGATGGCGACGTGCTCAAGGGCTGTGGCGCGGAAGCCTGCACCGAGGACGACATCATCGAACTGACCAATGGCTGCATCTGCTGCACCGTCGCCGACGATTTCATCCCGACCATGACCAAGCTGCTGGAGCGTGAGAATCGCCCGGATCATATCGTCATCGAAACCTCCGGCCTTGCCTTGCCGCAGCCGCTGGTCGCCGCCTTCAACTGGCCGGATATCCGCACCCAGGTGACGGTGGACGGCGTCGTGACGGTGGTCGATAGCGCCGCCGTCGCCGCCGGCCGCTTTGCCGACGATCACGACAAGGTCGACGCCGCCCGCGTTCAGGACGAATCGCTCGACCACGAAAGCCCGATCGAGGAACTGTTCGAGGACCAGCTCACCTGCGCCGATCTGATCGTGCTCAACAAGAGCGACCTGATCGACGCCGCCGGTCTCGAAAGCGTCAAGGCCGAAGTCGCCTCGCGCATCGCTCGCAAGCCGACGATGATCGCGGCGAAGAACGGCGATGTGCCGAGCGCCGTGCTGCTCGGTCTCGGCGTCGGCACCGAGAGCGATCTCGAAGCCCGCAAGTCGCATCACGAGCTGGAGCATGAAAGCGGCGAGGAGCACAGCCATGACGAATTCGACAGCTTTGTCGTCGAACTCGGCCCGGTCGCCGATCCCGCCGGTTTCGTCGAGAAGCTGAAGGGCGTGATCGCGGAACATGACATCCTGCGCCTCAAGGGTTTCGTCGACGTGCCGGCCAAGCCGATGCGTTTGCAGATCCAGGCCGTCGGCAGCCGCATCGATCAGTATTTCGACCGCGCCTGGACGTCGGGCGAGCCCCGCGCCACCCGCCTCGTCGTCATCGGCCTGCATGACATGGACGAAGCCGCCGTCCGCGACGCCATCGCGGCCCTGGCGTAAGGAGGCCTTTCTCATGCATCTGCTGCTGGCGCAAAAGGGCTCGATTTCGGAAGGCGACGAGGCCATAGACCTCGGCCAGTCGCCGGGCGACATCCTGTTCCTGTCGGCGGCGGATACCGAGATGGCGGCGATTGCCGCCGCCCATGCCGCATCGCCCGATGGTCCCAGCCTGCGCGTCGCAAGCCTGATCAGCCTCAAGCATCCGATGTCGGTCGATACCTATGTCGAGCGCACGGCGCGGCATGCGAAGCTGATCGTCGTGCGGGCGCTGGGTGGGGCAAGCTATTTCCAATATGCGCTGGAGGCGTTGCACGCCTGCGCGCAATCGACCGGTGCGCTGATTGCCGTGCTTCCCGGCGATTCCAAGGCCGATCCGGGGATTGCGCCGTTCTCGACGGTTGCGGCCGATGACCTCAATGCGCTCTGGGCCTATCTGATCGAAGGTGGCGCGGAGAATTACCGCGCCTTCCTCGATTATGCCGGGGCGCTCGTTTCCGGCGGCGACAAGCCGGGTGCGGCCGCGCCGCTCGCCAAGGCCGGCATCTGGTGGCCGGGGCGGGGTGTGGTGTCGATCGAGGAATGGCAACAGGAAGTCGGGCTGGCGGCGGATGCGCCGATTGCGGCGATCTCTTTCTATCGCGCGCTGGTGCCGAGCGGCGAGACGCGTCCAGTCGCGGCGATGATTGAGGCCTTGCGGTCCGAGGGTTTGAGGCCGCTGCCGGTCTTTGCCTATAGCTTTAAAGATGCCGATTGCATCGAGGCGGTTGGTGCAATCTTCCGCGAACTATCGCCGGATGTGGTGGTCAATACGACAGGCTTTGCCATTTCCGCGCCCGGTGCCGCCCGCAAGCCGACGGTGCTGGAGGCCAGCGACGCCGTCGTGTTGCAGGCGATCTTTTCCGCCTCGTCACGTGAGGCGTGGGAGGCATCCTCGCAGGGGCTTTCGGCGCGCGATCTTGGCATGAACGTGTCGCTGCCGGAGGTTGATGGGCGCGTTCTCTCTCGCGCCGTTTCGTTCAAGGCGGCGCTGCGTTTCGATGAGAAGGTGCAGGCCAATATCGTTTCGCACCAGCCGGATGCGGGGCGCATGGGATTCGTTGCGCGGCTGGCGGCCAATTGGGCGCGGCTGCGGCGGCTGGAGGCGGCGGAGCGCCGCATCGCCATCGTGCTCGCCAATTATCCCAATCGCGATGGTCGTCTCGGCAATGGTGTCGGCCTCGATACGCCGGCCGGCACGGTCGAGGCGCTGAAGGCGATGGCGGCGGCGGGCTATGCCGTCGCCGATCTGCCTGAGGATGGCGATACGCTGATCGCCCGGCTGATGGAAGGCCCGACCAATGCCGCCCATGACGGCCGCGTCATCCGTGAAACGCTTTCCCTGAGTCAATACAAGGCGTTCTTCGCGTCTCTTCCTGTTTCGATTCAGGATGAAGTGACGGCGCACTGGGGTAGGCCGGAGGCCGATCCGTTCTTCATCGGCGATGGTTTTGCCCTGTCGCTGATGAAGCTCGGCGAGACGCTGGTCGGCATCCAGCCGGCGCGCGGTTACCAGATCGATCCCAAGGAAAGTTACCACTCTCCCGATCTCGTGCCGCCGCACGGTTACTTCGCCTTTTATGCCTATATCCGCCAGGTCTTCGGCGCCCATGCCATCGTGCATATGGGCAAGCATGGCAATATGGAATGGCTGCCGGGCAAGGCGCTGGCGTTGTCGGAGACCTGCTATCCCGAAGCCGTGTTCGGCCCGACGCCGCACCTCTATCCTTTCATCGTCAATGATCCAGGTGAGGGCAGCCAAGCCAAGCGCCGCAGCGGTGCCGTCATCATCGGCCACCTGACGCCGCCGCTGACGCGGGCGGAGAGCTATGGGCCGCTCAAGGACCTGGAAGCGCTGGTCGATGAATATTACGAGGCTTCGGGTGGCGATCCGCGCCGGCTGCGGCTGCTGCGCAAGCAGATCCTCGATCTCGTCGCCTATATCGGCCTCGACCGTGACGCCGGCATCGAGAAGGGCGAATCGGAAGACAAGGCGCTGGAAAAGCTCGACGCCTATCTCTGCGATCTCAAGGAAATGCAGATCCGCGACGGCTTGCACATTTTCGGCGTTTCCCCTTCCGGCCGGATGCTGACCGACTTGACGGTGGCGCTGGCCCGCGTGCCGCGCGGTCTCGGCGAAGGCGGTGACCGCAGCCTGCAGCGGGCGATTGCCGAGGATGCCGGGTTGGCGGCCGATGGCGTATTGTTCGATCCCTTGGATTGCGATATGGGCGCCGCGTGGGGTGGACCACGGCAGCCGGTGTTGGCCGAGGTCAGCGACGACCCTTGGCGCTCGAATGGCGATACCGTCGAGCGCATCGAATTGCTGGCGATGCGGCTGGTTTCGGGCGAGGCGGCTTGCCCGGCGGAATGGGCGCATACGCAAGCCGTGCTCGCCGAAATCGAGGCGCGGCTGAAGCCGGCGGTGATGGCGTCGGGGCAGGCGGAAATCGCCGGGCTGATGGCCGGGCTTGCCGGCCGTTTCGTCGCCCCCGGACCCTCCGGCGCGCCGACGCGCGGGCGGCCGGATGTCTTGCCCACGGGGCGCAATTTCTATTCCGTCGACAGCCGCGCCGTGCCGACGCCGGCGGCCTATGAGCTGGGGCGCAAGTCGGCCGAATTGCTGGTCCGCCGCTATGTGCAGGATCACGGCGACTGGCCGCAGAGTTTTGGCCTCACTGCCTGGGGCACCTCCAACATGCGCACCGGCGGCGACGATATTGCCCAGGCGCTGGCGCTGATCGGCGTCAAGCCGCTCTGGGACATGGCCTCGCGCCGTGTCACCGGTTTCGAGATCATTCCGCAGGCGATGCTCGGCCGGCCGCGTGTCGATGTGACGCTGCGCATTTCCGGTTTCTTCCGCGATGCCTTCCCGGAACAGATCGCTTTGTTCGACAAGGCGATCCGCGCCGTCGGCGCTCTGGACGAGGATGCATTCGACAATCCCATCGCCCGGCGCATGAAAGGCGAGACGGCGCGGTTGATTGCCGAAGGATTGGATACCAAGGCGGCTTCGCGCCGCGCCGGCTACCGCGTTTTCGGTTCCAAGCCCGGCGCTTACGGGGCGGGGTTGCAGGCGTTGATCGACGACAAGGGTTGGCGGCAGCGGGCTGATCTTGCCGAAGCCTATCTTGTCTGGGGCGGCTATGCCTATGGCGCCGATGAAGAGGGCCATGCGGCGCGCGGATTGTTCGAGGAGCGGCTGCGCTCCATCGAGGCCGTGGTCCACAATCAAGACAATCGCGAGCATGATATTCTCGACAGCGACGATTATTACCAGTTCGAGGGCGGCATGTTCGCTGCTGCCGAACTGCTGTCGGGCAAGGCGCTACCAGTCTATCACAACGACCATTCGCGGCCGGAAAAGCCGGTGGTGCGTTCGCTCGAAGAGGAAATCGGCCGGGTGGTGCGCGCCCGCGCCGTTAATCCGAAATGGATCGCCGGCGTGATGCGCCATGGCTACAAGGGCGGGGCGGAGATGGCGGCGACCGTCGATTTCCTCTTCGCTTATGCCGCCACCACCGGCATGGTCGGCAACCATCATTTCGAGGCGATCTACGACGCCTATGTGATGGACGAGGCGGTGCGCGATTTTCTGGAAGAGAAGAATCCGCATGCGCTTGAGGATATCAAGGCGAAGCTGACGGAGGCGATGGATCGCGGCCTGTGGACACCGCGCTCCAACTCCGCCCGTTTTTCGCTGCAGCCGTCGCGGCAGAGCGCGAACCCGGTATCCTGATTTGCGCCGGGACAAAGAGAAGAAGCCGCCGCTCTTCTAAATGAGTACGGCAGGCTTGAATGACGAGGGAAGAGAGACGATGAGCGAAGACACAATCGAAACCGGCAAGGACGACGCCCGCCACGCCGAGAAGATGGCCAAGAAAAAGGCCGCGCGCGAAAAGATCATGGCGACCAAGACCGACGAGAAGGGTCTGATCGTCGTTCATACCGGCAAGGGCAAGGGCAAGTCTTCCGCCGCCTTCGGCATGATCTTCCGCCATATCGCCCATGGCAAGCATTGCGCCGTCGTGCAGTTCATCAAGGGCGCGATGGCGACCGGCGAGCGCGACCTGATCGACCGGCATTTCGCCGATCTCTGCGAATTCCACACCATGGGCGAGGGCTTTACCTGGGAAACGCAGGATCGCGGCCGCGATGTCGCCACCGCGCAGGCCGCCTGGGAAAAGGCAAAGGAATTGATTCTCGACGAGCGCAATTCCATGGTGCTGCTCGACGAGATCAACATCGCGCTGCGCTACGATTATCTCGACGTCAACGAGGTGATTTCCTTCCTGAGGGAACACAAGCCCTACATGACCCATGTCGTCCTCACCGGTCGCAACGCCAAGGAGGAACTGATCGAGATCGCCGACCTTGCCACCGAAATGGAACTGCTCAAGCATCCCTTCCGCTCGGGCATCAAGGCGCAGGCCGGCGTCGAATTCTGATGGTGCAGGGCTGGGCCTTCTGGGCGCTGCTTTCGGCCGCCTTTGCGGCGTTGACGGCTGTATTCGCCAAGGTCGGCGTCGCCGGCGTGCCCTCCGATCTGGCGACCTTGATCCGCACCTGCATTATCCTTGTGGTGCTCTCGGTTATCGTCGTCATCACCGGGCAGTGGCAATCACCTATGTCGATTTCCGGCCGGTCCTGGCTGTTTCTCGGCCTCTCCGGCCTTGCGACGGGCGCTTCCTGGGCCGCCTATTTCCGGGCGCTGAAGCTGGGGGACGCCGCCCGCGTCGCCCCGGTCGACAAGCTGTCCATCGTGCTGGTCGCGATTTTCGGAGTGGTCTTTCTTGGCGAAAAACTGTCGCTGCTGCACTGGTTTGCGGTCGGGATGATCGCGGCGGGGGCCATCATCCTCGCCATCTTCTAGAAACCGAGCCAGATCCGCAGCGGATGTGCCGGGTCCGAGAGCAGCTTCAACGCCAGCGCCACGCAGGTGATCACCAGCAGCGGCTTGATGATTTTCGCGCCGCTGCGCATCGCCAGTCGCGAGCCGGCCTGCGCGCCGAGGAACTGGCCGAACCCCATGACGATGCCGACCTTCCACAGCACCACGCCATTCAGCACGAAAACGGTGAAGGCACCGATATTCGAGCCGAAATTCAGGAATTTCGTGTGCGCCGTGGCCTTCAGCACGCCGAAGCCGGCCATGGTGACGAAGGACAGCATGAAGAAGGAGCCGGCCCCGGGGCCAAACAGCCCGTCGTAAAAACCGACCGCCGGAACGAAGGTCAGGCCGAACAGGAATGGCGTGATGCGGCGATGGCGATCCTCGTCGTGCAGGTTCGGCTTCACCGCGAAATAAAGCGCGATAGCGACCAGCAGGAAGGGCAGGATCGCTTCCAGCGTATCCGCCGGGATGATCGTCGCGAGAATAGCACCGCCGGCGGCGCCCAATGCCGACATCAGCGCCATTGGCACCTGTTCGGAAAGCTTCACATGGCCCCTGCGGGCATAGGCGATGCTGGCCGAGGCAGAGCCGAACAGCGATTGCAGCTTGTTGGTGCCCAGCGTTTCCAAGGGCGGCAGGCCGGCGATCAGCATAGCCGGCACCGTGATCAACCCCCCACCACCGGCAATCGAATCGATGAAGCCGGCGACGAAGGCGGCCAGGAACAGGAAGGCGAGGATCTGGAAGCTGAGGTCGAGCAAGGCGGAAGTCCTGGGAGAGGGCGGCGAATCATGGCCTGCCCATCTTGCAATCGTGACAAGACAGGTCATCCTCATGGGCAATTCCATCCGCTCCCGTCAAGGGAGCGATGCCAACGAAGCAGGACGCCATGACTGATTTTTCCGCATCCGCGCCGCCGGGCCGCGCCATTCTCGGGCTCGGCTGCCGCTCCTCGGCGACAACTGAGGAGTTGCTGAGCCTGGCCGGCGAAGCGCTGGCGCGGGCCGGGATGATGGCGGGGCGGCTGTCGGCCGTCGCGTCGCTCGACCGGCGCGCCGAATCGGGCGTTATCGATGCCGTCGCCGCGCGGCTCGGTGTCCGCGCGGTGTATTTCGATGCGGGAACGCTGGAGCGCGAAACGCCGCGCCTTGCCAATCCTTCGGAAAACGTGTTTCGCGCCGTCGGCTGCCATGGCGTGGCGGAGGCGGCGGCGCTTGCCGCGGCCGGGCCGTCCGCGCGGCTGGCGTTGCCGAAGATTGGCTCGGGTGGGCTGACTGCGGCGATCGCGCTTGTCGATTCCGGCACGTGACGATTGCGGATCGACGCGCAGGCACTATTGTGTCGGTGTTCCGGCTTTTGGCCGAAAGCTGTTTCGCGAAGAATCCAACAAGAAGAACAAGAGGATAATTTATGCATAAGGTTATCTACGATACCGATCCCGGCGTCGACGATGCCATGGCGCTGCTGTTTCTGCATCGCCACCCCGATATCGACCTGATCGGCATCACCACTGTGTTCGGCAATGCCTCGATCGACACGACCACCCGCAATGCACTGTTCCTGAAGCGCGAATGGGGCATTTCGGCACCGGTAGCGCGCGGGGCCAGCCAGACGATCGACCCTGACCGGCAGGACATCGGCTGGCCGACCTTCATCCATGGCGATGACGGCTTGGGCAATATCGGTGTGCCCGAAACCATCGACCTGCCAGAAGACGGCCGTTCGGCGCATCGCTTCATCATCGACACCGTGCGCGCCCATCCGGGCGAGGTGACGCTGGTGGCGGTCGGGCGCATGACCAATCTGGCGCTCGCGCTACGGGAGGATCCCGACATCATCGGCCTCGTCAGACAGGTCGTGGTCATGGGCGGCGCCTTCGATGTCTCTGGCAATGTGACGCCCGCCGCCGAAGCCAATATCCATGGCGATCCGGAAGCGGCCGATCTGGTATTCACAGCGCCATGGAAGGTGGTGATCGTTGGTCTCGACGTGACCATGAAGACGATGATGACCCGCGACTTCCTGGCCGGGATGGCGGCCTCGGGCCGCGCCGATATCAAGCTGCTCGCGAATATCTCGCAGTTCTATATCGATTTCTACAAGGATCGCGCCGGACGCGAGGGCATGGCGGTGCATGATAGCTGCGCCGGCGTCTATGTCGTCGCGCCGGAGCTGTTCGCCACCCGCAGCGGCGGCGTGCGGGTGGTCTGCGGTGGTATCGCCGATGGCCAGACGATTCAGAAGGCGGAAGACCGTCATTTCGGCCCGAGCGCCTGGGACGGGCTGCCGAGCCAGCTTGTCTGCATCGATGTCCAGCCCGAAGGCGTGCTGAACGTCATTCGCGCCGCGCTGGTGGACGGTAAACGGCTCTGATGCCGACGCCATGGGGCGGTGGCCGCCCCATGGCGATTGTCGAATCTTTCAAAGGCCATGGCGGCTGTTTCTCAGGATTCGAATCGGGACGTTCACAGGCCGATTCAAGACATTTCACTGTCGCCTGCGGAAAACCGCGCATCGCAAGCCGGCTTATGGTTCCGTCCGTTTGCTGCTAGATTGACACTCCCGCTTCATGCGCTTTCAGTTTATCGCAATTCCGACGTCGGGATTGTTCCAGGGCAATGCAATGTTTGAACACGTTTTTTCCTCTCTGCCGGATTTGGCTCCGGGCTCGGTCTGGCTGGCGGGCGCTGGCCCCGGCGATCCCGGGCTTCTGACGCTGCTGGCGGTGAAGGCGCTTGGGCAGGCCGATGTCATCGTCCATGATGCGCTGGTCAATGAGGATTGCCTGAAATTCGTGCGCCCGGGTGCTGCGCTGGAATATGCCGGGAAACGTGGCGGCAAGCCCTCCGCTCGCCAGCGCGATATTTCGCTCAGGCTGGTGGAACTGGCGCGCGCGGGAAATCGGGTGTTGCGGTTGAAAGGCGGCGATCCCTTCGTTTTCGGGCGTGGCGGCGAAGAGGCCTTGACGCTGGTCGAGCATGGCATCCCCTTCCGTATCGTGCCGGGGATCACCGCCGGCATCGGTGGCCTTGCCTATGCCGGCATTCCCGCGACGCATCGCGAGATCAACCACAGCGTCACCTTCCTCACCGGCCATGATTCGTCCGGTATCGTGCCCGACCGGATCGACTGGGAAGCCATCGGCCGGGGCTCGCCCGTCATCGTCATGTATATGGCGATGAAGCATATCGGCCAGATCGCCGCCAACCTTATCGCCGCCGGCCGCTCCGCCGACGAACCCATGGCCTTTGTCTGCAATGCCGCGACGCCGCAGCAGACGGTGCTGGAAACGACGCTCGGCCGGGCCGAGTCGGATGTCGAGGCCGCCGGCATCGAGCCGCCGGCCATCGTCGTCGTCGGCCAGGTGGTGCGGCTGCGCCCGTCGCTCGATTGGCTCGGCGCGCTCGACGGCCGGCAATTGCTGCCCGATCCTTTCGCGCAAGGGCGAAGGGAGACCGCATGAGCGGACTGCTGATCGCCGCCCCGTCCTCGGGCGCCGGCAAGACGACGGTGACGCTCGGCCTGTTGCGGGCGTTGAGCCGGCGCGGCCTTGCCGTCGCGCCCGGCAAGGCCGGGCCCGATTACATCGATCCCGCCTTTCATGCCGCCGCCAGCGGCGCGCCCTGCCTGAATTTCGATCCCTGGGGCATGCGGCAGGAATTGCTACTCGCGAATGCCGGCTTGCATGGAGCGGGGCGGATGCTGGTGATCGAGGCGATGATGGGCCTGTTCGACGGTGCCGCCGATGGTTCCGGCGCGCCGGCCGATCTGGCGGCGGCGCTGGATCTCGCCGTCGTGCTGGTGGTCGATTGCGCCCGCATGTCGCAATCGGTGGCGGCGCTGGTCAGTGGATATGCACGGTTTCGCGACGATATCCGTGTTGTCGGCGTCATCCTCAACCGGGTCGGCAGCGACCGGCATGAGATGATGCTGCGCGATGCGCTTACCCCTGTCGGGGTGCCGGTTCTGGCCGTGCTGCGCGCCGATGCCGGGCTTGCCTTGCCGGAGCGGCATCTGGGCCTCGTGCAGGCCGGCGAACATGCGGGCCTGGAAGAGTTTATCGACCGCGCTGCGGCGGCCGTCTCGCAGCGGATGGATCTGGAAGCGCTGATCCAGGTCGCCGGTGCGCCGCGCGCGGCGGATTTGCGCAACAGCCCTGCGCGCCTGCCGCCGTTGGGGCAGCGAATCGCCGTGGCCAGCGATATGGCCTATGCCTTTCGCTACGAGCATCTGTTGGCCGGCTGGCGCATGGCGGGCGCTGATATCACGCTGTTTTCGCCGCTTTCCGACGAGGCGCCGGCGGTGGATGCCGATGCGGTCTACCTGCCGGGCGGCTATCCCGAACTGCATGGCGAAAAGCTTGCCGTAGCGGAAACGTTCCGTAACGGCATGCGGGCCGCCGCGGAGCGCGGCGCGCGGATTTTCGGCGAGTGCGGCGGCTACATGACGCTGGGGGAGGCGGTCATCGATGCGGAAGGCAGGAGTCACCGCATGCTCGGCCTATTGCCGCTCGTGACGTCCTTTGCCACCCGCCGCCGGCATCTCGGCTACCGCATAGTGCGGCCGCTGCCGGGCAGTTGCTTCACCGAGCCGATGCGGGCGCATGAATTTCACTATGCAACCATCGTTTCCGAAGGCGAAGCAGACCGGCTGTTTGCAGCACGCGATGCGGTCGGCGTCGATCTCGGCACGGTCGGGCTCCGACGCGGTACGGTCTCCGGCTCGTTCATGCATCTGATCGACCTCGCGGGCGAGGCGGCATGAGCGGCGCCATTATCCATGGCGGCGGCATCACCGCCGCCGCCGCGCTGCATGGCGGGCGGGTGGAGGATTGGCTCGATCTCTCCACCGGAATCAATCCATGCCCGCCGGATTTGCCGGCCATCGAACCGCGCGCCTGGCATCGCCTTCCGGATCGTTATCTTGTGGAGAGGGCGCAAGCCGCTGCGGCGGGCTATTACGGCAGCGGGCCTGTGATGCCGCTTGCCGTCCCCGGCACGCAATCGGTCATCCAGTTGCTGCCGCGCCTCGTTTCCCCGGCCGCGCCGGTTGCGATCCTGTCGCCGACCTATGGCGAATATGCCCGCGCCTTCACGCTTGCCGGGCATCCGGTCGATGCCGTCGCCACGCTGGACGACATTGGCCCGCAACATAAGCTCGCCGTCGTCGTCAATCCCAACAATCCCGATGGACGGGTCCATGCTTCCGAAACCCTGCTGGAGCTCGCGGGGCGGATGGCGGCGCGGGGCGGCTTTCTGGTCGTGGACGAAGCCTTCTGCGATGGCGAGGCGATGGGCTCGCTGGTGGGCCAGGCCGGCGCGCAAGATGGCTTGATCGTCTTCCGTTCCTTCGGCAAGTTTTTCGGCATGGCTGGCGTGCGCCTTGGCTTCGTCGTTGCGAACGCCGGTCTGCTGGCGCGCTTGGAAAGCTGGCTCGGTCCCTGGGCGGTCTCCGGCCCGGCGCTGTCGGTGGCGGCATCGTTGCTGGAGGCCGATCCCGCGCCGTTGCGCGCGGCAATCGCGGCGCGCAAGCGTGGCCTGCTCGATGTCCTCGCCGAGGCCGGGCTGAGGGTACGCGGCGGGGCATCGCTGTTCGCGCTGGTCGAGGATGCGGCTGCCGGGCGGCTGCACGAGCATCTTTGCCGGGCGCACATCCTGGTGCGTAAATTCGATTACGAGCCGACATGGCTGCGTTTCGGGCTGGCGCCGGATGCGGCGGGCGACCGCCGCCTGGCCGAAGCGCTAAAGCATTTCCGGTGACAAGGGTCACCTCCAATGCTTTATCTCTTTCGCCTTTTCGCAATTCCGGACGGAAACCGGTTTTCACTTTTGCAGGAATTGCTCTAGCCGGATTTTCCCGATGACCGAACATTTTCTCATCCTGCTTCTGGCGCTGCTGCTCGACCGCATCGTCGGCGATCCCCCGGCGCTGTGGCGGCACGTTCCGCATCCGGTGGTGCTGTTCGGCAAGGCCATCGCCTTTGCCGATACGCGCCTCAACCGCCGTGCCCTGCCGCCGGCGCAGCGGCGGCGCAACGGCGTCATCGCCATTGCCGTGCTTCTGGTCCTGAGCGTCGCCTTCGGCTGCGGCCTGCATCTGCTGCTGGCGGGCCTCGGGCCGCTCGGCATCCTTATTGAGGTGGCGATCGCCGCTGTCTTTTTCGCGCAGAAAAGCCTGTCCGATCATGTGCTGGCCGTGGCGGAGGGTTTGAAGCGCGAGGGTCTTTCGGGAGGGCGTCGCGCCGTCAGCATGATCGTCGGGCGCGATCCGGAAACGCTGGACGAAGCCGGCATTTCCCGGGCGGCGCTGGAAAGCCTGGCGGAGAATTTTTCCGATGGCGTCGTCGCGCCCGCCTTCTGGTATGCGGCGCTCGGCCTGCCGGGGCTGCTGGCCTACAAGATGCTCAACACCGCCGATTCGATGATCGGCCATCTCTCGGAAAAATACGCTGATTTCGGCTGGGCCGCGGCCAGGCTCGACGATCTCGCCAACTGGCCGGCCGCGCGCCTGTCGATGCTGCTGATTGCCGCCGGCGCCTGGGTTCATCGCGGAAGCGCTGCGGCGCGGGCTGCGATCGACCTCGGTCTGCGCGATCACGGCCTGCATCGCTCGCCGAATTCCGGCTGGCCGGAGGCGGCGATGGCGGGCGCGCTCGATCTCGCGCTTGCCGGCCCGCGCGTTTATGGTGGCGTGCAGGTGCGCGAGCCGATGATGAATGCGGCTGGCCGACAGGATGCGTCCGTCTTCGATATCGAAGCCGGTGTCGCCGTCTTCAAGCATGCCTGCTCGGCACTTGCCGCCATCGCACTTGTCGCCTTCGTCATTCTGCTCGTCGTTTAAAAAATCTCCGCGGCGCCACCCGTTTGGGTGATGAAGCAGGCCACCCGTCCATGCGATACCAAAAGGGTGAAGGCGGGGGTGCTATGTCAACGGATATCATATCATACGGTGTGGCCAATCTGGTCCATATCGTTCTTCTGATGGCTTATGGCCTGATCGTCATGCTTTGCCTCCTGGAAACAATGCTCGAAATCATCAGGAGCGACGCCCCATGGGATCGCTGGAAAGTGCTGGGTGTGGCGCTGTCCATTGTCTGGCCGGTGTTGATTCTGGTGTTTATCCTTTCTCATTTCTTCGGCAGACGAAGCGGCCGGCGGGCATAGCGTCGGACGAGACAGTTTATTAACCATTCTTCTTCCTTTTCTGATTACTCTTGCACTTAATCGAACATCATTCTTTTCGCCTTATTCTCGCTTTCACTGTCAATTCTTGGCCACAAAACTTGTGACATGCGTAAAAAGGGGCGAGTATGAGAATACTTATTGCAGCCGCGGCGACGTTTTTGGCCGTACAATTTGCAGCCGTCGGATCGAATGCCGCCAATCTGGTGGCCAAGGTCAATCTGTCGAGCCAGACGATGACCGTGACGCAGAACGGCATCGTCAAATATCGCTGGAAGGTCTCGACCGCTCGTCAGGGCTATGTGACGCCGACCGGCAGCTACAGCGCCAAATGGGCTTCTCGCAACCACCGCTCGCGCAAATACGACAACGCGCCGATGCCGTATGCGATCTTCTTCAACGGTGGCTATGCCGTCCACGCCACTTTCGACCTGAAGCGGCTGGGGCGCCCGGCTTCGCATGGCTGCGTGCGCCTGCATCCGGACAATGCCGCGCAATTCTTCGCGATGGCAACGGCCAACGGCCTCGGCAATACCCGTATCGTCATCGCTCAATAGGGGGGGCTCCACCGCTATTCTCTTCGGCTCCGCCTTGTTTTCGCCGTGTCCACGGCGTCATGGAAGGGCGCAAGGATTGCGAATCCCGCCGGGTGGTGCCGCATTGCACCATCTTGCCATTGGCTTTTCGGCGATCTTTGCTATGAGGAAGATTGAGATCAGACATTTATGAGGTTGTTGGCGTGACTGCTACATTTGACAAGGTTGCCGATATTATCGCGGAGACGAGCGAGATCGATCGCGAGTCGATTACCCCGGAAAGCCATACGATCGATGACCTGGGCATCGACAGCCTCGACTTCCTCGATATCGTCTTCGCCATCGACAAGGAATTCGGCATCAAGATTCCGCTGGAAAAGTGGACGCAGGATGTCAACGAGGGCAAAGTTTCCACCGAGGAATACTTCGTTCTCAAGAACCTCTGTGCGAAGATCGACGAATTGCGGGCCGCCAAGGCTTAAAAGCCGGGATTCGTTCGATGCTGCTCGAATATTTTCAGATGATCGATGCCGTCGAGTCCGTCTCTGCGGAGGCGGACCGGCTTACGGCGCGTTCGAAGGTGCCGGACGCAAGTCCGGTCTTCGAAGGACATTTTCCCGGCATGCCGCTTGTTCCCGGCGTGTTGCTGATCGAAACAATGGCTCAGGCCTCCGGTTTTCTGGTGCTCGCCCGTAACGGTTTTTCGGCCATGCCCCTGCTGATGTCGGTCGATGGCGCCAAGATCCGCAATTTCGTCGAGCCCGGCGCCGAACTGGAGATCGAGGCGCACCTGGAGCATGACGGATCGGGTTTTGCCGTGACCAAGGCGAGGATATCGGCTGCCTCCGGCAAGATCTGCGATGCGCAATTGAAGCTGCGCACGCTTCCATTCGACAAGGTGCCGATCGGCGATATCGTGCGTAAGCGGGCCGAAGATGTCGGGCTTCTTCGGGCCATGGCCGCCGCGACTGCATAATTCCTTCGAATGCCGGACGATTCGGGGATAGGTTACGCAGCCTGAACGACTCAATTTGATTTATCGCAGCGTCCAGCGCGCACCATCGATGACGCGCGGCGCTGTCAGGCACAGGGGACTGAGCGCATGAGCAGGTCGGATAGGGATGTCGTCGTCACCGGCGTCGGCATCGTCACATCGCTCGGGGTCGGAAAAGCGCCGCATCTGGCGCTTTTGACGTCTGAGGAGAGACCGCAAGCGGTTCTCGAAACGGAAAAATTCAAGCCTTATCCCATCCATCCGATGCCGGAGATCGACTGGTCGGCGCAGATCCCGAAGCGCGGCGATCAGCGGCAGATGGAAAACTGGCAGCGCCTCGGCGTTTTCGCCGCCGGACTTGCGCTCGACGATGCCGGGCTGAAGGACGATGCCGAGCTTTGCGGCACGATGGACATGATCGTCGCCGCCGGTGGCGGCGAGCGCGATATCGCCGTCGATTCGATGATCGTCGACGAGAGCCTGAAGCGCAACGACCGCGAGGTCATGCTCAACGAGAAACTGAAGACCGAACTGCGACCGACGCTGTTCCTCGCCCAGCTTTCCAACCTGATGGCCGGCAATATCTCCATCGTTCACAAGGTGACGGGCTCGTCGCGCACCTTCATGGGCGAGGAAGCCGCCGGCATTTCCGCCATCGAAACCGCTTTTGCGCGCATTTCCGCCGGGCAGTCGACACATACGCTGGTCGGTGGCGCCTTTGTCGCCGAGCGCGCGGATATCATCCTGCTGGTCGAGGGCATCCGCGCCCATCTGACCGGTGACTGGCAACCTTTGTGGTCGCGCGAGGACAGTGCCGGCGGCGGCATGGTCATGGGCTCGGTCGGCGCCTTCCTGGTGCTCGAATCGCGCGAACATGCGCAGGCGCGGGGCGCCCATATCTATGCGATTGTCGACGCCATAGAAGGTGATCGCGGCAGTCGTGACGAGGGCCGCCTTGAAAAACGGCTCGGGCGCATGGCGGCGATGGCCGGCGAGGGCGTTTCCGATCTTGTGGTCTTCTCCGGCAGCAGCGGCCTGCACGATCTCGCCGCCCGCGAAAAGGCGTTTCTCGAAGGCGCGTTTCCGAAGGCGGCCCTGCGTGGCTATGGCGGTGTGGCCGGGCATGGCATGGAAGCGCAGTTTCCGCTGGGGCTCGCGCTTGCGGCGCTTGCCGTCGATGCGGGTGCGGCCGTTCCGGTGTTCAATGCCGAAGGCGAAAGGGCGATGAGCGGGGCGGCACAGCAGGCCCTGGTCACCACGGTCGGTTATACGCGCGGCGAAGGCATGGCCCTTCTGCGCGCCAACGCATGAAGGAACTGCCGGTCATGGCCAATTCCAGCTTCAAGGATCATCTGGGTCGTCCGATCGTCGCCGTCACCGGCATGGGCGTCATTACCTCGCTCGGTCAAGGGCTTGCCGACAACTGGGCGGCGCTGACATCGGGCACGTCCGGCATTCATGCCATCACCCGTTTCCCGACCGAGGGGCTTTCGACACGCATCAGCGGCACCGTGGATTTCATCGATCCGCCGCGCAGCAATTCCGTCGAGCGCTCCTTTGCCTTCGCTCGCGAAACGACCATCGAGGCGTTGGCGCAAGCCGGCATTTCCGGCGATTTCGACGGACCGCTGTTCCTGGCCGCCCCGCCGGTCGAGCCGGAATGGAGCGACCGTTTTGCGCTGGCCGACCGCGCGCCGCCGGCGGTGCGAGAGGGTGACGCCTATGACCGTTTCCTCGCCGCCATGCGCGAGCGGCCCGATCCGGTGTTCATGGAAGCGGCGCAGTTCGGCTCGATTTCCGAGCGCCTCGCCGACAAGTTCGGCACGCGCGGCCTACCGGTGACGCTGTCGACCGCCTGCGCCTCGGGCGCCACCGCCATCCAGCTCGGGGTCGAGGCGATCCGCCAGGGTCGCACCGAGCGCGCCTTGACGGTCGCGACCGACGGGTCGGTCAGCGCCGAGGCTCTGATCCGTTTTTCGCTGCTCTCTGCGCTTTCGACCCAGAACGATCCGCCGGAAAAGGCCTCCAAACCGTTCAGCAAGGATCGCGACGGCTTCGTCATCGCCGAGGGTGCCGCGACGCTGGTGCTGGAGTCGCTGGAAGCGGCCATTTCGCGCGGCGCCAAGGTGCTCGGCATCATGACCGGCTGCGGCGAAAAGGCCGATCATTTCCACCGCACCCGCTCCTCGCCGGATGGCGGCCCGGCAATTGCCACGATCCGCGCGGCGCTCGCCGATGCGGGGCTTGGCGAGGATGATATTGGTTACGTCAACGCCCACGGCACTTCGACGCCGGAAAACGACAAGATGGAATATGGCGCGATGCTCGCCGTCTTCGGCGACAAGCTGTCCTCCATCCCGGTCTCGTCCAACAAGTCGATGATCGGCCATACGCTGACGGCGGCCGGCGCGGTCGAGGCGGTGTTCTCGCTGCAGACCATGCTGACCGGCACCCTGCCGCCGACCATCAACTACAGTAACCCCGATCCGGCGATTGCGCTCGATGTGGTGCCGAATGTGAAGCGGGAGGCGCAGGTTCGCGCAGTTCTGTCCAACTCCTTCGGCTTCGGCGGACAGAATGCCAGCCTTGTCATGACGCTTGAACCGGCTTAATTGCCGGCAACTCGAAATTTTGTGAATGCGCCTCGGGCGCGGGGGATATGATATGCGCGCGCTGCAACTGATCGAAGACCGCCGGCTTGAAACCGTCGACCTGCCCGAGCCGGAAGCGCCCGGTCCCGGAGAGGTGACGCTGCGCGTCAAGGCAGTGGCGCTCAACCATATCGACGTCTGGGGCTGGCGCGGCATGGCGTTCGCCAAGCGCAAGATGCCGCTGGTCATCGGTGCGGAGGCCTCCGGCGTGGTCGAAACTCTCGGCCCCGGCGTCGCCAATGTGCTGCCCGGACAGCTCGTCTCGATCTATGGCGCGCGCACCTGCGGCCTCTGCCGTCCCTGCCGTGAAGGCCGCGACAATCTCTGCGAACATGTCGGCGGCGTCCATGGTTTCCATCTCGATGGTTTCGCCCAGGAGAAGGTCAACCTGCCGGCCCGCCTGCTGGTTCCGGCCCCGCCCGGCGTCTCGGCCATCGATGCCGCACTTGCGCCGGTGACCTTCGGCACCGTCGAGCATATGCTGTTCGACAATGCCAAGCTGGAGCCCGGCGAGACGATCCTCGTCCATGCCGGCGGTTCGGGTATCGGCACGGCGGCGATTCAGCTTGCCCACAAGATGGGCTGCACGGTCATCACGACCGTCGGCTCCGACGACAAGATCGAGAAGGCCAGGGCGCTGGGCGCCGATCACGTCATCAATTATCGCACGGATCGTTTCGAGGGCGTGGTGCGCAAGCTGACGAAGAAGAAGGGCGTCGACGTCGTCTTCGAACATGTCGGCAAGGACACCTGGGCGGGCTCGATGCTCTGCCTGAAGCGCGGCGGCCGCCTAGTCACCTGCGGCTCGACGTCTGGCGTATCAACCGACCTCAACCTGATGATGCTGTTCCAGCAGCAACTGAAGCTGCTCGGCTCCTTCGGTTGCCGCATGGAAAACATGGCAGATGCCATGCAGAAGATGGCACGCGGCCTTGTGCATTCGGTCATCGACACCGAAGTCAGCTTCGAGGATATCGGCCGGGCGTTGGAGCGCATGGAAAGCCGCCAGATTTTCGGCAAGATCATTCTGCGGATGGACTGATTCAGTGCGGATGGTCATCACCCGGCTCGTCCTGGGCTTTCGCAACTTCCGGCAATGGCTGGTGGCGCAGCTCGCCTTCGGGTTTCTCAACATCCTGAAACTGCTGCCGGCCGATACGGCGATCAATTTCGCCGACCGGCTGACGCGGGCCATCGGGCCGCGCCTGCGCCGCCACAAGCTGATGTTGCGCAACCTGCGCAATGCCTTTCCGGAGAAATCCGAGGCGGAAATCGAAACCATTGCCCTCAATAGCTGGGGCAATATGGGGCGGCTGGCGGCGGAATATGTCTTCCTCGACCAGCTTTTCGATTTCGATCCGGCACAGGACAAGCCGGGCCGTGTCGAGGTCTCGGGCATTCCGATCTTCATGGATCTGCGCGACAATCCGCGACCCTTCATCGTCTTCACGGCGCATACGGCGAATTTCGAGCTGCTGCCGGTGGCCGGCGCTGCCTTCGGCGTCGACGTGACCGTGTTGTTCCGGCCGCCGAACAATCCATATATCGCCGAAAAGGTGTTTCAGTTCCGCGCTGCCCGCATGGGCCATCTGGTGCCGTCGCATGCCGGCTCGTCCTTTGCGCTGGCGCGGACGCTGGAGGCGGGCGGCAGCGTCGGCGTGCTTGTCGACCAGAAATTCACGCGCGGCGTCGAGACGCGGTTCTTCGGGCAGCCGGTACAGACCAATCCGCTGCTCGCCAAGC
Organism: Rhizobium sp. YJ-22; assembly: GCF_029601685.1. NCBI lineage: Bacteria > Pseudomonadati > Pseudomonadota > Alphaproteobacteria > Hyphomicrobiales > Rhizobiaceae > Rhizobium > Rhizobium sp. YJ-22. The sequence continues at coordinate 119,759 of NZ_JARRIR010000002.1, read as the reverse complement.
TGGTGCGGCAGTTCGGCTGCGAGGTCTATCCCGCCCGCTGCATCCGCCTGCCCGGCAACCGCTACCGGCTGGAACTGGAACCCGCGATCACGCTGCCGCGCGACGAAAAGGGGCGTCTCGACGTGACGGCCACCGCCCAGCTTCTCAACGATCGGGTCGAGGCCTGGGTGCGGGAATACCCCGACCAATGGTTGTGGTATCATGATCGCTGGAACATCAAGCACACGCTCTGACGGTTTGTTTGGTCAATTGCTCATATCTGGGCAAAACCGCCCAGCTTCGCCCAAGTTTGAGCCTGCAATATCCTGCAATTGAACGCGGTCGCGCGTGTCTTAGAGTGTCGCTCCCGTCGCGCGGATGGGATGTCGCAAGCGGGTGCCTTGAGGGTAGGGCCCGTCTGGACATGCGTGCGCGTTGAAGTTCGGACGCTTGTGGGGCGTTGCGGGAAATAGGCAGGAGAGCCGATGTTGAAGGACTTGATCGATCTTTTTTGGACCCGGTATGCGCGTTTGAAGCGCGCCGTCGCCGCTGGCGACGAGCAGATGCTGGGCGGAATCGATCGGGATGTTGAATCCTTGCTGGAGGCGATTTTCGAGCATAAGGCGACCAACGCCATCGAAGTGCAGATGCAAGTGGGCCTTGCCATCGAATTGCTGAAGGTCGAGGCCGAAGATCGCTCCTGCGTGCTGCGCCATGCCGACAATCTGCAACGCATTGTCGAGCGTCATCTGCGCCCGCGCCCGATCAGCGATCTTTACCATCATGTCGTGGACGCCGCGCCGGTAACGGTGACCTCTCGCAGCCGTGCCGAACGCGGCCTGCTCGACATCACCATGCTGGATCGCCTGCCGAATCGTGTCTGCGTGATTTCCACCGATTATCGCTATCTCTACTGCAATGAAAACGATGCGCGCAGTTGGGACCGGCGGCCGGAGGAACTAAACGGCGTGCATATCGGCGAAGTCATCGGTCTGCACCGTTTCTCGCAGGGTTTCAAGGAGAGGCTGGACAATACCTTCCTCGGCGAGACCGTCGACTATACCTTTGCCGAAGCAGTCGGTGAGCGAACGCGCGTGCTGCGGTGCCGCCTGTCGCCCTATCGCTCGCCGTCCTCACGGGTGATCGGCGCACTGGTGCTGATGGAAGAGATCGCCGACCGTCGCCAGCCGGGGAATCGCGCCGCCTGATGCGGCGCTGACAGCCCGGGTCACATGGAAAAGCCGATTTTTCCCATACGGGTTGTCCCGATTTTGTAATTCCGCAACGAAGGCCCCAAGGTTTTCAGGGGTTTTGTTGTGCCAAAATTGACATTGTGCAATTTTGGCACAGTTGCCTGTTCCCTCAATACTTGTCGCTAAAGACTCGATTGGTTATGGATGACGTCATCGCCGGATCGAAAGTGCAGCACGTCTTCTACGTCGCCGTGCATAACTTGAGTGCTACCCATGCCTGAGAAAGCCGAAATGGAGCTTTTGTCGCTTTTGGAGGCTTTCGATACGAAGACGGCGCAGTTGCGGCGCGCCGTTTTCCTCGGTGACGACGCGCTAGTCGCCATTCTGGACCGCGAGATCGAACCGCTGATCCATGCCATTGTGGACCACCGGGCGGAGACATCGGCCGGAATCCGCCGGCAATTGGGTTTTGTCAACACGCTGATCCGGGAGGAGGCGGAGGACAGGGCCAGCGTGCTTCGCCATGCGAACGCACTGTCGACTCTCATCGACCGTTACCACGCTGAAGAAAATGGCGCGCATGCGTCGGCAGCGGCCGGCGTGCCGAATGCGATCGCGCCGGGGCGGTTGTTCAGCGACATGCTGCTCGACAGCCTTTCCGAACGGGTCGCGGTGCTGACCTGCGATTGCCGGGTTCTCTATGCCAACCGGGCGTATGCGAAACCTTTCCGATGCAAGCCGGTCGAACTCGTCGGCTGTCATATCGCCGAGATCGTCGGCGAGGAATGTTTCGAGAGCGGGCTGCGCGACGATCTGGCCCTGTGTTTCCGGGGCGAGGAGCGCTGTTTTTGCTATACGGTCAGTAAGAATGGCGGCTTGCTGGTCATCGGACGGACGACGCCGCTGCGCGGGGAAGGCGACGGCATACTCGGCGCGCTGCTGGTCGTCAACGAGACGCGGTCGCTGGCGAGTTGAGTATCAGTTCGCGCCGGCTTCCAGCAATTCCTTCAGCCGTTTCAGATCGGCCATCACATTGCGCGCATCGGCCTCGAAGGCGGTATCGTCAGTGCCGGGCAACTTCAGAAGCATGAACATCGCTTCCGCGCCGTCGCCGTTCGGGACGATGCGCAAGGCGTTGTGAACCATTGTCCCGTCCGGCAGCGTCACGGCATGGTCTATGACGCCGAAGGCGTTGTCGATGGCGAAACGCACCCGCACCTCGCCGATCGGTCCGCCATCCACCACCCAGTCTTCGCCGCTCCGCCGGATGCCGGCGCCGAGACCGGTCGCCCAGCGCGGCATCCTCAGGGGATCGGCTGCAAAGCGATAAACCTCGTTCCATGGGCGGTCGATGGAGAGATGGACGATGTGGGCCGGATATGTCGACATCACCTTGCTCCTGAAGATTTGATCGGCAAATTGTGAAATTCAATCGGTTTGAACCATTGCGCCTTGCCGATAGCGGATTTGGATGCCACAACAACGGGCAATGTGAAGCCATACTATATTGACCGGAGGCCGTCGTGGAACAAGCAGAAATCGGATTGATCGGGCTCGGTGTGATGGGCTCGAATCTCGCGCTCAACATCGCGGAGAAGGGCAACAAGATCGCCGTTTTCAACCGGACGCCGGAGAAGACCGACGAGTTCGTTGCCAGCGCCGGCGATCTGCGCAGCCAGATCATTCCCTGCAAGACGATCGAGGAATTCGTTGCGGCGATTCGTCCGCCGCGGCCGATCATCATCATGATCAAGGCAGGCGACGCCGTCGACCAGCAGATGGAGCATTTGAAGCCCTATCTCTCGAAGGGCGACATCATGATCGACGCGGGCAATGCCAATTTCCGCGATACGATGCGCCGCTTCGACACTCTGAAAGACAGCGGCCTGACCTTTATCGGCATGGGCGTTTCCGGCGGCGAGGAGGGCGCGCGCCATGGTCCGTCGATCATGGTCGGTGGCACCGAGGAAAGCTGGGAGCGCGTCAAGCCGGTGCTGACCTCGATTGCCGCCAAGTATAATGGCGAGCCCTGCGTCGACTGGCTCGGCGAAAACGGTGCCGGCCATTTCGTCAAGACGATCCATAACGGCATCGAATATGCCGACATGCAGATGATCGCCGAAATCTACGGCATCCTGCGCGACGGGTTGAAGATGAGCGCCGTCGAAATCGCCGACGTTTTTGGTGCGTGGAACAAGGGCCGGCTGAATTCCTACCTGATCGAGATCACCGAGAAGGTGCTGCGCGCCAGCGACCCGATCTCCGGCGGGCCGATGGTCGACATGATCCTCGACCAGGCCGGCCAGAAGGGCACCGGCAAATGGTCGGTGATCGAGGCGCAGAACATGGGTGTCGCGGCAACCGCCATCGAGGCGGCCGTCGCGGCGCGCATCCTGTCTTCGCAGAAAAGCGAGCGTGAAGCGGCCGAAAAGATCCTCGGCCTGCCGGCCGCGACCCCGCCGGCCATTGCCGACCGCAAGGCCTTCATCGCCGATCTCGAAAGCGCGCTGCTGGCCGCGAAGATCGGCGCTTATGCGCAAGGCTTCGCGGTCATGGCCGCTGCCTCGAAGGAGTTCAACTGGAACCTGCCGATGCCGACCATTGCCAAGATCTGGCGCGCCGGCTGCATCATCCGTTCGCAGTTCCTCGATGAGATCACCTCGGCCTTCACCAAAGACCCGCATGTCGCCAACCTGATCGTGACGCCGGCCTTCTCGGCGATGGTCAAGGAAACCGATGGGGCGCTGCGCCGCGCCGTCTCCTATGCGGTGCTCGGCGGCCTGCCGGTGCCGGCGCTGGCCTCGGCGCTGGGTTATTTCGATGCCTATCGTCGCGGCCGCGGCACGGCGAACCTCGTCCAGGCGCAGCGCGATTTCTTCGGCGCCCATGGTTTCGACCGCCTCGACGGCGCCGATTCCCATCATGGCCCCTGGGGCAGTGGCGCCGGCGCTGAGCGCTGAGATTTTTCCATGGATTGAAAAAGCCCGCCGCGAGAATTTCGCGGCGGGCTTTTTCGTTTCGAAAGAGCTGCTTCAGGACTGCGGCCATTCGGGGCCGCTAAGGCTTTGCAGTTCCTCGGGCGGGCGGCCCTCGATGCGGGCGATGACGGCCTTGGCCAGTTCCTTGCCGGCGAGGCGCACGTCTTCGTCGATGGTGATGATTTCCGGGCGGATCCAGTTGAGGATCGCCGAGGATTGTTTCGAGACCATGTCGATATCGACGCCCAGCCGCTTGCCGGCCGCCTCGATGCCGGCATTGATGGCGATGGCGCCGCTGCCGGCCGAGGAGACGATGCCGTCAGGCGGGTTCGGCGAGCGCATCAGCATCTCGACCGCATCGCGGATCTCGTTGAGCGCCGTGTCGATAGTGACGCGCAGCGGCACTTCCTCGGCACCGAAATCATGCAGGCCGGTCTGAAAGCCGATGCGGGTATGGGTGTAGAAGGAGAGGCGACTCGGCGGCTGCAACAGCGCGATGCGCCGGCGCCCGCGCTCCACCAGATGGCGCACCGCCTGGTAGGCGAAAGCCTCGTTGTCGAAATCGTGATAGGGATGGACGATGCCCATATCGCTGCGGCCATGGGTGGCGAAGGGCATGTTGCGCTCATGCATGAGGCGCACGCGCGCATCGTCCGGCTCGATGCGCGAGATGATGACGCCATCGGCCGAACCGGTGTCGAGGATATAACGCACCGGCACCATCGGGTCGCGATTGTGCGAATGCGGCGTGACGACCAGGTGATAGGGCGTGCCGTTCAGCACCTCTGAAATGCCGAAGACCATCTGGCTGGTAAAGCCCATGATCTCCTCGTCGATGGACAGCACCAGCGCGATGACATTGGTCTTGCCGGTGCGCAGGCGCACGCCGGCGCGGTTTGGCTGGTAGCCGAGCTGGCGCGCCACCATGCGCACCCGCTCCTTGGTTTCCGCGCCGATATCGGGCGCGTCCTTCAGCGCCCGTGACACCGTGGTCACGCCGAGGCCGGTCATGAAGGCAATCGTCTTCAGGGTCGGGCGCTCCGGTCCCGGGTTCTCCCCGCCGCCGCGTTTTTTCTCGCTGTCCATGGGCCTGCCGTTCCCGTTGCCGTCTTCCACGTTTGCACTGCCTCAAGCGGGAGCCGAAGAAAAGCGTCTCCTCCGCATCATCCCGCTTACTGAAACGATACAGTTTCTCGCTCGTTTGGAAAACAGAAAAGAACGGCGGCGCGCCGACAATTTTAAATAGACGTGCCGGTATCCACAGGCGAGGGGCGACGGAGGGTTGCAGGTGCGAAGTTGAAGGCCTACGAGCCAGGAAATTCGATTAAGTTGGCGTGGTTATTGCAGGAAATTTGACAAATCCAACGCTTTTGCATCTATTTGGGATGAATTTTCACCATTTCAAAATGCGTCTTATGATTGCATTTTGAGCGCCTGTGAATTTCGCGGCGGTTGGCTGTTGCAGAAAGGTTTCGTTTGCGATAACTTTTTTACGGAAACGTTACAGTGAGGGAGGAACTCGTGACACAACGTTTGCTGACTGCTGCTTTTGCCGCATCCGTGGCCCTGCTTGCCGGAGGGGCGAGCGCGACCGATCTGGAAGTCACCCATTGGTGGACCTCGGGCGGCGAGGCCGCGGCCGTCGCCGAGCTGGCCAAGGCCTTCGACGCCACCGGCAATCATTGGGTGGATGGCGCCATCGCCGGCTCCGGCGGCACGGCGCGCCCGATCATGATCAGCCGCATCACCGGCGGCGATCCCATGGGCGCCACGCAATTCAACCACGGCCGCCAGGCGGAGGAGCTGGTGCAGGCAGGGTTGATGCGCGACCTGACGGACGTCGCCACCAAGGAGAAGTGGAAGGACATCGTCAAGCCGGCAAGCCTGCTGGATTCCTGCACCATCGACGGCAAGATCTATTGCGCGCCGGTCAATATCCATTCCTGGCAGTGGCTGTGGCTGTCGAACGACGCCTTCAAGAAGGCCGACGTCGACGTGCCGAAGAACTGGGATGAGTTCGTCGCTGCCGCACCGGCGCTCGAAAAGGCCGGCATCGTACCGCTCGCCATCGGCGGCCAGCCGTGGCAGGCGTCGGGCGCCTTCGACGTGCTGATGCTCGCCATCGGCGGCAAGGATACCTTCCTGAAGGTGTTCGGCGAAAAGAATGCTGAAGCGGCGGCTGGTCCCGAGATCGCCAAGGTCTTTAAAGCCGCCGAGGATGCGCGCCGCATGTCCAAGGGCACCAATGTCCAGGACTGGAACCAGGCGACCAACATGGTCATCACCGGCAAGGCCGGCGGCCAGATCATGGGCGACTGGGCGCAGGGCGAATTCGCGCTGGCCGGCAAGAAGGCCGGCACCGATTATACCTGCCTTCCGGGTCTCGGCGTCACCGAAGTCATCGCCACTGGCGGCGACGCCTTCTACTTCCCGCTGCTGAAGGACGAAGCCAAGTCCAAGGCGCAGGAAGTGCTGGCCTCGACGCTGCTGGCGCCGGCAACGCAGGTTGCCTTCAATCTCAAGAAGGGCTCGCTGCCGGTGCGCGGGGACGTCGACCTTGCCACCGCCAACGACTGCATGCGCAAGGGCCTCGAAATCCTCAAGAAGGGTGAGGTCATCCAGTGGACCGACCAGCTTCTTTCGGCCGACAGCCAGAAGCAGAAGGAAGACCTGTTCTCCGAATTCTTCGCCAATCCGTCGATGACGGTCGCGGACGCGCAGAAGCGCTTCGTCGATATCATCGCTTCGGCGGATTGATCGGACCGGAAACGTAGGGGTGTTTGGGCCAAGAGGCGGAAGGTTTGTTTTCTTCTTGGCCCAGCCTCTGCCGGTTACGGCATGGCAATGGAATATGAGGCACGTCGGGCGCTGAAAACCCCTTCTCCCCTTGGGGAGAAAGTGGCCGACAGGCCGAATGAGGGGGATGCGAAGCGCATGGAATGCCTGGCCTTCTTGCCTTCGACATCCTCCTCATCCCGCTATCGCTTGCCTGTCTCCCTCACACAGGGAGGGCGGGGCTTGGGACAAGGTCCCATTCCATATTCGATTGCCTAGCCGGTTACGGGAAAGGTGTTTGCGAGACGGATCGCGGTTGAAATCTCATCCGCGCTTCCTGCGCCACCTTCAAAGACAGGAGACCTACATATGGACTCGCGCGCCGCGCGCAGGCCCTCCCGGTTGCTGCGCAACATACCGGCAAAGATCGCTTCCATCCCCATGATCCTGACGGCGCTCGTCATTTTCTTAGGGGGAACGGTCTGGACGGTGGTCTATTCCTTCACCAATTCCAAATTGCTGCCGCGCCTGAGCTTTGTCGGCTTCGACCAGTATGAGCGTCTCTGGGCCGCGCCGCGCTGGATCGTGTCGATCCAGAATCTGGCGATCTACGGCGTGTTTTCGCTGATCTTCAGCCTCGGCATCGGCTTTCTGCTGGCGGTGCTGATGGACCAGAAGATCCGCTTCGAAAACACGTTTCGCACGATCTTCCTTTATCCCTTCGCGCTGTCCTTCATCGTCACCGGGCTTGTGTGGCAGTGGATCCTCAATCCGGAATTCGGGGTGCAGTCGGTGGTGCGCTCGCTCGGTTGGAGCACCTTCACCTTCGATCCGCTCTATACGTCGAGCATCGTCATCTATGGTGTGCTGATCGCCGCTCTCTGGCAGGGCACGGGGCTGGTCATGTGCCTGATGCTGGCGGGATTGCGCGGCATTGACGAGGATATCTGGAAGGCGGCGCGGGTCGATGGCATTCCGGCGTGGAAGACTTACCTGTTCATCATCGTGCCGATGATGCGCGGCGTCTTCGTCACCACGCTTGTCATCATCGCCTCCGGGATCGTCAAGGTCTACGACCTCGTCGTCGCCCAGACCAGCGGCGGGCCGGGCATCGCCTCAGAAGTGCCGGCGAAATATGTCTACGATTACATGTTCCTCGCCCAGAACCTGGGGCAGGGCTTTGCCGCCTCGACCATGATGCTGATCACGGTCGCCATCATCATCGTTCCCTGGGCATATCTGGAATTCGGCGGAGGGCGCAAGCGTGTCTGATCGGTCCTCACTTATCGCCGCATCCGCCTCGCGGTTGCAACCCGGTCCTGCCGGCCGCAAGCCGCGCCGCGTGCTCTCGCCGCGCAATATCATGCTGTACGGCACGTTGCTGGTCGCGGCGATCTATTACCTCATCCCGCTCTATGTGATGGTCGTCACCTCGCTCAAGGGTATGCCGGAGGTGCGGCTCGGCAATATCTTCTCGCCGCCGCTGGAAATCACCTTCGAGCCCTGGGTGAAAGCCTGGTCACAGGCCTGCACCGGCCTCAATTGTGACGGGTTGTCGCGCGGTTTCTGGAATTCGGTGCTGATCACCATTCCCTCGACGCTGATCTCGATCGCGGTCGCATCGGTCAACGGCTACGCGCTGGCCAACTGGCGCTTCAAGGGATCGGAGGTGTTCTTCACCATCCTGATCGTCGGCGCCTTCATTCCCTATCAGGTGATGATCTATCCCATCGTCATCGTGTTGCGGGAACTCGGCATCTACGGCACGCTGACCGGTCTGATCATCGTCCACACCATCTTCGGCATGCCGATCCTGACGCTCTTGTTCCGCAATTATTTCGCCGGCCTGCCGGAGGAATTGTTCAAGGCGGCGCGCATCGACGGGGCCGGCTTCTGGGCGATCTATCTGCGCATCATGGCGCCGATGTCGCTGCCGATCTTCGTCGTGGCGATGATCCTGCAGATCACCGGCATCTGGAACGACTTCCTGTTCGGCGTCGTGTTCACCCGGCCGGAATATTACCCGATGACCGTGCAGCTCAACAACATCGTCAATTCGGTGCAGGGCGTGAAGGAATACAACGTCAACATGGCCGCCACCATCCTGACCGGCGCCGTTCCCCTCATCGTCTATTTCGTCTCCGGCCGTCTGTTCGTGCGCGGCATCGCCGCCGGCGCCGTGAAAGGGTGATCCCCATGACCAATACCAGCGTTTCCATCAAGGACTTATCGCTGAATTTCGGCGCCGTCAGCGTGCTGCGCAATCTCAATCTGGATATCCACGACGGTGAGTTCCTGGTGCTGCTCGGCTCTTCCGGCTGCGGCAAGTCCACGCTGCTGAACTGCATCGCCGGGCTGCTGGAAATCAGCGAGGGGCAGATCTTCATCAAGGACCGCAACGTCACCTGGGAGGAACCCAAGGATCGTGGCATCGGCATGGTGTTCCAGTCCTATGCGCTCTATCCGCAGATGTCGGTGGAAAAGAACCTGTCCTTCGGGCTCAAGGTCGCCAAGCTGCCGCAGGCCGATATCGACAAGCGCATCGCCCGCGCCGCCGAGATCCTGCAAATCCAGCCGCTCTTGAAACGCAAGCCGGCCGAGCTTTCCGGCGGCCAGCGCCAGCGCGTCGCTATCGGCCGGGCGCTGGTGCGCGATGTCGATGTCTTCCTGTTCGATGAACCCTTGTCGAACCTCGATGCCAAGCTGCGCTCGGAGCTGCGCGTCGAAATCAAACGGCTGCACCAGTCGCTGAAGAATACGATGATTTATGTCACCCACGACCAGATCGAGGCGATGACGCTGGCTGATCGCATTGCCATCATGAAGAACGGCGTCATCCAGCAGCTCGACAGCCCTGATACGATCTACAACGCGCCGCGCAATCTGTTCGTCGCCGGCTTCATCGGCTCGCCCTCCATGAACTTTTTGAAGGGTGAGATCGCGGCCTCCGATACCGGGCCGATCTTCGTGTCCAACACTGTGCGGTTTTCGCTTGAGGGTTACAGGGCGGCGGAACCGTTGCAGCCGGGGCGCAGGGCGGTTCTCGGCGTGCGGCCGGAACATATCGCCGTCAATGGCGAGACGGCCGAACGACATGAGGCGGTGGTCGATATCGAGGAGCCAATGGGTGCCGACAACCTGCTTTGGCTGAAATATGCGGGACAGACGATTTCGGTGCGCGTCAACGGCGCGCGGCGGTTTGCGGCGGGAAGCAAGGTGCGGCTCGGTTTCGATCCGTCGCTCGCCTCGTTGTTCGATGCCGAAACAGAATTGCGGATCTGAGGAGGCGATGATGGCCGACGTGCAGGACGATATGCTTGATCTCGCCGGCTGCTGGCAGGTGGCGACTGCCGACGGGAGTCACTCCACGGCGATCTCCATTCCCGGCGACGTTCATTCCGCCCTGCAGCAGGCGGGCATCATTCCCGATCCCTATGCCGGGCGAAACGAAGAGCTGGTGCAATGGGTGGCGCATGAGGACTGGGTGCTCGAACGCGAATTCGAGCTGACCGACGCCTCCGGCCGCTGGTATCTCGATATCGACTACCTCGATACGGTCGCCACCGTCTTCGTCAACGACATCGAGGTGCTCTCGGCCGACAACTGTTTCCGCCGCTTTCGCCCCGACGTCTCGAAAGCCCTTAAGATCGGGCCTAACAGCCTGCGGATCGTCATTCATTCGTCGATCAGGGCCGGTGCCGAGCGGCAGGCGGCGCAGCCTTTCTACGTGCCCTATTCGACCGGCAATTCGCCGATCCCCAACGGCAACATGCTGCGCAAGCCGCAATGCCATTTCGGCTGGGACTGGAACATCGCGCTCGCCCCTCTCGGCCTCTATGGCACGATTGCGCTGAAGCGGCTGGACGATGCCCGCATCGAGCATGTGACGACGCGCCAGCATCACAACGACGACGGCAGCGTTGATGTCGAGGTGACGGTGACGCTGCATGCGGCCGACCCCTGCATCGTGCCGCTGCATCTCGCCTTCGGCGACGAGGCGCTCAGGCTCGATTGCGGCATGCGGCCGGGCGAAAACACCGTCACGCATCTTTTCCACCTCGATTCGCCGCGGCTGTGGTGGCCGGTCGGCAGCGGCGAGCAGGTGTTGTACATGCTGTCCGTCGAGGTGCCTTCGGAGCGTGTGACGAAACGCATCGGCCTGAGGCAGGTCGAGCTGCTAACGACGCCGGATGCGGCGGGCAGCCGCTTCGCTTTCCGCGTCAACGGCCGCGAAATCTTCTGCCGCGGCGCCAACTGGATACCGGCCGACGCCCTGTTTTCACGCAGCTCGCCGGAGCGGACGGAAGCGCTGCTGCAATCGGCCGTCGATGCGCATATGAACATGATCCGCGTCTGGGGCGGCGGCTTTTACGAGCAGGACTGGTTCTACGATCTCTGCGACCGCATGGGGCTGATGGTCTGGCAGGATTTCATGTTCGCCTGCAACCTTTATCCCTGCACCGAGGATTTCCTCGAAAATGTCGCCCATGAGGTCGAGTATCAAGTCAAGCGGCTATCAAGCCATCCCTCGATAACGCTGTGGTGCGGCGATAACGAGCTGGTGGGCGCGCTCACCTGGTTTCCGGAATCGCGCACCAATCGCGACCGCTATCTCGTCGCCTATGACCGGCTGAACCGGGTGATCGAGCAGCAGATGAAGAAGGCCGCGCCGGATGGCCTCTGGTGGCCGTCGAGCCCGGCCTCCGGCTATCTCGATTACGGCGATGCCTGGCATGCGGACGGTTCCGGCGACATGCATTACTGGTCCGTCTGGCACGAGAACAAGTCCTTCGACGAATACCGCTCCGTACGCCCGCGCTTCTGCTCGGAATTCGGCTTCCAGTCCTATACCTCGCTGCCGGTGATCCGCTCCTTCGCGGGCGAGGGCGATCTCAATATCGCCTCGCCGGTCATGGAGCTGCACCAGAAGAATGTCGGCGGCAACGAACGCATCGCCGGCACGATGTTCCGTTATTTCCGCTTTCCCACCAGCTTTGCCGGCTTCGTCTATCTCAGCCAGGTGCAGCAGGCGCTGGCGATCCGCACGGCGGTGGATTACTGGCGCTCGCTCAAACCGCATTGCATGGGCACGCTCTACTGGCAGCTCAACGACACATGGCCGGTCGCCTCCTGGGCGAGCCTCGATCATGGCGGGCGCTGGAAGGCAATGCACTATCTGGCGCGGCGCTTCTTCCAGCCGGTGACGCTGGCCGTCATTCCAGAGGGGGAGGCATTCGCGGTGTCGGCGGTCAACGATACCGCCGATGCGGTCGGGATCGAGGCGGAGTTTTTCCTGCTATCGCTGACCGGTGAACGAACTCCGCTGCATCGCCTTTCCGGGCCATGCAGCCCCGACCGCGCGGAAAAGCTCTTCGAGATTCCGCGTAGCGAGGTGCCGCCGCAATCGGTACTCGCCTGGCGCTTCACGGCTTCCAACGGCATGGCGGGCGAGGGCCATATCGTGCCCGATACCTACAAGGCGCTGGACCTGAAACCGTCAGGCCTGACGCATTCCGTGACCGCCGCCGAGGACGGTCAATGGGAAATCGCCGTCACAGCCGAAGGCCTTGCATTGTTCGTGATGATCGAGAGCGAAACCGACGGCCGCTATGCCGATAATCTTTTCGACCTCGCCGGCGGCGAAAGCCGCCGCATCCGCTTCACGCCGACGGCGGCCCTGCCGCCCGGCGCGGTTCCGCAGTTTCGCGTGACCGATCTTCATCTCGCCCAGGCCTGAGGCCCGGCGAAACACCACAGCAAACAGCGCGGCCGCCGGCCGCAGGAGGACAAGAGATGACCGATTTCAGTTTCCAGCTTTACAGCGCCCGCAACTATCCGCCCTATTCCGACGTCTACGCGCTGCTCGCCGATGCCGGCTACAAACAGGTCGAAGGCTTTGCCGGCGTTTACGGCGATCTCGACCAGGCTGGGCTTGACGCCCTGAAGGCGGAGCTGGATGCCCGGGGGCTTTCCATGCCGACCGGGCATTTCAGCATCGAGCTTCTCGAAAACGATCCGCAGCGGGCGCTGGCGATTGCCCGCACGCTCGGCATGCGCTCGGTCTATTGCCCCTGGCTGATGCCGGAAGAGCGCCCGACCGATGTCGCAGGCTGGCATGCGCTTGGCGCCCGGCTGGAAAAGGCTGGCAAGCCGATCCGCGAGGCCGGCTTCGATTTCGGCTGGCACAACCATGATTTCGAGTTCTTCCCGCTCGAAGACGGCTCCATGCCGCTCGACCAGATTTTCGCCGGCGGCCCGTCGCTGAGCTGGGAGGCGGATATCGCCTGGGTGGTGCGCGGCAAGGCCGATCCTTTCATGTGGATCGAAAAATATGGCCCGCGTATCACGTCCGTCCACGTCAAGGACATCGCCCCCGCTGGCGAAAACACCGATGAGGACGGCTGGGCCGATGTCGGCCACGGCACCGTGCCGTGGGACAAGCTGTTGCCGGTGATGCGCAACACGCCCGCCCGCCATTTCATCGTCGAACACGACAATCCGAACGATCTCGGCCGCCTGGTGCGCCGCTCGATCGCATCGCTCAAGACCTATTGAACGGACCTGACCCATGACCAGAGAACTTGGCGTCGGCATCCTCGGATGCGGCAATATCTCCACCACCTATTTCTCGCTCGCGCCGCTGTTCAAGGGCATCGAGGTGCGCGCCTGCGCCGACATCAATGTCAATGCGGCTGAGGCGAAGGCCGCAGAATTCAACGTGCGCGCCGAGACCGTCGAGGAACTGCTCGCCGATGACGAGATCGACGTCATCGTCAACCTGACGATCCCGGCTGCGCACTACGCTGTTTCCAGGGCGATCCTCGAAGCCGGCAAGCATGTCTATTCCGAAAAGCCGCTGGTGCTTTCGCTGGAAGAGGGCGAGGAACTACGCCGCATCGCCCGCGAAAAGGGCCTTTCGGTGGGCTGCGCGCCGGATACCTTCCTCGGCGGCGCGCACCAGCTTGCCCGCGATTACATCGACAGAGGCGGCATTGGCCGCATCACCTCCGGCGCCTGCTATGTCATGGGGCCGGGTATGGAGATGTGGCATCCCAATCCCGATTTCTTCTTCCTGCCCGGCGGCGGCCCGATCCTCGACATGGGGCCGTATTACATCGCCAATCTCATCAACCTCATCGGCCCGGTGAAGCGCGTCGGCGCCATGACCTCGATGGCCACCGCCACCCGCACCATCTCCAGCCAGCCGCGCAGCGGCGAGACAATCGAGGTGAAGACGCCGACGACGGTGCAGGCGCTGCTGGAATTCGAAAGCGGTGCGACGGTGACGCTCTCGGCAAGCTGGGATGTCTGGTCGCATCGCCATGCCAATATGGAGCTTTACGGCACGGAAGGCTCGATCTACGTGCCCGATCCGAATTTCTTCGGCGGGCCGGTGGAAGTCAGCGGCCGCGACAAGGATATCCGGGCGCTGGAAGGCTGGGACCATCCCTTCGGCATCGACAACCAGGAGCATCCGCATGCCATGGTCGCCAATTACCGCACGGCGGGCCTCGCCGATATGGCGATGGCGCTGATCGAGGGGCGCGATGCCCGCTGCTCGCTCGACCGGGCGCTGCATGCCGTCGATGTCATGACCTCGATCCTCAAATCCGGTGAGGAACGCCGCTTCGTCGCGCTTTCGACGACCTGCACCCAGCCGGCGGCGCTCGGTATCGAAGAGGCGCGGGCGCTCTTGAAGTAAGCCCGCCTTCGGGTATGGTCCCGCGCGGGCGGTGCTAAAGCATTTCCAGGAAAAGTGGATACCGGTTTTCCGTTCGGAAATGCGATAAGAAAAACTGCCCGCGCATTTCAATAAAGAGGATTTTCCTATGAGCTGGACCCCGGCTGACGATCGATACAGCAAGATGAAATACAATCGGGTGGGACGCTCCGGCCTGAAGCTGCCGGCGATTTCGCTCGGCCTCTGGCATAATTTCGGCGAGGACACGCCGCACCAGCGCAAGGTCGAGATGTGCCGCACCGCCTTCGACCTCGGCATAACCCATTTCGACCTCGCCAACAATTACGGCCCGCCGCCCGGCAGCGCCGAAACCGCCTTCGGCGAGATCCTGCGCAGCGATTTCGCCGGCCTGCGCGACGAGCTGATCATCTCTTCCAAGGCCGGTTACGACATGTGGCCCGGCCCTTACGGCGAATGGGGCAGCCGCAAATACCTGATCGCCTCCTGCGACCAGAGCCTGAAGCGCATGGGTCTCGACTATGTCGATATCTTCTATTCGCACCGCTTCGACCCGGATACGCCGCTGGAGGAAACCTGCGGCGCGCTGGATCATATCGTCCGCTCCGGCCGGGCGCTTTATGTCGGCATTTCCTCCTATAATTCGCACCGCACCCGTGAGGCTGCCGCGATTTTGAAGGCGTTGGGAACGCCCTGCGTCATCCACCAGCCGAGCTATTCCATGCTCAACCGCTGGATCGAAGAGGACGGCCTTCTGGACACGCTCGACGAACTCGGCATGGGTTCCATCGTCTTCACGCCCTTGGCGCAGGGCATGCTGACTTCGAAATATCTGAACGGCGTGCCCGAAGACAGCCGTGCGGCGCAGAATCATTTCCTCAAGCGCGATTCCATTCGCCCTTCCGTGATCGAGAATGTCCGCAAGCTCAACGAAATTGCCGAAAAGCGCGGCCAGACGCTGGCGCAGCTAGCGCTCGCCTGGGTGCTGCGCGGCGGTCGCGTCACCTCTGCCCTGATCGGCGCCAGCCGCGCCGCGCAGATCGTCGATTGCGTGCGTGCGCTCGACAATCCCGATTTCACCGATGCCGAGCTTTCGGAAATCGATCTCTATGCCCGCGAGGCTGACGTCAACCTCTGGACGAAATCGGCCGAACTCGACGGTTGAGTTTTCTGTCCGAACAGGAGGCGGCGCCTTTGCCGCCTCCTGTTATTGCTATGAAAAGCTTAGCATTTTAGCGAAATCACCGTCTGAATTTCCTGCTTTAAGCGGCGGAAATCATTACGGAAATGTAATTTTCCGTTTCATCTTCGGTTCATATCTGCGGCGATAAGGTCAGGGTGTCTTCACAGGAAAGGATACCCCGATGAAAAAGCTTCTTGCCGCTCTTGTCGCCGCTTCGTTTCTCGCTACGCCGCTGGCCGCCTCGGCCGACCAGTTTCGTCATAAGGTGATCGAAAAGCGCTTCGACAGGCCTGTCGTCATTCACAAGCACCGTTGGGACCGGGGCGCCCGCCTGTCGCGCGCCGAGCGCCGCAATATCGTCAACGCCCGCGATTATCGCCGCTATCGCCTGTCGCAGCCGCGCCGGGGCGAACAATGGGTGCGCGTCGACAACCAGTTCCTGCTGATCAGCGCCGCCACCGGCCTGATCGTCGGCCTCGCGGCCGCGCGGTAATTCGCCGGACATTGTTGAACAAGGGAGGGCGCATCCGTGCGCCCTCCCTTTGCGTTTTACCCCTTCAGGCAATCCGTCAGCGATGTCGCGATCCCGCGCATCAGGTCGAAATAGAGGTTAGGACCTTCGGTCAGGGTTGCGGCTTCGGGGTCGAGGGTGCCGGCTTTGGCCGGCGTGCCTTCGAGGACGACGTTGATCAATTTCGGTTCGAATTGCGGTTCGGAGAAGACACAGGTGGCGCCGAGTTCGGTGACCTTTTTGTGGATTTGCGAGATGCGGTCGGCGCCGGGCAGGGTTTCCGGGCTGACGGTGATCGAGCCGGCGACGCGGATGTGGTAGCGGTTTTCAAAATATTGATAGGCGTCGTGGAAGACGATGAAGGGCTTGTCCTTGATCGGCGCGACGCTGGCCGCCAGTTCCTTGTCGAGGGCGTCGAGCTTTTCGTCCAAGGCCTTGGCATTGGCGGCGTAAGTCTGGGCATTGTGGGGATCGGCCTTGACCAGCGTCTTTTCGATCTCGGCCGCCATCGCCTTGGCATTGGCGGGATCGAGCCAGAGGTGCATGTCAAATTCGCCCTCGTCGTGGTGATGCCCCTCGGCCGCCTCGTCGGCATCGCCGTCGTCATGCGGTTCGAAGGCGCCGCCTTCGCGGAATTTCAATTTGGTCAGGCCGGGGGCGTCGTCCAGTTCGACCACGGTCGCCTTGTTGCCGAGCGCCTCCAACGGCTTTTCGAGGAAGGCTTCCAGCCCGTGGCCGACCCAGAAGACGAGATCGGCATCCTGCAGCTTTTTGGCGCTGGAAGGCTTCATGTTGAAGGTATGTGGCGAGTTTGCGCCCTCGACGATCAGCCCCGGCTCACCGACGCCTTTCATGATCGCCGCGACCAGCGAGTGGATCGGCTTGATCGACGCCACCACCTTTGGCGTCTCGGCATGGGCAGCACCGGCAAGCAGCCATGCGGTGGTGGCGAGGAGGTGCAATCCTGCAACTTTCATCTGGTATCTCCACTTGAAGAGATTTGTAATGTTATTACATCAATTGCGTTATGCTATAACGTGTGCCATAGCATCCTGCAACAGTGTTCCGGAAAAAATTCATGCTGAATGCCACCGCTGCCCGTCCGCTTGTTTCGCTGCATGATGTCGGCGTGCGCCGCAATGGTCGCTGGCTGGTGCGCGGCGTCGATTTTGGCGTCTTACCGGGGGAGATCGTGACGCTGATTGGGCCGAACGGCTCGGGCAAATCCACCAGCGCCAAGGCGGCTATCGGCGTATTGAAGCCGGACGAGGGCCGGGTGGAGCGCAAGGCTGGGCTGAAGGTCGGTTATGTGCCGCAAAAGATCACTGTCGACTGGACGCTGCCGCTGACCGTGCGCCGGCTGATGACGCTGACGGGGTCCTTGCCAGAGCGGGAGATTGCTTCTGCGCTCGATGCGGTCGGTATCGCGCATCTGGCCAAGGCGGAGGTGCAGCATCTCTCCGGCGGCGAATTCCAGCGGGCGCTGCTGGCTCGCGCAGTCGCCCGCAAGCCGGATCTGCTGGTGCTCGACGAGCCGGTGCAGGGCGTCGATTTTTCCGGCGAGATTGCGCTTTACGATCTCATCAAGTCGATTCGCAATTCCACCGGCTGCGGCATTCTGCTGATTTCCCACGACCTGCATGTGGTGATGGCAGAGACGGATACCGTCATCTGCCTGAACGGCCATGTCTGCTGTCGTGGCACGCCGCAGGCGGTCAGCCGCAGCGCCGAATACCGCCGCCTCTTTGGAGCGCGCGCGGCCGAGACACTGGCGGTCTACAGCCACCATCACGACCATACCCATCTGCCGGATGGGCGGGTGCAGCATGCCGACGGCTCGATCACCGATCATTGCCATCCCGAGGACGGGCATCATCATCATGAGCACGGCCATGTGCATGGACCGGATTGCGCCCACGATCATGGCCATAACCACCACCATCCTGCGCCGGCGGATGCGAAGCTGGGGGCGGGCCGTGCTTGACGATTTCTTCCTGCGCGCGCTGATCGCCGGCGTCGGGCTCGCGTTGACCACCGGGCCGCTCGGCTGCTTCATCGTCTGGCGGCGAATGGCCTATTTCGGTGATACCATGGCGCATTCGGCTTTGCTGGGCGTGGCGCTGTCGCTGCTGATGCAGTTCAATCTGATCCTCAGCGTCTTCCTCGTCGCCGCTGCCGTATCCGTGCTGCTCATGCTGTTGCAGCGGCGGGGCGGGCTGTCGGCGGATGCGCTGCTGGGCATTCTCTCGCATGCGACGCTGGCGATCGGCCTCGTCATGGTTGCCTTCATGACCTGGGTGCGGATCGATCTCGTCTCCTTCCTGTTCGGCGACATTCTGGCAGTGACGGAGCAGGATATCGACCTGATCTGGGGTGGTGGCATCCTGGTGCTGTTCGCCATCGTCTATCTGTGGCGACCGCTCCTGGCCTCGACGGTCAATCCCGATCTGGCGGAAGCCGAAAGCTTGCGGCCCGAGCGGGCCCGGCTGTTTTTCATGCTGCTGATGGCGCTGGTGATCGCCATTGCCATGAAGATCGTCGGCATCATGCTGATCACCTCGCTGCTGATCATTCCGGCGGCGACGGCGCGGCGCTTTTCGTCTACGCCGGAAATCATGGCGGTGCTGGCATCGGTGATCGGTGCAGTCGCCGTTATCGGCGGGCTGTTCGGCTCGCTGCATTTCGATACGCCGTCCGGCCCGTCCATCGTCGTCGCCGCACTTGTCTTGTTCGTGTTCAGCCTCGTGCCGCTCCGGCGGCACGGCGAGGCGGAAGGAGGTTTACGATGAACTTGCCGCAACTGACGAAAAACCAGGGCCTCGTCTTCGATGTGCTGCGTCGTTCGGAGCAGCCGGTCAGCGCCTATACCATCCTCGACAAGCTGCGCGACCAAGGGTTTCGCGCACCGTTGCAGGTCTATCGCGCGCTCGACAAGTTGCTGGAATTCGGACTGGTCCACCGGCTGGAAAGCCTGAACGCCTTCGTTGCCTGCGCCCATCCGGCCGAAAGCTGCTGCCGCCACGGCACGGTGGCTTTCGCCATCTGCAATAGCTGCGGCCATGTCGACGAGTTTCACGACCACGAGGTCGATCATCGCCTGGAAGCCTTTACCAAGGCGCGCCGGTTCAAGCCGGAAAAGACGACGATCGAAATTCGCGGACTATGCGCGGCCTGTGCGGCGTAGAACGCTGTTCGACCTGCTTCAATCAGATCGGCGCTCCAAGCTCTTTTGTCTGAAACATAATCTTGTCGACCCTCGTTTCACTCCGGTTGGATTATGCCCTCATCAATACGTTTGAGGCCACCGGCGAAGCGACGCCAGTTGGCGATGTAGCTGGCCGCCGAGCGCTTCAGCCCTTCGACGCCCTTGTCGTCGAGCGTGCGGATGGCGCGGGCGGGAGAACCGACGATCAGTGAATTGTCGGGAAATTCTTTGCCCTCGGTCACCAGCGCATTGGCGCCGATGAGGCAGTTATTGCCGATTTTCGCGCCGTTCAGCACCGTTGCGCCCATGCCGACCAGCGAATTGTCGCCGATGGTGCAGCCATGAATGATGGCATGGTGGCCGAGCGTACAGCCCTTGCCGATGGTGACCGGATGGCCGGGGTCGGTGTGGATCATCACGCCTTCCTGGACATTGGTGCCGTCGCCGAGGCGGATCGGCTCGTTGTCGCCGCGCAGGACCGCGCCGAACCAGATGCCGACCTCGTCGCCGATCTCCACCTGACCGATGACATGGGCATCGGGCGCGACCCAGTAACGGTCGTGTGCAGGCGTTTTCGGCGTCAGTTTATCGAGCGAGTAAAGCGGCATGACGGTTCCTCAAACGATGGTGACGGACAGGTTCGCGATGCCGTCTATGCCGCAATCGACACGATCGCCGCGCTGCACGGGGCCGACGCCGGAAGGCGTGCCGGTCATAATAACGTCGCCGGGGGCGAGCACGAAAAGCTTGGACAGTTCGGCGATGATCTCGGGCACTTTCCAGATCATCTGGTTCATGTCGCCCTGCTGCTTCTTGCGATCGTTGACCTTCAGCCAGATCGCGCCATGCTCGGGATGCCCGATACGGGCGGCGGGCACGATGGCAGAAATCGGCGCTGAGCCCTCGAATGCCTTGGCGGCGGCCCAGGGCTTGCCTTCCTTCTTGGCTTCGGCCTGCAGGTCGCGGCGGGTGAAATCGATGCCGACCGCATAGCCGTAGACGCAGTTCAGCGCCTCTTCCAGCGGAATGTCGGCGCCGCCGGCGCGCAGCGCCACGACTGCCTCGACCTCGTGATGCAGGTCCTCGGTCAGCGGCGGATAGGGCATGCCGAGGCCGGGCGGCAGCAGGTTGTCCGGGTTCTTCTGGAAGAAGAACGGCTTTTCCCGCGCGGGATCATGGCCCATCTCGACGGCATGGGCGGCATAATTGCGCCCGACGCAATAGACCCGGCGCACGGGGAACAGCGCCTCCTCTCCTTCGACGGGAAGCAGGATTTGCGGCGGCATGGGGATGACGGTTGCCTTGGCGGTCATGATTTTGCTCGAATCTTGAGGGCTCGGAACGCGAATCGTAGGGTTAGCCTAACGCCCTGAGCGAAAAGTGGGAACCGGCGTTACCGAATCTTGAGGGGATCGCGGCTATGGTTCGCCATCATTTGTCGATTTTGCCGGAGTGCCCATGTCGCGCGGAACCTATCAGGATTTCTTCAAAGCCATGCGGGTCAGGGAGTCCGGCGACAATTACAGCGCGGTCAACAAATATGGCTATGCCGGCGCCTATCAGTTCGGCGAAGCGGCGCTGATCGATCTCGGTTATGCGCCGAAGGATGCCAATGTCTACGACAATGTCTATAGCAAGGGTTTTACCGGCAAGAACGGGATTGGCTCCATTGATGACTTCCTGAAAAGCCCGGCCGAACAAGACGCCGCCGCTGGCGCCTGGTTCACGCTGTTGTGGAACCGTATCCGCTATTACGATCTCGAATTCTACACCGGGCAGACGCTGAACGGCACGACGCTGACCAAGAGCGGCATGATCGCCGCCACCCATCTGGTCGGCACGCAGAAACTGATCGATTTCGTCAAATCGGGCGGCACGGCGATCGCCGCTGATGCCAACGGCACCTCGATCCTCGACTATCTCCGCAAGTTCGCAGATTACGACACGCCGTCCTCATTTGTCGACAATCTGGAGAAGAGCAACCGCTTCAAGGCCGGGCCAGGCGACGATGGTTTCGAGGGGCAGGGCGGTACCGATACCGTGATTTACAGCGGCAAGCGGGGCGATTACGCCGTCTCGTTCGCCGATGGCGCGGTGACGGTTTCGGCCGCCGGCACCGGACATGACACGCTGCATTCCATCGAGCGGCTGGAATTTTCAGACGGTACGCTGGCGGTCGATCTCTCCGGCATCGCCGGCCAAGCCTATCGTATCTACCAGGCCGCCTTCGCGCGGACGCCGGATGCCGGCGGCCTGACCTACTGGATCAAGGCGATGGATGGCGGCAAGTCGCTGCTGGATACGGCGGTCGGTTTCGTCTCGTCGGCGGAATTTGCCTCGGTCTATGGAGACCGCCCGTCCAATGGCGCCTATATCGAAAAGCTCTATCACAACGTTCTCGGACGCGACGGCGAGGCCGGTGGCATTGCCTACTGGACCTCGCAGCTTGAAGGCGGCGCTTCGAAGGCGGCCGTTCTTGCCGGCTTTTCCGAAAGCGCCGAAAATATTGCCGGGGTCAGCCATGCGATTTCCGATGGCATCTGGTACGTCTGATCCTCGTCAGATAAAGACGACGCCGGTGTCGTTCGTGCCGCCAATGATGGAGCGAAACTCTGCGGAGTCGGAAAAGTAATTCAGGAGATCGCCACGGTCGTGTTCGCCGCCGGCAAGATAGCCGGTCCAGTAGCCCACTTCCTTCTCGCTCGGTGTCCGGTCGAGAACATTCTGGTAGATGCGCTCGACATAGGCCTTGTTCGAGAGGTTGCCATAGGTGGCGGTGAATTCCGGTGACGCGACGAAGATGTCGGCGATCTCGCCAATCGTCTGCTTGCCGCCCTTGACGATATTGAGCCAATAGAGAAGGCCGGGTCCATCCGGCAGGCGGTCGATCGCGGCGCGATAGAGCCGCGCCACCTGGGCCGCGGTTTCATCGACGGTGAAGACACCGGCCGAATGGGCATCGTCGAAAGTCAGTGTGCCATCGGCAAATTGCAGTCGCTCGACATCGACCAATGTATCCTGCCCGTCCTCCGGCGATGCGACGATGCGCGAGGCCATGTCGCCCTCGATGCCGTAGTGATGCCGGAGCCCGGAAAAAATCGCCGTATCGACGCCCGCGCCGCCATTGATGAAATCATGGCCGGGGCCGCCGCGTATGGTGTCATTGCCTTCCTGGCCATAGATGGTGTCGTTGCCATCGCCACCATCGATATAATCGTCGCCGCGACCGGCATAGACCGTGTCGTTGCCGCCTTCGACGACCAGAAGATCGTTTGCGTCGCTGGCCGTGACCAGATCGTCGCCGGACAGGCCGATCTTGGCGAAGGCCGTCAAAAGCGCCGTGATATTGGCCTTGGCATAGTCATGCGGTTTGCCGGTGACGGAATCGATCATCCACGCCACCGATTGAGCGACGGCGTCGAGCGTGCCGGTGTTCAGTTCGTAACCGCGCCCGTAGGCATCGGGGCTCTGGAAACCGTTGAACTGGAAACCGGGATTGTCGCCGGTTGTGACGGGATCGACCGCGCGCCACAAGCCGGTCACATAGAGATTGTTGCTCATGACAGGACATGTCCTCGCTAATTCGATGACCGGAAGCTATGGCCTTTGCACCGCAAATCCAAGCCATAGCCCCGACAATTGAAATGTTCGTTAATTCCGCGCAAACCGGAAGGCGGCGACCGCATTCGCATCGGGTGATCGACTGCCTTTTTTTCGGAAGATTTAAGCTGTATATCCTTTCTCACCATTCTTCCGTTTTCGTGCTCTGATCGTCGACGATTTTCCCCAGGCATGATCCCGTTGCGCTCCCCCAGGGATTGTCGCGGCGCGCGGAAGATTCTTGAGATGATACGAACAGCGGACCGACAAGCTTGAATTTTTACGAAAAAGCCCGCCTTTCCGGCGCGAAGATCTTCGCCGTCGCTCCCATGATCGACTGGACCGATCGGCACTGCCGCTATTTTCATCGCCAGCTTTCCCAGAATGCGCTGCTCTACACCGAGATGGTGGTCGCCGATGCGATCATCCATGGGCCGCGCGAGCGGTTGCTGTCGCATGATCCGGGCGAGCACCCGGTCGCGTTGCAGCTCGGCGGCTCCGATGCCGGCAAGCTCACCGAGGCGCTGCGGATCGCGACGGATTACGGCTATGACGAGATCAACTTGAATGTCGGCTGCCC
Organism: Rhizobium sp. YJ-22; assembly: GCF_029601685.1. NCBI lineage: Bacteria > Pseudomonadati > Pseudomonadota > Alphaproteobacteria > Hyphomicrobiales > Rhizobiaceae > Rhizobium > Rhizobium sp. YJ-22. The sequence goes on along the minus strand of NZ_JARRIR010000002.1, from coordinate 96,056 downwards.
CTCGGACCGGGTGCAATCCGGCACTTTCGGCGCCTGCCTGATGCGCGAGCCGGAAACGGTCGAGCGGGCTATCGTCTCGATGAAGCGGATTTCCGCTGCGCCGGTGACCGTCAAATGCCGCATCGGCGTCGATGACCAGGAGCCGGAGCAGGTCTTGCCCGATTTTCTGCGCCGGATGATCGGCGCCGGAGCCGATGCGGTGTGGATCCATGCCCGCAAGGCTTGGCTGCAGGGCCTGTCGCCGAAGGAAAACCGCGAAATCCCGCCGCTCGATTATCCACTCGTTCACGCGATGAAGCGGGAAAATCCCGATGTCTTCCTTGGCATCAATGGCGGAATCACCGATCTCGGCCATGCGGCGATCCATCTGGAGGTCATGGATGGCGCAATGCTCGGCCGCGCCGCCTATCACAACGCCTCGCTGCTGGCCGATGTCGATCACCACATCTACGGCGCGCCGGCGCGGGCGCTGGACGCGGATGCCCTGCGCGACCGGATGATGGCCTATGCCGAGCGCCATATCGTGGGCGGCGGCAGGCTGCATCACGTTACCAAGCATATGGTCGGCCTGTTTCAGGGCCTGCCCGGCGCGCGGCGCTTCCGCCAGATTCTGTCCACAGAGTCCAACCGGCCCGGCGCCGGCCCGGATATCATCGCCGCCGCCTTCGCGGCTGTGGCTCAGCCGGAGAGCCTGACGGCCTGAGAGTCTGGCGCGACGCCTTGGGGTGTGGAAAACGGGGAGATCATCCCGCGAACACAATTTCGTCCCGACTGCCGCAAACAATGGCGGCTGCTTCGGGCTTGATGCTGATGGGGTGAGCCGGTACTGAATGAGGGGCGGCTTTTTCGCGCATGACCTGCTGAGCCGGGTCATGACAAGTGCAGACTATTGCGGCGCGCCGGACGAATCGTGATCGAAACGGGCCGCCGCAGGCGGGAAGGAACAGGTGACGGCGTGATCGATCCCTATGCGATGCTTGGAGTTGACCGTGACGCCGGAGCGGAGGCGGTCAAGCTTGCCTGGCGCAAGGCGGCCAAGAACGCGCATCCGGATGCGGGAGGCGATGTCGACCATTTCAGCCGGCTGCAGACGGCCTATGACCTTTTGAAGGATCCCGTGCGCCGCAAGGTCTATGACGATACTGGCTACGATCCCGAACTGGCCGATGCCCGTGACATCGAGGGCGTGCTGATCCTCGAGACGCTGGTCAACGATTTCATCCTCGACGAGCGTGAGCCGGGCAGCTTCGATCCCGTCGCCGCCATGCGCCGCAAGCTGACCGACGACATCGTCAAGAACCGTTTTCACATTCTCGAACTGGAGCGCCACCGCGCGCGGCTGCGCAAGCATATGGATCGCATGGGCCGCCGGCCGGAAACCGACGTGCTCGGCTCCATGCTGCGCGCCCGCAGCCAGTCGATCGCCGAGGCCATCCGCAAGGCGGAAGCGCAGATCGAGACGATCGAGCACGCCTATACCATGCTGGAGGGCTATAGCTACGAAATCGAGATGCTCGAACCGGTTCCCGAGGTCAAGGCGGCCGAGTAAGCCGGAGAGGTTTTAATTGGTCGCCTTTTCAACGATCATCTCGCCGAGATCGTCGATCATCACCGTCCAGCTCTCCGCTTCCTTCGCCTGCGATTCCGTCTTCAGGTAGACGGTCGCGAACATGCCGGGTTGGTTGGTCACACCAGAGGAGCTTTCCGGGCGAATATCGGTGACGAAGGGCTTGAGCTGGGTCAACTCCTCTACCTCGACGCTGGAGACGACGATTGGGCCGTCATCGGTGCTGGCGATCTGCTGCAGGAAAATCTTGGCGGTGCGATCCGCCTGGCGGACGGCGACCAGCTTGTAATACCCCTTGCGTGGCGGTTGCGCCGTGCCGACCTCGGCCGCGTCCTCCCAATAGCCGGTGCTGGTGACGAAGGTCACCGACGAGGGCAGGGCATCGATATCTTCCGCGCGGGCGGGTGCGCCTGCAAGCAGCACAGCGACGAGGGCAGCGGAAATAAGCGTCAATGACGGGATGGGCAGGGGCATGGCGCCGTCCTCACGAGGGAAATTGCTCGGCCAGGATGCGATCCGACCAGGAGCGGTCGGGATCGGACAGAATGCGCGCGGTGATATTCGCCGTCTGGGCGATGCGTACATGTGTGACCGTCCTGGCTTCTGTATAATCGGCAACGGCATTGACTGGTCGCTTGCCGGCTTCGAGCACATGGATATCGACCGTCACCTTGTTCGGCAGCAGCGCGCCGCGCCAGCTTCGCGGGCGAAAGGCGCTGACCGGCGTCAGCGCCAGGAGCGGCGCCTCCAGCGGCAGGATCGGGCCGTGGGCGGAAAGGTTATAGGCTGTGGAGCCGGCCGGTGTCGCCACCATGACGCCGTCGCAGATCAGTTCTTCGAGGCGCACCCGGCCGTCTATCTCGACGCGTAGCTTTGCCGCCTGGTGCGACTGGCGGAACAGCGACACCTCGTTGATGGCCAGCGCCGTGGTGCTGGCGCCATCGGCATGGGTGGCGGTCATGCGCAGCGGATGGAATTCGTTGGAGACGGCGGCGTCGATGCGCTCCTCCAGGCCTTCCAGCCGGTAGTCGTTCATCAGGAAGCCCACGGAACCTCGGTTCATGCCATAGACCAGCTTGCCGGTATCCATGAACTGGTGCAGTGTCTGCAGCATGAAGCCGTCGCCGCCGAGCGCGACGATGACGTCCGCCTCGTCCGCATCGCAATTGCCGTAAAGACGGATGAGGTCGTCGCAGGCCGCCTGCGCGCCATCCGCAGTCGAAGCGGTGAAAGAGAGCTTTTGGCCCATCTATGCCTGACCCTTCCCTTGCGGCGCCTCGCCGTAACGCCTGAGATCTGCTGCCCAATTGCGCGCAGACCGCGCGTTCTCCAATTTCGGACATTCTACGGCAGCGTGCAGATCTGGTAACGGCAAACCGCTGAAAGAACAAGCCATTTTCCATTTCCTCTCATCAAAGCCCGCCAACATCCCACCGAAACACCCTCAAACCCAGTTTCCGCTTTACATGCCGCCAAAATCTGGTAACTGCCTTACATCGGTTGCCCTTGTAGCTCAGTTGGTAGAGCACCTGATTTGTAATCAGGGGGTCGCGGGTTCGAATCCTGCCGGGGGCACCATTTTTTCTCATTTAGAATCAATAATTTGATGCTCCGGCCGCCCTGCTGGGTGACGTCATGTTGCATTTTCATGTTGCGACTGATTCCCCTTGATTTACATGCATTCCCTCATAGACCCCGCAAATCCATGCGACATAGGACGCAACATGTTGCATGGGTTCCGAACCTGTGTCAGGCTGCCCTCATAGAGTGTGGGGGTTACATGAAAGCAATTTTGGTTACGGTTGCCGGGCTAGTGACAGCTAGTCCGGCGTTAGCGGATGCTGTGGAAAACGCTTACACGTTGTGCCAAGCGATCGATGCGTCGGGCTTATCCAGCTCGCCGTGTGAAGTCTCCGGTTGGAGCGGTTCAGTCACGGCAACGATGAATACAAGCAGCAGTGAGGCGCGCAAGATGTGCGCAGGTATGGTGGCGATGGTAACGCAGAGGAACATCCATTTTCGAGGTCGGCAATGGACCCTTCAGATAAAGTCGCCATACAGCGGTGATAACACTATCGCATTTTGCAACTTGCCAGAATAATAGGAGCTACTATGTGGGTTGAATTACAAAATATCGACGATATGGACGTCGTCGTTAACTTCGATACCGTTAAATATTTCCTTCAGTTCCCCGCAGACGACTTCACCACTCTGTCTTTCGTGGATGGCTCAAAGATGTTTGTTAGGGGCATTCCGAACGACATTCAGAATAAAGTTTTTGAGCAGCGCCGGTGGCTTGCCAACTTGGCCCTCAACCCGAATCATCACTGAAGTTACGCCGCCCTAAACATCTCCTCGATCTGCTCGATACGGCGGATCACGAGGGTTATCACCTTTGATGGCCGATAGTTCGCCTTGGCGTACTGCTGTTTCTGACGCTGCCGAGCGGCGGAGCTGCACACTGGAGAACAATATACACTGCGCGCTCCTGTGGGGCGGAACGCCATCCCACAGCATCCACATAGTACGGCAGGGATGGAGGCGCGCTCGCAAGCTTCGCAGCAATACACTTGATAGGCCTGACTGGGCTTGAACGCTGTGCTGCATGCCTTGCATTGTTTCGTTTTACTCCTTGGCCTCCCAGCGTTTGCCTTCCCTCTTGCTGCGAACGCATCGACGCGGCATTTCTTCGAGCAATACAGTTGATCGCGATCAAAGCTCTGAAAAGAACCGCCACAGTGTTTACATTCCCTGGCGGGTTTCTGGCTGATGGCGTACTGCCAGTAAGCTTTACGGCGCAATTCGTGATCCCACGGCAGCTCCTCTGACAGGTGTTGCTTGTAAGCCCTAGCGCATACCGTCGAACAAAATCTGTAGCCGCGCGTCTGATCTGCCTCGTCGATCGCGCAGCCGCAACGGACGCAGTTCTCGCGAGGGATGGAATAGTGACGCTGACCCTCATTCCAGTCGGGGCGTTCTGCTCCTAGAAGGTGAAGTCCCTCAGAAACGATGCTTTCTGCGGTGACGTCAGAAACCTGCCATCCATGGCCTTTCAAGCACAGCGTCTGCCGAATCCCAGTCCGGCATGACGCTTCATTTTCGAATGGACTGAGGCGCCAATCGCGAAGTTTGTCCAGAATTCCTTCGCGCGCGTGTGTCCGGCTCTCGCCGGTGAAAATCTCCGGGAGAGTGACCTTCTTGCCCGTTGGTCTGCCGTAGCGGTATTCCAACCACTCACGACGGTTCCCGGCATAGGACATTATCGCCCTCCGGCACGGGCCATAGCGCGGCGCTGGTGACGGTTTAGTGGAGCAGCCGGCGGCGGCACGAATTCAGCCGGCTCGATCGGCATCCCGATTTCATCATCCCACCGGTGAATGACACGCTGGGAAACCCCATCGCGGCTGACCTCCGTCAGAAGGATATGGCCGCCGACAATCGACATCGGCTCCGAGACGTCGCTAATTTCCACCTTCATCCGCCGCTGTGCTTCCATGAACGGGATGCCATGGCGAACGGGATCGAAGCTTGCAGGATCAACGTCGACATCGATCTCGCAGCGGATGGCGTGAAGTTTGGCGTCCTCAGCCTCGTCTGGAAGCGGCCCGGCTGCATAGCCATCGATCTCTTCGAAGGTGTCTGTCGTGCTGTCGAAATAGAAGCCGGCCGGGGCGTTTTTGGATGCCGACCATCCCGCGACAACGATGTTGATATCCTGCAGCCCCAGGCGCGAAAGCTCCATGAGATGTTGATCGTGGTAGGCGCGCAAATCGCGCTCTGCATTATCAAGAAGTTCGTCGTATCCCTGATAAACGGCCGACATTTCCATGGCCAAGAGGGCGGTGACCTTCTGGCTTCCGCGGCACGCGATAGCTGCACGCATATTCGGCATCGCCACGGCCTTTTGTCCGAAGCCGACGATCACGCCTTGCGCTGTGTAAAGCGAGGCATCCGTCATCATGATTGCCCGGTCGCGGCGAAGAAATACATTGATAGCTGTCATTTCTGGTTGCTCCTTTTCCTTCCGATTTTTCCGATACATGGCCCGACGATAGCGCCGCCGATCGCCCCGACTGGGCCGGCCACGCCCGCCAATGCGGGGAACGCTGAAGCGATAGCGCCAGCTGCACCGAAGCCAGACATCGCGCCCGACAGCCCGCCCATCAGAGGACTCCCCGATTGGTAGCCGCCCGAGAATGCCCCAAGTGCTGCCCCGCCGACCCCGAGCATTCCCTCAAGCTTCGACATCTGCGGCATCGACGCCTGCGAAGCGGATTGCTGTTGAACCTGCACCGTGTTCGCCATTTTTCGGTTCGCGTCGACAATGCCGTCAGTGACGCCCTGGCGGATCGATCCGGGATATTTGTCGGCTGCGCTATTCACCATGGACAGGTATTTCGGCACGGTGTTGTAGCCGTCGTTCTGGCCGGGTTTCGCGCTCTTGAGCGGCCCCCCTGAGAAGTGGACGCTTGCCGCGTCGATCCAGTTGCCGAACTTATCGAAGGAACCTTGCAGACGGGATAGAACAACCTTGTCCTGCGCCGCGCGATCAAGCAGGAATTGCTTGGCCGTCATGGAATAGCCGAGCGCTTCTTTCGTCCACGACGGCACATTGCCTGGCATCACCTGGTAAGCGCCGATGGCCCGCTGGCCGGCATACTGCCCCTTTCTGACGAGAGGGCCGATGGCGCCATAATTGCCCTCATATGAGCCGCTTTCGATTTTGCGAATTGCGGCTGCCCAAGTGTCAAGGCCCGTTGAAAGCCCCTGCGTGACAGCCGGAGCGACGGCGGCGCTGAGCTGCTTTCCGACCTGCACCAGTGCCGAGCCACCCTGTGGCGTCATGCTGGTCGCGCCTGAAAGGTCTATGCCGCCTTGACCGGAAATCGATTTCCACAATTTGTCAGCGCCCAGCTTGGCGAATTGACGGCCGATCCCGGCAAAGACGCTGAGGAGGTTCTCGGCAGCGTTGCCGCTCTCATATAGCGCGTCTACGATGCCACCGAGCGCGTCCTTCCCGATATCGCCGATCGCTTGCAGCTCGTCTTGAGCTTCGCGCCATGCTTCGTTGAGACGGATTTGCTGTGCCAGCGCGGTGCCCGCCTGGCTGTTGATGTCGATGTTCGCGCTGCGCAGCTCCGAATATACGCGGCGCTCCGTTTCCGTGCGGCCCATCTGCTGCCGTTCGAAAAGCAAATCGTGGCTGAGCTTCATCGCCGACAGCGCTTCCTCAGCGGCTCCGGCCTCGGCAGCAAGTTGGCGAAATCCGTCTCGCATCTGCGGCGTGACATTCACCCCGCGAACGAGGGCATCGTTCACAAGCTCTTGCTCGATGCGATATGCGGTTGCCGCGGCGCCGACCATGCCAAGCGCGGCGGCTTCGGATTGCATGGCTGAAATCTGCTCGCGGATGCTGCGGGTGATGCCGTCGTATTCGGAGACCTTCCGCCCCCTGGTCTTCTTCTCCGCATCGCGGGCTTTTTCGCCTTCGATGTTCAACCGAGCAGCCTGCTCGATTTGCTTTTCAGTGAGGGTCACACCCTGCTTCGCCGCGTCGCCGCGGACCTTGGCGATTTCCGCCTCAAGGGAAAGCTGGTCGCGAGTTAGCGAAGCGCGGCGGCCTTGCTCCTTTATGAAGCTGTCGGCTTGCTCCTTCATCTTCCGATAGGCGTCCATAGATGCGTTTTCGGTTTCGCGGAACGATGGGCCAACTGCGCTGACTGAGGCAAGCTCGCCTTTCAGGCGCTGGACGGTCGCAATGACATTCTCCAGCTTCACAAGCAGCGGCGAAAATGCATCAGCAACCCCTTTGATATCCGGGTTCGCGTTTGCCAGCCCATAGAGCGCCTGCTCTGTCGCCTTTGCCGATTTCGTACCGTTGTCGAACCCGTCACGAATTGCCTTGAGCTGGTCGAGTTGCTCCGGCGTGACGACGGTAAAGTCGGCGTTGCGAAACATCTGCTCGAACATGTCGGTGATCGAAGCGCGTGTTTCCTCAATGTCTTTTACGTTGAAGCCGAGCGCGTCGTTAATGCGGTTCTTCTCTTTTTCGTCGATAGAAACCGTCGTCGCCTTGATGGCCGCATCGGCGCCCTTTGCCCGTTCCTCGACTTCCTTCAGCGTTTGAGCGTAAAGCTTGGCGCCCTCGGATGCGTCTTTCGACGAGCTGGAAAACGCCATCAGAGCCGTGACCACCGTCCCGCCGATCAACAGCCCGACCGGGCCGGCCGCCGCGCCAAGCCCTCCGAATGCAGCTGCAAGGCCGCCCGCCGTGCGCGCCGTGGCCAAGGCGCGGCTGAAGGCGATGATCGCCTCGGTGCCCTTTCCAAGCGTGGCGATCATGCCGAAGAGGGAGCGGCCGACCAGGGCACCGGCGATAACCGACGCAAGCTGCACCGCGCGATCGGCAGTCTCGTCGAAATTGTCTGCCAGCGTGTTCAAGCCTTCGACAAGCCGCTGAGACGCGCCAAGCGAAGAATCGGTCTCGCCGACATACTTCGTCATGGCATTGTTGACCTTCGTCCATCCCTGCTCGATCGTCTGCGTCGAGTTGGCGGCCATTGCCTCGATTGTCGGCAAGCCTTTCAGGAAGGCGTTGAAGAATTGCTGGCTGGAGACCTTGCCGTCATTGACGAGCGTCTTCAGCTTCGAAACCGAGCCGCCGGCGGCGTCGAGGCCGTTGGCAACCGCGATCAAGATCGGCCGCGCGCCTTCGTTGACGGAGTTAAATTCTTCGGCCTGGACGCGGGCAGCGCCGAGAAGCTGGCCGAGCTGCGTCAACGCGCCGGAGGCAGCCGTCGCGCTGGTGCCGGCTACGCGGAGCGCCGTCGCCACGCCGCCGGAGAACTTCAGGAGGTCTTTTTGCGATGCACCGAGGTTGTCGCTCGCCTGCGCTGCCTTGCCGAAGAGGTCGGCGAGCGCCTGCACCGGAGCGGCGTTCTTTTGCGCCGACTGATAGAGCGCGTCCAAAACCTTGACCTGATCGCGGCCCACGACGCCGGCAACCGCGAGGCTGTTCTTGGCCGTGGTCCAAGCATCGGCATAGGCGATCACCTCCCGCACCGATAGCGCTCCAGCGGCAGCACCGGCAAACGCCTTGCTGAAACTGCCGATCTTCGTCGAGGTTGCCGCCAAGGCCTGATTGATCCGTATCGTCGAACGGATCATGTCTTGTTCCATCTGCTTCGTCGCAGCGCGGGAACTGGCAGACATATCGCGATAGGCGCGCGCGGTGATCGCGTTCGCTTTCGCCATCTGCTTTTCGAGGGCGCTGATTTTGGCGACGACATCAATCGCCAACTGTTCGGTGTTGCCGTCAGCCATAGGGTCTCCTTTCAGGCATAAGCCCAATTCTCAAAATCATCGCCCAGGGTTTCGTAGATTGATCGGTCGCTATCGCCCGCCGACGCGCGGCTGACCGCCATCGCGGCGGCCACGGCGCCATCGATTGACATCCACAGTTTTGGTTTCGAGAGCCGCACGATATGGCCCTGCGTGTTTCGCTTCGCTTCGGCATTGGAGAAGCAAAACCGAAGAACGGGGTGGCCGTCGTGGCGAAGTCGGCGGCCGATAACGACGCGCTCAAGCTCCTGATAGGCTGGCATCATCGTCAACGTGCCTTGCCGCATCTCCACGGCCGGGAACCCGTCTTCGACTAGATTCGCCAGCGTCGTCCGGGCCAAGGCCGGATCGAAAGCGATTTCCATGACGTTGAACCGTGCGCAAAGTTCGCGGATGACCGCCTCCACGCGACGGATGTCGATGACATTTCCGTCGGTCGCTTCGATAAGGCCTTCCGCCGCCCAATCCACATAGAATGCGCCGGAGAGGTCTTGCCGCTCCCTGAGATTGTCCGAAGGGCAGAAGAACCAGGGATGGACGATGTATCCTTCGTTTCCATCCGGCCAAGCCGCCACGATGACGGAAAGGTCTTCATGGGATGACAGGTCAACGCCGAGCCAGCACGGGCGCCCCTCTGCCTCCAGGTCGAGCAAGTCTATGGAGCCGGCGCATTCGTCGAACGCTTCCATGTCGAAGGCCGGATCATCGGCACTATCCAGCCAGATATTCAGATTGAGTTGCCGGAACGCCTCGCGGTCGCCTATGCGTCGCTCGCCTTCGAATGCCATCTGGCGCAAGCCTTCGATATCGGGATACCCATGGGCGAGGCCCGGATTTACCCGACGCCAAACTTCTTCATCGCGCCAATCGTCATCCGCCGTCGCCTCGAAAAGCACCGGCAAGATGGACGGATCGTCTACCTCGCCGCGCGCCACGCGCCGCGCATCGTCCACGATATCCCAGGCAACGTTTTCCCGGCCGCGCCCCGCCGTCGTTGCCACGACAAGCAAGCTGCCCGGCGTCTTCACCAGACCGGAGCGCAGCACGTCCCAAAGGTCTCGTTTCTTCCAAGCGTGCAATTCGTCGGCGAGGACGAAGACGGGCGTCCTACCATGTTGCGTTCCGGCGTCCGCGCTGATCGCCTCGCAGAAGCTTCGCGCCGTCGGATAATAGAGCCGGTTTTTGTAATCGAGGTTCTTGACCTTCGGGGCGATCTTCTTGTGAGCCCAGACGAGGCCGCGCGCTTCCTCGTAGGCAATCCGCGCCTGCTTTCGATCCGACGCGGCGGTTATCACTTCGCCGCCCGGAACCTTTTCCGGCCCGATGGTATGGAGGAGCGCCAGAGCAGCGGACAGCGAGGTCTTGCGGTTGCCGCGAGGCAGGAGAAGAACCACCGTCCGAACTATCCGGCTGCCATCCTCTTTACGAGGGCCGTAGATGCGGCGCACGACGCGCTCTTGCCACGGGTCGAGTTGGAAAGGCTTGCCGGACTTCGGATGCTTCAGCATCCGCAGGAACTTCACCGCCCGCTCTCCGAAGCCGAGTGGATCAGAGATTTCCGTGCGGTCGTAAATCCAATCAGGAAATGTTGAGCGGGTCGTCGCCATCGTCCTCGTCCTCCCTGATTGCCGGCCTGGATCGAGAAACGGGCGTGAGGCCAAGCTCTGCCGCCAGCAGGCGCGCGCGCGTCATGGCGTCCGCCTGGATACCGACAGCAGGATTGCGCTTCATGCCGAGGCTGAAAATCTCGCCGTCCTTGTCCTTGAACTGTTCGACGACGTGCCCGTGCCGCTGAAGATGCTCCTCCATCTCGCGAACCTGCCCGATTGCCACGCAATAGTTTTCGAGGCTCCCGAGATCCGCAACTGTGAGGATTTTGCGGCTGACCAAGATCGGGATAACGCGGCGCCATTCCTTCTTGGCTTCTTCCGAAAGCCAAGCCGGTGCCGGCGGCGCCTTGCGGATCGCATCCCTGTCCATGGCGAGTTGCGGCTTGGTCCCCTTCATACGGACCTCACGCATCGGATTTCGAGACCTTCGCGTCGGCCGATTTCCTTCAGTTCCTTGATGTTGAAATCGCTGCCGAGATAGTGAATGCGGTCGGCGGCCGTGACGCCGGGCAGGAACCGCGTGCGGAAAATGACGATGGTCTTCTCTTCCGCGCCGTTCTCGATGAATTCTTCCGTGCTCGACTGGACGACCTGCGCACGCAATGTCGCGAGGTCTGTCCATGTGAATGCCGGCGTGCCGAATTCATCCGGGGTGTCGGTGCTGCGCTGGATCGTGATGGTACGGTCGAGTTTGCCACTCCTCATAGCTCTTGCACCTTTGCGGAAAGAGTGACAATGGCGTGCGAAGTCTCGCCGTCGGGATCGCGGAGAAACCGGATGGTGCGGACGTAGCAGTCAGCGAAGTGGTAGCCGTCATACTGCGGAAGTTTCGTAGTATGGATCGCGGCCCGGATCGCCCCGGCAATGGCCTTTACGCCCGTCGTCGAAGGCTCTTTCTTCCACACATGCAGGTCCATATAGACGCGGGTGAGACGGCGCTTGATGCTGTCGTTCTCGTCGACGCTCTGGCCTTCGCCGATGATGATGGACGGATCGGGTGCCGGCCGCTCGTTGCGGTCGAGGATGCTGGAGGCTGGCACCTCACTGAGGATATCCCCAGTGACGACAAGTCTAGCGCGGACAGCTTTCTGCAGGGCGAGTTCCGGAGTCATCGGGCGCTCTCCCACAAACCTCGGATCGCGAGACCGACAAAAAGGCCGCTGACGAACGTGAGGAAGAGGGTCATTTCTTCCCCCAATCGTCTTTGATCGCCTTGCGGATCGCCCGCGTCATCGTGGACGTTGCGCGCTTTTTGTTGGCTCGAACCGCCGGCCAGAAGAACGGCTGCGCCTCGCCGCCCGGCGCGTTGTGGCCGTATTCGACTAGATGCGCATACCGCACTTCTTCGTCGCCGGCCGTGATCCGATACGTTCCTTCCGGCACGACGGCAGCGCCGCCCGGCTGGGAAAACGGAGGCGTGTTCTTCTCCGGGCCGGTGACGGTGATGCTTTCGATCAAGGCGCCCGTGTCTTTCGACGACAGCGCGAAGTGCCTCATATCGTCGGCGATGTCGTCGGCGACTTTTGCGGCGGCTTGAGTTGCGGCCTCACGCACCTTGCGCGGGATCGCATTCAAACGCTTCTGGATTCGGGAAAGGCCGCCGTCGTTAGCCAAAGGACCACTCCCGATATTCGTTCACGATGTCCCAGAGACCAAGCGGAAGCTCTTGAGCGTTGACGCCGACAAGGGTTGCCTCGCGGTTTTCGTACCAATGCGATGCAAGCTGGAGGACGGCTTCGACGAGTGCGGGCGGAATTTCGTCCTGCCCGGCGCCGCCGTAGGTCGCCTCGATCTTGAAGCCGAGAAGGCGCTCGATATGGTTCTGCGCGGCTGCGATCTTGCGTCCGAGAAGCGCATCATCGCCCGTACCGAGGTCGTCGGTCAGGTTCAATTGCTGCTTCAGTTCGTCTACCGTCACGATGGCCATGTCTGAAAAATCCCAATTCGGTCAACTCTTGCGCGATGGACCCGCCGCCGGTCCCCTTGAGGGGTCGAAAGTTGAAGACCACCCCCCGGTCCTGCGTTCGGCACTCTGAAGAGGTCCGTCGTGGCAGGGCTTGCACACCGGCATCCAGTTCGACTTGTCCCAGAAGACAGTTTGGTTGCCCTTGTGCGGCACCTTGTGATGCACGGTGGTGGCTGGTGCCTTGCAGCGCTCGCAATATGGATAGAAGCGCAGGAAGTCCTTGGAGGCCTGCTCCCACTCCTTGGTGTAGCCACGCTGGCGAGCGGAAGGACGCTTCTTATCGAAGCGAGCCTTCCGCTCGCGTGCGTCACGCTCCTGGCAAGCACATGTGATGCCGGAAGGCACAACAGCACCACACTTGCAGATGCGAGGAGCGCGAAACGGCATCAGGCTACGCCCATCGCCATCTTTGTTACGGTCTCCTCCAAGATGGATGAAAACCGGTCACGGCCTTCTTCATCCTTCGCATCGAAGCGGAAGGTGAGCGAGAGGTCTCCCGTTTCAGGATCGCGAGTTACCATGATTGCGAGAGACGCAAGCGAAGCGATGTCGTCGGCAACCGTCCCTTCGGCCATAGATGCGCTCATCTGCATGTCAAATTGTGCCTGTTTCATTTTACGGCATCCTGATGTGTTCGTGGCCAATGATAGCGATGGCGGCAAGCTGGATAGACGTGCCGCCGGCCTTGGTAATCGACAGGCGGACGAAGCGGCGCTTGCCGATGTATTCGACCTGATAGGCAGCGGTGGCGCCAAGTGTGGCTGGAACGCCGCTGATCACGTCGTCGGCAGCAACGTCGGTATAGCCGCTGCCGGAGGTATCGCTCTCCTGCACCTTCACGCCGAAGTCGCCGGCACCGGTGACGGCTCCCGTGCTGACGATGAACATGAGGCCCTGCGAGCCCTTGCGATCGATTTCAATGCCGTCGGCGGCTGCTGCCTGCGAGGCAGAGTTAATCGCCTGGATGGCCTTGAGGTTGTGATAGAGACCCTTGCGCATATGGCTTCTCCTTAGCTCGCAGCGATCTTGAGGAACTTGATCGCGTTGAAGTCACCGGCACCGCCACCGACGCGCTTATAGACGTCGAATACGACCTTGCCTTTCTGGGTGAGTTCGTCGCGGTTGATGCGCACGCCCTGGCGGTCAACGATCACATAGCCCTGACGGAAGTCGCCGAAGGCAATGGGCGTCGTGCCGGCGCCGATGTCGGGCATGTTCTCGTCGATCTCGACGCGATAACCGAGGAGCGGATGCTCGACGCCGTCGATCAGGTTGCCGGTCGGTGCCCACAGGAAGCGGCCGTCGCCATCCTTGATCGTGCGGATACGCACGGCGGTGTTGCTGTTCATGATGAACCGCGCGTTGCCTTTATAGGGACGGCGCAGCGCTGCGACGAGTTTGATCAGCGAAGTCGTAAGCTGATCATCCGTCGGCGCGGATGCGTGGCCAGCCGGGATATACTGATGCTTGCCCCATGCACGGGTGAAGTCCTTCTCCGGCGCCGTGCCGTAGCTGAGAAGACCACGCGGCTTGCCCTCGACACCATCGCCGGTCCAGAAGGCCTCGCCTTCGGTCTCGTCGAAATCGTGGACGGCATTTCTGATCAGCCATGAAGCAATGTCGGTTGCAGCATCGTCGAGCAGGTGCCGAGTGGCGGGCGGGGCAGCATAAATCTCCTGAACGGGATAGCTGTGCTTGATCAATTCTGGACGAGGCGTGTCCTGTGGACGCTCATCGCGCTCGGAAACCCACTGCGCCCCGCGCTTGCCCATCGAGTAGAAGCGTTCATATCGGTCTGTGGAAATACTGACGACTTCAGCCAAGCTGCGCAGAACCGAAAGGTCGGTTAGTAGCATTCGGATCGACAGGTCCACGGTCGGGAGAACAAACCATCCGCCCGAAGGGTCATTATCGCTCGACGCTGCAGACTTGGCTTCGAAGGTGCCGCCAGCATCGGCGATTGCGCTAGAGTTGCCAGAACGCAGAAGCGAGGCCAGCGCCTTTTTTCGATATCGCGCTGTTCGTCGGTGTCGTTCTTACCGGGGTTCGGGCGGTTGGCCTTCTTCTCCAGTTCGGCAATACGATCAAGCGCCGCCTTGATTTCGGCGCCGCCTTCGACCTTTTTCAGGCGTTCGTCAACGCTCCTCGTCAGATCCTCAAGGCTCTTGGTGACGATGGACACAGGATCGTCCTCGTCGCCTTTTCGAATGATTGCCACGCTTCCACGCAGCGCATTTTCAGTGACATTGAGCATGTCAGCTCCTTCCGATGTGCGCGGCTGCGCGGTTGATGGCAGCGGCAAGATTGAGCGCCGTTACTGCCGATTTCGCGGAAGTCACCTTTGCGCCCGGATGCAATCCGATGGTCACAAGGCTGACTTCCAAAAGCTCAAGAGACTTGATGGTGCGGCCACCGCCGGCGCGGCTCGACGCGCTCTTGCTGATGAAGCCGATAGAGAGGCCTTTTACGGCGCCGGACTTCACTAGGGCGCGGACTTCGCGGGCGCGAGGCACCTCATCGACAAGGAGGCGGCCAGACAGGTGAAGGCCATCCGACTTTTCCGTTAGGGTGTCCCATGTGCCGATCGGATCGTTGAGGTCATGGCCGAAGAGCATCGGGACCGGCAAACGAGCGCCCTTGAAGGCACCCGGCAAGATGTCGTCGCCGATACGGTCAGGAACGCCGAATTTCCAGCCGATGCCCGAGATGGCCCCGGCATCGTCCAGCATCATCTTTGTCTCGACGAAGACGTGTTCCATCAGTGCGCCTCGAAATACGGGGAACGGTCGCCGGCAAACGCATCGATTTGAGCGCGAATCCAGGTTCCGGCGCTTAGGATGCGGCAGGCGTTCGCATGGCTGAATGGAAGGGCCTGGCCTTTTTCGGTGATTTCCCAGTCGAGGATGCAATTCGCCAGAAAATCGATAGACGCTTCTTCGCGGCCGGTGACGGACCCTGCTTTGAATTTCGCAAGTTTGTTTTGGAGCTTGATGCGCGCTTGGCGATGCTGTTCCGAGTCCGGGCCGGCGATCTTCACCCGCATTCCGGTGTTCTCGGATGTGACGGGGTGCAAGACGTCGAACCAAGCTCCCTGGTTCTGTCGATCGTTGGCTTGCTGAATGTCAGCGAGGTCGAAGCTGGCAGTCGGCTTGATAGCATCAGGCGTCGTTTTCATTCGTCGGTTCCTTGTCGTCGAGAGGAGGGCCGCCATTGTGGCCGGCGCCGGTGGGCGGGGTGTTGGGCTGGCTGGCGCCCGTGTTCGGGTTTGCGTACTCGTTGCCGCCGTCGTAGGGCGGCAGGTCGAGCCAATCGCGGCCTGTATTCGGGTTGATCACACGGGAGGAGACGAGGCTGTTGATCGCCGTGGCGCGGGCCACGAGGTCTACGTTGGTGAAGTCGTCACGGTCGAAGCGGATGGCGAAACGCGGGCGCTCATCCTTTGTGAAAAGCGCGCGGCGGAGAGCGCCTTCGAGGGATCGGAGCCAGGGCTCAAGGCAAAGCTGGAGGAACTGACGCTGCATCTCAGCGCTATTCGACCAGGTTGCGCGGGCAAGATCGCCGATCAGCGATGCGGGTATGTTGAAAGCGCGGGCAATCTCCTGAAGCTGGAAAAGCCGAAGCTGCTGGAATTGCGCATCAACGCTGTTGAGCGTCATCTGCTTCCACGTTGCGCCACCCCATAGAAAGCCCGTTTTCCCGGAGTTATCGGCGCCTTCCATCGAAGCCTTCCAGCCAGCAATCATTTTCTTGATCGCATCGTCGCCGAGCTTTTCAGGGCCTTCCACGACACCGCCAGGGCGAGCGCCCTTGCCGAACAGGCGAGCCGCGTGCTGCTCCATGACGATGGCAACGCCGATTGCTTCGCGGCATAGCGTCAACGGGGCTTTGTCGTAGGTACCGCGAAGATGGATGATGTCTTGCGCCGGCTTAATAATCCCGCGAATGCGGTATCGCGGCTGAAGGCTATCATCGGGATAATCGACGTTGATGAAGCCTGGGCGGTAGCGGATGATTTCAACCGGGCCATCGCCGGTGCGATTGACCCATGCAAGGCCGCCTTGATCGCGGGTCAGGGCATCGACCATGACGGAGCGGATAAGCTCGAAACCGCTGGTCCATTCATTCGCCTCGCCGGTCAACAGCGCGGCGACGGGATGGCTTTCGACGGCGGTCTCCTTGCCGTCTTTTATCTCCACGACCTTGATGCCGAGCGAGGCGGCAGCTTCGGAGATGGTGCGAACCGCAGCGGCAACGGCCGGAGTTCGCAACGCCGTTTCCGCAGAGACCGCCGCACCCGATGCAGTCGTCACGCCGCCGCCGAGCATGTCGAGGATCTGCTCGTCGGTCAGTGCTTTCTTTTCGGATCGAAAGGGCCACAGCTTCATGGAAAAGCTTATGGCCCGAACTGAGTCGAATCATGTAGTGGTTTGAGCCCGGATTTCGTGGTTTTATGAGGTTACGTCATTGCTTAGACGCATATTCGATTGGCGAGACGCTAGGTATACAGCTCTTCAGCTGAAGTATCAGTTAGATAAGCTCGAATCCGATTTTCAGAGCGGTCCTGCGACGCAATTTCCGGATACATCAAGCTCCGAATTTAAGTTGCCTTACTATGAATTCAAAAATGAATTTGACCTTGTCCAATCCCGGATCGACGAAATTGAGACAAACCAAGCAACTGACAGAGCATACCGATGGGCGGTTCCTTTGCCTAGGAAGCCGGAATCCAAGTACGAAGAGAATGAATTTTGGTATTACTCACCCCAATTAGAAAAATTCTTTCTAACGGATGTTGGTAAGACGTATCTAAGGCGTGAAATTTACACTGAAATTGAAATTAGGTTTAAACCATTTTATTCTACGGGCGCCTTATTAATCAGTATCGCCAGCCTTTTGATCGCTCTGGTTAAGTCGTAGAAATTCCAAGAGATCGTTCTCAAAAACATAGTATCTGCCGCCGATGTCCTTGATGGGCGTGTTCGGCATTTTTGCGATCGTGTCCCGGATAAAATCTGCTCCGACGCCGATGCGCCTGCCGATGGCGGGGAGTGTCCAGATGATGCGTTCGCTGTTGTCGCCCATCAAATCTCGTCCTCTGGATAGTCGATCAGGTCGTCGGAAGACAGCGCGCCGATGCGGCCAAGGATCGCCTTGCGCTGGCTGCTCGCTCGCGGCTTGTCTCGCATCCGCCCCTTGATCGGCTCCGGCACGACACCGGCTACCGTGACGGGCTTGCAGGTGAAGCCGCCAGCCTGAAGCCTGATCAGCAATTCATCCCGCTTCTGCCAGTCGTTACCCGAATGGCTCTTCACCAGCTTGCCGTTTTCGTATCGCTCGATGATCCACTCCGGGAAAGCCGAGATATGCCGCTCCCAGTATTCGAAGCGCAGGACGGGCTTCGCTGGCTTGAAAGTCTTCGGCTGGCGAAGGTCGATGCGGCCTGGGTTTGCAGCCGGCCGCCGCGCTTCGTGGCGAAGGAACTGCTCGGCGCTGGTCTTGGAGCCTAGAACCTTGGCGATCATCCGTTGCTCGGCGACCGAGGCCGCGCTGACCGGGGCAGACGGTTTCAGGAGGTTCCGCGTCCAGCGCTCGATATCGTCCTGAGAGGGTTCGATGTCGTCAGTCATGCTACGTCCATCCATGGTTCGATGTCGAATTCGTAAAGCTGCCCGTCCATCAGGTTTTGCATCAGCCGAGGCCAGTGCATGACGGGCACATGATGCTTGAGCAGGAAAGCTTCTGCCGCTGCCTGAGACTTCGGAGCCGGGAACGGTTTGCGGCTGAGCGGGCGGCCCTGGAGAACCTTCGGATGCTTTGCCTTTCGCCAATCCACCGAAGGGACAGGTGAAGGTGCAGAATTCACCGAAGGGTCAGTTTCCACCGAAGGGACAGCGCCGCCTTTTTTTTCCGAAGGCGCAAAAGCCGCATCGCCGTTCTTCGCGGAGAGGTAGCTATTGGGCTCTTGAGCGGGTGAGGAAGCAGCCACAGCGGGCGCAGGCGAGGGCACAGAATGCGGATACGCTTTTTTTTCTTCTGCCACATCGAAGGCCGGAGGCTGCGTCCCGACAGCCTTGCTTGCTTCGCCTGTGGTGGACGGCTGCGCAAGGCTGTCTCGCGTATACGTACCCTCGATAGGATCTCCCGTTTCATAAGCAGAAATACTGTCAGGGGTATATATGTCAGGTATATAGGGACATACGGGTGTCCCGTCACATACGCATTTCTGTCCCTTCACCCCCCCCTGTCCCTTCACATTTTGTCCCTTCACTTCGGGCAAAATCTGTCCCTTCACTTCGCCGATCTGTCCCTTCACATCCGGCAAGGTGAGATAGATGCGACGTGTCTTCCCAATTGCTTCCCCTTTCGGGTCTCGTTTGACGAGAGTGGTGCGCTCTATGAGGCAGGCATCATCGAGTGCGCCGAGACCACGTTTTGCCGTGCGCTGGTCTGCGCCAATGGCGCTGGCAAGATCGTCGTCGGTTGGGAAGGCGTAGCCATATTCTCGATTGAGGAATGTCGGCAGAACGTTGGCAACACGATATGCGGCGCGAGGGAGAGTGCAGCTCGCGGCCGCACTTCTCCACTGATCTCGAAGCATATTGAACCGGGCCGCATCACCAGTTTTGAAATCGATGCGAATGGCGCTCACTCGTCACCCGCCTTTTCCCTCCGATGCGCAGCAGAGTGATGAAACCTGCAAAGCCAGATCACTTCGAGCGGACGGCGATAATCGGGGTGGTGCGCGTCGGTCCGCAGATTTCCGCAGACCTTGCACGGCTGTTTGACGAGGGAGCCATTGCGGAGGGCCGTAGCCACCCGCAAATGTGCGCGATATTTCTTCGGGTTGTCCTTGCGCCATTGCGCTTGACGGCCGAGAGGCTTGTCGTTCTTCAATTCCGGCGCTCCTCGTAGTGATCGAGGATCCACATTCCGGGCGCGGCGATGATGTCGCCGACCGCTGCCAAGAGTTTCGCGAGCTTGAAGAGGAGGATTGCGGTCCAGAGGGCGAGGAGCTTCATGCGCCAAACCCTCCGAGCACGCGCGAGAACGGCGGCTCGCGCTCGTCAATCGCTTCAAGCTCGTCGTCTTCACGGTCGGGGTCGCCGTCGATCTCGTCGAGCAGCGCGATTGCGTTCTCGACCCACCGTTCGAGTTCGGCGCGGCGGAACTGATAGATGGCGGGGCTTTTCATCGTGAGCGCTCCCGCACATAGTTCTCAGGATGAGGATGCGTCATGTGAAAGAGCTTGCAACGAAGCTCCTCAGCCACATCGCATTCTTTTTCCGCGAGCATCGCAATTCGCTGTACAACGCGCCCATGGTGTTCGTCGAACGTTTCCGCGATCAGGCACAAACCGCGAAGAAGATCACTGATAGTTGTGAGGGGGGTTTCCATGTCGGTAACGCAGCGGAAAGGTCCGGCCTCATATGGATCATAGGAAGGGGCTGGCGCTTCGGCCGTCCCGGTGCTATCGTCCGTCCTGTTCATTTCCTTTTCCTTCTCTGGAATGGTGGAACCACGGCTCGGAGAGGTTGCCGCCTCTGCCGGGCCTTTTGCGTTCTGGTGATCCGCGAATGTGCGCGGGACTTGGCGGAGGGGCGGTTTCACGCTGCGCTCTCCGTGAAGAAGGCGATCAGCGTCTTGCGCTCCACGACCCATCGACCATTGACCTTCCTTGCTGGCAGTTGACCTTTATCGAGCATGTCGAACGTTGCGCGGCGCGTTCTGCCGATGAATTTTGCGATCTCCTCTCCACCCCACAGGAGATCAATTTTTTCTTCGCTTCCTTCCATCCTTAAGCCTTTCGTAATGGATGAACGTGTAACCACGGTGATCACGTAACCACCGTGGTGACTTGATGTCAAGACCACGGTGGTGCTATGCAGTGTGTAAATCGAGAGGATTGTGGAAATGGGCCGAGATGATCCGCAGCTTAAGCTACGTTTGACAGAGGAACTTAAGGAAAGGGTCACAGAGGCCGCGAAAGCAAATAACCGATCAGTAAACTCGGAAATAGTTGCGCGTCTGGAAGAAAGCTTCGGTGAAAACCTATCATTACCTGAAGATTTGATGCGCCGAATTAAGCAGTCTGCTAGATTAAATGAACGTTCAGTCAGAGGCGAAATTTTAGGAACGCTAGATATGATGTATCCCGGCCTCCCTTCAAAAGAAGAGCTTCTTGCAACGCTTGATGAGTTTTTGAAGAGAGCGGAAGATGAAGGTCTTCACAACGATCCTCTTTTTACAACTCGGCTCTTAGAGCACCTTACAAACTTGAATTTTGCTCTGCGAAACGGTTGATCTGTGTCGGTCAGAAAACGCGAATGGACAACGCCGAAGGGCGAAAAGAAGCAAGCCTGGGTCGTCGACTATAACGACATGGCCGGCAAGCGCCGTCTGAAGACATTTCGGCTCAAGAAAGAGGCTGACGCCTTCGCCAGCAAAGCCGACGTCGAGGTCCGCGAGGGCACGCACGTTGCCGACCGCGAGACTGTGACTGTCGAGGCGGCAAGCAAGCTGTGGATTTTGTCGACCAGGGCGGCCGGACTGGAGCGGTCCTCGATCGAAGATTACGAACGGACACTTCGACTGCACATCGTCCCGTTTATCGGCGCCCTGAAGCTGAACACCTTGACCACGGCAAGACTGCGGGCATTCGAGGACGAATTGCGCGAGGGCGGCCGATCCGCCTCTATGACAAAGCGCGTCATGACATCGCTCGGCACCATGCTTGCCGACGCTCAGGAGAGGGGTCTTGTCGTTCGCAACGCCGCTCGGGAGATGCAGTCTCGCCGGGGGAGCAAATCCACCCGACAAGAGAAGCGCCAGAAGGGCAAGCTGAAGATCGGCGTAGACATTCCGCTTCGGGAGGACGTGAAGGCGCTGCTGGCCGTCTGTGAGGGCCGGTGGAGGCCTTTCATTCTGACGGCGGCATTCTGCGGTCTACGGGCTTCAGAGTTGCGCGGCTTACGCTGGCAGGACGTTGACCTCGATAAGCGGGAAATCCGGGTGCATCAGCGCGCCGACCGCTTCAACGATATCGGCAAGCCCAAATCGGTTTCGGGCGAGCGCACGGTTCCGGCGCCGCCGATCGTCATCAACGCATTGAAGGAATGGAAGCTGGCTTGCCCACGTCGGGAGACGGGCAAGGCCGATGCAGACGGTAAGCCGGTGAAGGCGCTCGATCTCGTTTTCCCGAATGGTCAAGGCAAGGTCGAGAACTTGAACAACATCCTGAAGCGCGGTCTTCATCCGCTTTGGGTGAAGGCGGGCGTGTCGATCGAAACAGGAGAGGTTGACGAGAAGGAGCAGCCGGTCTTCGTGTCAAAATATTCCGGTCTTCACTGCCTGAGGCACTGGTTCGCTTCGTGGTGCATCAACCGGCGCGAGGACGGCGGCCTCGGCCTGCCGCCGAAGATGGTGCAGGAACGCATGGGGCACAGCACGATTGCCCTGACAATGGACCTCTATTCTCACCTATTCCCGCGAGACGATGACGGCTCGGAATTGGCCGCTGCGGTTGACTTGGTGCTGGCTTGATGCAACATGGGTGCAACATGGACCGCCAAAACCCTTATACCGTAGGGCGAAAATCATGATTTGTAATCAGGGGGTCGCGGGTTCGAATCCTGCCGGGGGCACCATTTTTTTCTTGCGCGCTGCCGTCATCCAACCAATCTCGCGGGTTCGCCTTCGCTCTACTTGGGTGCGCCATTTTTTCTTTCGCGACGCTGCCTCAATACGGTACGCTGGTTCACATTCGCTGTGCGTTGGCCTATCAGGCCTTGTTGAATTTCATTGTTTCGGCGATATTCGCGCCCATGTGGCGACTTCGAGAGTCGTGGCACGGTTTGATTTTTTCAGTCTTTGGCCTCGTTTCCTGCTTGCGGCCATCGGTCTTTGCGACAATTTTTGATTGTTTTCCGGGAACATTTTTTCGCATAAACAATTCTAGTTATGCTGCAGGATAGTTTGCTTATCCCTACGCATGATCCTGCGGTGTCCCTACTTCTAGTCAGCGCTCCTTGCCCGGCTCTTTCGCCGGGCTTTTCTTTTCGGCGCGACCGCGCTGGCCGCTTTTGCCCATATGGCAAAGCGAAGTCCTCACCCAGTCGCAGTATTGAGCGTTTGATCGACATTCTCTAAGATTCGATTCGGTGACTTGTCAGTTGCTACAATTTCCAGTGCCCCTGCTGCACCGACCTCATTGGCAGCAGGGGTCTTTTGTTTTGGCCATCAAGGCAAGTGAGATCGGCGCGATACTGAAAAAAACATTGCGTGTGCGGCTTGCCTTTGCCGCGCGCCTGGGCAAACGTGGTCTGATGAGTATTTCCAGGCTGGCATCCGAGACCCCATGAGAGACGCAGTGATCGACACTTTGACCGGCATGTATTTCACGGTTGACGACGAGGACGGTGCCTACGGAACCGGTCAGGTTATACGCCTCGCTGCCGAAGGGGTCTATTTCGTCCGTTTCGACGGCAATGAGGTGACGCTGCCTCTGGAACTGGCGACCATCGGGGAGATGGTGGAGGCGACTGACCAGGGATACAAGCTCTGGCGATTCTTCGACACGATAGAAGAACGGGACAGGTGGATCGATTGGCTCGACGCTCCGTCCAAGCCTCGCGTCCTCTCGCTTGTGAAGCCGGTCAAATAGATGGAGTAGGTCGGCCAGCCCTTTGCTGGTCATTATTGGACGCAGGACATTGCGGTCATGCGGGTCGCCAGAACCAGACTTGATTGACCGTAATGTCGACAATATGCAATTCATGAGATTATTTATTATTGATGCAACTCTGAGTTAAGAGAAAATTTGATAATCGATATCAAACTCCAGGTAACTTTTCCCTGGAGGGTTGCATGTCACTGTCCGCCTGGATTCAAAGCCGTCGCATTTCGCAACATTATCAGGCGATCTCCAAATCGCATGCACTGATCTGGTTCGCGCCGGATGGGATCATCAAGGGCGCAAACGAGAATTTTTGCGCTGCGCTTGGTTATTCGCTGCAGGAAATCATCGGTCAGCATCACCGGATTTTCGTCGGCGCGGACCTATCCGCATCGCCGGCCTACGAAACCTTCTGGCGGGAACTGGCGACCGGAAAGCCACAGGTGGGGCAGTTCCGGCGTCTTTCCAAATCCGGGCAGGATGTGTGGATCGAAGCCTCCTACGATCCAATTCTTTCGGGCGGCAAGGTGATCGAAGTCGTGAAGATCGCCGCCGATATTACTGCCACCAAACTTCTCTCGCTTCACAACCAGAACAAGTTGCGCGCGCTCGATGCCTCCCTGGCGGTCATCGAATTCGATCTCGATGGAAAGGTGCTGGATGCCAACGAGAATTTCTGCCGTCTGATGGGCTATCGGCTGGAGGACATCAGGGGCAAGCCGCACAGCACCTTCTGTGAGGCTGATTATGTCGCATCGAGCGAGTATGGCCGCCACTGGGAGCGGCTGCGCAACGGCGAACTTCTAAGCGACACCTATATCCGCAGGACTCGCGATGGCGCGCGCGTCTGGGTCCAGGCCTCCTATAACCCCGTCGCCGACAGCCGTGGAAAAATCTATGGTGTCATGAAGTTCGCGACCGATGTTACCGCCAGAATGAAATCGGTCGATATTCTCGGCAATGCCATCGGCGAACTGGCGCAGGGGAATTTGACATCGCAGGTGCCGCAGCCGCTCGACAAGGCGGTGGAGCGCACGCGTACGGATTTCAATGCGGCGGTGACGACGCTGGACCGAACCATCGGCGAGATTTCGATGACCGCCCGCGATATTGCCGGCACCGCCGGTGAAATGATGGCGAGTGCCGATGCCATCGCTAAGCGGACGGAGCAGCAGGCGGCATCGATCGAGGAGACCGCTGCCGCGCTGGCGCAGATCACCCAGACGGTGGGCGATACCAGCAAGCGCGCTGGCGAGGCTGGCGCCATTGTGCGGCAGACGCGCAGCGCCGCGGAGGAATCCGGCGCTATCGTCCGTGATGCCGTTTCGGCGATGGGTCGGATCGAACAGTCTTCGCATGAGATCGCCAATATCATCGGTGTGATCGACGAGATCGCCTTCCAGACGAATTTGCTGGCGCTGAATGCCGGTGTGGAAGCGGCCCGCGCCGGTGAAGCGGGCAAGGGCTTTGCCGTCGTGGCCCAGGAGGTGCGCGAACTGGCACAGCGTTCGGCAAAGGCTGCCAAGGAGATCAAGGCGCTAATCACCGTCTCCTCCGAACAGGTCAAGGCGGGCGTTTGCCTCGTCGACAGGACAGGGGCGGCGCTGACGACAATCGTTGCGCGGGTTCAGGAGATAGACGGCAATGTCAGCGCTATCGTCGATGCCTGCCGTGAGCAGGCGATGGGCGTCACCGAGATCGGCCAGGCGGTGAACGTGCTCGACCAGGGCACGCAGCAGAACGCCGCGACCGCCGAGGAGCAGAGTGCGGCCAGCAACATGCTCTCCGAACGCGCGGTGGCGCTGACGCAATTGCTGGCGCGGTTCCAGATCAGCGATCGGTTGGGAGCGGTCAGTTCGCACAGGGTTGGTGCGCCGGACGGCAGAGGCGAAGTGGCGGCGCGCTTTGCCAGGCCGCGGCTCGTCAGCGGTGCCGCGGCGGCGGTCCGCGAAAACTGGGAAGAATTTTAGGCGGCCGCATTTCAGCACCCGATAAAAAAGCCCCGTACGACGCACGGGGCTTTTTTCGCTTTGACCTCCAGGTCGGCTTAGTTGAACCGCCCTGCGGCGTGGGCCAGCATCGTGTAGACCTTGCCGGTATCGGAGGTCAGGTAGGATTGGGTCACCGTCTTGTCGCGGTCGGTGCGGGCGACATCGCCGAGCAGCTTTTCGAAATCGGCGATGTAGCGATCGACGGCGGTGCGGAATTCCGGCTCGCGGTCATACTTGCGCTTGATCTCGTCGAAGGTCTGCTGGCCCTTCAGCGTGTAGAGGCGACGGGTAAAGACGTCGCGCTCGCCGCGCTGGTAGCGGCGCCACAGCTCGACCGAGGCATCGTGATCGATGGCGCGGGCGATATCCACCGACAGCGAATTCAGCGATTCGACCACATGGCGCGGGTTGCGCGTGTCACCGTTGCGCGGCTGCGCGGCGGCTTCCACCGGGCGCGGCTGCGGCGCGCGCGCCGGCTCGGCCTGTGGCGCTTCGTCACGCGAGGCGCCGCGCAGCAGGTCGCTGATCCAGCCGCCGGTTTCCGCGCCGCGCAGAGCCGCTTCAGTGGTGCGCGGTGCGGGAGCGGGGGCTGGGGCGGCGGGCGCAGCCGGCGGGGCGACGACCGGGCGGCTCATTGAAATGCTGCCGCGCAGGCCGAAGCTGTCGTCCGGGCGAAAGCCTTGCGTCTCGCGTGGCTGTTCTACCGGTTGCGGCGCCGGGCGGCGTTGTTGCGGCTGGGCCTCGGCCATGGCGCGCAGCGACGGCTCGGAGACTTCGAGATTGCGCGAGGAACGGCCGACGATCTGCGAGATATCCTGTAGCGCCTTGATCTGCTCGGAGACGGCGCGGCGCATGGCGGCGGCACTTTCCTTAGCCTCTTCCGGAAGATCGAAGGCGCCCTTGCGCAGTTCGCCGCGGGTGACGTCGAGTTCCTTGCGGATCTCATGCGCCGAGCGGCGAATTTCATCGGTGGCACCGGCAAAGCGGTTGACGGCTTCGTCGACGGCTTCGCGAAGCGCGGCGCGCATCTGCTCGGCGGCGGCGCCGGACTTCTGGCCGCTTTCGGCCAGCAGCTTGTCGACATCGGCCAGCGACTGGCCGACGCCGCTGCGAACCCGGCCGGCGAGATCGCCGGAGCGCTTCTCGGCTTCCGTGAAGGAGTGTTCCAGCGCCTGCCGCGCGTCCTGCGAGGCCTTGACCACCATGTCGCGCATGCCTTCGGCAGCGGCTTCGGCGCGCTTTTCCGCATCCGAGAGAACGCGGCCGACTTCGGCAAACGAGGTCTGGATACCCTGACGCAGATTGCTGGTCGCCTGGCTGGAGCGTTGCTCGGCCTGATCGAAGGCGCTTTCCACCATGCCGGCCAGCGAACGCATCGACGATTCGATTTCGTCCGAACGCTTGACGAGGCCAACGGCGAGGTTGCGCAGGGCTTCCTCGCGTTCCTCCAGCGTGCTGACCAGATTGGTCTGGGCAGCCGAGAGCAGGTCCGTCGCCTGGCCGAGCATTTTGGAATGATCGCCGAAGCGGGTGACGATGCCCGAAACCTGCGCCAGCGTGTCGCCGGAGATACCGGCCAGGCGCTCGACCTTGCCTTCGAGGAAGCGTGTCGAGGTCGAGACGCGCTCGGCGGCCTTGTCGGCGGCTTCGACGAACTGCGAGGTCGCGGCTTCCATCGTCTGGTTGACGCCGCGAAGGTCTTCGCTTGCGCGGTTGACCACCGAAGCGATGCCGGAATTGCTTTGGGCAAGCCGGTCGATCAGGCCGTTGACGCTTTCGGCCAGGGTGCTTTCGATAGTCGAGAGCTGGTTGGCGGCGCTGTCGGCGCGGGCGGTGATGGCGTTGATGAGCGCGGCATTCTCGGCACGCAGGCGATCCGCGCCGGTCTGGGCGGCGGCCGTGATCTGTTCGGCAGCGGCGCGGCCGATGGCGGCGTAATCGTCGATGACCGGCCGCGCCTTCTCCTCGATCAGGCGGGCAAGTTCGGCGGAGCGGCCGGCCAGCATCGAATTCAGCTCACGGGTGCGCTCGTCGATGGACGAACGGACCGAGGCGCCGCGGGCTTCGAGCTGGCGGTCGACGTTGGAAAGCGATTCGTCGATTTCACGGACGCGGGCGTCGATGCCTGTGCGAATTGCGTCGCCGCGGGCTTCGAGCGCGCGGTCGACATTCGACAATGTCTCGGCGATCTGCTCGGTGCTGCCGTGCAGGGCGGAGCGGATGGCGTTGCCGCGGGCTTCCAGCGTGCGCTCGGCCTGTGACAGCGTGCTTTCCAGTTCCGTCGTCTTGGTTTCCAGCGTCGTGCGCACCGATTCGCCGCGCGCATCCAGGGCACGTTCGGCTTCGGCCAGCATGTCGGCCAGTTCCGAGGTGCTTTCATGCAGTGTGGTGCGGATCGAGGCACCGCGCTGCGTCAGCGCCCGTTCGGCCTCGCCGACGGCCTGGGAAATCACGTCGCTGCTCTGCTGCAGCGAACCGCGAATGGCATCGCCGCGCGCTTCGAGGGAGGCCTCAGCATTGGCGAGCGTCTGCGAGATGGCGCTGACCTGGTTGCTGACCAGCCCTTCGGCCTCGGCCACCTTGTTGACGATGGCATTGCCGGCGGCCGAGAAGGTCTGGGCGACGGCGGCGGCCTGGGCGGCAAGGCGGTTCTGAGTTTCGGTGACGCGGCCGACGATGCGGTCGGCGCGCTCCTCCACCGACTGGGTGAACTCGGTGTTCTTCCGGTCGATCTGGTCGAGGAACTCGGCGCCGGTGCGTGACAGGATGTCGGCGGTGCGCATGGCTTCGGCGTCGATTCCCTGCGTGGCATCGGTGACGGCATGGCGCAGCGTCGAGGCAAGGCCGGTGGCCTTTTCCTCGATGGTGCGGGTGACGTTGTCGAGGCCGACATTCAGCGCCCGGTTCATGGTGTCGAGACGTTCGTCGAGGCGCTCGGTTCGGCTGTCGAGGGTTTCGGCCAGTCGTTGCGCGCGGCTTTCGACACTTTCGGCGAGGCGCGTGGCACCGTTGTCGATCGTCTGGGCGATCTCGGTGCGGCGGGCATCGAGCGATTCGGTCAGGCGGTTGGTGGCTTCGGCGCTGCTGCGCTCGATGCCGTGAACCTGCATCGACAGCGCCTCGGCAAGCTGCCGCCCGGTGGCGCCGACGCGGTCGACGATGCCTGCAGCATTGTCTCGCACCTTGTTGTCCATCAGCGAGAAGCTGGCTTCGACGCGAGAGCCGGCGTCGTCGACACGGCTGGAAAGCGTTTCGGCGGAGCGATCGATGCGGGCAGCGGTCTCCTCTGCGGTGATTGCGATGCGGCCGGCCGTGTCGAGCATGCGGTCGGCAATATGGCCGGTGCTGTCGCGCAGGCGCTGGTCGAGGCGCTCGGCGCTGGCGTCGATGGCCTGGCGCAGCGCGGTCTCGCGGTCTTCCAGCGACATTTCCATCATGCTGGCGCTGGTGGCGATGGTGGTGCCGATCGATGTCGCCTGTTCGGACAGCATGTGCTCCAGGCCGGAGCGGGCCTGTTCCAGGGCCGAGCCGATCATGTTGCCGCGCTCGTCCAACGTGGTGCGAATCTGCTCATGGGCGCCGCGGATGCGGTCCTCGGTCGAGCCGAGCGTCGTCTCGATGCCGGCAATGCCGCCGGAGACGGTTTCGGCGATGCGGCGGGCGCCGCTGGAAATCGCCGTCTCCGCCCGTTCGACGGAAGCGCCGAGCACCGAATCGATGGCATTGCGGCCGGCTTCGATCAGGGCGCTGAGATTGCCGGTCTGGCTGGTCAGCGACGTCTCGAAGCGCTGCTGGTTGGTCTCGAAGGTCTCGCGGATCGAATCGGCCTGCTGGCCGAGCGAGGCGGCAATGCGATTTTCGGCATCCCCGAGCGCCTCGATGGCGGCGGTGGTGCGTGTTTCCAGCATCATGTCCAGGTTGATCTGGCCATCGAGAAGGGCATTGCCGAGCCGCTCCTCGCTGTTCTTCAAGGCCTGGGTGATGGCTTCGCTGTGCTCGCCGAACGTCGAGGTCAGGCGCTGCTGCGTTCCCGCAACGGAATTCAGAAGAGCGCCGGTGCGTTCTTCCAGCGTCAGGTCGAGACGCGTCTGGCCGTCGCGCAGGGTTTCGGCGATGCGCTGTTCACTACGCTCCAGCGTCGAGGCGACGTGGGCGGCGCCGTCGCCGATCACCTGGTCCAGACGCAACTGCCCGTCGGCCAGCGAGCCCGCGATGCGCGAGTGGCCGCTTTCGAGCGCCGCCGCCATCGAGGCCGCGCGCTGGTCCATGGCGGCGGCGATGCGCCGTTCGCCATCGGAAAGGTGCTCGGCGAGCGCGCTCGTGCGCTGATCGAGCGCCTCTGCGATGCGGCCCTGGCCGCCGGTGACAGCGTCGATGACCGCATCGGCGCGCTCGGAGAAGTTTTCCTCGAACCGGGTGCGCGTCTGCTCCAGCGTGCCGAGCAAGGCGTCGCCACGCTCGCTCATCAGCCGCTCCAGACGGTGTTCGGTCGAATCGAGGGCGGAGGCGATCTGGTCGCTGCCGAGACCCAGCGCCGTGGTCATTTCCAGCATGCGCTCGGTCATGGCGGCATCGAGCTTCTCGGTGCCGCTGGCCAGCGCGCCGGCGACGTCGCGCGTGCGGGCGCTGAGCGTCGAGGCGATGTCGGTGCTGGCGGCCTGCAGGCGGTCGGCGATCTCGGTCTTGCCGCTGTCGATGGCGGAGGTGATCTGGTCGCTGTGCAGGCCGAGCGTCGTCGCCATTTCCAGCATGCGGTCGCCCAGGGCGGAGCCGAGGCGTTCGGTGCCGGAGGCCAGAGTTTCGTTGATTTCCTGGGCGCGGGCACCGAGCGTCGAGGCGATCTCCTTGCTGGTCGTCTGCAGGCGATCGGCGATCTCGGCCTTGCCGCTGTCGATGGCGGAGGTGATCTGGTCGCTGTGCAGGCTGAGCGTCGTCGCCATTTCCAGCATGCGGTCGCCCAGGGCGGAGCCGAGGCTTTCGGTACCGGAGGCCAGGGTTTCGTTGAGTTCCCGGGTACGCGCACCGAGCGTCGAGGCGATCTCGTTGCTGGTCGTCTGCAGGCGATCGGCGATCTCGGTCTTGCCGCTGTCGATGGCGGAGGCGATCTGGTCGCTGTGTAGGGCAAGCGTGGTGGTCATGTCGAGCATGCGCTCGCCAAGCGTTGCGTCGAGCTGTTCCGTGCCGGAGACGAGCGTGGCCTGCATCTCCCGCGTGCGGGCGCCGAGGATGGAGGCGATTTCGCTGCCGGTGGACTGGAGCCTATCGGCGATCTCGGTCTTACCGCTGTCGATGGCGGAGGCGATCTGGTCGCTGTGTAGGGCGAGCGTGGTGGTCATGTCGAGCACGCGTTCGCCGAGCGCCGAACCGAGCTGTTCGGTCCCTGCGGCCAGGGCGCCGCTCAACTCTTCCGTGCGGGCGCCGAGGGCGGCGGTCAGTTCCATGCTGCGCAGGTCGATCTCGCTGGCCATGTCGGCGGTCTTATCGCCGATCATCGTGGCGAAGTCCGCCGTGCGCTTTTCCAGGGCGGAGGAAATGCTGCCGGCGCGGTCTTCGAGCGCGCGGCTGAGGTCGCCGGAGCGTGCCTCCAGCGTCTGCGACAGTTCGCGGCTGCGGCTTTCCAATTCGCCGGACAGGGTGGCAGTGCGTTCGCCGAGCATGGCGGAGAATTCGACCGCCTTCTGTCCGATGGCGCTGGCGATTTCTTCGGCACGACCGCCGACGGCGCGCTGGAATTCCTCCGAGCGGGCATCGAGCGTGTTCGACAGTTCGCGGCTGCGGCTTTCGAGCGCGCCGGAGAGGCCGGCGGTGCGCTCTTCGAGCATGGCGGAGAATTCGTCGGTGCGCTGGCCGATGGCGCCGGAGATTTCCTCGGCGCGATTGTTGAGCGCGCGGTGGAATTCATCGGTGCGGGCGCCGAGAACGGCGGCCATTTCCACCGTCTTTTCGCCGAGCGCGGCGGTGATTTCGCCGGCCGTGCTTGCCAGCACGCCTGAAATGTCGTTGGAGCGGGCGTGCAGGCTGTCGGTCAGGTCGCGCATGCGGCTGTCGAAGCTGCTTTCCAGCACTTCCTGGCCGGTGCCGAGCGCGGTCGCCAGCGCGAAGGAATGGTCGCTCAGCGAAGCGCCGAGGCGGTCGATGCTGGAATTGAGGATGCCGTCGATGGAATCGCTGCCGCCGTTCAGCGTTTCGCTGATGCGGGTCAGGCTTTCCATCAGCTTGCTGTCCAGCGAGCCGACGCGGTTTTCGAAGGCTTCGGTGAATTCCGAGACGCGGTCGTCGAAGATGGTCGACAGCTGGTTGACGGTGGTCTGCAGCCGTTCCTCGAAGAAGCCCGAGCGCAGGTCGAGATCCATGATCGTGTCGTCGATGCTCGATTGCAGCGACTGGCGGAAGCTGCTGCCCTTTTCCTCGATCGAGCTGTTGAGCTTGGCGAGCACGTCGTCGAGCGTGCCGGCCAGCGTGCTGTGGCCGCCGGTCAGGGTGTCGTTGATCTCGCGGGTGCGGGCGATCAGGCTTTCGTTGAGTTGCTGGGCGCGCTCGTTCAGGGCTGCGTTCAGGCGCTCGGTGTTTTGGTCCAGCGTCGAGGCGCGGGTCTCGAACTGGTCGAGCAGTTCACGGCCGCGCTCGCCGAGCGTGATGTTCAGTTCCTCGAGGCGGGTGTCGAATTCGTTGGTCAGCGCGAAGCCGGAGGAATTCAGCGTCTGCAGCAGGGTTTCGGTGCGGCTGCTGAGCAGGTTGCCGATGGCTTCGGCGGCGGCGTCGGATTTTTCCGTCAGCATCGCCGCGCGGGTGTCGATCAACGAGGCGAATGCCTCGCCCGACGTGGCGAGGCGGATGGTGATCTCCTCCGTCGCCAGCGACATTTCTTCCTTGAGCTGCTCGTTTGCGCCGGCAATCGTGGAGCGGATGCGCTCGACATGGTTGACGATCGCCTCGCGCTCGCTGCCCAGTTCCTGCACCAGGCCGCGCACGCGCATTTCATTGTCGGTATAGCTGCGTTCCAGCGCATTGACTTCGGAATGGACGAGGGTTTCCAGTTCGGCGGCGCGAGCGATGGTGCGCTCGATGCCCTCGTTCATCGCCATGACCTCGCGGCGGACGGCCTGGCCGACGGTCATGATGCGCTCGGAGCCAATCGTTTCCGGCTCGGACAGGCGCAATGCTACTTCGGCCATGGAACGCGCGGCGTTGCGCAGGTCATGCGCGCGGGCGATCATGATCGCGAAGGCATAGATCAGAAGCAGCGGCAGCAGCGTGCCGATCAGCAGCGCACCGGCGCCGGGAAGGGCGATGAATTCGGCGAGCGAGCGCACCTGCCAGATCTGCGGCGAAAGCAGCATCTGCGCCAGGCCGAAGCCGCCGAGGACCCACAGGGCGCTGACGATCGTCGCCATGCGCAGCGCCGGCTTGAGCGAGCCACCGTCGAGCGACTTCATGATACTGGCGGAATTGCGCCGGCTGGCGTCGTTGGCGGCCGACGAGGGCGCACGCTGCCCCTGGGCGGCGTCGGGCGCGCGGCGAGGCTGGGCCTGCTCGCTTCTCTGGCGCGGCTTGTTCACCGCTCCCTTGGCATCCGGCAGGGCCTTCTGCCGCGGCGAGGATTTGTCGTCGCGAAAATTGATCTGCAAGGCGTTTTCCAACGCCTCATATGCCTTTTCGTCGATCGACTCGTTGTTCTTGTTGTTCGCCATACGATTTACGCCTCGCTACACATCGGCTTCGTTCGCACTGTTACCGGCAACCGCCATTCAGCCGGAAACGCATCACTCCGCTTGGAAACCGGGGGCGCAAACAGCAAGCTGCCGCGGCCCCGGCGAATTCCGATCTGACGAGATACCCGCTTTTTCGTCGCATGGGTATCTCCGGGACAGCCCGTCCGGCCGGTCCGCGGACCTGAGGACGGCATTTCACCCTTTTTCAGAAGTACCGTAGTGACACATTCGGCAGACAGAGACAATTCGACCCCACCCGGACGCCCTTGCCCCGCAGGCTTTGTTAACAGTTTTTAAAGCAATTCATCCCTAAAAAACAGTTATTTTAGCCATGTTTAGCCCATATTAACCATCTTTGATGTTTTCCGCCCTGATTGCGCCTGAATTTAACGGGAATCCAGCGCGGCGGGTTACAGGATGTTTCCGACCGGAAGCACATAAAAAGGAAATTGGCATATGGCAGCGGTCAGTATCGCTTTCGAAGCTCCCGAGAACGTCACCGGATACCGCGCAGCGCCCTCGCGGCCCATCGATCTCGTGCATCTGGCCGGCCAGACCATGGGCGACAAGGCGCTCGAAATCGAAGTTCTTCAGACCTTTGCGCGCCATGCCCGCGCCAGCCTGCAGGAAATCGCCCATGGCGACCGAGCTGGCGCGGCGATTGCCATCCACCGGCTGAAGGGCGCTGCCGCAGCCGTCGGCGCCTTCCAGGTTTCGGCCGCCGCCGAAAAGCTTGAAGCCAGTCCCGCAGACGCGGCCCTGTTCGCCGGCGTCGACGCAGCCGTCCTGGAAGCGGAAAACTTCATTCTCAAGCTGTGTCGATAAGGAACGACGCGCCCGCTTTCCGGGGTTGTGAGAAAAGACCGGGGTGTCTCACTTCCGGTCTCGGGCGAGGGCATGGGGCCATGCCTGCCATCCGCGCGTCACTGATTGACGCGCATGACGAATTCGTGGAAGAACGGCCATTCGATTGGAATGACTGAACGGAATCCGATGCCATGACCAAGCTTACCATCCTTGCCTTCGACGGAACGCGTTTCGATCTCGATGTCGAGAACGGGTCGACGGTGATGGAGAATGCCGTGCGCAATTCCGTGCCCGGCATCGATGCCGAGTGCGGCGGCGCCTGCGCCTGCGCCACCTGTCATATCTATGTCGACGATGCCTGGACGGAGGCCGTGGGGCAGCCACAGCCGATGGAAGAGGACATGCTCGACTTCGCCTTCGACGTGCGTCCCACCTCGCGTCTCTCCTGTCAGATCAAGATGACGCCGGCCCTTGACGGGCTGGTGGTGCATGTGCCGGAACGGCAGGCTTGAGCTTTCAATCCTTCTCCCATGAGGCGCTCAAAAAAAGCCTCGCTCTCTTTGAGGAGGAGCGAGGCTAGGAGGGCGCATCACCATATCAGGCGAGGGAGGAAACACCTGCGGTTGACAGACGCGCCAGGAGAACCCGGATTGATGCGATCAATGTATTCGTATCGGCTGCTTTAAGTTGAGACGACTATACTACGCTTGCGGCGGGATAGCCATGCCGAGAAATGACCGGTTATTGACAGGGGTCGAAGCAAGCCTCGCGCAAGCTTCGGATCGTTACTGACAGGCCGTTTTTCGACTCGGTTCCGGCGGCGCCCCTGAAAAGGCTCAATCCTGCGCGGAACGGCCGGATAGCCGGTAGCGCATCAGACGCGTCATCCGGCTTTCGAAATTCGCCGCCTCTATCCGGTCGAATCGGGCCTGGTCGCGGTCGTGGTCGTCCAGCTCCCGGCGGGAGACCTCCGCGACGCGAGCCTGCAGCACCTTGCAGGAACGTTCCGCTCCAAGGCGCGAGAAGCTCTTTTCCATCTGCCGGGCATGGTTGCGGGCGATCTCGGCATGGCGCTCCTCATGCCGCTTGATATCGGCGGCGAGCGTGTTCCAGATCATCGCCAGGCCCTTCGAGGCATTTTTCGGGCGGTTCCAGCGCGGCAGGATCAGTTGCGTGCTCAGCGTAATCAGCACCTTGTCGACGCGGCAGAGATGGCCGGTCTCGGCATAGGTGACCGAGCCGCCGAATTTTATGCGCGTGGCGCCCGGATGGCGCATGGGGGAGGCCAGCGTCTTCGGCCCGTGCCTCGACAACGCGTCGTCCAGCTGCTCGGCGGTGGCGCCCTTGACGGTGAAATAGCGGATGCTCTTGCGGATCACGACCTCGGCGTTTGCGCCAGTGGAGGCAAGCGTCGCGGTGGCAAGCAGAACAAGAAAAAGGCGCGAAGCAGCGGATCTGGTCATTTCGTCCTTGGCAGGCGGGTTGAAACCACGGCAAGCTTGCGGCATAGCGGCGGCGAAGGCAACACGCTGCCGCACTTCTCCAAACTTTCTGACCGGGGATCGTTTTTCGGTGACAGTTTTGACAACACGCATCTGGCCGGTGGCGCATGGCCGCACGCTGGCGCTCGGCGAGACCGGCCGCCTGATGGCGATCGTCAACGTCACGCCCGATTCCTTTTCCGACGGCGGCGAGCATGCCGTCGCGGCGAGCGCGGTGGAACATGCGCTTAGCTGCGTCGGAGAGGGCGCTGACATTCTCGACATCGGTGGCGAATCGACACGGCCAGGCGCCGATCCTGTCTCGGCGGCGCAGGAGCAGGACCGCGTCCTGCCGGTCGTCGAGGCGCTGGCGGCGCGCACAGATGCGCTGATTTCCATCGATACCTACCGGGCTGAGACGGCGCGGCTGGCGATTGCCGCCGGCGCCCATATCGTCAATGACGTCTGGGCCGCGCAAAAGGAGCCGGAGCTTGCGACCGTCTGCGCCGAAGCCGGCGCCGGGCTTTGCCTGATGCATACCGGGCGTAACCGCGAACGGCTTGCCGACGTCATCGCCGACCAGCGCCTGTTCCTCGACCGCTCGCTTGCCATAACAGATGCGGCGGGCGTTTCCCGCGAGCGCATCGTGCTCGACCCGGGTTTCGGCTTTGCCAAGGAAACGCCTCAGGCCAATCTGGAGTTGATGGCGCGAAGCGATGAACTGGCTGTCTTCGGCCTGCCTTTGCTGGCCGGCACATCGCGGAAGCGCTTTCTCGGCAATGTCACCGGCCGCGACGCCAAGGACCGCGACGTGGCGACGGCGGCGACGACGGCGCTGTTGCGCATGAAGGGCTTTGCGATTTTCCGTGTTCACAATGTCGCAATCAACAGGGATGCGCTGGCAATGGCGGATGCTATGCTCGCCTTCCAGACAAAGCCTTGAGCGGAGCGGCGGCATGAGCGGCACCTACACCATCCACCTTCAGAACTGCGCCTTCTTCGCCCGCCATGGGGTTTTCGAGCAGGAAGAATTCCTCGGGCAGCGCTTCTTCGTCGATGTCGAAATGGAGGTCGACCCAGGCGATGCGCTGGAAACCGATTCGATCGACAATACCGTGCATTACGGCGAGGTGTTCCAAGTCGTCGAATCGATCGTGACCGGCACGCGCCGCTACCTGATCGAGGCGCTGGCGCATGACATCGCCAAATCCATCTGTCAGCAGCATCCTCAGGTGCGCCGCGCCAGAATCACCGTGCGCAAGCCCGGCGCACCGGTGCCAGGCATTCTCGATTACGTCCAGGTGAGCGTTGAGCACCGTGCCTGAGGCTTTAACGCATCGCGCGGCGCTGGGTCTCGGCGGAAATCTCGGCGATCCCGCCCGCGCCATGGCGGATGCATTGCAGGCGCTCGACGCCCGCGACGATTGTATGGTCAGCGCCGTCTCGCGGCTTTACCGCACGCCGCCCTGGGGCAAGACCGACCAGGCGGATTTCTTCAACGCCTGCGCGGAACTGCACACCGTGCTTACACCGGCGGAACTGATCGCGCTCTGCCTCGATATCGAGCGGCATATGAAGCGGGTGCGCGACGCGCGCTGGGGGCCGCGCACGCTGGATATCGATATCCTGACCTATGATGATTTGACGCTAGACAGTGAGCGACTGGTGATTCCGCATCCGCGGATGCTGGAGCGCGGCTTCGTGCTGATGCCACTCGCCGATTTCGCCGGCGCAATGGTCGTTTCCGGACGGCCGGTGTCCGATTGGCTACAGGCAGCCGATACCACCGGAATCGAGATCGCCGATGGCGATCCCGACTGGTGGCGGCGCGCCTGAGAGGTCAGCGCTTGAGATAGGCACGCGTCGCGTAGAGCGCGATGGCGGCGGCATTGGAGACGTTCAGCGACTTGATCTGCCCGGGCATGTCGAGGCGGGCGAGCGTGCTGACGGTCTCGCGCGTCTTCTGGCGTAGGCCCTTGCCTTCCGAACCCAGCACCAGCGCCACCTTGTCGCCCGAAAAGCTGTCTTCGAGAACCGCCGGTCCCTCTGAATCGAGGCCGAGGGTCTGGAAGCCGAGGTCGTGCAACTCAGCCAGCGCATCCGCCAGATTGGTGATCTGGATATAGGGAATCATTTCCAGCGCGCCGGAGGCGGATTTGGCGAGCACGCCCGATTCGGTCGGGCTATGGCGAATCGTGGTGATGACCGCGCCGGCATCGAAGGCGACAGCCGAACGCATCAGCGCGCCGACATTGTGCGGATCGGTCACCTGGTCGAGAACCAGGATCAGCGGGCTGTCCTTCAGCGCTTCCAGCCGGCGCACGGGCAGGGGACGGGTTTCCAGCATGACGCCCTGGTGTATGGCCTCCGGGCCGAGGATGCGTTCGATCTCATGCGGCGAGACGATATCGACGGGAATGCCGAGCGTTTCGGGCTCGACCTCCAGCCGCGCCAGAGCGTTCTGTGTGACGCTGAGGCGCACGTTCTTGCGCTGCGGATTGGCCAGTGCTGCGCGCACGGTATGCAAGCCATACAGGAAGACCTGGTTGGCCTCGAGCGCCGGCGGCTTCCAGTCCTTCTGGCCGGCGCGCTTGCGGCTGTCGGGAGTGGGAATCTCGCCACGCTCTCGGCGGGCATCGCGATGAGCACGCCGCAGAGTGGCGTAATGCGTGTCGCGGGCGGATTTATCGTTGTCTTTGTCCTTGGTCATGGCGCTTTATATCGGGGGGAAAACCGGCCCGCTAGGGACAATCGCATGGACGCGCGCAAAGACGCCACGGGCGGTCGCCGATGGTTTTTCGACCGAAGCCCAGAAAAATCGAGCTTTCCACAGCCGCTTTAAAAAATCGAATTTATTCATGAGAATGCGTGTTGACAGATCGGATCGGGGAAGTCATATACGCCGCACAGACAGCGGAGCACACGCTACGAAGTCGAGAAAACTTGGCCTTCCGACCAGGACGAAACTGGAGAGATGCCCGAGTGGTTAAAGGGGACGGACTGTAAATCCGTTGGCTCAGCCTACGTTGGTTCAAATCCAACTCTCTCCACCATTCGTCCTCGGAAAGCGCCAGACCCTGCGGGTATAGCTCAATGGTAGAGC
Organism: Rhizobium sp. YJ-22; assembly: GCF_029601685.1. Taxonomy (NCBI): domain Bacteria; kingdom Pseudomonadati; phylum Pseudomonadota; class Alphaproteobacteria; order Hyphomicrobiales; family Rhizobiaceae; genus Rhizobium; species Rhizobium sp. YJ-22. The sequence goes on along the minus strand of NZ_JARRIR010000002.1, from coordinate 57,806 downwards.
AGCAGCCTTCCAAGCTGAATACGCGGGTTCGATTCCCGCTACCCGCTCCATCTGTAACTTCCGAAAACATACTTGTTTGACGTCTTGGGCCTGTGTGATTTCAGCTCGTTAACCTGATTTGCGCAAAGCCTAGGATTATCGCTTCGCCGCCGCCCGCTGCAAATATTTAAGTCTTGCGCATTTATTGCGAAAGCCTTAAACGGCGGCACTAAACCCGTTCGCCGGGTCTCCTCTTACCGATCCACAGGAAGCATTCAAATGGCAAAGAGTAAGTTTGAGCGCAACAAGCCGCACGTGAACATTGGCACGATCGGCCACGTCGACCACGGCAAGACGTCTCTGACGGCTGCGATCACCAAGTTCTTCGGTGAATTCAAGGCTTACGACCAGATCGACGCAGCACCGGAAGAGAAGGCCCGCGGCATCACGATCTCGACGGCGCATGTCGAGTACGAGACCGCCAACCGCCACTACGCCCACGTCGACTGCCCCGGCCACGCCGACTACGTCAAGAACATGATCACCGGCGCTGCCCAGATGGACGGTGCGATCCTGGTGTGCTCGGCTGCTGACGGCCCGATGCCGCAGACGCGCGAACACATCCTGCTTGCCCGCCAGGTCGGCGTTCCGGCGATCGTCGTGTTCCTCAACAAGGTCGACCAGGTCGACGACGCCGAGCTGCTCGAGCTCGTCGAGCTGGAAGTGCGCGAACTGCTGTCGTCCTACGACTTCCCCGGCGACGACATTCCGATCGTCAAGGGCTCGGCGCTGGCCGCTCTCGAAGATTCCAACAAGGAAATCGGCGAGAACGCTGTCCGCAAGCTGATGGAAGAAGTCGACGCCTACATTCCGACGCCGGAACGTCCGATCGACCAGCCGTTCCTGATGCCGATCGAAGACGTGTTCTCGATCTCGGGCCGCGGTACGGTCGTGACCGGTCGCGTCGAGCGCGGCATCGTCAAGGTCGGTGAAGAAGTCGAGATCGTCGGCATCCGCCCGACCTCGAAGACGACGGTGACCGGCGTTGAAATGTTCCGCAAGCTGCTCGACCAGGGCCAGGCCGGCGACAACATCGGCGCGCTGGTTCGCGGTGTGAACCGTGACGGCGTCGAGCGTGGCCAGATCCTGTGCAAGCCGGGTTCGGTCAAGCCGCACAAGAAGTTCAAGGCCGAAGCCTACATCCTGACGAAGGAAGAAGGCGGCCGTCATACGCCGTTCTTCACCAACTACCGTCCGCAGTTCTACTTCCGCACGACGGACGTGACGGGCATCGTGACGCTGCCGGAAGGCACGGAAATGGTGATGCCGGGCGACAACGTGACCGTTGACGTCGAGCTGATCGTTCCGATCGCGATGGAAGAAAAGCTGCGCTTCGCGATCCGCGAAGGCGGCCGCACCGTCGGCGCCGGCATCGTCGCCTCGATCATCGAGTAATCGATGATGACGATGCCGTAAGCTTGCCGACGGCAAGTGAAGATCTGCAAATGACGCGCAAGCGCGATTTGCAGGCGGCGCCGGCATCATCGCCTCGATCATCGAGTAGTCTTTACTCGGTATCCATTCGAAAAGCCCCGCCGGAAACGGCGGGGCTTTTTGCGTTCTGTGATGCGATTCCGTTGTTTCAAATCGCAGCGTGAAAACAGGGCCTTGCGGTTTTCCACCGGCGGGCAGGGTGCTCTTGCGAAAATTTGACCATCCCGATAGGAAAATGAAAAAACAGGCTTGCAATGCCGGCCAAGCCGCCTTAAAGGAGCCCCATGCCGACGGTGCGGCGCAAAAGCGAGCCGATGCCGGAGGCGGAGACGAAGGGGTATAGCTCAGTTGGTAGAGCGGCGGTCTCCAAAACCGCAGGTCGGGGGTTCGAGCCCCTCTGCCCCTGCCATTCCATTTCATCCGGCGCAGTATCATGCAGCCGACGCTGGTTTGGCAAAACATATCTAAGGCCGTAAATATCGAATTGACACTTGAGAATCGCGTCTTCGATGTTTATGTAAGGTTCAAACAGACACGCGGTGCGTGGGGCTGATTCAACCAGCTTTACGCGCCGTAATTGCGTGGGTAGTCAATGGCATCGAAAACCAACCCAGTTACGTTTCTCCGGCAGGTCCGGGCGGAGACGGCCAAGGTCACGTGGCCGTCGCGCCGCGAGACGATGATCTCGACCGCCATGGTGCTGGTCATGGTTATTTTCGCTGCGTTGTTCTTCTTCGCCGCGGATCAGTTGATGGGCTGGCTTTTGAGCCTCGTGCTGAACATCAGCAGATAATACGGGTGGAGACAGGCAATGGCGGCGCGCTGGTATATCGTCCACGCATATTCGAATTTTGAAAAGAAGGTCGCGGAGTCGATCGAGGAGAAGGTTCGCCAGAAGGGCCTTGAGCATCTCTTCGAAAAGATTCTTGTCCCGACCGAGAAGGTGGTCGAGGTGCGGCGGGGTCGCAAGGTCGATTCCGAGCGCAAGTTCTTTCCGGGCTATGTCATGGTTCGGGCCGACTTGACGGATGAAGCCTATCACCTGATCAAGAACACGCCGCGCGTCACCGGTTTCCTCGGTTCCGACAACAAGCCGGTTCCGATCCCGGACTCCGAAGCCGACCGTATCCTGGGCCAGGTCCAGGAGGGCGTCGAGCGTCCGAAGTCCACGATCTCCTTCGAGATCGGCGAGCAGGTTCGGGTGTCCGACGGTCCGTTCGCTTCGTTCAATGGCATCGTTCAGGATGTCGACGAGGAGCGCTCGCGCCTCAAGGTCGAAGTCTCGATCTTCGGCCGCGCGACGCCCGTCGAACTGGAATACGCTCAGGTCGAAAAGGTCTGAGCGATCGCGGACCTCCGGTCCGCATGCGCGTGGAAGGTGAGGCGGCTTTGGCCGGCCGTCAATCAACCGGACCACGCAACCGCAGCCGCCGGACGGACGTCCGGCATCATCGGCCGGTTTTCCGGCCTCTTTAGAAAGGCAGAGAGTTATGGCTAAGAAAGTCATGGGCCAGCTCAAGCTGCAGGTAAAGGCTGGGTCGGCCAATCCGTCCCCGCCGATCGGTCCTGCACTTGGTCAGCGCGGCATCAACATCATGGAATTCTGCAAGGCGTTCAACGCCGCCACGCAGGAAATGGAAAAGGGTATGCCGATCCCGGTCGTCATCACCTATTACCAGGATAAGTCCTTCACTTTCGCGATGAAGCAGCCGCCGGTCAGCTACTTCCTCAAGAAGGAAGCGAAGATCCAGTCCGGCTCGAAGACGCCGGGCAAGGGCGCTGCCGCCGCCAAGCTCACCAAGGCTCAGATCAAGTCGATCGCGGAAGCGAAGATGAAGGATCTGAACGCCGCCGATATCGAAGGCGCAATGGCCATGATCGAGGGCTCCGCCCGCGCCATGGGTCTGGAAGTGGTGGCATAACATGGCAAAGCTCGCAAAGCGCATTCAGAAGATCCGCGAAGGCATCGACCCCACCAAGCTGGTCGCTCTCACGGACGCCATCGCCCTCGTCAAGGAGCGTGCCACCGCCAAGTTCGACGAAACCGTCGAAATCGCCATGAACCTCGGCGTCGACCCGCGTCACGCCGACCAGATGGTTCGCGGTGTGGTCAACTTGCCGAACGGCACGGGCCGCGACGTTCGCGTCGCCGTCTTCGCACGTGGCGCCAAGGCTGACGAAGCCAAGGCTGCCGGTGCAGACATCGTCGGCGCCGAAGACCTGCTCGAAATCGTCCAGGGCGGCAAGATCGACTTCGATCGCTGCATCGCCACCCCGGACATGATGCCGCTCGTCGGCCGCCTCGGTAAGGTTCTCGGCCCGCGCGGCATGATGCCGAACCCGAAGGTCGGTACGGTCACGATGGACGTCACCGGTGCCGTCAAGGCATCCAAGGGCGGCGCCGTCGAGTTCCGCGTCGAGAAGGCTGGTATCATCCATGCCGGTATCGGCAAGGCCTCGTTCGATGCCAAGGCTCTCGAAGAGAACATCAAGGCATTCGCCGACGCCGTCATCAAGGCGAAGCCGGCTGGTGCCAAGGGCAACTACCTGAAGCGCGTCGCCATCTCCTCGACGATGGGCCCGGGCGTCAAGGTCGAGCCGTCCTCGGTCACCGCCGCCTGATTTTTCAAGTTTTCCGGACTTTCACTCGTCCGGATTTAAAGATTTCCGGCCCTTCGGGGCCGGAGATTTCCGGAGTTATCCGGAACTCCTGTCCGAGATTGCAGGTGGTTTTCCCTTAATCACTTGGCCTGCATGAGACGGGTGAGACCCGAGTTTTAAAGCGTTTCCAAACGCTTTCGGTTCGAACCTAGAGTGCCTTTTGCCTGGAGCTACGGCGACAGCGCGGAGGGGACAGGATCCTCAAGCGTCGCTTTGGATCTCCTTTCGAGGAGATTGTTGGCGGCAAAGGCAAACCCGATGGGACTTGCAGGATTGCGGTCCCGTCTACTGGAGACAGACAGTGGAAAGAGCGGAAAAACGCGAATTCGTCACGGAGCTGAACGAAGTCTTCAAGGCTTCCGGTTCGGTTGTCGTGGCCCACTATGCTGGTGTCACAGTTGCGCAGATGAACGACTTCCGTTCGAAGATGCGCGCTGCTGGCGGCACCGTCAAAGTCGCGAAGAACCGCCTGGCCAAGATCGCTCTTCAGGGCACGGAGTCCGAAGGGATGACAAATCTCTTCAAGGGCCAGACGCTGATCGCTTTCAGCGCCGACCCGATCACGGCTCCGAAAATCGTCATGGATTTCGCCAAGACCAACGACAAGATCGTTGTTCTCGGTGGCGCCATGGGGGCAACGACGCTCAATGCGGATGCAGTCAAGTCGCTCGCGACCCTGCCTTCGCTGGACGAACTGCGTGCAAGACTGGTGGGTATGATTCAGACCCCGGCCACGCGCATCGCAGGCGTTGTCCAGGCACCGGCGGCACAGCTCGCCCGCGTGTTCTCGGCATATGCCAAGAAGGACGAAGCCGCGTAAGGCGGTTTTCGCTGTACAATTTAAACCAGTTCGAACCGAACAAAAGGAACTACTACAATGGCTGATCTCGCAAAGATCGTTGAAGACCTGTCCGCCCTGACCGTTCTGGAAGCCGCTGAGCTTTCCAAGCTGCTCGAAGAAAAGTGGGGCGTTTCCGCCGCTGCTCCGGTTGCTGTTGCTGCTGCTGGCGGCGCTGCTGCCGCTGCTCCGGTCGAAGAAGAAAAGACCGAGTTCGACGTCATCCTCGCTGATGCCGGCGCCAACAAGATCAACGTCATCAAGGAAGTCCGCGCCATCACCGGTCTCGGCCTCAAGGAAGCCAAGGACCTGGTCGAAGGCGCTCCGAAGGCTGTCAAGGAAGGCGTTTCCAAGGCTGAAGCCGCTGATCTCAAGAAGAAGCTTGAGGATGCCGGCGCCAAGGTCGACGTCAAGTAATATCGGAATGCTCCGGGAGAGGTTTTCCTCTCCCGGATTTCGCATCCCTTCAAACATATTACCCAAAAGCCGCGGTGAAAAACGGCTTTTGGGTAATGGGTTCTTCAAGAGGATGGTTCCGGACGGGAACGTGCAGGCAATCCGGCCCACGCTTTCGCCCCGGAACGAGTTTGAACTTCCCATTGATCGACGGGATCGACTGGCCAGCGAACCCCGTCCGTTGCAGGCCCGGATGCACAAAGTTTGAAGGAGCGACGATGGCTCAGACCCTTTCGTATAATGGTCGCAGGCGCGTACGCAAGTTTTTCGGAAAAATCCCAGAAGTCACGCAGATGCCGAACCTCATCGAGGTTCAAAAGGCATCCTACGATCAGTTCCTCATGGTCGACGAGCCCAAGGGCGGTCGTCCGGACGAGGGGCTGCAGTCCGTTTTCAAGTCCGTTTTCCCGATCACCGATTTTTCCGGTGCATCGATGCTCGAATTCGTCTCCTATGAGTTTGAACCTCCGAAGTTCGACGTCGAGGAATGCCGTCAGCGTGACCTCACCTTCGCGGCGCCGCTGAAAGTGACCCTGCGTCTCATCGTGTTCGATATCGACGAGGATACGGGCGCGAAGTCGATCAAGGACATCAAGGAACAGTCCGTCTACATGGGCGACATGCCGCTCATGACCGACAACGGCACGTTCATCGTCAACGGTACCGAGCGCGTCATCGTCTCCCAGATGCACCGTTCGCCCGGCGTGTTCTTCGATCACGACAAGGGCAAGAGCCACTCCTCGGGCAAGCTGCTGTTCGCCGCCCGCGTCATCCCCTATCGCGGCTCCTGGCTCGACATCGAATTCGACGCCAAGGACATCGTCTATGCGCGTATCGACCGTCGCCGCAAGATTCCGGTGACGTCGCTCTTGATGGCGCTCGGCATGGATGGCGAGCAGATCCTCGAGACCTTCTACACCAAGTCGCTCTACGAGCGCGACGCCAAGGGCGGCTGGCGGATTCCGTTCCAGCCGGAGGTGCTGAAGGGCACCAAGACGATCAACGACATGATCGACGCAGACAGCGGCGAAGTCGTGGTCGAAGCCGGCAAGAAACTGACCCCGCGCCTGCTGCGCCAGCTTACCGAGAAGGGCCTGAAGGCCCTGCAGGCGACGGACGAAGACCTGTACGGTAACTTCCTGGCGGAAGACATCGTCAACTATTCGACGGGCGAGATCTATCTCGAGGCCGGCGACGAGATCGACGAGAAGACCCTGCCGGTCATCCTGAATGCCGGTTTCACCGAGATTCCGGTTCTCGGCATCGACCATATCAATGTCGGCGCCTATATCCGCAACACGCTTGCTGCGGACAAGAACGAGAACCGCCAGGACGCGCTGTTCGACATCTACCGCGTCATGCGTCCGGGCGAACCGCCGACCATGGAATCGGCCGAAGCGATGTTCAACTCGCTGTTCTTCGACGCCGAGCGTTACGACCTGTCGGCCGTCGGTCGCGTCAAGATGAACATGCGTCTCGACCTCGACGTCGCGGACACGGTGCGCACGCTGCGCAAGGACGACATCCTGGCCGTGGTCAAGATGCTGGTCGAGCTGCGTGACGGCAAGGGCGAGATCGACGATATCGACAATCTCGGCAACCGCCGCGTCCGTTCGGTCGGCGAGCTGATGGAAAACCAGTATCGCCTCGGCCTGCTGCGCATGGAGCGCGCCATCAAGGAGCGCATGTCGTCGATCGAGATCGACACGGTCATGCCGCAGGATCTGATCAACGCCAAGCCGGCCGCGGCTGCCGTGCGCGAATTCTTCGGTTCGTCGCAGCTGTCGCAGTTCATGGACCAGGTGAACCCGCTTTCGGAAATCACCCACAAGCGCCGTCTCTCGGCTCTTGGTCCGGGCGGTCTGACCCGTGAGCGCGCCGGCTTCGAAGTCCGCGACGTTCACCCGACCCATTACGGCCGTATTTGCCCGATCGAAACGCCAGAGGGACCGAACATCGGTCTGATCAACTCGCTCGCGACCTTCGCCCGCGTCAACAAGTACGGCTTCATCGAAAGCCCGTACCGCAAGATCGTGGACGGCAGCGTTACCAACGACGTGGTCTACCTCTCCGCCATGGAAGAGGCCAAGTACCATGTCGCGCAGGCCAACTCGCCGCTGAACGCCGACAATTCGTTCGCGGAAGAGTTCGTCGTCTGCCGTCATGCCGGCGAAGTCATGCTCGCCCCGCGCGATAACATCAACCTGATGGACGTTTCGCCGAAGCAGCTCGTTTCGGTGGCGGCGGCGCTCATCCCGTTCCTTGAGAACGACGACGCCAACCGCGCGCTCATGGGCTCGAACATGCAGCGTCAGGCCGTACCGCTGGTGCGCGCCGAAGCGCCGTTCGTCGGCACCGGCATGGAACCGATCGTGGCTCGCGACTCCGGCGCTGCCATCGCGGCCCGTCGTGGCGGTGTGGTCGACCAGGTCGATGCCACCCGTATTGTTATCCGCGCCACGGAAGACCTCGATGCCGGCAAGTCGGGCGTCGATATCTACCGCCTGCAGAAGTTCCAGCGTTCGAACCAGAACACCTGCGTCAATCAGCGCCCGCTGGTGACGGTCGGTGACGTCCTCAACAAGGGCGACATCATTGCCGACGGTCCGTCGACGGATCTGGGCGATCTGGCTCTCGGCCGCAACGCGCTCGTCGCGTTCATGCCCTGGAACGGCTACAACTACGAAGACTCGATCCTGATGTCGGAGCGTATCGTTTCCGACGACGTGTTCACCTCCATCCACATCGAGGAATTCGAAGTGATGGCGCGCGACACGAAGCTGGGTCCGGAAGAAATCACCCGCGACATTCCGAATGTTTCGGAAGAAGCGCTGAAGAACCTGGACGAAGCCGGTATCGTGTATATCGGTGCGGAAGTTCAGCCGGGCGATATCCTGGTCGGCAAGATCACGCCGAAGGGTGAAAGCCCGATGACGCCGGAAGAAAAGCTTCTGCGCGCCATCTTCGGCGAAAAGGCTTCCGACGTTCGCGACACCTCGATGCGCATGCCTCCGGGCACGTTCGGGACCGTCGTCGAAGTGCGCGTCTTCAACCGCCACGGCGTTGAAAAGGACGAGCGCGCGATGGCGATCGAGCGCGAGGAAATCGAACGCCTCGCCAAGGACCGCGACGACGAACAGGCGATCCTCGACCGCAACGTCTACGGCCGCCTGGTCGACATGCTGCGCGGCCAGGTCTCCGTCGCCGGTCCGAAGGGCTTCAAGAAGGGCGTCGAGCTTTCCAACGCCATCGTCTCGGAATATCCCCGCTCGCAGTGGTGGATGTTCGCCGTCGAGGACGAGAAGGTGCAGGGCGAGATCGAAGCGCTCCGCGGCCAGTACGACGAATCCAAGTCGCGCCTCGAACAGCGCTTCATGGACAAGGTCGAGAAGGTCCAGCGCGGCGATGAAATGCCTCCGGGCGTCATGAAGATGGTCAAGGTCTTCGTCGCCGTGAAGCGCAAGATCCAGCCGGGCGACAAGATGGCCGGCCGTCACGGCAACAAGGGTGTCGTGTCGCGCATCGTGCCGATCGAAGACATGCCGTTCCTGGAAGACGGCACGCATGTCGACATCTGCTTGAACCCGCTTGGCGTTCCCTCGCGCATGAACGTCGGCCAGATCCTCGAAACCCACCTCGCATGGGCATGCGCAGGCATGGGCAAGAAGATCGGCGACATGCTCGAAGCCTATCGCAAGACGATGGACATCTCCGAGCTGCGCAGTGAGCTGACCGAGATCTACGCAAGCGAAGCCCATGACGAGGTCAAGCGGTTCGACGACGAGTCGCTGGTGAAGCTTGCCGAAGAGGCCAAGCGCGGCGTTTCGATCGCCACGCCGGTCTTCGACGGCGCGCATGAGCCGGACGTTGCCGCGATGCTGAAGAAGGCGGGCCTGAACGAATCGGGTCAGTCGGTCCTGTATGACGGCCGTACCGGTGAAGCCTTCGACCGCAAGGTGACCGTCGGCTACATGTACATGATCAAGCTGAACCACCTGGTCGACGACAAGATCCATGCCCGTTCGATCGGCCCGTACTCCCTCGTGACCCAGCAGCCGCTGGGTGGCAAGGCGCAGTTCGGCGGACAGCGCTTCGGGGAAATGGAAGTCTGGGCTCTGGAAGCATATGGTGCGGCTTACACGCTGCAGGAAATGCTCACCGTCAAGTCGGACGACGTTGCCGGCCGCACCAAGGTCTACGAGGCCATCGTGCGTGGCGACGACACGTTCGAGGCCGGTATTCCGGAAAGCTTCAACGTTCTCGTCAAGGAAATGCGCTCGCTCGGCCTTTCCGTCGAACTGGAGAATTCCAAGCTCGACGAGAATGGCGGCCAGCAGCTTCCCGACGCCGCGGAATAAGGATCGACAGGGTGCGCGCCCACGCCGGCGCGCACCGTTCCCGTTTCGAGCCAGCTTTTCGCCGGGCTGGAAACGGGGATTTTTGCCGCATTCTGCGGTTACCGTCGTTTAATGCGTCCGGCCCGGTTCCCGGGAATTGCCGGGCAGGGACGCAAGTTGAGGGCTTCGCCAGCCCCATAAGGAGATAGGCATGAACCAAGAGGTCATGAACCTTTTCAACCCGCAGTTGCCTGCGCAGACCTTCGATTCCATCCGGATTTCGATTGCGTCTCCGGAGAAGATTCTGTCGTGGTCCTACGGTGAGATCAAGAAGCCGGAAACCATCAACTACCGCACGTTCAAGCCCGAGCGTGACGGCCTGTTCTGCGCGCGCATCTTCGGCCCGATCAAGGACTACGAGTGCCTGTGCGGCAAGTACAAGCGCATGAAGTACAAGGGCATCATCTGCGAAAAGTGCGGCGTCGAAGTGACGCTGTCGCGCGTTCGCCGCGAGCGCATGGGCCATATCGAGCTGGCAGCGCCGGTTGCCCATATCTGGTTCCTGAAGTCGCTTCCCTCGCGCATCTCGACGCTGCTCGACATGACGCTGAAGGATGTCGAGCGCGTTCTCTATTTCGAGAACTATATCGTCACCGAGCCGGGCCTGACCGCGCTGAAGGCGAACCAGCTTCTGTCCGAAGAAGAATACATGATCGCCGTCGACGAATATGGTGAAGACCAGTTCACGGCGATGATCGGCGCCGAAGCCATCTATGAAATGCTGGCGTCGATGAACCTCGACAAGCTGGCCGGCGACCTGCGCTCTGATCTGGCCGACACCACGTCGGATCTGAAGCAGAAGAAGCTGATGAAGCGGCTGAAGATCGTCGAGAACTTCATCGATTCTGGCAACCGCCCGGAATGGATGATCATGAAGGTCGTTCCGGTGATCCCGCCGGACCTGCGCCCGCTGGTTCCGCTGGACGGCGGCCGTTTCGCGACGTCGGACCTCAACGACCTGTATCGCCGCGTCATCAACCGTAACAACCGTCTGAAGCGCCTCATCGAGCTGCGCGCACCGGGCATCATCATCCGCAACGAGAAGCGCATGCTTCAGGAATCGGTTGACGCCCTGTTCGACAACGGCCGCCGCGGCCGCGTCATCACCGGTGCCAACAAGCGTCCGCTGAAGTCGCTGTCCGACATGCTCAAGGGCAAGCAGGGCCGCTTCCGCCAGAACCTGCTCGGCAAGCGCGTCGACTATTCCGGCCGTTCGGTCATCGTGACCGGTCCGGAACTGAAGCTGCACCAGTGCGGCCTGCCGAAGAAGATGGCGCTCGAACTGTTCAAGCCGTTCATCTACGCCCGCCTCGACGCCAAGGGTTTCTCCTCGACCGTCAAGCAGGCCAAGAAGCTGGTTGAAAAAGAGAAGCCGGAAGTCTGGGATATCCTCGACGAGGTCATCCGCGAGCATCCGGTGCTGCTGAACCGCGCACCGACGCTGCACCGCCTGGGCATCCAGGCCTTCGAACCGATCCTGGTCGAAGGCAAGGCGATCCAGCTGCATCCGCTCGTCTGCACCGCCTTCAACGCCGACTTCGACGGCGACCAGATGGCCGTTCACGTTCCGCTGTCGCTGGAAGCGCAGCTGGAAGCGCGTGTGCTGATGATGTCGACCAACAACATCCTGCATCCGGCCAACGGCGCCCCGATCATCGTTCCTTCGCAGGACATGGTTCTCGGCCTGTACTACCTGTCGATCCTGAACCAGAACGAGCCGGGCGAAGGCATGGCCTTCTCGGACATGGGCGAACTGCACCATGCTCTGGAAAACAAGGTCGTGACGCTGCACGCCAAGATCCGCGGCCGCTTCAAGTCCGTCGATCTCGATGGCAATCCGGTGTCGAAGATCTATGAAACGACCCCCGGCCGCATGATCATCGGCGAGTTGCTGCCGAAGAACGGCAATATTCCGTTCGATATCTGCAACCAGGAGATGACCAAGAAGAACATCTCCAAGATGATCGACACCGTCTACCGCCATTGCGGCCAGAAGGACACGGTCATCTTCTGCGACCGCATCATGCAGCTCGGCTTCACCCATGCCTGCCGCGCCGGCATTTCGTTCGGCAAGGACGACATGGTGATCCCGGACAGCAAGGCGAAGATCGTCGGCGACACCGAGTCGCTCGTCAAGGAATACGAGCAGCAGTACAATGACGGCCTGATCACCCAGGGCGAAAAGTACAACAAGGTCGTCGACGCATGGGGCAAGGCCACCGAAAAGGTCGCGGAAGACATGATGGCCCGCATCAAGGCCGTCGAGTTCGACCCCGAGACCGGCCGCCAGAAGCCGATGAACGCGATCTACATGATGTCCCACTCGGGTGCCCGCGGTTCGCCGAACCAGATGCGCCAGTTGGGCGGCATGCGCGGCCTGATGGCCAAGCCGTCGGGTGAAATCATCGAGACGCCGATCATCTCGAACTTCAAGGAAGGCCTGACCGTGAACGAGTACTTCAACTCGACGCACGGCGCCCGTAAGGGTCTGGCAGACACCGCCTTGAAGACCGCGAACTCCGGTTACCTGACCCGCCGTCTCGTCGACGTCGCCCAGGATTGCATCGTCAATCTGGTCGATTGCGGCACGCCGAACGGCCTGACCATGACCGCCATCGTCGACGCCGGCCAGGTGGTCGCTTCGATCGGCGCCCGCGTCCTCGGCCGCACGGCGCTCGACGACATCGATCATCCGATCACGGGTGAGCGCATCGTCGATGCCGGCAAGATGATCCTCGAAGCCGACGTCGTCGAAATCGAGAAGGCCGGTATCCAGTCGATCCGCATCCGCTCGGCCCTGACCTGCGAAGTGCAGACCGGCGTTTGCTCGATCTGCTATGGCCGCGACCTCGCGCGCGGCACGCCGGTCAACATGGGCGAAGCGGTCGGCGTCATCGCGGCGCAGTCGATCGGCGAGCCGGGCACCCAACTCACCATGCGTACCTTCCACCTGGGCGGTACGGCGAACGTGGTCGACCAGTCGTTCCTGGAAGCGTCCTATGAAGGCACGATCCAGATCAAGAACCGCAACATGCTGCGCAACTCGGACGGCAATCTCGTCGCCATGGGTCGTAACATGGCGGTCGCGATCCTGGACGAGCGTGGCGTCGAGCGGTCTTCGCAGCGCGTGGCCTACGGCTCCAAGCTGTTCGTGGACGATGGTGACAAGGTCAAGCGCGGCCAACGTCTGGCCGAGTGGGATCCCTACACCCGTCCGATGATGACGGAAGTGGAAGGCGTCGTTCATTTCGAAGACCTGGTCGATGGCCTGTCGGTTCTCGAAGCGACCGACGAGTCCACCGGTATCACCAAGCGCCAGGTTATCGACTGGCGTTCGACGCCGCGCGGCTCCGACCTGAAGCCGGCGATCGTCATCAAGGATGCCGGCGGCAACGTCATGAAGCTGTCGCGCGGTGGCGAAGCCCGCTTCCTTCTGTCGGTCGATGCGATCCTGTCGGTCGAACCGGGTCAGAAGGTCAGCCAGGGTGACGTGCTTGCCCGTTCGCCGATGGAAAGCGCCAAGACCAAGGACATCACCGGCGGTCTGCCGCGGGTTGCCGAACTGTTCGAAGCGCGTCGTCCGAAGGATCACGCCATCATCGCAGAAATCGATGGCACGATCCGCCTGGGACGCGACTACAAGAACAAGCGTCGCGTGATCATCGAGCCGTCGGAGGACGGTGTCGAGCCGGTCGAATACCTGATCCCGAAGGGTAAGCCTTTCCATCTTCAGGAAGGCGACTACATCGAGAAGGGCGACTACATCCTCGACGGCAACCCGGCGCCGCACGACATCCTGGCGATCAAGGGCGTGGAAGCACTCGCTTCCTACCTCGTCAACGAGATCCAGGAAGTCTACCGTCTGCAGGGCGTTGTCATCAACGACAAGCACATCGAAGTGATCGTGCGCCAGATGCTGCAGAAGGTGGAGATCACCGATGCGGGCGACTCGACCTATATCGTCGGCGACAATGTCGACCGGATCGAGCTGGAAGACACCAACGATCATCTGATCGAAGTGGGCAAGAAGCCGGCTTCGGGCGAACCGGTGCTGCTCGGCATCACCAAGGCCTCGCTGCAGACGCCGTCCTTCATCTCCGCCGCGTCCTTCCAGGAAACGACGAAGGTGCTGACGGAAGCGGCGATCGCCGGCAAGACCGACACGCTGCAGGGTCTGAAGGAAAACGTTATCGTCGGCCGCCTCATCCCGGCCGGTACCGGCGGCACCATGACCCAGATCCGCCGTATCGCCACCTCGCGCGACGAGCTGATCCTCGAAGAGCGTCGCAAGAGCAGCGGGGCAGGAACCGCAACGCCAATGTTGCAGGATCTCGCCGGCGAGAACGCACCGGCCGCCGAATAATCGGCCGGCCTCCGAGACAAGACAAAACGCCCGGAGCAATCCGGGCGTTTTTGTGTTTCAACCTGCTTGAGAAAGGAAGGGCAGAGGCGGATCAGCCGAAGCGGATGATCGCGACTTCGCCTTCGAGCGCGCCCTGATAGGCGGAGGCGTGCGGTTCGTCGACCGGCGGTTCGGTGATGGTGCCGATCTGGTCGAGGTCAGCTTCGAGGAAACCTTCCTCCTGCAGCGCGTTTAGCGTCATGCGCACGGCGGAATCGTCATCCGGCGCCTGCAGCATCACATGCAGTTCAATCCCTTCGCCATCCTTCTCCAGATATGCGCGGCCGATAACGATGAAGACGAAGGGGGAATCGTTGTGGTTGTCGTTGTCATAGGTGGAAATCATGAGATCGTCCTTTCCGCGGGAAAACCGCCCGCGACTCGCCCGATGCGAGTCGGAAAACTGGCTGCGGCCGCTGGCGCGGCGCCCCTGACTAGCAGAAGAGCAGGGCTTCACGGAGAATTATCTTGCGCCGAATGAGGATTGCCGGCAATTTTAGTCGGAAACGCGGCGCAAGCCGCCGCGTCAGGCCGCGCGCGGTGACAATATACGCAAATGCCCTTGACGTTTAGGGGTTTAATCAGTAGTACGCCGCACATCGGTTCCCATGCAAGGCATGGCTTTACGGGTTATTGCGCCCGGAAATGGCTTCTCGCAAGGTACCAAAACGCACGTTGACATGAAATGCCGCTCGCAAGACGCGTGACCCTCACACGTCCTCTGGTTCCCGTGGTCCATCCGTCGAACGCGGATAGGGCCACGTTTGTGCATGAAAGACGCGTGTGCTCGTCGCCGGAAACGGCAGGAAAACGCCCGCAAGGGCAAGTTTAGTCGCAAGGGATGGTTCAATGCCTACCGTAAACCAGCTGATCCGCAAGCCTCGCCAGGCACAGGTCAAGCGTAACAAGGTTCCTGCCCTGCAGGAAAAT